>NZ_JBHVOL010000038.1:0-70956 GCF_042887925.1 Kitasatospora sp. NPDC057904
AGCCGCCTTCCAGCGGGCCCTCCGGGCGCTTCGTTCTTTCGTGTTTCCAGCTTATCAGATGTTTTCCGCTCCGTTTTCCGGAGTTTCATTCATCCAATCGGCTTTTGCCTTTCGGCGCTCCCGAACTCTACCAGAGTTTCTCGGGCCGTTTTCCTTGGTCCTTCTCGAATTCGAATTCGAGGGCTTCCTTGGGGCCGTCCCGTGGGGCAACCCGGAGAACATTACGCACCGGGCCGCCCCACGTCAAACCAGCCTCAGGGGGCTCAGACCTCGACGACGACCGGCAGGATCATCGGCCGGCGGCGGTAGTTGTCCGCCACCCACTTGCCGATGGTGCGGCGGACGAGCTGCTGCACCTGGCGGGGTTCGATCACGCCGTCGCTCGCCGAGCGGTCCAGGGCCTCCTGGAGCTTGGCGACGACCGGCCCGAACGCGTTGTCCTCGATGCCGGAGCCGCGGGCCTGGATGGTCGGGCCGCCCACGATCTTGCCGTTGGCCGAGTCGACGGCGACGAAGACCGAGATGAAGCCCTCCTCGCCGAGGATCTTGCGGTCCTTGAGCGAGGCCTCGGTGATGTCGCCGACCGAGGCGCCGTCCACGTAGACGTACCCGGCCTGCACCTTGCCGACGATCCGGGCGACGCCGTTCTCCAGGTCGACGCAGACGCCGTCCTCGGCGATGACCACGCGGTTGCGCGGCACGCCGGTGGCGATGCCCAGGTCGGCGGCCGCCCGCAGGTGGCGCCACTCGCCGTGGACCGGCATCAGGTTGCGCGGCTTGCAGATGTTGAAGAAGTACAGCAGCTCGCCGGCCGAGGCGTGGCCGGAGACGTGCACCTTGGCGTTGCCCTTGTGCACGACCTTGGCGCCCCAGCGGGTCAGACCGTTGATCACGCGGTAGACGGCGTTCTCGTTGCCCGGGATGAGCGACGAGGCCAGGACGACGGTGTCGCCCTCGACGATGCGGATCTGGTGGTCGCGGTTGGCCATCCGGGACAGCGCGGCCATCGGCTCGCCCTGCGAGCCGGTGCAGATCAGCACGACCTCCTTGTCCGGCAGGTCGTCGAGCTGCTTGACGTCGACGACCATGTTGCCGGGGACCTTGAGGTACCCGAGGTCGCGGGCGATGCCCATGTTGCGGACCATCGAGCGGCCGACGAAGGCCACCTTGCGCTTGTACTCGTGCGCGGCGTCCAGCACCTGCTGGATGCGGTGCACGTGGCTCGCGAAGGAGGCGACGATGATGCGCTTGTCGGCGTTCGCGAAGACGTTGCGCAGGGCGGCCGAGATGTCCCGCTCGTGCGGGATGAAGCCGGGGACCTCGGCGTTGGTGGAGTCCACCAGCAGCAGGTCCATGCCCTCCTCCGCCAGCTTGGCGAAGGTCGGCAGGTCGGTCAGGCGGCCGTCGAGCGGCAGCTGGTCCATCTTGAAGTCGCCGGTGGCGACGACCATGCCGGCCGGGGTGCGCACGGCCACCGCGAGGGCGTCCGGGATGGAGTGGTTGACGGCGATGAACTCGCAGTCGAAGGGGCCGATGCGCTCGCGCTCGCCCTCCTTGACCTCCAGCACGTACGGCCGGATGCGGTGCTCGGCGAGCTTGGCCTCGATCAGGGCGAGGGTGAGCTTGGAGCCGATCAGCGGGATGTCCGGGTTCTCCCGGAGCAGGAAGGGGACGGCGCCGATGTGGTCCTCGTGCCCGTGGGTGAGGACGATGCCGTCGACCTTGTCGAGCCGGTCCCGGATGTAGCTGAAGTCCGGGAGGATCAGGTCCACGCCGGGCTGCTCGTCCTCGGGGAAGAGGACGCCGCAGTCGACGATCAGGATGCGATCCCCGAATTCGAGGACCGTCATGTTGCGGCCGATCTCGCCGAGGCCGCCGAGCGGAGTGATACGGAGGGCGCCCTCCTTCAGGGCGGGCGGCGCGCCGAGTTCGGGGTGCGGGTGACTCAAAAGACTCTCCTCACGACGCACGCCATATGCCCGGGGTCCTCCCCCGGAGACATATGGCGTGCGTACTCAGTGTCGTGTGTTCCTACTGGGTCTGTGCTCTCGCGCCTTCGGTCCGGTCCAGCGGCGGTCCCGTGAGGGTCCGGCGAGCCGGGGCGCGCACGTCTTTGTCTGCTACAGGTGTACCCCGCCTGCGGCGAGATCCTTCTTCAATTGCGCGATCTCCTCGGGCGTCGCGCCGATCAGCGGCAGCCGCAGCGGGCCGGCGGGCAGGCCCTGGAGGCCCAGCGCGGCCTTGGTGAGGATGACACCCTGGGTGCGGAACATACCGCTGAAGACCGGGAGCAGACCCTGGTGGATCGCCGTGGCCTTGGCCACATCGCCGGTCAGGTACGCGTCGATCATCGCACGCAGTTCGCCGGACACCACGTGCCCGACGACGCTCACCACGCCGGCGGCGCCGACCGACAGCAGCGGCAGGTTGAGGATGTCGTCGCCGGAGTACCAGGCGAGGTCCGAGCGGGCGATGGCCCAGGCGGCGGCGCCGAGATCGCCCTTGGCGTCCTTGTTGGCGACGATCCGCGGGTGCTCGCCGAGGCGCACCAGCGTCTCGTGGCCCAGGGCCACCCCGCTGCGGCCCGGGATGTCGTACAGCATGACCGGCAGCCCGGTGGCATCGGCGATGTGCACGGCGTGCCGGTACAGGCCCTCCTGCGGGGGCTTGCTGTAGTACGGCGTGACGACGAGCAGGCCGTGCGCTCCGGCCGACTCGGCCTGACGGGCCAGTTCGGCGCTGTGGTGGGTGTCGTTGGTGCCGACGCCGGCGACGACGTGGGCGCGGTCCCCCACCGCCTCGACCACGGCACGGACGAGCTGGGCCTTCTCGGCGTCGCTGGTGGTCGGGGACTCACCGGTGGTGCCGTTGACGACGAGGCCGTCGTTGCCGGAGTCGACGAGGTGCGTGGCGAGGCGCTGGGCGCCGTCGAGGTCGAGTCCGCCGTCGGCGGTGAACGGGGTGACCATCGCGGTCAGGACCCGGCCGAACGGCGTCTGGGGGGTGGAGGTCGGAGCCATGCGTCCAAAGCTACTCGTAGGCGGTGGGGCGGCTACCACACCGGTCCAGGGTTCGGACAGGTGTCCGGCGGCGCTGGGCGGCCGGAACGGGCGGCGACACGGCGGTGACATGGGATTCCGGTGCTGCGTGCTCGGGGGTTCAGGCAGCACCGGAATCCGTGTTCACGAATGTAGGGAGCGGCCAGAAAAGCCGCAATCCAGACATGCCCGACACTCTGCCCATATGCTCATCGCCGCAGGTCAGGGCGCGACCCGGCCGTGCTTCTCGAAGGCCGCATGGGTGAGCGGCATGAGCTGCGCCCACTGCGCCTCCATCCGCTCGGCGACCATCTCGATCTCGCGCTGCGGGAAGGACGGCACGGCCGAGTTCTCCCGCTTGGTGCGCAGCGACAGGAAGTGCATCAGCGAACGGGAGTTGCAGGTCGCGTACATCGAGGAGAACAGGCCGACCGGCAGCACCGCGCGGGCCACCTCGCGGGCCACGCCGGCCGCCAGCATCTCCTGGTAGCGGTCGTAGGCCTCGCGGTAGGCCGCCTCCATCGACTCGGTGACGGTCTTGTGCTGCTCCGGGGTGCCCTCGACGAACTCGTAGCGGCCGGGGCGGCCCTGCTGGACGAGCTTGCGCTCCTCGGCGGGGACGTAGAAGACCGGCTCCAGCTCGCGGTAGCGGCCGGACTCCTCGTTGTAGGACCAGCCGCTGCGGTGGCGGTGGAACTCGCGGAAGACGAAGATCGGCGCGCTGATGAAGAAGGTCATCGAGTTGTGCTCGAACGGCGTGCCGTGCCGGTCGCGCATCAGGAAGTTGATCAGGCCCTTCGACTTCTCCGGGTCCTGCTGGAGCGCCTCCAGGGACTGCTCCCCCGCGGTCGAGACGCGGGCCGCCCAGATGACGTCCGAGTCGGCGGCGGCGCTGCGGACCAGCTCCACCGTGACGTCGCTGCGGAACCGGGGGGCCGTCGTTTCGTCGCTCACGCGTTGCTCCTCGCGGGTTCGGTGCTGTCGTGCCGGTCCTGCTGGTGGTGCAGCCGGATGGCGTGCTGCATGGTCTTGCGGGCGCGCGGGGTGTCCCCGGCGTCGGCGTACGCCACCGCCAGCCGGAACCAGACCCGCCAGTCGCCCGGCGCGGCCTCGGCCTCGGCCTGGCGGCGGGCGAACACCGCGTCGGCCGAGGCGCGGTCGATCCGGCCGCCCTTGGTGCGCTCCAGCTCGTCCACCGGCAGGCCGCCCTCGGCCTCCAGCTCGCGGGCGAGCCGCTCGCTGTCCCGGCCGAAGCGGACGGTCTGGCGCAGGAACCAGACGCCGATCACCGGGATGACGAAGGCGCACAGCCCGATGCCGATGCCGAGCGGCTTGCCGGTGGCGACCAGCTGGACGCCCTCGCCGATGCAGATCAGCGCGACCAGCAGCAGCACGCCGGCGAGGACGAAGAAGCCGGTACGCGAGGTCATCGCACACTCCCGGGGGTCGGCACGGTCACAGGTCCAGGAAGTGTTCGAGGCCGAAGGTCAGCCCCGGGTGGTCGGCCACCTGGCGGGCGCCCAGCAGGATGCCCGGCATGAAGCTGCTGTGGTGCAGCGAGTCGTGCCGGATGGTGAGCGTCTCGCCGGTGTCGCCGAACATCACCTGCTGGTGGGCGAGCAGGCCGCGCAGCCGGACGGCGTGCACCGGCACCCCGTCGACGTCGGCGCCGCGCGCGCCGGGCAGGCTGTGGGTGGTGGGGTCCTGCTGCGGCGGGCGGCCGGCCTCGGCGCGGGCGGCGGCGATCAGCTGGGCGGTGCGGGTCGCGGTGCCGCTGGGCGCGTCGGCCTTGCGGTCGTGGTGCAGCTCGACGACCTCGACGGACTCGAAGTAGCGGGCCGCCGTCTGGGCGAACTTCATGCCGAGGATCGCGCCGATGGAGAAGTTCGGCGCGATCAGCAGGCCGAGCTCCGGGGCCTCGGCCAGCCAGCCGCGGACGGTGGCGAGGCGCTCCTCGGTCCAGCCGGTGGTGCCGGTGACCACGTGGATGCCGTGGTGCAGGCAGAAGTCGAGGTTGCCCATCACCGAGTCGGGGTGGGTCAGTTCGACCGCCACCTGGGCTCTCGCCCCGGTCAGCTCCTCCAGCTCGGAGTCGCGCCCGAGCGCGGCCACCAGCTCCAGGTCCGGCGCGGCCTCGACGGCCTTGACGGCCTCGGAGCCGATCCGGCCCTTGGCGCCGATCACGGCGACACGCAGCGTCATAGCGAAGTTCCTCTCACACCAGCCGGTCTCAGACCAGCAGATCGGCGAGCTTGGCGGCCCGCTTGTCGTTGACCGGGCCGATCAGCGCCAGCGACGGCCGGTACGCGCCCAGCACATCACGGGCGACGGCCTGGACGTCGTCCAGGGTCACCGCGGCGATCCGCGCCAGCATGTCGTCCACCGACAGGTGGTGGCCGTAGCTGAGCTCGGCCTTGCCGATCCGGTTCATCAGCGAGCCGGTGTCCTCCATGCCGAGCACGGTGGAGCCGGAGATCTGGCCGATCGCGCGCTGCAGCTCCTCCTCGGTGATGCCCTCGGCGACCACCTTGGCCAGCTCGGCGCGGCAGATCCGCAGCACCTCCTCGACCCGCTTGGGCTGGCAGCCGGCGTAGATGCCGAACAGGCCGCTGTCCGCGTAGGACGAGGAGTAGGAGTACACCGAGTACGCGAGCCCGCGCTTCTCCCGGACCTCCTGGAACAGCCGGGAGCTCATCCCCCCGCCCAGGGCCGCGTTGAGCACGCCCATCGCCCAGCGGCGCTCGTCGTGCCGCGGCACCCCGGGCACGCCCAGCACCAGGTGGGCCTGCTCGGTGGAGCGGTTGAGCACCTCGACCCGGCCGGCCGTGCGCAGCGCCTTGACGCCGCGCCGGGCCTCGGCGGGAGCGGCGGCGGAGGCCGCGAGCACCGGCGCGAAGGCCTCCTCGACCTGCTTGACCACCTTGCGGTGGTCGAGGTTGCCGGCCGCGGCGACGACGAGGTTCTCGGGCCGGTAGCGGCGGCGGTAGAAGCCGGCGACCTGGTCCCGGGTGAGCGTCCTGATCGTCTCCTGGGTGCCGAGGATCGGGCGGCCGAGCGGGCCGCTGCCGAAGATCACCTTGGCGAACAGGTCGTGGACGACGTCGCCCGGGTCGTCCTCGGCCATCGCCATCTCTTCGAGGATGACGCCGCGCTCGGCCTCGACGTCCTCGGCGCGGATGAGCGAGCCGGTGAGCATGTCGCAGACCACGTCGATGGCGAGCGGCAGGTCGGTGTCGAGGACCCGGGCGTAGTAGCAGGTGTTCTCCTTCGCGGTGAAGGCGTTCATCTCGCCGCCGACCGCGTCCAGGGCGGCCGAGATGTCCAGCGCGCTGCGCCGCTCGGTGCCCTTGAAGAGCAGGTGCTCCAGGTAGTGGGTGGCGCCGTTGAGCTGCGGGGTCTCGTCCCGCGAGCCGACGCCGACCCAGATGCCGAAGGTGGCGGAGCGCACCGTCGGCAGGGTCTCGGTGACGACCCGCAGGCCGCCGGGGAGCACGGTGCGGCGCACGGTGCCGGCGCCGTCGGCGCCCTTGAGCAGGGTCCGGGTGGTGCCGGGGCGCTGCTTCGCGGCCGGGGCCTGGGCCACGGGGGGTACCTCCAGAGGAAACGCGCGTTCTGAGGACACGCGTACGAACGCGGGGGACAACAGGGTGCGGCCCGCACGCCGGGAGGCGTACGGGCCGCAAGGGGTCAGCTAGCGGCGCTTCACTCGGAAGCGGCCTCGCCGGCCTCCTCGCCCTCGATGACCGGGATCAGGGAGAGCTTGCCGCGCGGGTCGATCTCGGCGATCTCGACCTGCACCTTGGCGCCGACGCCGAGCACGTCCTCGACGTTCTCCACGCGCTTGCCACCGGCGAGCTTGCGGATCTGCGAGATGTGCAGCAGGCCGTCCTTGCCCGGCATGAGCGACACGAACGCACCGAAGGTCGTGGTCTTGACCACGGTGCCCAGGTAGCGCTCGCCGACCTCCGGCATGGTCGGGTTGGCGATCTGGTTGATCGTGGTGCGGGCGGCCTCGGCGGCCGGGCCGTCGGCGGCACCGATGTAGATGGTGCCGTCGTCCTCGATCGTGATCTCGGCGCCGGTGTCCTCCTGGATCTGGTTGATCATCTTGCCCTTGGGGCCGATGACCTCGCCGATCTTGTCCACCGGGATCTTGATGGTGATGATGCGCGGCGCGTTCGGGGACATCTCGTCCGGGGAGTCGATGGCCTCGTTCATCACGTCGAGGATGTGCAGGCGGGCGTCGCGGGCCTGCTTCAGGGCGGCGGCCAGGACCGACGCCGGGATGCCGTTCAGCTTGGTGTCGAGCTGGAGGGCGGTGATGAAGTTGCGGGTACCGGCGACCTTGAAGTCCATGTCGCCGTACGCGTCCTCGGCACCGAGGATGTCGGTCAGCGCGACGTAGTGGGTCTCACCGTCGATCTCCTGGGAGATCAGGCCCATGGCGATGCCGGCGACGGCGGCCTTCAGCGGCACACCGGCGTTCAGCAGCGACATGGTGGAGGCGCAGACCGACCCCATCGAGGTGGAGCCGTTGGAGCCGAGCGCCTCGGAGACCTGGCGGATGGCGTACGGGAACTCCTCGCGGGTGGGGAGCACCGGCAGGATGGCCCGCTCGGCCAGGGCGCCGTGGCCGATCTCGCGGCGCTTGGGCGAGCCCACGCGGCCGGTCTCGCCGACCGAGTACGGCGGGAAGTTGTAGTTGTGCATGTAGCGGCGACGCGTCTCCGGGGAGAGCGTGTCGAGCTGCTGCTCCATGCGGAGCATGTTCAGCGTGGTGACGCCCAGGATCTGGGTCTCGCCGCGCTCGAACAGGGCGGAGCCGTGGACGCGCGGGATGGCCTCGACCTCGGCGGCCAGGGTACGGATGTCGGTGACGCCGCGGCCGTCGATGCGGACCTTGTCCTTGATGACGCGCTCGCGGACGATCTTCTTGGTCAGCGCGTTGTAGGCGGCGCTGATCTCCTTCTCGCGGCCCTCGAACTCGGGGAGCAGCTTCTCGGCGGCGAGCGCCTTGACGCGGTCGAGCTCGTTGTTGCGCTCCTGCTTGCCCGCGATGGTGAGGGCCTGGGCCAGCTCGTCCTTGACGGCGGCGGTCAGCGCGGCGAGGACGTCGTCCTGGTAGTCCAGGAAGACCGGGAACTCGCCGGTGGGCTTGGCGGCCTGGGCGGCCAGCTGGGCCTGGGCGGCGCACAGGACCTTGATGAACGGCTTGGCGGCGTCCAGACCGGAGGCGACGACCTCCTCGGTCGGGGCCTCGGCGCCGCCCTCGACCAGCTTGATGGTCTTGTCGGTGGCCTCGGCCTCGACCATCATGATCGCGACGTCGCCGTCCGGCAGGACGCGACCGGCGACGACCATGTCGAAGACGGCCGACTCCAGCTCGCTGTGGGTCGGGAAGGCCACCCACTGGCCGTTGATCAGCGCGACGCGCACGCCGCCGATGGGGCCGGAGAACGGCAGGCCGGCCAGCTGGGTGGAGGCGGAGGCGGCGTTGATCGCGACCACGTCGTACAGGTGGTCGGGGTTGAGCGCCATCACGGTGACGACGACCTGGACCTCGTTGCGCAGGCCCTTGACGAAGGACGGGCGCAGCGGGCGGTCGATCAGGCGGCAGGTGAGGATCGCGTCCTCGGAGGGCCGGCCCTCGCGACGGAAGAACGAGCCGGGGATGCGGCCCGCGGCGTACATCCGCTCCTCGACGTCCACGGTCAGCGGGAAGAAGTCGAAGTGCTCCTTCGGCTGCTTGGACGCGCTGGTGGCCGACAGCACCATGGTGTCGTCGTCCAGGTAGGCCACGGCGGAGCCGGCGGCCTGACGGGCCAGGCGGCCGGTCTCGAAGCGGATGGTACGGGTGCCGAAGGAGCCGTTGTCGATGACGGCCTCGGCGTAGAACACGTTCTCTTCCACCTGGAAGATCTCCTCTTTCGTACGTCTCCGGGAGAGCGTCCCCGCGTCCTGCCTGCCGGTGGGCCCTGTGCCCTCCTGTCAGGAGGGGCGGCAGTCGGGCCGGTCTTCGATCGAAGCCTCCGGCGGGTCCCGCTCGACTGCGGGGCTTCCGGGGGCCACTACCGAGGACCGGCGCCTCACGGCTGCCGGGCCGCGCGGGCGGTCCGCGTCTGGACGCTCTCTCGGATGCGGGCGGCTTCCGTTTGAAGCCTTCGGCCCGCGGGGGGGGTTGGGGTCCTTCTGCCTGGATGGCGTCTCGTGCGCCATCACCCGGCATGCCCACAACCCTACGGTGCAATCCTCGGCCACCTGGGGAGGTGCGCGCGAGTTGTTATGTCCGGGCGCCGCGGCCGAACGACCGCGGCATACGCGCGAGGGGCGGCTCCCCGGTGTGGGGAGCCGCCCCGAGCGGCGGTCTTAGCGGGCGCCGCCGGCGGCACCGCGACGGATGCCCAGGCGGTCGACGAGCGTACGGAAGCGCTCGATGTCCTTCTTGGCCAGGTACTGCAGCAGGCGGCGGCGCTGGCCGACCAGGATGAGCAGGCCACGGCGCGAGTGGTGGTCGTGCTTGTGGGTCTTGAGGTGCTCGGTCAGGTCCGAGATGCGGCGGGAGAGCATGGCCACCTGAACCTCGGGGGAGCCGGTGTCGCCCTCCTTCTGGCCGAACTCGGCGATGATCTGCTTCTTGATGTCAGAGGCGAGAGCCACTGCAACTCCTTAACGAGGTGAACCGAGCGGTCCTGGTCTACGGCACAGGACTCATCGAGAACTCGGTGTCGTAACGCGGGCGCCGGCCGCTTCCTCCGCACCCTGGGGGCGGACACACGGCTGCGCTCGAAGGCCAAGCGTACCAGCGCCGCCCACGCGGGCGGCCGGCGGGGCCGGGGCGGGTCAGCCGGTGGCCCCGCGCACCAGGCGGTAGACGTCGAGGACGGCGAGCGCGAGCGGGACGAGGGAGAGCAGGGCGAGGCCGTCGACGAGGTCGAGGACGCGCCCCCAGAAGGGGGAGACGCCGAGCCGGGGCACGACGAGCGCGGTCGCGGTGAGCACGGCGGCGCCGAGGGCGACGGCGGCGGTCAGCCAGACGGTGCGCAGGTCGGCGTCGGCGGGGGCGGCGCCCTCGGCGAACTGCCGGGCGTGCAGCGACAGGCCCGCGATCAGCAGGGCGAGGCCGAGCAGGCCGGCCGAGGTGAGCGCGAGGACCTGGGCGGTGTAGCGGAACAGCCGGGCGCGGAGCAGGACGGCGAGGCCGAGCGCGAGCGCGAGCAGTTCGGGGAAGGCCGCGTCGGTGAAGCCGAGCAGCGCGCAGGCGCCGGCGACGACCGCGGCGCAGCCGCCGACCAGGCCGACGAGGACCTCGTGGCCGCGCCGGGCCTGCTGCGCGATGCGCTCGTACCGGACGGTCTCGGCCCGGTCCTCGTCGTCCGCCTCGCCGCCGCGGGCCTGGCCGGGGGCGGCGTAGCCGACGGGCAGGCGGGCGGAGCGGGCGGCGAGGCCGGGCAGGAAGCCGATGGCGGCGACGGCGGCCACGCCGGTGACGGCGGCGATGCGGTGGGCCGGGGTGCCGGGCAGCAGCACGGCGGCGAAGGCGGCGAGGGCGCCCGCGGCGGCGGCGAGGGCGGCGGCGACGAACACCGCGTCGCGTTCGGGGAGCAGCGCGGCCAGCATGACGGCGGTGACGAGGACGGCGACGCAGCCGGCCAGGAAGTGCAGCCGGCCGGGGCCGTCCCCGGGCCGGGCGGCGGCGAGCAGGCCGGTCCCGGCGATCAGGGCGTGCGGCAGCGCGCCGAGGCCGAGCGCGACCGCCGCCGGGGCGTCCCCGTAGACCCGGGCGCGGGCGCCGGCCAGGGCGGTGAGGACGACGGCGGTGACGCCGGCGAGGACGCCGGGCAGGCCGTGCGCGTCGTGGTGCGGGCCGGCGGACCACAGGGCGAGGCCGAGCAGCGCAAGCAGGACGGTGGCGCCGGTGAGGCCGGAGGCCCGGGTGAGTTCGGGGCTCCAGAAGCGGTGGTCGGCCGGGACGGCGCCCGCGATGGCGTCGGCGACGTCGTCGTAGACGGCCGGCGGGAGGGACTCGGCGAACGGGCGCAGCGTGAGCAGGTCGCCGTCGCGGACCTGCTGGGCGGCCAGCGACAGGCCGCCGTCGAGGACGGTGCCGTCCCGGCGGACCAGGTGGAAGCCGGTGGGGACGCCGTCGGGCTGGGTGGCGCGGGCCAGGCGCAGGACGTCGGGGTAGAGGTCGGCGAGGGGGAGGTCCTCCGGCAGGGCGACGTCGATCCGGCGGTCCGGGGTGACGACGGTGACCCGGGCGAAACCCGTCGCTACGGCGTTCACGCACCCGCCTCGCTTCGCTCGGCAGGGGCATTCACCCACGTGCACCTGCTCCTGATGAGCTCGCGGGGCTCGCTCATGCGATCACCTCGGTCGTTCCACGCACTGGACGTTCCCCCCTGCCCCGGCGCCGGGGCGAACCTACCCGGCGTACACGCGAGTTGACGCGGCGCTACCCTACCCGTGCCGAGAGTACGGGTGCGACCGGTACCGTCGGGCGCCCTGCCGCCGTGTCCGGCGGACGTGCCGGGCGGCCGCCTCCGGTGTACCGGCGCCTAGGGGTGGGGGGGCACATGGGTGTGATCATGGTGCGGCGTGCGGCCAGGGCTTATCCGCCCCCGGTGCCCGACGAGCCGGTGGAGCTGGTCGCTCCGCCCGAACTGCCGCGCCAGGGCGGCGAGGACTGGGTGTCGAGCGTCCTGCCGATGCTGGGCATGGGCGGCTCGGCGGTGTTCTTCTTCGCGCCGGGCTCCCAGGGGCCGATGCGGATCATGGGCGGGCTGATGATCGCCTCGACGGTCGGCATGGTGCTCGCGCAGATCGTCCGGGCCCGCCGGGGCGGTTCCACCGCGACGTCCGACGCCCGGCGCGACTACCTCAAGTACCTCCAGCAGACGCGGCGCGCGGTGCGCCGCACCGCCGAGCGCCAGCGCGGCGCGCTGCTGTTCCTCAACCCGGCGCCGGACCAGCTGTGGGCGGTCGTCGCGGGCGGGCGCCGGCTGTGGGAACGCCGCTCGGGGGACGCGGACTTCGCGCAGATCCGGGTCGGCCTCGGGCCGGTGCAGCTGTCCACTCCCCTGGTGGCACCGCGGACCGCGCCGGCGGACGAGCTGGAGCCGCTGTCGGCGGCGGCCATGAAGTCCTTCCTGAACGCGCACGGCACGCTCCAGGACCTCCCGCTCGCGGTGTCGCTGCGCGCCTTCTACCACGTCACGGTGTGCGGCGACCCGGACTCGGTGTACGGCAGCGTGCGGGCGATGATCGCCCAGCTGACCACCCTGCACTCGCCGGAGGACCTGCTGGTGGCGGTCGCCGCGGCGCCCGGCGCGGCCGGGGAGTGGGAGTGGACGAAGTGGCTCCCGCACAACCAGCACCGCAAGGAGACCGACGGCGCCGGCTCGCGCCGGCTGACCGCCACCGGGCTCGGCGAGCTGGAGCTGCTGCTCCAGGACGAGCTCGCCGGGCGCCAGCGGTTCGTCCGGGACGCCGCCGCCCCGCCGGACCAGCCGCACGTCGTCGTCGTGATGGACGGCGCCGGCGTGCCGCACGACTCGCTCCTCGCGAGCCCGGAGGGCGTGCAGGGGGTGACCGTCATCGAGGTCGTCCCGGGCGAGCTCGACGAGCCGAGCGGGCACCTGATGGCGACCGTCCGCCCCACCGCCATCGAGCTGCGCTCGGCCTCCGGGGCCGCCTACACCGGCACGCCCGACCTGCTCTCGGCCCGGCAGTCCGAGGCGCTGGCGCGGCAGTTGGCGCCGTACCGGATGCCGGCCGGCGGCGACGAGGAGCCGCTGCTGTCCGACCTCGACTTCACCGACCTGATGAACTCCGGCGACCCGGGCTCCTTCGACGTCTCCCGGGGCTGGCGCCCGCGCGGCCGGCACGAGCGGATGCGGGTGCCGATCGGCGTCGGCGCGGGCGGCGAGCACGTGTTCCTGGACATCAAGGAGGCCGCGCTGGAGGGCATGGGCCCGCACGGCCTGTGCGTCGGCGCGACGGGGTCGGGCAAGTCGGAGCTGCTGCGCACGCTGGTGCTGGCGCTCGCGATGACGCACTCCTCGGAGGAGCTGAACTTCGTCCTCGCCGACTTCAAGGGCGGCGCGACGTTCGCCGGCATGGCCGAGCTGCCGCACACCTCGGCCGTCATCACCAACCTGGAGGGCGAGCTCACCCTGGTCGACCGCATGCGGGACGCGATCGAGGGCGAGCTGCACCGCCGCCAGGAGCTGCTGCACCGGGCCGGCAACTACGTCAACATCCACGAGTACGAGCGGGCGCGCGCGGCCGGGGCGGCCCTGGACCCGCTGCCCTCGCTGGTGCTGATCATCGACGAGTTCTCCGAACTCCTCACCGCCAAGCCGGACTTCATCGAGATGTTCATCCAGATCGGCCGGATCGGCCGCTCGCTGGGGGTGCACCTGCTGCTGGCCTCGCAGCGTCTGGAGGAGGGCAAGCTGCGCGGCCTGGACACCTACCTCTCCTACCGGATCGGTCTGCGGACCTTCTCCGCGGCCGAGTCGCGGGCGGCGATCGGTGCGCCGGACGCCTACCACCTGCCGCCGGTGCCGGGCGTCGGCTACCTCAAGTTCGGCGAGGACGCGATGGAACGGTTCAAGGCCGCGTACGTCTCGGGCCCCTACCGGGCGCCGGGGCAGCAGCACGCGGCCGGCGAGCAGCGGGCCGGCACGCGGCCGGTCCTGTTCACCGCGGCCGAGGTGGAGCTGCCGGAGCCCGCCGGGCAGGAGGAGGCGCGGGCCCCGGAGCAGGACGACGCCCTGGCCGACACCGTGCTCGACGTCTTCGTGCGGCGGATGGCCGGCCAGGGCCCGGCCGCGCACCAGGTGTGGCTGCCGCCGCTGGGCGCGGCGCCGGGCCTCGACCGGCTGCTGCCGCCGCTGCAGGCCGTGCCGGAGCGCGGGCTGGGCGCGCCCGGGTACCCGGCGGGCCGGCTGCGGGTGCCGATCGGCGTGGTCGACCGGCCGCGCGAGCAGCGGACGGACGTCCTGGAGCTCGACTTCGCCGGGGCGGCCGGGCACGGCCTGGTGGTCGGCGGCCCGCTCTCGGGCAAGTCGACGGTCGTGCGCACCGCGGTGGCCGCGTTCGCGCTCACCCACACCCCGCTGGAGGTGCAGTTCTACCTGCTGGACCTCGGCGCGGGCGGCTTCCGCGCACTGGCCGGGCTGCCGCACGTCGGCGGGGTGGCCGGGCGGCTCGACGTCGACGAGGTGCGCCGGACGGTCTCCGAGGTGCACGGCGTGCTGAACCGGCGCGAGGAGCTGTTCCGGGCCGCCGGGATCGACACCATCGCGGCCTACCGGGCCCGCCGGGCGGCCGGGCGGCTCCCGGACGAGCCCTTCGGCGACGTGTTCCTCGTGATCGACGGCTGGAACACCTTCAAGCAGGAGTTCGAGGCGCTGGAGCCGGTGATCGCCGACATCGCCCAGCGCGGCCTCGGCTACGGCGTGCACCTCGTCATCACGGCGGCCCGCTACGCGGAGGTGCGCCCGGCGCTCAAGGACCTGCTGCAGAACCGCACCGAGCTCAAGCTGGGCGACCCGATGGAGTCGGAGGTGGACCGCCGGACCGCGCAGAACGTCCCGGCGCTCGCCGGGCGCGGCGTCACCCCGGAGCGGCTGCACTTCCTGGCCGGACTGCCCCGGATCGACGGCTCGTCCGCGGTGGACGACCTCCAGGACGGCGTGGCCGCACTCGTCGCCGCCGTCGCCGGCGCCTGGACCGGCCCGCACGCGCCGCGGGTGCGGATGCTGCCGGCCGTCCTCGACGGGTACGGACTGCCGAAGGGCTTCGAGCACCCCGAGCGCGGGGTGGCCTTCGGCGTGGACGAGGCGGAACTGGCGCCGGTCTTCGTCGACTTCGAGACGGACCCGCTGTTCATCGTGTTCGGCGACACCCGGTCCGGGAAGTCCGCGCTGCTGCGGATGCTGGTCAAGCAGATCACCGAGCGGTACACGGCGGAACAGGCCGGCATCGTCGTCGCCGACTACCGGCGCGCGCTGCTGGGGGCCGTCCCCCGCGAGTACCAGGTGGAGTACGCGGCGACGCAGCCCGCGCTGACGAAGGTCGTCGACATGCTGCGCGGCGCCTGCTCGCGCCGCCTGCCGGGGCCGGACGTCACCGCCGAGCAGCTGCGCGACCGCAGCTGGTACCGCGGCAAGGACATGTTCGTGATCGTCGACGACTACGACCTCGTCGCGACGGGCTCGGGCAACCCGCTGACGCCGCTGGCCGAGTTCCTGCCGTTCGCCCGGGACATCGGGCTGCGGGTGATCGTGGCGCGCAGCGCGGGCGGCGCGGGCCGGTCACTGTACGAGCCGGTGCTCCAGCGGATGCGCGAGCTCGGCGGGCAGGGCGTGGTCCTCTCCGGCAACCGGGACGAGGGGGCGCTGCTGGGGACGGTCAAGCCGCAGGCGCTGCCGCCGGGCCGCGGGCTGTACGTGTCGCGGCGGGCGACCGGCGGACAGCTGGTCCAGACGGGGTGGCTGCCCGCCGAGTAGTGACGGACGGTGACCAAAGGGGTCGGGCCCGCTCGGGTCCGGCCCCTCGGCGCACCCCGGCGTCCCAGGTGTTGAAACGTTACCTAGATCTTTCCGGCGCGGGGCTGCGGTTCCCGCACCCCGCGCGGGGCTTGCGGGGCCGCTTCGGGGCGCCTGGCCGTACCGGCATCGGATCGGAGTGCAGCCTTCGAAAGGATGCTTTCAACATCCTGTTTACCTTGGATTCAAGTGCAATGCAGCAGAGGTAACAACTCGGACAATCCTCGCAATGACCGTACGTGATCATCGGATCGCATGTTTATGCCCTTCCGCGCAACGGATTCCGAAGCAGTTCCGGCGTTGACGCAATCATTACGCCCAAGGTTCCATTGCGGCCCGGGAGCGACCGGACCAAGACCCGAGCAACCAGCCAGCGGAGGCGATACCGCTCCCATCCCAGGACCGCACAGAGCCGATCGGAAGCCACATGACCGACACGCTTCGCCAGCCACTCGACGTAGCCCCCACTACGCACGAGACAGTCGCCCCCCAGCAGCTCAAGCGCTCCATCGGCGTCGTGGGCGGCACGCTGCTCACGCTGTCCTGCGTCACCCCGGCCTCCACGCTCTTCGTGATCGTGCCGGAGCTGTTCTCCAGCATCGGCAGCGCCACCGCCCTCACCATCGCGATCGGCTCGGTGCTCTGCGTCGCCGTCGCGTTCTGCTACTCCGAGCTCGGCACGCTGATCCCCAGCGCCGGCGGCGAGTACGCGATGGTCGGCACGCTGGCCGGACGGCTGGCCGGCTGGCTGGTCTTCATCCAGTCGCTGATCGTGGTGATGATCGTCCCCTCGGTCATCGCGCTCGGCACCGCCGACTACCTGGCGCCCGTCCTGCACGTCGACAAGCCCATCGCGGGCGCCGCGGTCATGCTGGCCGCCACCCTGGCCGGCCTGCTGGACCTGCGCGCCAACGCCTGGATCACCGGCGTCTTCCTGGTGCTGGAGGTCGTCGCGGCCGGCGTCGTGTCGGTGCTCGGCTTCGCCCACACCAACCCGGACCACCCGAGCCTGCTGCACGGCGTGGTCGCCGGGGACAACGGCGCCACCACCACCGTCGGCATCGGCGCCATCATCGGCGCGCTCGGCATCGCCCTCTTCGTCACCCAGGGCTTCTCCACCGCCGTCTACCTCTCCGAGGAGCTGGAGAACCCCCGCCGCACCGTCTCGCGCACCGTGCTCTGGACGCTCGGCCTCTCCAGCGCCATCATCCTGATCCCGGTCGCCGCCATCACCATGGGCGCCCCCGACCTGCAGACCCTGGCCGCCGGCGACATCTCGGGCATGGTCACCGCCTGGAGCAACTCGGCGGTCGGCACCTTCATCAGCCTCTGCATCGCGCTGGCCATCATCAACGCCGGCATCGTCATGGTCATCCAGAACTCCCGCGTGCTGTTCGCCTCCGCCCGCGACAAGGCCTGGCCCGGGCCGGTCAACAAGGCCTTCGGCACCCTCGGGCGCTTCGGCTCCCCGTGGATCGCCACCCTGGCCGTCGGCCTGCCGGGCGCCGCGCTCTGCTTCGTCAAGGGCCAGCTGCTCAGCAACATCACCGGCGTCGCCGTCACCGCGATGTACCTGCTGGTCGCGGTCGCCGCGCTGCTCTCCCGCCGCGGCCACCACAAGCACGCCGCCGCCTGGCGGATGCCGCTGTGGCCGGGCGTCCCGGTGGTCCTGATCGCCGTCCTGGTCTACGTCATGACCCAGCTGGACACCGAGCCCCTGCTCTGGACCGGCGGCATCACCGCCGCCGCGACCCTCTACTGGCTGTTCTACCTGCGCCCCCGGCAGGACTCCCGCTGGGTGATCAGCCTCCCCGAGGACCAGCAGCAGGCCTGACCCCCACCCCTCCCCCACCGCGCGGTGCCCCGGGCTTCCCCCTCGCCCGGGGCACCGCCGTGTCGTCGGGTCCCTACTTCCTGACCTGCCACTTCGGGCTCGCCGCGATCGCCTTCAGCTGGTCGAGGGTGAGCAGGTCCTTGCCCTCGGTGGCGTCGACCTCGATGTACGTCCCGTCCGGGTGCAGCTCCGCGGCCCGTGTGTAGGGGAACTTCGGGTTGGACCCGCTGCCGGGCTCGTTCACGACGACCTTGGTGCCGTCGGGCAGGACGGTGGCGTCCTTGAGCTGCGAGGCGCGGCCCCGGTCCATCGACTGTTGGGTCTGCGGGTCGTCGAACGGGCGCGACCAGTTCGCGAGCCGGACGGAGATCGAGCCCTTGGCCCCGTCCGGACCGGTCAGCTGGTACATGTCCGTGACGAGGTGGGTGGTGCGGCTCTGGACCGCGAAGCCGGCGGGCAGCAGCCCGGCCAGGATCGCCTGCTTCTCGTCCGGCGTGACGCCCGGATCTTCGACCGCCGGGTCGATGCCGTTGTAGCGGACCGCCGCGACGGCCCTGTCCCAGACCTTGTCGGTGACGATCGCCTTGGCCTGCTCCAGGGTGATCGGCGGGTTGGGGCGGCTGTCGGGCACGCCCTTCTCCTGCGCCGCGTTCCACTCGTTGAAGGAGACCTGGCCGCCGTCCGGGCGGCTCACCGTCGCCCACCACTCCTTGGTCGTGGCGCGGTGGTCCGGGTACTCGTAGCCCTGGGAGAGCATGAGCGTGGAGCCGTCCGGCAGCGTGGTGACGCTGCAGGAGTCCAGGTTGGCGAGCCTGAGGTCCGTCGGGCAGGTGCGCTGCTGCTCCTGGCCCTTGTAGAACCTCTGGACCGAGACGCTCATCAGGGACTTGCCCTGGCCGTCGTCGAAGACCAGCTGGGCGTACGGGGTCGTGCTCTTCTCGGTGCCCTCGCCCTTGGCCTCCGTCACCTCGCCCTTGGGCAGCAGCGCCTGGAAGGCGGCCAGCATCTCCTTGTCCGTGACGGGGGCGGCCGGCGCCGCCGCCTTCGTCGCGGCCGCGGTGGCGGCCGGGGTCGCGGTCAGGGGGGCGGTGCCCGCGCCACTCGTCGCCGGGGCGGCCGCGGCCTCGGCCGGGGCGGCGACCGGGGAGCCGCCGGTGGCGCCGGAGAGGTAGAACGCGCCGGTGCCGACCAGGGCCAGCGCGGCGGCGCCGCTCACCACGGCGGCGGCGGACCGGCGGCGCCAGCGGCGGCGGCCGAGGTCCAGGCCGCCGGCCGCCAGGCCCGCGCGCTCGGAGCGGAAGGCCTCGCCGGTGCGGCTCATCGCGTAGAGCAGGTCGTCCTCGAACGTGTCCGGTTCGGACATGGTTGATCACCGTCTCTTCGGTTCGGATGTCGTCGGTCGGGTGTCGAACGGGGCTCAGCGGGTGGCCAGTTCGGCCAGGGAGTCGCCGAGCAGGGTGCGCAGCCGGGCCAGGGCCCGGGTCGTGCGGGTACGGACCGCGCCGGAGGAGGCGCGCAGCACCTCGGCGGTCTCCTCGACACTGCGGTCCTCCCAGTAGCGCAGGACCAGCACCGCCCGGTCCTTGGCCGGCATCCGGCCGAGCGCGTCGAGGAGGGTCAGCCGCAGCGTGCTGTCGGCCTCCCGGCCCTCGGGCTCGGGCAGGTCGCCGGTGGGGCGCTCGGTGCTGGAGCGGCGGCGCTGCTGGGCCAGGAAGGTCCGCACCATGACGGTGTGGACGTAGGCCGCCGGGTTGTCGATCCGGTGCCACCCGCCCGTCCAGGCGCTGCGCCGCCAGAGGACGTACATCCGGCCGAGGGCCTCCTGCACGAGGTCCTCGGCGTGGTGGGTGTCGCCGCTGGTCAGCAGGCAGGCCGAGCGGTACAGCTGACCGGTCCGGCTGGACACGAGCTCCAGGAACTCCGCGTCCTTGGCCTCCCGGCCCGCCCCGATCCGCCTCATCTGCGCTGTCCCCCATGGCTCGTGGTCGCTGACACCTCTTGGATGCGGCGGCCGGCGCGGGATGTTACAGCCGGGTCGGGGCGACTTTGGGGGAGCACGGTCTGGGGGGACGGCTCCGTGAGGGTGGCTGGGCGGGGGCGGGCGGCCGGGTCAGCCGGCGGTGCGGCGCCGGTGGTCGCGCAGGACGACGCCGCCGCCGATCACCAGCGCGACGAGCAGCGCGCCCGCGCCGAGCACGTAGGTCGCGGTGCGGCGGTCGCGGTCGGCCCGGGTCTCGCCGAGGCCGGCCGGGCGGGGCACGACCGGGACGGCGGCGAGGCGCACGGGCGCGTCCGGCGAGGCCTGTGCGGGCGGGTCGTCCGGGGCCTTGGTGACGGCCCGCACCGGGTCCACCACGCCCCAGCCGATGAAGCGGTTCGGGCCGTGCTCGGTGCGCTGCGCGGTCTGCTCGATCCAGGCCCGCACCTGGGCGGCGCTCCAGCCGGGGTGGGCGCCGATCAGCAGCGCGGCCAGCCCGGAGACGTACGGGGCGGCGAAGCTGGTGCCGCTGTCGGCGCACTGGCCGCCGCCCGGGACGGTGGAGAGCACGCCGACGCCGGGCGCGGCGACCTTCACGAAGTCGCCGTACTGGGAGAAGGAGGCGCGCTCGTCGTTGCGGTCGGAGGCGCCGACGGCGAGGACGGTGGGGAAGGCGCCCGGGTAGGTGTCGCCCTCCCGGCCGTCGTTGCCGGTGGAGGCGACCACCACGGCGCGGTTCGCCTCGGCGTACTCGACGGCGGTCTTCAGCTCGGCGTAGCCGGTGAAGCCGGTGGTGTCCGCGCCGCGGACGTCCTGCGAGATGTTGACGACCCGCGCGCCCGCCCGGACGGCCTGGGTGACGGCGGCGGCGAGGGTGGCGACGTCGCCGTTGCCCGCGCTGTCGTTCTGCCGGATCGACAGGATCCTCGCGCCCGGGGCGAGTCCGACGAAGCCGGTCCGGTCGGAGCGGGCGGCGGCGATGATGCCCGCCACCTTGGTGCCGTGGCCGACCTGGTCGTCCTTGCCGCCGCCCTCGACCCGCTTGCCGCTCTCCCGGTCGACCAGCAGGCTGCCGCCGTCCGCGACCCGGCCGGCCAGCTGCGGGTTGCGGTCGTCCACGCCGGTGTCGACGACCGCGACGGTGACGCCCTCGCCGGTCGTGCGGCCGTGCTGCCACAGTTCGTCGAGCAGCAGCCGCTGCAGCGCCCACGGCACGACCTGCACGTCGGGCGCGGGGGACGGGCAGTCCCCGGCGGCGGCCACGCCGGGGCCGTCGGCGCGCGCCGGGGCGGCGGCCGGACCGGCCAGCACCGCGAACGCGGCCAGGGCCGCGGCCGTCCTGCGGTACCCGCGTGCGGACACCCTGCCTCCCCTCACGTCGTCCGGCCGCACCCGCGCGCAGGGGCGGGCGCCCGGGATCCGGGCACCCGCCCCGCGCGTCCGTCCCTCCCGCCGGGAGGAGCGATCAGGTCCAGGCGTTGGTGTTCTTGGTCTCGGTGGCGCGGTAGCCGTGCGCGGCGGACTCCAGCACGGCCGCGATCTGCGCGCAGGCCTGCTGGAGGTCGGCGGCCTTGGCGTCCCACTTCGCCTGGTGGGCCCGGTAGCCCTGCTGGGCCGCGCCCTCCCAGCTCGCGGAGATCTTGGTGACGCCCTGCTTGAGCTCCTGCAGCAGGTGGTCGATCTGGGCGGCCGAGGCCTTGACCTGCTCGGCGGCGCTGTGGACGGCGTCGAAGTTGACGAGGATCCGGTCGGTCACGATGTCTCCCAATCGAGGATGCGGGCAGTTCGCGGTGCGGTGATCGGTGTCCGGCCCGGAAGGCGGGCCGGGGGCGGCGATCAGCCCTGGGCGCCGCTGAACTGCTGCTGCTGCTGGGCCTCGGTCTCCGCGTAGTACTTGGTCGTCAGCTCGATCGCGTCCTTGATCGCCTTCAGCGACCCGTTGAGGGCGTCGATGTCCTCGTTGAACCGGTGCTGGAGCGCCTTGTAGGCCTCGGCCGCCTGGCCTGCCCAGCCGGCACCGACGTGCTCCACCGTGTTGTTGAGCTTGGTGCGCTCCTGGCCGATCTTGCCGATGACCTCCTCGATGTGCCTCGCGAAAGCCTGCATCTCCTGCGCGGTCATCGTGAACTGGTTGGCACTCAATGCTCCACCGTCCCCCAACAGACAGACACTCCATGACCGACGGGCCGTCCGACCCGACGGGTCATCACCCCTGTGATGTCCAGGAGCACTGTAGTCGGCATACGCAGCTCACCCAACTCCGAACGCAGAGTAGTCACCGGACCGTGACAGCGGCCCCGACGGGCCCACAACTCCCGCTGGGCACACGGCCGATCACGCGTTCTGCTGCTGCGCCGCGGCCTTCGCGCTGAGCGGCGGGCCGGCCGGCACCAGGTCCGACCACTCGCGGGGGACCGGCAGCGGCTGGACCCCCTGGTAGCCGAGGCGCGCCTGGTTGCCGCCGGGCTCGTCCGGCTGCTGCGGCGCCTCCGTCCGGTCCGGAGCCGCCGGGCCCGCCGTACTCGGCCGGGGCGGGGACGACGTGGGGGCACCGCCCTGGCCCGGCGGGGCTCCCTGCGGGGCCGACGGACCCCGGCCGCCGTCGCCGTTGGCGGGCACCGAGTAGCGCAGGCCCGTCTCGGTGATCAGGAAGTCGGTGCCGGAGCCGCCCGCGCCGTTGTCCGTCGCGCGGTAGAACAGCCCGTGGCCGGGCGTCACGTGGGCCGCACCCGCGCCGTTGTCGTACTGCGCCGGGTACTCCGGGCCCGCCCACACGCTGCGCTTCGGGGTGCGGCCGTCCTCGGCGACGCCGTCGAAGGTGCTGCACACGACGGTGCGCGCGTCCTGCCGGTCCTGCCGGTCGTTCACCGGCGCACCGGACTTGAGCGGCCAGTCGCCGTCCCCCGCGTTCGGCAGCGGGGTGGCCGTGCCGAAGCTCGCCTGGTCGGACGGGGTCATCTCGTCGTTGCGGGGCTGCTTGTCCTGGTCGTACCGGTACAGCATCTGGTACGCCGGGTTCTGCCGGATCAGATCGGCCTGGAACGGCGTCACCAGGAACAGCCGGTCCCGGCCGACGACGTAATTGCGGTCCCGGTAGTGCACCAGCCGGCCGATCCTGCGGTCGGCCTGGTTCTCCAGCGCCACCGTGGAGTTGGCGCCCTGGCTGTCCGCGGCCCCGTCGACCCGCGGGAAGACGACGGCGCTGCCGGGCAGCAGGGTGTCCAGCCACTCGCGCTTGACCGGCTGCGGCACCGCGTTCGGCCCGAAGACCGCGGTGATCAGCGACTTCCGCTCGTGGTCGTCCGCCTGCGGGGAACCGATCCGGTGCCGACGGCCCTGCGCGTCGACCAGGTAGACCCCCGCGTCCCCCGGTCCGGCCCCGGCCGCGGCGGTGACCTGCTGGTCCGCCGCCTGCTGGACCAGCAGCAACTGCTCCGGCCCGAGCACTTGGCCCTTGGCGCCCAGCGTCGCGGCGTCCGCGCCCGCCGCCACGAACAGCGCCTGGTCGACGGTCTCCTGCCTCGCGTCCGAACCGGGGCGGTCGCACACCGACCACTTCATCGCCCGGCTCACGTTCTCCTTGCCGGGCAGCTTGTCCGGGGCGTACGGGATGCCGATCGTCGGACCGTGGTTCGGGTAGCGGTCGAGCACGTCGTCGTCGACGACCACCACCTTCGCGCCGGCCGGCAGCACCAGCCGCGCCGAGGACATGTTCAGCACCTGGTGCAGGCGCTTCGTCCGCCCGTCCGGGTCCGTCAGCACCACGTACCGGGTGGTCGACCCCTTGCCCTGGACCACGTTCCGCCCGTCGTCCCAGTGCAGCGGGGCGCTCGGGCGGAACACCCCCCACACCCCGAACCCGGCCACCACCACCGCCCCGACGACCAGACCCGGCAGCACCGCCCGCAGCGGACGCGGCGCGTCCTCGTCACCGCCCCCGCCACCCGGCAGCAGGAACGCGCCCACCATCCGCCTGCGGGCGAAGGTGTACGCGTTCAGCTCGTCCCGCCGCGATGCCATCCTCGTCGTCTCCCCTGTCCGACCGGCCCTGCCCCCGAGTCCGCCATCGCGGGCGAGAACGCGCTCGAACCCTCTACGATGCGGCAGCGGACGATGAGTACCGTACGGGCACGGTCCGTTGACGAGCCAGCGGCCTGTCAACCGAGCAGTGGGGGTCAGCCGGGGGATGCCAAGCCAGACCGCTCCGGGACGACGTGGCACGGCACCGGGCGGGCAGCCGCCCGCCGGCGGCGGACGACCCGCCGCGGTCCGCGTCCACTCGTCGTCCGCACTGCCCGGCGGCCGCCGGCTGCTCCGTCGACTCGTGCTGGTCGAGGCCGCCCTGGCCCTCGTCGCGATCGGCTGGACGATCGGCCGGACGGCCACCGCCGTGCTCGGCGCGCTCGGCCTCGCCCTGGTCCTGGCCGGCCTCGTCCCGCTGCGCGGCCGGACCCTCCCGGAGCTCCTCTCGGCCCGATCCGCGCTCAGGTCCCGGCTCAGGGTGGCCAGTTCGACCCTTCCGCCGCCGGGCGCCGACCCGACGCTCGCCCCGGTGCTGGAACTCGAACCGGCCCTGCGCACGTACACCCACGCCGCCGAGGCCGACTTCGGCGGACGGACGGTGCGCCGCGAGACCGGCATGATCGGCGACGGCACCTACCTCGGCTCGGTGCTGCTGGTCCAGTCCAGGGACCGGCCGCTGCGCCCGGCGCGCGGCGACCGGCCGCTCCCGCTGGACGTCCTGTGCTCGGCGCTGCGGGTCGACGACATCACCCTGGAATCCGTCCAGCTGGTGCAGTACACCCAGCCCGCCCCCGCCCCGCACCTGCCCGAGCAGTCGCTCGCCGCCCGCGCCCACCGCGAGCTGCCCGGCGGCGCCACGACCCCCGCGCTGCGGCTCACCTGGGTGGCGCTCAAGCTCGACCCGGAGCGCGCCGCCACCGCCGTCCGGGCCCGCGGCGGCGGCGAGGAGGGCGCCCGCAGGGCGCTCCAGCGGGTGACCGACCAGCTCGCCGGGCGGCTCGACGGCGCCGGGTTCCGCGCGACGGTGCTGGACGAACGCGAGCTGATCACCGCCCTCGCCACCGCCGCGTGCGCCAACCCGCTCGCGGCGGCCGGGCTCCAGGGCAGCGGCGGCGGCACCGGCGCCAGCGCCACCCGCCGGACCCGGGAGGGCCGCCGCCACTGGCGGATCGACGACCGCTGGCACTGCACCTACTGGATCTCCCGCTGGCCCCGCCTCGGCCACCCCGGCGAGCCGCCCCTGCCCGAGCTGGTCAACCGGCTCACCGGCGCCCCCGCACTGGCCGGCACCCTCAGCCTCACCCTCGGGCACGCCAGCGGCGGCTCCGTCACCCTCGCCGGCCACCTGCGGCTGACCGGACGCGACGAGGCCGAACTCGCCGCCACCTGCCGCGAGGTGGAGTCCCGCGCCCGGAACGCCGGCCTCGGCCTGAGCCGGCTCGACCTGGAACAGGCGCCCGGCGTCCTCGCCACCCTGCCGCTGGGAGGAACCGCCTGATGGCCCACCCGACCCGCCCGCGCCCCGCCACCGCGCGGCCGCGCCCCCGGCCGCGGATCCTGCCCGGCTTCGGCCTCCGCGGCCCCCGCCGGGACAAGCACGTGCTGGCCGCCGCGGACCTGGGCGCGCTGGCCCTCCCCGTCGGCGACGACGGCGTGCCGATCGGCGTGGACGTCCAGGGCCGGCCCTCGGTGCTGGGGCTCTTCCGGCCCGGCGCCCACGACCTGGTGCTCGTCGGCGGCCTGTGGACGGCCCGGCTGATCGCCCTGCGGGCCGCCTCGACCGGCGCGCGCGTCGCGGTGGAGACCGCCCGCCCGCAGGCCTGGAGCGCGCTGGCGCGGGCCGCGGGCGGCGGGCAGCCCTGCATGACCGTCCACCAAGCCGGCCGGCTCGGCCCGCAGGGCGCGTCCGTCACCTCGCCGGTGCTGGTGGTGCGCGACCTCACCGCCCGCCCGCCGCGCAGCCGGCTGTCCGCCACGCCCTGGCAGACCACGCTGACGGTGCTGCCGTGGCTGCTCCCGGAGGCCGCCCGGCTGGTCGGCGCCGCCGACCTCGTCGGAGTGCAGCGGGTCCAGCCGGAGGAGGCCGGGATCCTGCGGCACGCGCTGTCGCTGCCGCCGGAGGACGTCGCCGCGCTGCCCGCCCTCGGCGACGACCTGACGCTCTGGACGACGCGGATGCACCGTCAGTACGTTCGGGCCGTGGCCGGGCAGGCGGAGCTGCAGCTCCTGGGCGCGCCGCGCCGGGTGGACCCGCCCGCCTGAGCGGTGCGGCCGACCGGCCGGGATCGGAGTCCGCCTACAACGACGTCTGCCGTACGGCCTAGTCTTGAGGCGGTAACGGCACCGCTGAACAAGCGGCGGCGAACACGAGGGAGCCCTAGTGAGCAGCGATCGGGACGGCGTCTACGTCGGCCACAACGCGGCGGAGGACGACGACGACTGGTCCGACGCCCCCGACTACACTCCCCCGTCCTGGTACGTGCGGACGGACGGCGCGGCGGGCCCGGCCGAGCCGGCGGCTCAGGGCGCCCCTGATCCGGCGGGCCCGGCCCAGGCCCCGGTTCCGGCCCAGGCCCAGGCCCCGGCCCCGGCCGTCGTGCCGCCGCCGGCTCCGGCTCCGGCCCCGCTGTCCTTCCCCGCTCCGGTGAGCGAGCCCGCACCCGCCCACGCGCACGCCCCCGTCGCCGAGCAGCCGCCCGCACCCGCCCCGATCCCGGTGGCCGCGCCCGGGCCGGCGCCCGCCCCGGCCGAGGCGCCGCACGCCGCCTTCCCGCCGCCGGCCCCGGTCCAGCACGAGCAGCCGCCGGCCGTCGCCCCGGGCTGGCCCCCGGCGGCCCCGGTCGCGCACCAGCAGCCTGGCCCGGCCGCGCCGCAGCCGTACGCGGACCCGCAGCCGTTCCCGGACGCGCACGCCGCCGTGCCGCCGGTGCAGCCCGGCCCGCCGGCCCCGCCGTCGTTCGCGCAGCCGCCCGCCGCCCCGCAGGACCTGCAGGACCTGCAGGCCGCCGCGTGGGCCGCCCAGCAGGCCGCGGCCCAGGCGCAGCCCGTTCAGCCGCAGCAGCCCGCTCAGCCGCAGCCCCAGCCCGCACCGGCACAGCCCGCCCCTGCACAGCCCGCTCCGCCGACCGCGCCGGTCGACCCGCGCCAGGGCGGCTGGCCGCAGCCCGCCGCCTACCAGCAGCCCGCCCCGCCGGCCCAGCCCGGCCCCGCGCAGCCCTGGCCGCAGCAGGCCGGCGCCCCGGCGCCCGCCGGGTTCCCGCAGGGCCCCGCCCCGCAGCAGGCCGCGCACGGCGCCCCGCTCGGCTACACGGCCGCCGTCGAGCTGTCCTCGGACCGCCTGCTGCGCAGCCAGCCCAAGCAGCAGCGCCAGCAGCCGCGGTTCCAGTTCGGCGGCAAGGCCGCGGCGGCCGAGAAGGGCCGCAAGCTGGAGATCATCCGCACGCCGGTGATGAGCTGCTACAAGATCGCCGTGATCAGCCTCAAGGGCGGCGTCGGCAAGACCACGACCACCACCGCGCTCGGTGCGACGCTGGCCAGCGAGCGCCAGGACAAGGTGATCGCGATCGACGCCAACCCGGACGCCGGCACCCTCGGCCGCCGGGTCAAGCGCCAGACCGGCGCGACCATCCGCGACCTGGTGACGGCCATCCCGCACCTGCGTAGCTACATGGACATCCGTCAGTTCACCTCGCAGGACCTGCACTCGGGCCTGGAGATCCTGGCGAACGACGTCGACCCGGCCGTCTCGACCACCTTCAACGACTCGGACTACCGCCAGGTCATCGACGTGCTGGGCCGCCAGTACCCGATCATCCTGACCGACTCCGGCACCGGCCTGCTGTACAGCGCGATGCGCGGGGTGCTCGACCTGGCCGACCAGCTGATCATCGTCTCGACGCCCAGCGTGGACGGTGCCTCCAGCGCCTCCACCACGCTCGACTGGCTCTCCGCGCACGGCTACGCGGACCTCGTCCAGCGCAGCATCACGGTGGTCTCCGGGGTGCGCGAGACCGCCAAGCTGATCAAGGTCGAGGACATCGTGGCGCACTTCCGGACGCGCTGCCGCGGCGTCATCGTGGTGCCGTTCGACGAGAGCCTGGCGGCCGGCGCCGAGGTCGACCTCGACATGATGCGCCCCAAGGTCCGCGAGGCGTACTTCGAGCTGGCCACCCTGGTCGGCGAGGACATCATCCGGGCCCAGCAGGCCGCCCAGCAGCAGGGCGGCTGGCAGCAACAGGCCCAGCAGCAGGCCCAGCAGCAGGCGCCGCAGCAGCCGTACGCGCAGCAGCAGCCCGGCCAGCAGCAGCCCTACCAGGCCCCCGCCCAGCCGTATCCGGCACCAGCCGCCCAGCCGGCCCCGGGCACGCCGTGGGCGCCGCAGCCCGGCCAGACCCCGCCGCCGGGGACCTACGGTTACCCGCAGCCGGGCCAGACGCCTCCCCCCGCCGGGTACGGCTACCCGCAGCCCCACCCCGGCGGCGCGCAGCCGCCCGCGCCGGCGTGGCCCCAGCCCGCCGCCCCGCACCCGGCCCCGCCCGCGGAGCCGGACGGGTACCAGCCGCCCCCCGGCTACGGATACCCGCCGCAGCCCCCGCAGTGACGCCGAAGGGCCCGCCGACCAGGTCGGCGGGCCCTTCTCGCACAGGCCGGGTCCTACGCACGGGCCAGGTCCTACGCACGGGCCAGGGCCTTCGTACCGGCCGGGCGGCGCGGCTCAGGCGCCGTCGGTCAGCTCGCGGGCCTGCTTGACGTCGTCGGCCATGCGGACCATCAGCGCCTCGATCGAGTCGAACTTCTCCATCCCGCGCAGGTACGCCAGGAAGTCGACGGCCACGTGCAGCCCGTACAGGTCCAGGCCGACCCGGTCGATGGCGTACGCCTCGACGGTGCGCGCGGTGCCGTCGAACGTCGGGTTGGTGCCCACCGAGATCGCGGCCGGCATCCTCTCGCCGTCGGCGGTCAGCCAGCCCGCGTACACGCCGTCGGCGGGGATCGCGCTGTGCGCCACCGTCTCCACGTTGGCGGTCGGGTAACCGAGCTCACGCCCGCGCTGCGCACCGCGCACCACGACGCCCTCGACCCGGTGCGGACGGCCGAGCACCTCGCCGGCCCCGGCCATGTCGCCCGTCTCGACCAGGCGGCGGGTCAGCGTGGACGAGAACGGCTCGCCCGCGCCGGCCGCACCGCTCACCTGGAGGTCGACCACCTCGACGTCGAACCCGGCCGCCCGGCCCAGCTCGGTGAGCAGCGCCACGTCACCGGCGGCCCGGTGCCCGAACCGGAAGTTGGGGCCCTCGATGACGACGCGCGCGTGCAGCGCGTCCACCAGCACCTGCCGGACGAACGTCTCCGGCGACTCCTGCGACAGCTCCGGGGTGAACGGCAGCACCAGCACGGCGTCCACGCCGAGGCCCGCGATCAGCTCGGCGCGCCGGGCCTGCGGGGCGAGCAGCGCGGGGTGGCTGCCCGGGCGGATGACCTCGCGCGGGTGCGGGTCGAACGTGACGACGACGGACGGGACGCCGAGCTCGCGGGCCCGCTCGACCGCCCGTCCGATGATCAGCTGATGTCCGCGGTGCACCCCGTCGAACGAGCCGATGGTGACGACGCTGCGTCCCCAGTCACCGGGGATCTCCTCCAGGCCACGCCAGCGCTGCACCCTGACCGCTCCTTGTTCCCTACGGCGCGTACCTTCTGTACGCTCAAACGCTCAAAACCCGAACCCCTATAGCGTGCCATGCGCCTGCCCCTGCTCAGGCACCGGAATGCGGGTTGAGCGCACCACACGTTCGAACGGTGCCCGCTCCGCCTCCGCGGCGGCGTACTGCGGGTCCCGCCCGGCCGTCACCAGGGCCCGCATCCGGGCCAGCCGGGGGCCGTCCGGCGGAGTCGGGGCGGCGTCCTGCGGCCACTGCGCCAGCAGCTGGGCGAACGCCGCCGAACGGCCCGCGCAGCGCACCAGCAGGTCGTCCGCGGCCGGCAGCCCGGGGGTCGCCCGGGCCAGCACCGCACGGGCGCGGGCCGGCTTCTCGGCCGCGCAGTGGTCGGCCAGCCGCTCGACGGCGGCGGTCAGCACCGCCGGGTCGTTCTCGGCGGCCAGCAGGGTGTCGAGCAGCTCGCAGCGCAGCGCGTCGGCGGCCGGATCGGCCACCGGCACCGACAGCACCTCGGCGAACGGCTGCCGGACCGCCGCCGCCCGCGCGGCCAGCGCACCGCCCAGCAGCAGCCGCAGCTCCAGCCGGGCGGCCGGGCCCGTGACGGCGGCGCGCTCCAGTCGGCGGCCCAGGTAGTCGGCGGCGACCGGCCCGGCCAGCGCGGGGCGCTCCCGCAGCAGCCGGGCGGCCAGCTCGGCGCCCCGCCGGGTGGCGACCGGGGCGCCGGCGTCGGCGAGCACCCGCAGGGTCTCGGCGACGGGCGCGCGCGGCTCCGCCAGGCGGTCGGCGAGCGCGGCCAGGACGGGCTCCGGGTCGCTCTCCAGGGCCGGGGCCAGCGCCCGCGGGGTCAGGAACCCGTCGGTGCCCGCCCGGTGGAGCTCCAGCGCGGCCGGGAGGTATCCGGCCCGGCTCCGCGGATCGCCGACCAGAAGCGCCAACGCGGCGCCGTGCAGCGCGGGTTCGTCCTCGCGGGCGAGCAGGGCCAGCGCGGTGTGGCGCAGCAGCTCGGGCCCGGCCCCGGACGCGTGCGGGGCGACGCGCAGCGCGTGCACGGCGGCGGCGACGTGCCGCTCGGGCCGCCGGTCGTGGCTCCAGCGGTCCACCGCGCGGCACAGCGCCGACGGCTCCTCGGCGGCCAGCACGGTGAGCAGCGCGTCCGCCCCGGGGTGCGCGGCGTCGGCCAGCGCGTCGGCCAGCTCGTCCAGGGCGAGCCTGCGGTGGGCGAGGAGCAGGTCGTGGGTGAGGTCCGCGACGGACCTGCCGGGGGCACCGGGCAGCCCGCGCCGGTCGTCGAACCACGCGCAGAGCAGCGGGAACACGGTCGCCGGGTCCGCGCGCAGCCGCCCGGCGACCGCCGCGAGGAACGGCTGCCCGGGGCCGTCCGCGACCACCAGGCGCCGCAGCAGGGCGAGTTCGTCCTCGACGGACAGCCCGAGCCCGGTCCAGAACGCCGGGCCGAACCGGCCCAGCCCGTCCGCCGGGAGCGCGTCGAACCCGCCGTCCCGCAAGGCGCGTTCGGCGATCCGGCCGGCCAACTGCTCCAGCAGCGCGCGGTGTTCGGCGACGTCCGGACTGGCCGCCAGCCCGGCCGCGAGCAGCCGGCCCGCCCACCAGGCCGGTTCGCCGCCCGGCGGGCGCAGGTCCAGCGCCCGCCACAGCCGGTGCAGCCACGGGTCGAGGGCCGGCGCGCCCCACGTGTCGGCCACCCGGCGCAGCGCCGCCGCCACCGGGCCGATCCGGTGCCGGGCCACCGCGCGCGCCCCGGCCGCCGGGCGGGCGTCCTCGTCCTCCCGGTCCTCCCGGTCCTCCCCGAGCAGCAGCCGCAGCGCCGCGTCCAGGTCGAGGTGCAGTCCCTGCAGCCAGTCCCCGAACTCCCCGTGCGCGAACCGGACCCCGGGCCCGGCCGGCACGAACAGGCCCTCCGCGAGCACCGCCCCCGCCCAGCCGCCCGCCACCGGGAACAGCTCCTCGAACCCGGCCCGGTCCAGCCCGCCCTGGTCCGCGCCGAGCATCCGCCGGGCCGCCTCGTGCACCCGCCCGGCCACCGCCGCGGCCGTCCGCCGCACCCGCCCGGCGGACGGCCCGGCCGGGCGCACCGCGCCCTTGCGGTGCGCCCCGGGGCGGCGCGTCCGGCCCTCGCCGGCCGGCCACAGCGCCAGCTGCTGCGCCACCCGCAGGCAGCGCAGGTCGAGGTACGCGCCGAACAGTTCGCCCCGGTCCGCGGGCTCCCCCGCCAGCTCCAGCGCCCACAGCTCGCCGGCCAGCCGCACCGCCAGCGGGTGCCGCGCGTCGGCGGCGCCCGGCCGGCCCGGCGGCAGCCCGTACCGGCGCCGGACGCGCTCCGCCGCCTCGGCCGGCAGCGGCCCGAGGCGGTGCACGGCGAGGCTGGGCGGCGCCGGGCGGACCACCCGTACGGTCGGGGCGCTGGCCAGGTCGCCGTTCGCGGCCTCCTGGTGCGCTTCATCGCGGTGCCGGTCGTCGGCGGGGCCGTCGTCGCCCGGCTCGCTCCACTCCCCCGCGGCCGGGGTCTCCCAGTTCTCCTCCCCGCACGCCGTCAGCAGCCGGGCCCCGCAGCCCGTCAGCCACTCCCCCGCGGCCCGCAGCCAGGCCGCGCCCGGCGCCACGGGGGCCTCCTCCGGCCCGTCCAGGACGACCAGCAGCGGCCGCCCCGCCGCCGCGCAGAGGGCTGCGACGGGCTCCGGCGCGGGCGCCGCGACGCCCAGTTCGGCCGCCGCCCCGGCCAGCGCCCGTTCCAGCGGCTCGGCGAGCGACCGGTCCCCGGCCCGCAGGTCCGCGCCGCGCAGCCAGAGCGTGGGCAGCGGGCGGGCGCCGTCGGTGCGGCGCACGGCGAGGGCGGCGAGCTCGGTGCTGCGACCGCTGCCCGGCGCGCCGACGAGGACGGTGACGGTGGCCGCCGGCGCGTCCCCGGCGAGGCCGTCCGGCCGGTCGACCCGGTCGGCGGCGAGCCCGGCCACCCGGCCGGGACCGGCCCCGGCGGAGCCCAGCTGGACGCCGGCCAGCCGCAGCACCCCGGCGAGGTTGAGCGCGGGCCCGTACGCGGGCACCGCCGCCGCGTTGCGCGCCGTCAGCCCGGCCAGCTCCGGCGCGGGCGCCACCCCGCCGGCGGCCGGCACCGCCGGCAGCGCGCCGCCGTGCCACGGACCGCCCAGCGCGGGCGCGGCGAGCCCGACCACCGCGCCGCTGCGGGCGTCCAGCACCGGCGACCCGGCCGGCACGGCGACGCCCCCGACCACGGGGACGTCGAGCAGCAGCACCCCGCGCAGCAGGTGGACGCGGTCCGGCGCCGCGTACCCCGCGCCCGTCACCCCGAGCACGCCGCAGCGCAGCCCCACCACCCGTCCGTCCTCGCCGGCGAGCGCGGGCAGCAGCACCTGGCACCCGGCCCCCGCGGCGGCGACCGGCAGCGGCGGCACCGGCAGGCCGCCGACCGCGTCGGTGCGCAGCAGCGCCAGCCCGTGCCCCGGCAGCGGCAGCACGCTGTCCGGGCCGAGCACCCGGGTCTGCCCGCCGGGGGTGTGCAGCACCACCCGGTCCAGGCCCGCGACGCACTCGTGGGAGGTCAGCACGGTGCCCTGCGGGTCGGCGACGAACCCTAAGCCGTGCAGCCGCCCGTTGAGGTCGCGGATCCGCAGCAGGTACCGCCCCGGATCGCCCGCCGTGTCGCCGTCCAGGAATCCCGGCATGCGCCTGTCCTCCCCCGTGAAAGCGTCCCTCGTCCGACGCCCGGAGACCTGCCCGTCCCGGGGACGGCCCGACCGCCCACGCGCCGCTCACCACCGGCTTTCACCTCGCGCGCTCCCACGGACGAATGAACCCCCGCCGGAAGGCTCCGACGGGGGTTTCGGTTCGAGAAGGGGGGCGTCAGCCGACGAACACCGCCACGGGCTTCGCCTGCCCGCCCTGCTCCTCGACCAGCGCGAGGAAGCGCCCGTCCGGCCCGAACACGGCGATCGGCCCGTCCACGCCCATGCCGGGGGCCTTGAGCCGGGCGCCGTGCGACAGCTTCTCGGCCTGCGGGGCGTCGAGGTCCCAGCGCGGGAAGGCGGCCGCCGCCGCGTCCGCGATCGGCATGACCTCCAGCCCCGCGGCGGCCTCGCCGGTGACCGCGGCCTCCAGCTGCTCCAGGGTCCGTGCCGACTCCACCGAGTACGGCCCCACCTTGGTGCGCCGCAGCGCGGTCAGGTGCCCGCCGACGCCGAGCCCGGCGCCGAGGTCCCGGGCCAGCGCCCGGATGTAGGTGCCGGAGGAGCACTCGACGGTCACGTCCAGGTCGATCACCGGCGTGCCGTCCTCGGCGACCGCGGCGCGCTGGTCGTGCACGGTGAAGGAGTGGATCGTCGTCGGCCGGGCCGCGAGCTCGAACTCCTCGCCCTCGCGCACGCGCGCGTACGACCGCTTGCCGTCGATCTTGATCGCGCTGACCTTGGACGGCACCTGCATGATCTCGCCGGTCAGCGCCGCGATCCCGGTGTCGATCGCCGCCCGCTCCACCCCGTCCGCCGGGGTGGAGGAGGTGACCTCGCCCTCCCGGTCGTCGGTGATCGTGGTCTGGCCGAGGCGGATCGTCGCCTCGTACGTCTTGGCGGTGAGCATCAGGTGGCCGAGCAGCCGGGTGGCCCGCTCGACCCCGATCACCAGCACGCCGGTGGCCATCGGGTCGAGCGTGCCGGCGTGGCCGACCTTCCGCGTCCCGGCCAGCCACCGCAGCTTGGCGACCACCCCGTGCGAGGTGATGCCCTCCGGCTTGTCGACGATCACCAGGCCGTCGGGGCCGGTGCCTTTGCGCTTCATCGGGTTCTTTCTCTCAAACAACGGTCACAGCATGATCACACGCGGGACGTTCAGCGCATCGGCCGCAGGGCGTCCCGGAACCGCCCGACCACGGCGGTCACGTCCGCCCGGGCGCTGAACCCGGCCGCGTAGACGTGCCCCCCGCCGCCGAGTTCGGCGCAGGCCGCGGCGACGTCCACGGCGCCCTTGGAGCGCGAGGAGCCGCGCAGCGTCCCGTCCGGGTCCTGCTTGAGCACCAGCGCCACCTCGGCCTCGGCCGGGCGGCGCAGGATGTCGATGAGCCCCTCGATCTCCTCGATCGTGACGCTGAACAGCACGAGGTCCTGGTAGGGCACCCAGGTCCACACGAGTCCCAGTCCGCCCGCGGCGTCCGGCTCGTAGACCGCCCGGTCGAGGGCGCCCGCGAGCACCTTGAGGTAGCCGAAGGAGGAGGTGTCCCACAGCTGCCGGGAGATCAGGTCGTGCCGGATGCCGGTGGCCAGCAGCCGCCCGGCGAGTTCGTGGGTGGCGGGCGTGGTGGCCCGGTACTTGAACGAGCCGGTGTCGGTGGCGACGCCGGTGTAGAGGCAGGTGGCCAGGTCCTGGTCGAGCTCGACGCCGAGCCGCCGCAGCAGTTCGTCGACCAGCACGGCGGTGGCCGGCGCGGTCGGGTCGATCAGCTGGTGGGTGCCGAAGCCCGGGTTGGAGGCGTGGTGGTCGAGGACCACCAGCACGGGCGCGGCGAAGGCCTTGGCGTGCAGCAGGCCGAGCCGGCTCTCGGCGGCCACGTCGAAGCAGAGCACCAGCTCGGGGGTGTCCGGCACCTCGGCGGCCGACACGATCAGCTCCTGGCCGGGCAGGAACGCGAGCGACTCGGGCACCACCTGCGGATCGTCGCCGAAGGAGACCCGCACGTCGTGACCGAGCCCGCGCAGCGCCAGCCCCGCCGCCAGGGCGGAGCCCAGGGCGTCGCCGTCCGGGCAGATGTGGCAGATCAGGTCGATCGTGCGGGCCCGCCCGATCTCGGCCACCACGGCCTGCCAGACCAGCTCGAAGCCGCTCTCCTCGGCCCGCGGCCCGGGGAGCACCGGCCCCTGGAGCGCGGAGCCCGCGAGCGCCGACCCCGGAAGCACCGCGAGGGCACCCTCCACCGCGCTGGTGGAGGACGCCCCCGTGGTCGAACCGGCCGCCGAACCGGCCTGCGCCGGCTCACCCGTCATGACTACTCGTCCTCGTCGTCACGCTCGGACGCCGGGACCTTGTACGGGTCCGCGTCGCCGGCGTAGGTCGCGCCCGCGGCCTGCGTGCGCACGGCCGCGTCGGAGCTGCGGGCCCGGTCGAGCAGGTCGTCGATGTTCCGGGCGTTCTCCGGCAGGGCGTCCGCGACGAAGGTCAGCGACGGGGTGAAGCGCACCCCGGTCTGCTTGCCGACCTCCGAGCGGAGCACGCCCTTGGCGCTCTCCAGCGCGGCCGCGGTGGCCTCGCGCTCGGTGTCGTCACCGAAGACGGTGTAGAAGACGGTGGCCTCGCGCAGGTCCCCGGTCACCCGGGTGTCGGTGATGGTCACGAACCCGAGCCTCGGGTCCTTGATCCGCCGCTCCAGGGTCTGGGCGACGACCACCTGGATGCGGTCGGCGAGCTTGCGCGCCCTTGCGGTGTCGGTCACGTTGCCTCCTCGTGCAATGGGCCCGGTACCCGGGCGAGCTGCCTGCCCGTCGGGGCCCACGCCCCAAAGTACCGGCCCGCGCCCGGCCTTGCGGGCGCTCTGGGTCCTGATCTGTGTGAGAACGGCGACTTCCGCCGGCGCGCTCCACAGGGGTCATTCGTCGTCGTCGTTGTGGTAGCGCCTCCTCGCGGCGAGGAGCTGCACCTCGGGGCGGCCGGCGACCAACCGCTCACAGCTGTCCAGGATCTCGGTGACGTACCCGGCTTCGCCGGACACCACCGCCAGACCGATCTCGGCCCGGCGGTGCAGATCCTGGTTCCCGGTCTCGGCAGCGCACACGCTGTACTTGCGCTGCAGTTCGGCCACGATGGGCCGCACGATCGAACGCTTCTCCTTGAGCGAGTGGACGTCGCCCAGCAGCAGGTCGAAGGTGAGTGTTCCCACGAACATGTGTGACAGGTCTCGCCGACCTGGAAGGCCTCGGGGGGACGGCCCGGACTCGGGCCGACACCGCGTCTGTTGACTACCCCGGACCCTACACAGCGAGACCGGGGCCGGTCGACGGAAATACCACCCGTCGACCGGCCCCGGTGACCAGCGACTACGCGCGCGGCTTCTCGCGCATCTCGTAGGTCTCGATGATGTCCTCGACCTTGATGTCGTTGAACGACCCCAGGGTCACACCGGCCTCGAAGCCCTCGCGGACCTCGGTCGCGTCGTCCTTGAAGCGGCGCAGGCCCTCGATCGAGAGGTTCTCCGCCACGACCTTGCCGTCGCGCAGCAGGCGGGCCTTGGCGTTGCGGCGGATGATGCCGTCGCGGACCAGGACACCGGCGATGTTGCCGAACTTGGAGGAGCGGAAGACCTCGCGGATCTCCGCGGCGCCAAGGCGCACCTCCTCGTACTCCGGCTTGAGCATGCCCTTGAGGGCGTTCTCGATCTCCTCGATCGCCTGGTAGATGACCGAGTAGTACCGGACGTCCACGCCTTCCTTGTCGGCCGCGGTACGCGCACGGCCTTCGGCGCGCACGTTGAAGCCGATGATGATGGCGTCCGAACCCATCGCCAGGTTGACGTCGGACTCGGTGATCGCACCCACGCCGCGGTGCAGGATGCGGAGCTCGACCTCCTCGCCCACGTCGAGCTTGACGAGGGCGTCCTCGAGGGCCTCGACCGAACCGGAGACGTCACCCTTGATGATGAGGTTGAGCTGCTCGATCTCGCCGGCGGCGATGGCCTTGTCCAGGTCCTCCAGGGACACCCGGACCCGACGCTGCGCGAAGGCGGCGTTGCGGTCGCGGGCCGAGCGCTTCTCGGCGATCTGACGGGCGGTGCGGTCCTCGTCGACGACGATGAAGCTGTCGCCGGCGCGGGGCACCGAGGTCAGACCGAGCAGCAGCACCGGACGGGACGGGCCGGCCTCGGTGAGGCTGTTGCCGTTCTCGTCCAGCATCGCGCGGACGCGGCCGTAGGCGTCGCCCACGACGATCGAGTCGCCGACGCGGAGCGTACCGCGCTGGACGAGCACGGTCGCCATGGCGCCGCGGCCCTTGTCGAGGTGGGCCTCGATCGCAATACCCTGCGCGTCCTGCTCCGGGTTGGCCCGCAGGTCGAGCGAGGCGTCGGCGGTCAGGACCACGGCCTCGAGCAGCTGCTCGATGTTCAGGCCCTGGCGCGCGGAGATGTCGACGAACATGGTGTCGCCGCCGTACTCCTCGGCCACCAGACCGAACTCGGTCAGCTGACCGCGCACCTTGGTCGGGTCGGCGCCCTCGACGTCGATCTTGTTGACGGCGACCACGATCGGCACGCCCGCGGCCTTGGCATGGTTGAGCGCCTCGACCGTCTGCGGCATGACACCGTCGTTGGCCGCGACCACCAGGATCGCGATGTCGGTGGACTTGGCACCACGGGCACGCATGGCGGAGAACGCCTCGTGACCCGGGGTGTCGAGGAAGGTGATCGGACGCTGCTCGCCGTTCACCTCGGTGACGACCTGGTAGGCACCGATGTGCTGGGTGATGCCACCGGCCTCGCCGGCCACCACGTTGGACTTGCGGATCGCGTCCAGCAGGCGGGTCTTACCGTGGTCGACGTGACCCATGACGGTGACGACCGGCGGGCGCGGGGCCAGCTGGTCCTCGTCGCCCTCGTCGGCGCCGAAGTCGATGTCGAACGACTCCAGCAGCTCGCGGTCCTCGTCGTCCCGGCTGACGATCTCCAGCTGGAAGCCCATCTCGCCGGCCAGCAGCTCGAGGGTCGCGTCGGAGACCGACTGGGTCGCGGTGACCATCTCACCGAGGTTGAACATGACGGAGACGAGCGCGGCCGGGTTGGCGTTGATCTTCTCCGCGAAGTCCATCAGCGAGGCGCCGCTGGACAGGCGAACGGTCTGGCCGTTGCCGCGGGGCAGCATCACACCGCCGACGGACGGGGCCTGCATGGCCTCGTACTCCTGGCGCTTCGCCCGCTTCGACTTGCGGCCACGGGCCGGACGGCCACCGGGGCCACGGCCGAAGGCACCCTGCGTGCCACCACGGGCACCCGGGCCACCGGGACGACCGCCGAAGCCACCCGGACGGGCGCCACCGAAGCCGCCACCGCCACCACCGGGGGCACCGCCACCCGGACGCGGGCCGCCGAAGCCGCCGCCACCGGCCGGACGCGAGCCCGGACCGGCCGGACGACCCTGGAAGCCGGGACGGGCGCCGCCGGCACCCGGACCACCCGGACGGCCGCCGGGGCCACCGGGGCCACGGCCGCCGGGGCCCGGACGCGGGCCCGGAGCCGGACGCTGCGGCATCATGCCCGGGTTCGGGCGCGGCATGCCGGACGGGCTCGGCGCGCCGGGGCGCGGACCGGCCGGACGGGGCATGCCGTCGGGACGCGGACGGTCGCCACCGGGACGCGGGGCGCCACGGTCGGCACCGGGGGCACCGGCGGGACGCGGACGGTCGCCACCGGGACGCGGGGCGCCACGGTCGGCACCGGGGGCACCGGCCGGACGCGGACGGTCGCCACCGGGACGCGGGGCGCCACGGTCGGCACCGGGAGCACCGGCCGGACGCGGACGGTCGCCACCGGGACGCGGGCGGTCGCCGCCCTGCGCACCCGGAGCACCCGGACGGCCACCCGGCGCGCCGGGACGGCGGTCGCCGGGGCGGGCCATGCCGGTGGCACTGCCCGAGGTGAACGGGTTGTTGCCCGGACGCGGGCCGGCCGGACGCGGGCCCGGACGGGCGCCGCCGGAGGCCTGCGCCGCCGGACGCGGGGCCTGGGCGGCCGGACGCGGGGCGTCACCGGCCGGAGCCGGCGAGGAGAACTCGGCCGCGGGCGCGGCCGGGGCCGCCGGAGCGGCGGGACGTGCGGCCGGACGCGGACCCGGAGTCGGCGCGCCGGCCGGCTTCGGGGCTGCGGGGGCAGCGGGGGCGGCCGGGGCGGCGGGAGCCGCGGCGGCCGGGGTGGGACGGGGACCAGGGGTCGCGCTCGGGCGCGGCCCCGGGGTCGGGGCACCCGGCTTGGGGGCCCCGGAGGGAGAGGGCGCCGCGGACTTCCGCGGGCCCGGCTTGGCAGCGCCACCACCGGTGGGGGCCACACCAAGCGCGTCAGTCAGCTTGCGCACGACCGGCGCCTCGATCGTCGAGGACGCCGAACGGACAAACTCGCCGAGCTCGGTGAGCTTGGCCATGACGGCCTTGCTCTCCAAGCCAAGCTCCTTGGCGAGTTCGTAAACCCGGACCTTAGCCACTTCACTCCTGTCTATGAGTCCGGGGTGTCTCGTCCGCCGGACCGTCGCTACTTCATGGGCGTACCCATCGCGTACTCATCGCGTACTCATCGAGTGCTCATCGCAATCTCGACCTACTTCCACATCGCGAGGTACCTGACTGGTGGCACGGCGCGCGGCTGCCCGCCCGCCGTACTTGTTGCGGTGGTTCTCCGAAGCGGGGGACCCGGGAGAAATCAGGACTCCGGGTTGCCGCCCGCCCGCCCCTCGATGAACCCGCGGAGCCGCTCCGTGTCGAGCGCGCCCTGGAGCCGGAAGGCCCGGGGGAACGCCCGACGGCGGACCGCGAGGTCGAGGCAGGCCGGATCGGGGTGCAGGTGTGCGCCCCGGCCCGGCAGTGCGCCACGGGGATCGGGGACGCAGACGCCCTCGACCGCCGTGACACGCAACAGCTGGTGCTTGGCCGCGCGCTTGCGGCAGCCCACGCAGGTGCGTTCCGGGCGTGCTCGGACATGCGTCCGGCCAGACGAAGGCAAGTCTACCCCTCCGAAGGGACATGGCGCCGCCCCGCCAGTCCCGGAGGACCGGCGGGGAGCCCGCTACAACACTGACTACCGCTCCGCGGATTCCTGGCCGGCGTCCTCGGTGTCCGGCCGGATGTCGATCCGCCACCCGGTCAGACGGGCGGCGAGGCGGGCGTTCTGGCCCTCCTTGCCGATCGCCAGCGACAGCTGGTAGTCCGGCACGATCACCCGGGCGGAGCGCTGGGCCGCGTCGACGATCTCCACGCTGGTCACCCGCGCGGGGGACAGCGCGGCGGCGACCATCTCGCGGGGGTCCTCCGACCAGTCCACGATGTCGATCTTCTCGCCGTGCAGCTCGCCCATCACGGCGCGCACGCGGGCGCCCATCGGGCCGATGCAGGCGCCCTTGGCGTTCAGCCCGGCGCGGCGCGACCAGACCGCGATCTTGGTGCGGTGGCCGGCCTCGCGGGCGATCGCCGCGATCTCCACGCTGCCGTCCGCGATCTCCGGGACCTCCAGCGCGAACAGCTTCTTCACCAGGCTCGGGTGCGTGCGCGACAGCGTCACCGACGCCCCGCGGACACCGCGGCGCACGGCCACGACGTAGCACTTCAGCCGGGTGCCGTGCCGGTAGTCCTCGCCCGGGACCTGCTCCTGCGGCGGCAGGATGGCCTCCAGCTTGCCGATGTCGACCAGCACGTTCTTCGGGTCGTTGCCCTGCTGGACGACACCGGTGACGATGTCGCCCTCCTTGCCCGCGTACTCGCCGAAGGTCTGGTCGTCGGCGGCGTCGCGCAGGCGCTGCATCATCACCTGGATGCCGATGCTGGACGCGATCCGGCCGAAACCGTTCGGGGTGTCGTCGAACTCCTTGGGCTCGACGCCCTCGTCCAGCTCCGCCGGGTCCTCCATCGCCCACACGGTGACGTGCCCGGACTTGCGGTCCAGGTGCACCCGGGCCCGGCGGCGCGAGCCCTCGGTGCGGTGGTACGCGGTGAGGAGGGCCGACTCGATCGACTCGACCAGCAGGTCGAAGGGGATGTTCTTCTCGTTGACCAGCGTGCGCAGGGCACTCATGTCGATGTCCACGGCTACGCCTCCTCGTCTTTCGTCACGTTCATCATGGTCCAGTGCGTGCGGCCGTCACTCCGCACCGTCGTCCCCCTCGTCGAGGAGCTCGTCGTCCTTGCGGTTGAACTCGACCTGGACGCGCGCCCGGGCCACCTCGGAGTACTCCAGGCGGCGCTCCTTCGGACGGCCGCGGCCCTTCACCGGCTGCACCTCGACCAGTGCGCCGTCCTCGTCCGCCTCCAGCACCCGCGCGACGACCTCCCCGCCATCGGCCAGGTGGATCTTGGCCAGCCGGCCCTCGGCGCGCTGCCAGTGCCGGGGCAGCGCCAGCGGACGCTCGGCACCGGGGGATCCGACCTCCAGCAGGTACGCGCCGTCGCCCATCACGTCCGACTCGTCCAGGGCCTCGCCGACCACGCGGCTGAAGTCGGCGATGGCGTCCATGTCCACGCCGTCGTCGGTGTCGACGTCGATCTGCACCTGGCGGCGGCTGCCGGCCTGAGTGACCCTGACGTCCTCCAGGTCCAGGCCCGCCCGCGCGGCCAGCGGCTCCAGCAACGCGCGCAGCCGGTCGTTGGTGGTGGTGCTCATCCGGGTGGACTCCTCGGCCGCGTCTGCTGTTGTCAGAAGGTCGCTCCGCGTCCCGACGGGTCGCGGCAGCTCGGCCCAAAGCCTAGCCGGTGATGCCGCGAACCACCGATTCCGGACCACACCGCCCAGGCCGTCCGCCACCCACTGCGAGCAAGGTCACACCCGCCCCCGGCCCTCCTCCCGCCCCGGATCCGGGCCGAAATCGTGGGGATTCTGTAATCATTCACGCCTACGAGGGCAGGCAGGGAGGCCGTCCTCCCGTACACGCCCCGGAGTGACACGCATGCAGCCGCCCAGCCGACGGAGCTTCCTGGCCCTCGGACTGCTCTTGACCGCCGCCGCCTGCACCACCGGCCCCGACCGGGAGGCGCCCGCCGACGCCCGTCGGCCCGACCCGGACGAGCCCCTCCGCCGACGCGCCGTGACCGCCACCGACGCGCTGCTCGCGGCCTACGACGGCCTGCCGACGGCCCAGCTCCAGCCCCTGCGCGCCGAGGTCGCGGAGCACCGGGCGGCGCTGGCGCAAACCCTCACGCCTCCGACACCGCCCGCACCCTCCACCACCACACCGGGCGCCACCGCGCCGACCCCCACGGCCACTCCGTCCCCCGTCACCACCACCGCCGAGCTGGCCGCCCTCGAACGCCGGACCGCCCAGGCCCACCTGGCCGACCTGGGCGCCGCGTCCCCGCAACTCGCCCGGCTCCTGGCCTCCGTCGCCGCGTCGGCCGCCGTGCACGCCACCGCGCTCGGCGACACCGCGCCCCCGGCCGCGCCGGACTCCTCGCCCTCCGCGCCCTCCTCACCCTCCGCGACCCCGGGCGCGGCGCTCACCCCCGAGGCCGTCACCGCGCTCCAGGGCGCCCTGAACGCCGAACACGCCGCCATATACGGCTACGGCGTGGTCGGCGCAAAGCTCCCCGACGACCAGCAGCGCGCCGACGCGCGGACGGCCTACGCCGACCACCAGGCCCGCCGGGACGCGTGGCAGCGCCTCCTCACCGGCGTGGGAGCGACCCCGGGCGCGGCGGCCGCCGGCTACCAGCTGCCGTTCGCCGTCACCGACGCCGCCGCGGCCACCCGCCTCGCCGCCCACATCGAGACCCGGCTCACCGTGATCTACGCCGACCTGGTCGCCGCCGTCCCCGCCCAGCAGCGCACCGCCGCGGCCGACGCCCTGCGCGAGGCCGCCCTCCACGCCCGCCGCTGGGGCGCGCCCCAGCGCGCGTTCCCGGGCATCGACGACCAGGCCACGGCGTCCCCGACCGCGTCGCCGACCCCGGCCCCGACCCCGTCCGCGACTTCCTGAGCCCGGCACCCTCCGCGCGACACTGACCTGCGCTTTCGCCCCGATCACCGACAATGGACGGGTAGCACCACGGGGGAACACCAACCGGAAGGCCGGCATGTCGGGAGCAGCAGCACAGATCACCGTGTCGGCATGGCTGGCGCGCAGCATCGCCGCGAGCCCCGGCGGCGACGCGGCCGGGGCCTGGCTGGCGGGCCTCCCGGAGCGGGTGGCCGCCCACCTGGACCACTGGGACCTCACCCTGGAGCGCGTCCTCGACCCGGGGGGCAGCCTGAGCCTCGTCGCCTACGTCCACCGCGACGACCTCTCCCCCGCCGTGCTCAAGGTCGGCCTGGTCACGCCCGAGACGGCCACCGAGCACGCCGCGCTGACCGCATGGGCCGGCCGCGGCGCCGTCCTCCTCCTGGACGCCGTGCCCGCCGAGGGAGTCCTGCTCCTGGAGCGTCTGCACGGCGACATCCCCCTGCGGTCGCTCGCCGAGCCCAAGGCCATGCTGGAGGCGACCAGCCTCCTCCACCGCCTGTGGGTGCCACTGCCCGACGAACACGCCTACCCCGCCCTCGCCGACCGCGTCGCCGCCGGGGCCCCCGCCGTCGCGCCCCCGCCCGAGGCGGCCGCCCTCGTCGCCGAGGCCCTGGAGACCGGGACCGCCCTCGCGGCCTCCGCCACCGAGACGTTCCTGCTGCACGGCGACTTCCACCACGGCAACGTCCTCGCCGCCGACCGCGCCCCCTGGCTGGCCATCGACCCCCGCCCCCTCGCCGGGGAACGCGCCTACGACCTGGCCCGCCTCGTCCTGGACCGCGCGGACACCGTGGTCGGCTCGGCCGGTGCGCCCGGCGCGATCCGCAGGCGGCTCCACCAGCTCTCCGAGGCCCTGGAGGTGGACCAGGAACGCCTGCGCGGCTGGACGCTCCACCGCGCCGTCGACCTCGGCCTGCGCGCCCTCGCCGTGCAGCGCCGGGAGGACGCCGAGCTCTACCTGGAGTTCGCCGGCGCGCTCTGAACCGCGCCCGCGCCCGGCCGCCGCAGCGGCAGCGGGGCCCCCATCACCGCGTACAGCCGGTCCGTGGCCGGGAAGCGCACCGCCCGCGCGAGGTCCTGGTAGCCCAGGGAGCGGTACAGCCGCCGGGCCGGCGTCTCGGCGTCGATCGCCGACAGGATGCTCCGGTCGAGGCCCGAGCGCTCGCACAGTCCCCGGATCAGCCGCGAACCGACGCCCCGGCCCTGCCACTCGGGCAGCACGTGCAGCTCGGTGATGGCGAACACCCCGTCCAGCCAGTCCCCGTGCCCGCGGGAGACCAGGTAGGGCTCGATGACGGTGCTCCACCAGTGCTCGCGCCGGTTGGGCATCCCGTACCCGAAGCCGACGAGCCGCCCGCCGCTCATCGCGCCGAGGGCGATCACCCCGGGCTGCTGGGCGTGCCTGCCGACGATGTGCAGCCGGACGGCGACCTCCTCGGGCGTCAGCCCGAACGCCACGGCCTGGACGTCGAGCGCCTGCGGCGCCCAGGCCGCGAGGTCGATGGCCTCGATCGTCACCCCGGTCAGCTGATCCATGCCCCGGACGTTACTACCCGCGCCGCGCCGACGCGGGCGGAGCCGCAGATCAGCGCCGCCGACCCGGCCGAGCCGCCGGAGGAATCCCCCCTGGGGAGGCCCCACTTGAGGAAGCCCAACGTGAGGAAGCCCGATGTGAAAACAACGGGCGGGCGGACGTCCCCGTCAGAAGAGCACGCTCATGAACGCCCCGACCTCGCGGAAGCCCACGCGTCGATAGGCGGCCCGGGCGCGCACGTTGAAGTCGTTGACGTAGAGCGAGACCACCGGGGCGACCTCCCGCAGCGCGATGTCCAGCACCGCCGCCATCCCGGTCTCCGAGAGCCCCCGCCCCCGGTGCTCCGGCGCGACCCACACCCCCTGGATCTGGCACGCCCCTTCGGTCACCGCGCCGACCTCGGCCTTGAAGACCACCTCGCCGTCGTCCCCGAACCGCGCGAACGACCGTCCCGTGGAGACGAGTTCGGCGACCCGGGCCTGGTACAGCAGCCCGCCGTCCCCGGCCAGCGGCGACACCCCGACCTCCTCGGTGAACATCGCCACGCAGGCCGGCATCAGCGCCTCGACCTCGTTCCGCCGCACCCGCCGGACCAGCGGATCGGGGGCGATCTCCGCCGAGGACACCGTCGTGGCCATCAGCGGCTGGTGGGCGCGCACGTCCCGGGCCGGTCCCCAACTCCGTTCCAGGAGCGCCCAGAAGGCCGCCGTCGGTCCGGCCGGACCGACGATCGAGGAGCACCGGCGCCCCTGGCGCCGCGCCCGCTCCGCGAAGGCCTGGACCGCCGGCGGACCGGCGTTGACCAGGACCAGGTTGGCCCCGGCGTAGCAGAGCGCGTCGAGGACGCCGTCCTCGTCGTACCAGCCCCACATCTCGCCGCCGAGCCGCCAGGGGTCGAGGCCGACCGACTCGACGCGGGTGGCGACGAAGGCGTTGGCGACCGGGTCCCGGTGGAGGATCTCCAGGGCGTCGGCGAGGTCGGGCGGCTCCAGCACGCGGGTGGTGGCCAGGGCGCGGGCGGCCTGGAACGAGCTGGGGAGCATCACACCTCGATCGAGCATCGAGACAGCACCTCACTGAGACGACTCTGGCCGCACCCTACTCCGTGGCCCCACCCGGCTACGGCCGCGGGGCCGTCCGCGAACGGACGGCCCCGCTTCCGGAAAGACAGAACAGCGCTCCGCACGGGCCCGGGGCGGACGACCGCGCGGGGGCCGCGGGGGAACTACACCCCGGTCACTCGCCGGCGACGACCGTCGGCGCCCCGGCCTCGACGCCCTCGGCCTGCATCTGCTCGGCGAGCTTGAGCGCCTCCTCGATGAGGGTCTCGACGATCTTCGACTCGGGGACGGTCTTGATGACCTCGCCCTTGACGAAGATCTGGCCCTTGCCGTTGCCGGAGGCGACCCCGAGGTCGGCCTCGCGGGCCTCGCCCGGGCCGTTCACGACGCAGCCCATGACCGCGACGCGCAGCGGCACCTCCATGCCCTCCAGGCCGGCGGTGACCTCCTCGGCGAGCTTGTAGACGTCCACCTGGGCGCGGCCGCAGGACGGGCAGGACACGATCTCCAGGCCGCGCTGGCGCAGGCCGAGCGACTCCAGGATCTGGTTGCCGACCTTGATCTCCTCGGCCGGCGGGGCCGACAGCGAGACCCGGATGGTGTCGCCGATGCCCTCGGCGAGCAGCGCGCCGAAGGCGACCGCGGACTTGATGGTGCCCTGGAAGGCCGGCCCGGCCTCGGTGACGCCGAGGTGCAGCGGGTAGTCGCAGGCCGCCGCGAGCTGGCGGTAGGCCTGGATCATCACGACCGGGTCGTTGTGCTTGACCGAGATCTTGATGTCGCGGAAGTCGTGCTCCTCGAACAGCGAGCACTCCCACAGCGCGGACTCCACCAGCGCCTCGGGGGTGGCCCGGCCGTACTTCTCCAGCAGGCGCTTGTCGAGCGAACCGGCGTTGACGCCGATCCGGATCGGCACGCCCGCGTCCTTGGCCGCCTTGGCGATCTCGCCGACCTTGTCGTCGAAGGCCTTGATGTTGCCGGGGTTGACGCGCACCGCGGCGCAGCCGGCGTCGATCGCGGCGAACACGTACTTCGGCTGGAAGTGGATGTCGGCGATGACCGGGATCTGCGACTTCTTCGCGATGATCGGCAGCGCGTCGGCGTCGTCCTGGGACGGGACGGCGACCCGGACGATCTGGCAGCCGGACGCGGTGAGCTGCGCGATCTGCTGCAGCGTGGCGTTGATGTCCGAGGTCACGGTGGTGGTCATCGACTGCACCGAGACGGGGGCGTCACCACCGACCGGAACGTTGCCGACCATGATCTGCCGGGATACTCGGCGCTTGGCGAGCGGCTTGAGCGGCAGGGACGGAATACCGAGCGAGATCGCGGTCATGTGCGCAGGGTTCCCCAGGGTGGAGGTGTGGTCGACCGCCCGGCCGAAGGAAACGGCCGGGGCCGGGCGCGCCACGATCGCGCACCCGGCCTCCACGGTACGGCACGGGGGTGGAGCCGAGCACACCCGCCGTACCCGGACGCACTAGCTGATCTTGACCGGGTTCACCAGGTCGGCCACCAGGACCAGCAGGGTGAACCCGATGAAGATGCTGGCCACCACGTACGCCAGGGGCATCAGCTTGGCGACGTCGAACGGGCCCGGGTCCGGCCGCTTGAACAGCTGTGCGAGGCGACGCCGGACCGATTCCCAGACCGCGCCCGCGACGTGGCCGCCGTCGAGCGGCAGCAGCGGCAGCATGTTGAACAGGAACAGCGACAGGTTGATGCCGGCCAGCAGGTTCACGAAGAACGCGATCCGCTGGGTGCCGGGGATGTCGAGCGAGAAGACCTCGCCGCTCACCCGGGCCGCGCCGACCATCCCGATCGGCGAGTCCGGGTCGCGGGGGGCGTCACCGACGACGGCGTTCCACAGCCCGGGGATCTTGCCGGGCAGGGCGACCAGGGACTTCACGCCGTTCTCGGCCATGTCCGTCATCCGTCCGAGCGACTGCCCGAAACCCAGCTGGACGACGCCACTCGCCGGGGTGAATCCGAGGAACCCGGCCTGGACGGTCTGCCCCTTGATCGGGATGTCGTTCGCGTCGTACTTCTGGACGTCGTTGACCGCGATCGTCGGGCTGAGGGTCAGCTGCTGCCCGCCCCGGTCGACCACCACCGGCACGGTCTTCCCCGCCGACCTGCGGATGTCCGCCTGGAGCTGGTCGTAGGTGTGGATGCGGTCCCCGTCGAAGGAGAGGATCCGGTCCCCGGCCTTCAGCCCGGCCGTCGCGGCGGGGGTCTGCGGGGCGCCCGCCGGGCAGGCGTCGGTGGGCTGGCCCGCCTTGACGATGCACTGGGCGACGGTGCTCACCGTCGGCACGTTCATGGAGACGCCGAAGCCCATCATGACCGTCAGGAAGAGCCCGAACGCCAGGATCAGGTTCATGAACGGCCCGGCGAACATGACGATGACGCGCTTCCACGGCTTGCGGGTGTAGAACAGCCGGTGCTCGTCACCCTCCTGGAGCTCCTCGTAGGAGGCCTCCCGGGCATCCTCGATCATGCTCCGCCAGGGCGAGCTGCTGCGCTTGGTGATCCGCCCGTCATCGCCCGGCGGGAACATCCCGATCATCCGGATGTACCCGCCGAACGGGATCGCCTTGATGCCGTACTCGGTCTCGCCCCTGCGGCGCGACCACAGGGTCGGGCCGAAGCCGACCATGTACTGCGGCACCCGGATGCCGAACAGCTTGGCCGTGGAGAGGTGGCCGAGTTCGTGCCAGGCGATCGACACCAGCAGCCCGAGCACGAAGACCAGGATGCCGACCACCGTCAAAACCGCTGCCACCGCAACTCCTCCGTCATGCCGCTCCGCTCATCGTCTCGTCCTACCGCGACCGGAGTCACGGTTCAACCGCCGCGGCCGACCGGGCCGGCCGGGTCGGGCCGGCCCGGTCGGCCGGTCAGCCCAGTCGGTCGGTCAGCCCGCCGCCAGCTCGCGGGCCCGGGCGCGGGCCCAGTCCTCCGCGTGCAGGACGTCCTCGACGGTCAGGGAAGTTCCCGCCGCAGCCGACCCGCCGTCGTGCTGTCCGTGCTCGGCCACGACCTTGGCAACAGTGTCCACGATTCCCGTGAAGGCGAGCCGGCCCTTCAGGAAGGCCTCCACGCACTCCTCGTTCGCCGCGTTGAACACCGCCGGCACCGTGCCGCCCAGCGAACCCACCTCGCGGGCCAGCTCGACCGCCGGGAACGCGTCGTTGTCCAGCGGGAAGAACTCCCAGGTCGCGGCCTTGGTCCAGTCGCAGCCCGGCGCGGCGTCCGGCACCCGGTCCGGCCAGCCCAGGCCCAGCGCGATCGGCATCCGCATGTCCGGCGGGCTGGCCTGCGCCAGCGTCGAACCGTCGGTGAACTCCACCATCGAGTGCACCACCGACTGCGGATGGACGACGACCTCGATCCGCTCGAACGGCACGTCGTACAGCAGGTGCGCCTCGATCACCTCCAGGCCCTTGTTGACCAGGGTGGCCGAGTTGATCGTGACGACCGGGCCCATCGCCCAGGTCGGGTGCGCCAGCGCGTCCTGCGGGGTCACCCCGGCCAGCTGCTCCCGGGTCCGGGTGCGGAACGGCCCGCCGCTCGCCGTCACCACCAGCTTGCGGACCTCGGCCCGGGTGCCGCCGGCCAGCGCCTGGAACAGCGCCGCGTGCTCGGAGTCCACCGGCACGATCTGGCCCGGCTTCGCCACCGCCTTCACCAGCGGACCGCCGACGATCAGCGACTCCTTGTTCGCCAGCACCAGCACCCGGCCCGCCTTCAGGGCGGCCAGCGTCGGCCGCAGCCCGATCGACCCGGTGATGCCGTTCAGCACCGAGTGGCACTCCATCGCGGCCAGCTCGGTCGCCGCGTCCGGCCCCACCAGCACGGCCGGCAGCGCACGGCCCGCCGCCTTCGCCGCCAGCGCCTCGCGCAGCGCCGGCTCCGCCGCCGGGTCGGCGACGGCCACGGTGTGCACGCCCAGCTCCAGCGCCTGCTCGGCGAGCAGCTCCACCCGGCCGCCGGCCGCCGACAGGGCGACCACCCGGAACCGGTCCGGGTTGCGGAGCACCACGTCGATGGCCTGGGTGCCGATCGACCCGGTGGAACCGAGGATCACCAGCTCCCGGGGGCCGGACGGGTCCTGCACGGTGGGCGTGAAACGCAGCTGCGGGTGGGCGAGCGAAGTCATGCGCCCATTGTGTCCTGCCCGGCGCCCTCCTCGTGCCCGCCCCGGGGCGTCCGCCCCGCAGCACGCTCCGCACGACGGGGACGCGCGCCGCGGCTACCGTCGGAGCCATGCGTACCGTCATCGCCGGGGGCCACGGACAGATCGCGCTCGCCCTCGAACGGCTGCTCGCCGCCCGCGGCGACCGCCCGGCCGGGATCATCCGCCGCCCCGAACAGGCCCAGGACCTCGTGGCCGCCGGCGCCGAGCCGCTGCTGCTCGACCTGGAGGCCGCCACCGCCCCGCAGCTCGCCGCCCTGCTCGACGGCGCCGACGCCGTGGTCTTCGCCGCCGGCGCCGGACCGGGCAGCGGCGCCGAGCGCAAGAACACCGTCGACCGCGACGCCGCCGTGCTGCTCGCCGACGCGGCCGAACTCGCCGGCGTCCGCCGCTACCTCATGGTCTCCTCCATGGGCGCCGACGCCCACGCCCACCACCCCGCCGACGAGGTCTTCGAGACCTACCTGCGCGCCAAGGGCGCCGCCGACGACGCCGTCCGGGCCCGCACCACCCTCGACTGGACGGTGCTGCGCCCCGGCCGGCTCACCGACGGCCCCGGCACCGGCCTGGTCCGGCTCGCCCCCGGGACCGGGCGCGGCGCGGTGGACCGGGCCGACGTGGCCGCCGTCCTCGCCGCCCTGCTGCGCGAACCCGGCACCGCCGGGCAGACCCTCGAACTCGTCGCCGGCAACGCCACGGTCGCCGAGGCCGTGGCCGCCGCCGGCGGACACGACGGCTGACCCGCCCCCGGACGTGCGGAGGGCCCGGTTCGACCGAACCGGGCCCTCCGCACGTCCGCCGTCCTCGCTCACAGGACTTGCAGGACTTACACGGCTTACAGGTCGAGGCCCGTCAGGACCATGACCTTCTCGACGGTGTAGTCGTCCATCGCGTACTTGACGCCCTCGCGGCCGACGCCCGAGTCCTTGACGCCGCCGTACGGCATCTGGTCGGCACGGTAGGACGGCGCGTCGCCGATGATGACACCGCCGACCTCCAGCTCCCGGTGGGCACGGAAGGCGGTCTGCAGGTCGTGCGTGAACACGCCCGCCTGCAGGCCGAACGGCGAGTCGTTGACGGCGGCGAACGCCTCGTCGGTGCCGTCCACCCGGTGCAGCGACATGACCGGGCCGAACACCTCGGCCTCGGCCAGGATCGCGTCACCCGGCAGGTCCGCCAGCACGGTCGGGGCGTAGGTCGCGCCCTCGCGCGTCCCGCCGGTCAGCACCTTGGCGCCCTTGGCCACCGCGTCGTCCACCCAGGACTCCACGCGCTTCGCGGCGTTCTCGTCCACCAGCGGGCCGACGTCCGTCGCGTCCTCTTTCGGGTCGCCGGTGACCTGGGCCCGCACCTTGGCGACGACCTTCTCCACCAGCGCGTCGTACACCGACGCGTCGGCGATCACCCGCTGCACCGAGATGCAGGACTGGCCGCCCTGGTAGTTGGCGAACGTCGCGATCCGGGTCGCCGCCCAGTCCAGGTCGGCGTCCGAGGACCAGTCGGCGAGCACCACGGCCGCGGCGTTGCCGCCCAGCTCCAGGGTGCAGTGCTTGCGCGGCACCGAGTCCATGATCTGGTAGCCGACCTTGTCCGACCCGGTGAAGGAGATCACCGGCAGGCGCCCGTCCTGCACCAGCGCGGGCATGCGGTCGTTGGGCACCGTCAGGATGCTCCACGAACCGGCCGGCAGGTCGGTCTCGGCCAGGATCTCGCCCAGCACCATCGCCGACAGCGGGGTCGCCGGGGCCGGCTTCAGGATGATCGGGGCACCGACCGCGATCGCCGGGGCGACCTTGTGGGCGACCAGGTTCAGCGGGAAGTTGAACGGGGCGATGCCGAGCACCACGCCACGCGGGAAGCGGCGCACCAGCGCGAAGCGGCCCACGCCGCCCGGGTCGGTGTCCAGCCGCATCGTCTCGCCGTTGGTGCGGCGGGCCTCCTCGGCGGCCCAGCGGAAGACGGAGACGGCGCGGCCGACCTCGCCGCGGGCCCACTTGATCGGCTTGCCGTTCTCGGCGGTGATCAGCCGGGCGATCTCCTCGGTGCGCTCGGCCAGCCGCTTGGCCACGTGGTCCAGCGCGGCGGCGCGCACGTGCGCCGGGGTGGCGGCGAACACCGGCAGGGCCGCGACGGCGGCGTCCAGCGCCTCGTCGACCTGGGCCTCGGTCGGGACGCTCACCCGGCCGACCAGACGGCCGTCCCAGCTGTTGCGCACCTCGAAGTCGGCGTCACCGCTCGCCCGGCGGCCGGCGAGCCAGAAATCGTACGTGGTGGTCACCGTGGTACCGGCCCTCTCCTCGTCGTCGTCGGACCCACGAACATGAGCCCGAACCCGAGGGTAGGTGGGCGGACGCGACAACCGGATTGGCCGCCGAGGAGCGTTCGGCCCGGGGGGCACTCCATCCCGTCCAGACGTTCGACGCGGGCCCGGCGCCGCCGCCTCTTCGCCCGCTACTCCTCGCCCGCCGCCTCGTCGCCCGTCACTCCTCGCCGGAGCGCAGCGCCAGCCACAGCTCCATGCGGACGTCCGTGTCGTCCAGCGAACGCCCGAGCAGCTCCTCGACCCGGCGCATCCGGTACCGCAGGGTGTGCCGGTGCACGCCCAGGTCGGCCGCCGCCGCGTCCCACTGCCCGTGCCGGGACAGCCACGCCCGCAGCGAGGCCACCAGGTCACCGCGGGCCGTCCGGTCGTGGTCGCGCAGCGGCCGCAACAGCCCCTCCGCGAACGCCGTCACCGCGTCCTCGCCCAGCAGCGGCAGCAGCGACCCCGCACCGACCTCCTCGTGGTCCACCGAGCGCCGGCCACCGCGCAGCGCCACCGCCAGCGCCCGCTCGGCCTGCGCGTGCGCCGTGCCCGCCTCCTCCAGCACGGCAGGCGCCGAGACGCCCAGCGACAGGCCCTCGTGCTCCTCGACGACACCCAGGCAGGCCCGGTGCACCGCGCCGTTGTCCAGCGCCAGCACCATCAGCCGCGGCCCGTGCGTCCCGTCCTCCCGCGCGACCAGCAGCTTCTCGCCCACCCGGGACCCCGCCTGCTCCGCCCGGTCCCCCAGCTCGACCAGCGCGTCCACGGCGTCCGCGTTCGGCCCGGCCCCGGCCACCAGGACCCGTATCGTCCCCTCCGGCAGCCCGCCGAACAGCCCCACCGCCACCTGCCGGGCCGTCGCCACCTCGCCCGCCAGCACCATCCGCAGCAGCGCCGCGCCCATCCGCTCCTCCGCCTGCCGCAGCTCGCGCGAGCGCTCCAGGGTGAGGGTCAGCAGCGCCACCGCCGCGTTCAGCACGTACCGCTCGGTCGGCGTGATCCGGTCCTCGGTCCCGACCGCCAGGAAGCCCCGGGCCCGCCGGTCCGCCCCCAGCGACTGGACCACCACGTAGTCCTCGTCCGCCGTGTCTATCCCCGGCGACCGCCCCTGCAGCGCCGCACTCGACGGCGCCGGACGCCGCCGCAGCCGGTCCACCTCCGCCGCCAGCCGCCCCGCCCGGCGCGCCGCCCAGTCCGGCGCCACCACCGACAGCGCGCCCGACCCGTCGTACAGCGCCGCCCAGCCCCCCAGCCGCGCCGCCAGCCGACGCACCACGGCCGTCGTCCCGTCCTTGCCGAGCGCAGCCCGGGTCAGCTCCTCCTGCGCCTCGAAGCTCGTCGTCACCGCCTCGTACTGCTCCGCGGCCAGCGCCGCCGACACCACCTTGCTGATCGCGATGAACGGCGTCGGCTCCGGCACCCGCAACAACGGCAGCCCGCGCTGCGCCGCCGCCTCCACCAGCGGCTGCGGCACCTCCGTGTGCGACAGCCCCACCCCCAGCCCGAGCCCCACCACCCCGGCATCGGCCAGCCGGTGCACGTACGCCTGCAACTGCGCGGCCGTGCGGCCCAGCTTGATCCCGGTGGTGAGCAGCAGCTCGCCACCCTCCAGGAAGGGCGTCGGGTCGTCCAGCTCACTGGTGTGCACCCAGCGGACCGGCCGCTCCAAGTGGTCCGCACCGGCGAGGACCGTCAGGTGGAGCGAACTGTTGCGGACGACGGAGGCGAGTGTGGGAGGCATGGCACCTTCGGGGGAACGACCCGACCGCGCCGTTGCGGCCGGGCGAGGAGAGGGCAGTGGATCTGGTGAGGGGCTCTCCCCTTCATTATGGACGCTCCGGACAACCGGCACTGCCGAATCCACCTCGGAGGCGACTTCTGCCGCCCGTCCGCCCTCAGTCCCGGCTCACCCCCGGCTCATCCCCGCCTCACCCTCGGAGGTCGACCAGGAGCGGCGGAACCTGCTCCCCCGACACCGCCGTCAACGACACCACCGCGTGCCCCGCCGGCAACGCGTGCGCCAGATCCGACGGCGACCACCGCAACCGCTCCACATCCCGCGTCGTCACCGACTCCGTCTGCGCCGTCGTCCCCGACAACGCCTTCCGCCCCAACCGCCCGGCCCGCCGCACCACCCCACCGGAGGTGTCGGGGGTGTGCGTCACTTCGGTCTCGTGGACGACATGGGTGCCCCACGCCTCGGAGAAGAACTTCCCGTCCCAAGGGGCGATACCAGGAAAGACCATCCGGCATCCAACCGCTCCGAACAGCTGGGTCCGCAACGCCTCGGGCAGATCCATCAACGTACGAAGCAGCAACACGGCGCCAGCGTTGGCCCCGCGCATCCGTTGCAGGCCCCGGATCGTGTTGGCGTCCAGCGCGGCGGAAGCATCGTCCACCACCAGCCCGGCAAAGAGCGAACGGTCCACGCGCGCGGCAGCGGCTACGACGAACTGCCCCACCACCAGTCGGGAGAGAATCCGGGCCGCCTCCGGGTGGCTCCGCTCCGGCAGCTTCACCCGCACCCTCAACGGATGGTCCAGAACACGCATCGCAAACGGCATCCGTCCCGTGCCATCGGTGGCGAACGCCCCCTCGAATGCCGGACGGTCGAGCAGGCCCAGCCGGTCCGCCAGCAGCACGCCCGGGTCATCCGCACGCCCCTGCTGTCGCTGCCGATGGTCCAGATCCCGCTCGTAGAGCGCCAACTGCCCGGACTCGCGAAGCGCCTTCACCAATGGATCCAGAATGTCGGGCTCGCCGGCGAGCAGGGATCGCAACTCGCGCACCCCGGGGTATCGCCCGTAAGCCGTCTTGAACGGACCGACCACCTGCTGGAGCGTCGTTCGAGCGCTCTCCGCACGAGCGGTCAACTCATCCGGGAGAAGCGCCTCGGCCAGCCGGGCAGCTGCCTCGTCGGGATCCTGGGTCGCCCCGTACAGGTCCAGCCCGTAAGCCGTACCCGGCTCGCCCGGTGCGATCACCACGTCGTACCAGGAGTCTGGTCCGAGGTCGGACTCCGCTGCGCCGATCACCACTGTGCACGCCGTACCAGCGAGCGTCTGAAGGCACAGTGCCTCGGTGATCGGCCTCGCCAAACGGGCTGTCTTGCCGGTACCCGCTGGGCCCACGGCCAGGAGGGAAGTCCCGAGCAGCGTGGGGTCGAGTGCAAACCCGGTGGCCCTGTGGGTCTGCGGATTCTTCACCACGTCCTGTGTGGTTCCTAGACGGACCTGCTGCAGCAACAGGTCGTGCCGCCCCTTTCGAATCAGGAGGTCACGGCTCTCCGACGGGTGTGCGAAGGCCGCACCACCCCTCGCCATTACCTGGTCGACAAATGCCGGGACGAACACGGCATCCGCTTGCGCCGACTCCCAAGCACGCTGGATCCGTACGTAGTCGACATCGCCGACGGACAAGCGGTCCAGCCTGGCGGCCGCGGCCGACGCTCCGCCCAGACGCTGCGCGATCCATGGGTCGGCAGCGGGAACCACCGCGGCTTCGTCTGCCGATCTCGCCAGAGCTGGGCCCTCGTGCGTGACTGCAAGAGCAAGCACAGGCGCAACGTTCCTACGCCAGCCCGCCGGGCTGAGGAACCGTCGCCAGACTTCCCGCCACCGCCCAGTCCGCCAGAACACGGCCGCGGCACAACTGATGGTCACCAGATTGATGAGTATCTGGACGACGTTGAACTGTTCCGGCGTTGTCCCGGCGAACCAGCCGAACAACGTCCCGGTCACCCACATGAGAACGAACGTACCGATGTAGTACGTCGCAAAGGTGGCGACGAGATTCAGCAATGCCCGCCACAGAAGTTGCCCAGTGGGCACCTTCGCCTCTTCGGCCTGGGTAGCGTCGATCAGCTCGTGCCCCTGGCGGTAGATACCCGGCGCCGCCTCCGGCCGGGGGATCGCCACCCAGGCTGAAAGGTCGAAGGACCCCGCCTGGGACGCGCCGGGGCGCTGGTGGGGCATGGGGGGTGGGGGTGTGGTGGTGCGGTCGCCGTGGTGGTGTGCCCCGTCCTGTGCCATGTGTACGGCCCCGCTCCCTCGCCCGCCCGGCCCGACCGCCGTCGGTGCCGCCATACCCATGCCGCCGTACCGGCGACACGCCCGCGCTCAATGTAGTGGAGCGGGGCCTGCGGGTAGTCGTGCCACCCGCGCTGGCCGTGCCGGACAAGTCGGACGGCGCAGTGCTACCGAGTGGCGCATGCCCGGTCCCCGGGGGCGGCCGTAGCCTGCGAAGCACCGAGCCTAGAAGTCTGGAGAACCCCATGAGCGCCGCAACGCCGCTCCCGCAGGAGCGCCGCCTGGTCACCGCGATCCCCGGTCCGAAGTCGCAGGAGCTGCAGGCCCGCAAGCTGGGCGCGGTGGCCGCGGGTGTCGGCACGACCCTGCCGGTGTACGTGTCCCGCGCCAACGGCGGCGTGCTGGAGGACGTGGACGGCAACTCGCTGATCGACTTCGGTTCCGGCATCGCCGTGACCAATGTCGGCAACAGCGCCGAGGCCGTGGTGGCGAAGGCGAGCGAGCAGCTGGCCGCGTTCACGCACACCTGTTTCATGGTGACCCCGTACGAGGGCTACGTGGCGGTCGCCGAGCAGCTGAACGAGCTGACCCCGGGCGACCACGACAAGCGCACCGCGCTGTTCAACTCGGGCGCCGAGGCGGTCGAGAACGCGGTGAAGATCGCCCGCGCCTACACCAAGCGCACCGCCGTCGTGGTGTTCGACCACGGCTACCACGGCCGCACCAACCTCACCATGGGCCTGACGGCGAAGAACATGCCGTACAAGCAGGGCTTCGGCCCGTTCGCCCCGGAGATCTACCGCGTGCCGGTGGCCTACCCGTACCGCTGGCTGACCGGCGCGGAGAACTGCGCCGCCGAGGCCGCCGCGCAGGCGATCGACGTGATCAACAAGCAGATCGGCGCGGAGAACGTCGCCGCGATCATCATCGAGCCGATCCAGGGCGAGGGCGGCTTCATCGAGCCGGCCAAGGGCTTCCTGCCGGCGATCGTGGAGTACGCGAAGGCGAACGGCATCGTGTTCGTCGCCGACGAGATCCAGACCGGCTTCTGCCGCACCGGCCAGTGGTTCGCGTGCGAGGACGAGGGCGTCGTCCCGGACCTGATCACCACCGCGAAGGGCATCGCCGGCGGTCTGCCGCTGGCCGCGGTGACCGGTCGCGCCGAGATCATGGACGCCGCGCACGCGGGTGGCCTGGGCGGCACCTACGGCGGCAACCCGGTGGCCTGCGCCGCCGCGCTGGGCGCCATCGAGACCATGAAGGAGCAGGACCTCAACGGCAAGGCGCAGCGGATCGGCGAGGTCATGCTGGGCCGCCTGCGGGCGATGCAGGAGAAGTACGACATCATCGGCGAGGTCCGCGGCCGCGGCGCCATGATCGCCATCGAGCTGGTGAAGGCGGGCGGCAAGGAGCCGAACGCCGAGGCCACCGCGGCGATCGCCAAGGCCTGCCACGCCGAGGGCCTGGTGGTCCTGACTGCCGGCACCTACGGCAACGTGCTGCGCTTCCTGCCGCCGCTGGTCATCCCGGAGCACCTCCTGAACGAGGGCCTGGACATCCTGGAGGGCGCGTTCGCCGGCGTCTGACGCGGTGAGCGCCCCACCGGGCGACGTACCCCCCGCCGGAGGGTTGTCCGGACAGCGCTGAACGGCCCGCGGGGACCTGCACCAGGTCTCCGCGGGCCGTTCGGTTTCCGCATGGCGGCGCCCCGGATGAGGCTTCCTCATGGAGAAGCGCGGACCGGTCGTTCACAGGGTCGAAGGGTTGCCCGGTGGGCGGTGAAGATGATGTGCGGAATCACTGAAGGCGCTCGGCGTGGAAGGACCGTTGACGTAGTGTCATCGCAGATGGACAGCGAGCCCCAGCCATTGGCGGAGCCGTCCGCGGAGCCGCCGTTCGAGGCGGGTCCGCACCCGGACGACCGCGAGGACAACCAGGCCGCCCCGCACGGGACGGCGCATACCGAAGGCCGATCGACCGACCGTCCGACCCACACCCCCCGGGGCGCACGGAACGGCGATCATCCAAGCCGCCCCGGAGCTCTCCCCCCTGCTCCGGGGCGGCTGTTCGGCGTCCTGGGCCGGGCGGCGGCCTCACCGCTGGTGCCGCTCGTCGCGGTGGTCCTGCTGGTGCTGGTGTCGTGGCAGGTGGCGGCGGACGGGCCGGTGCTCGGGCTGGACCGGTGGGTCGAGCACGGTGTCGCGACGGCCCATCACGCCCTGGACAGCCCGTTCCTGAACCGCGTCGGCCACGGCCTGGCGGACCTGGGCGGCACCGTGCCCGCGATCCCGGCCCTGTTGGCCGGGGGCGGGCTCGCCGCGTGGCGCTCGCGCCGGGCAGGGAAGGACCTCTGGTGGCTGCCACTGCCGGTGGCGGCGCTCACGGCGGGGCTGATCCCGCTGCTGGTGGTCCCGGCCAAGGCCGCGTTCGCCCGGCCGGGTCCGCTCGGCGGTCCGCTGCTGCCGGGCCAGTGGGGCTGGTACCCGTCGGGGCACACCGCCACGGCGACGCTGTCGTACGGGGTCGCGGTGCTGCTGCTCGCCCGGACGACCGGGGTGCGCGTCGCGCGCAGGCTGCGGGCGGCGGCGGTGCTGCTGGCGGCCGGGGTCGGCGCGGGGCTGGTGTGGAGCGACTTCCACTGGGTGCTGGACGTGCTGGCCAGCTGGTGCCTGGCGGTCCTGGTGCTGTGGGCGCTCGCCCGTCGGCTTCCCCGGCCCGGTCCGGCGGATCCGGCCTAGACGTCCTTCGGGTCCTCGTCGTTGCGGTGGACGAGGCCGGCCTCGCCGTTGTCGCGGTGCCACTCGACGACGAGTTCGTCGCGCGCACCGAACCGGACGAGGTGGCGGCCGACGACGTCCTCCAGGCCGGGGAGGTTCTCGCGCTCGCCCTCGACGACGAGCAGCAGGGCGTCCGGCTGCGCCTCCAGGGTGGCGGTGCCGGCGCCGAAGGTCAGGGTGCCGCGGCCGGTCTCCTCGGAGAAGGCGGCCTCGATCTTGCGGCCCATGTGGGCGGCGAGCTGCTTGGCGTAGCGGGCGGGGCGGTCGGTGGCGACGCGGGCTTCGGAGCGGGGCACGGGCCCTCCAGGTTCAGAGGAGGGCACTTAGGGCACCCTCACTTACGGCTACGCTAACCCAGATACTGAGCTTGGCTCAACATATTTCCGGGAGAGTCGTCCACACGCGCCCGGAACGCCCGTCCGCCGCCGGTCGCGGGCCGCGGACCGGCCGATACGCTTGGGCGGACGCCTGCCGAGGAGACCGCCCATGACCACCACGCCGACCGACGACCCGGCGCACTCCTCCCCCACTCCCCCGACGGGACCGGCAGGCCCGGCAGGCCCGGCGGACACCGCCGCCGAGCTGGCGGACGCGATGACCCGGGCGATCAAGCGGATCCGGCGCCGCACCAGCGAGCGGCTGGAGCCCTACGGCATCACCCCCGGCCAGGCCCGGGCGCTGCGCACGCTCGCGCACGCGCCCGGCTGCGAGGTGCCGGACCGCGCGATGCGGCTGAGCGACCTCGCCGACCGGCTGCACATCGCCCCGCGCTCGGCCACCACGGTGGTGGACGCCCTGGAGGAGGCCGGCCTGGTCGAGCGCAGCCCGGACCCGGCCGACCGGCGGGCCGTGCGGATCCTGCTGACCGAGGCGGGCCGCGCCGCGGTCGAGCGGATCGGGCTGGTCCGGCACGAGGTGGCGCAGGAGTACTTCGGCGAGGTCAGCCCGGCCGACCAGGACGCGGTTCTGCGCGTGCTGCGCGCCGCCGAGACGCGGTACGCGGGCCGCTGATCCGCCCCCGGGACACCGCCTAGTTGGCGAAGCCGATCACCAGCCACATGAAGCCCACCCCGGCGAGCGTGCAGAGCAGGGTGTTGCGGGACGGGTGCGGGCTGTGGGCCTCCGGGAGGATGTCGGAGGTCGCCAGGTAGAGCAGGAAGCCGGAGAAGAAGCCCAGGTAGAGGCCGAGCAGGTGCTCGGGGATGGTGAAGGCGAGCGTGATCGCGGCGCCCGAGACCGGGGCGATCGCGTCCGCCGCGAGCAGGGTCAGCGCGCGGCGCCGGTTGTTCCCGTAGAGCCGGGTGATCGTGTACGTGTTGAAGCCGTCGGCGAAGTCGTGCGCGACGACGGCGATGGCGACGACCGTGCCGACCGTGGTGCCGGCCTGGAAGGCGGCGCCGATCGCGAAGCCGTCCATCACGCTGTGCCCGACGAGGGCCAGGGCGGCGCTCAGGCCGATGCCCTGGCGCCCGGACGGCTGGGGGTCCCCGTGCGCGTGGTGGTGGCCGTGGGTGTGCTCGGCGTACTCGCCCTCGTGGCCGCGGTGGATGGCGACCGCGCGCTCGACCACGTGGATGGCGAGGAAGCCGCCGGCGAACATCAGCAGTGCCTGCGGCACGCCGTGCACCTCGCCGGGCGCCTGGCGCAGGGCCTCGGGCAGCAGGTCGAAGACGACGACGCCGAGCATCAGTCCGGCCGCGAAGCCGAGTACCAGGTGGCGCCGGTCACCGGTGCGCTGGGCGACGAAGCCGCCGATCAGCGTCATCAGGAACGCGCCGGCGGCGACGAGGACGGCGGTCACCGGGCGGCCTCCGCCCGTGCCGGTCCGTCAAGTGCTCTGCGGGCCGCTCTGCCCATCCGTCTCCCCCAGGGTTGCGCCCGACATCGGGTCGACCGCCGACCGTACCGGACGGGCGACCGGCGGCTCTCGCCCGGGGTGCCCGGCCCGGCCGGGGCTCGTTCCCCAGCCTCGGGCCGGGGGTGGCGGCACGCCCGCCGGAGGGGCCGTCGGGGTGAGCCCGCGGGGACGAACGGGCTGGTGGGGGGTGGAGGGGCGGGCCCGGGGCCGGTCAGCGACCGGTGGCGAGCGGCAGCCCGAGGTGGGTCATGGCGAGTTCGCGGACGCCGTCGCCGTCGACCAGGTGGATGTGACGGTGGCTCTCCTCGGCGGTCAGGTCGAGGGCCTCGTCGGTGAAGCGGCCGGTGGTCAGCCGCAGGCCGCGCTCGGCGGACTCCTCGCCGACGGCCTCGGCGAGCGTACGGATCTCCTCCGCCGCGACCTCCGCGGCGCCGCGGGAGGCCCAGACGACCCAGCGGCCCGGCAGCGCGCTGCCGGGGGCGCCCTCGCCGGTCGCGACCAGCCCGGCCGGGCCGCGCAGCCGCACGCTCCACTCGGCCAGGCCGCCGCGGGTGAGCAGGTCGCGGACCAGCTGGGCGAACTCGTTGGCGGACAGGTCGGGCGCGGCCGGCACGGTGGCACCGGCCAGCGCGGCGGGCTCGACGCCCGCCCTCGCGTAGGGGTCCGGGGTGACGGCGGCGCCGAGCTGGCGCAGCCGCACCAGCGCCTCGTCCTGCTCGGCGTCGGCGTAGACGCCCTCGCCGTCGCGCTCCTCGTAGGGGGCGGCGGCCGGGAGCAGCCTGGTGCGGGCCAGCGCGTCGCGGTCGGCGTCCACGCTGACCAGGCAGAGCGGTCCGGCTCCGCCGGGCTCGCGCAGCCAGCCGTTGAGGACGACGCCCTCGAGTATCTCCTCGGTGTCGACGGCGTCGGCCGCCTGGAGGGCGCGCAGGGCGAGCCGGGCGACCAGCCGCAGGTAGTCGGTGGCCCGGTCGGCCGGCGGGCGCGGGACCGGGTGGATGTCGCCGTCGGGGGCGAGCCGGTAACCGGTCAGGGAGGGGACCAGGTCGAGCGGCGGCAGGTCGAGGTCCAGCACCGCGGTGCGGGTGAGCGGTCGGAAGACCGCCCGGCAGGGGGCGGGCAGGTCCTGGGTGGCGGTCTCGGCGGCGGCGAGGGCCCGCTCCAGCAGCGACTCCACCGCGGCGGGCTCGGCCAGCCGGTAGGCCCGGCGGCACTCCTCCAGGCTCTCGTTGTACTCGCGCACCGCGCGGGCCCGGGCCGCCTCGGCCTCCTCGTGGACCCGCCGGGACTCGTCGGCGGCCGGGTCGCCGGCCTCGGCCCGGCGGGTGCGCCACTGCCGCAGGGCGCGCTGGTGGGTCAGCCGGGCCTGGGCCAGCTCGCGCTGGTAGCCGGAGTCGAGCAGGCGGCGGGTCGGCGCGGCGTCGGGGTCGGCGGTGGGCGGTTCGGCGGGGGCGAAGTCCTCCCAGCGGGGCTCGGGTTCGGTGGCGTCCGGGCCGGCGGCCGGGTAGGGGCGGGGCTCGTAGTGGCGTAGCTGGCTCTCGAAGTCCATGGCCGAGACGGGCAGCGCGGCCCGCCGGAGCAGGTCGGCCAGGCGGTCGTGCTCGGCCTGGACGGTGAGGGTGCGGTGGTGGGTGAGGGCGGCGGCGCGGCCGTGGGCGGCGACCGACTCCTCGTCGGCGGACGGGCCGTCACCGGGAGTCTGCCGGCCGCCGGTGGTGCCGGTGCTGCTGCCGGCGGGGCCGGTCGCGCCGTCGCCGTCGGCGGGCCCGGCCGGTTCCCCGGGCGCGGTCGGGTCGGAGCCCGGGTCCACGCCGAGGTCGCGGAAGACCGAGGCGAGGAAACCCGGCTGGGGGAACCGGGTGGTGGCGGCGCCTTCGGACTGGCCGTCTGCTGAGTACTGCATCGGTCGTCGTTCCCCCATGCTCGTCGGCGCCTGCGCGGGGCGACCGGCGACCCCGCGGCCCGCCCCTGCGGACATTGTCCACCGAACGGGCGCGGGTGGTCAGCCAAGCCTCTCAGTTGGTCCGGGTGTTGGTCAGGTGGAGGCCGATGTAGCCGACATAGATCCGGCCACTGCCCGAGCAGTCGTCGAGGTAGTGCAGCCGGGGTGCGGTGCGCCCGCCGCCGATCCGCAGGTGCGCGCCCATGAACGCGCGCCGGGAGGCGTCGACGCACTCCGGCACCGGCAGCATCCGCTCGCGCTTCCACTTGGTGTGGCTGTGCACCGTCCGGGACTCGCCGCGGACCGCCTTGCGGGGCGGGAAGCGGTGGCAGCCGTCCGGTGTGTGCTCGCACCACTGCTTGAAGTCGCCGCCGGCCTCGCCGCGGACGGCCGCCTCGGCGTACTCCTGGAGAGCCGTCAGCCCGTCCCAGGCGAGGCGGGCCCAGCCGGCACCGGCGCACTGGAGCTCGTCCAGGGCGAGCGCGGACTTCTGGTCCCCGGTGAAGGTGAGCAGCGGGAACTCGCCCAGCCGGGACAGGAGTTCGGTGAAGGTGTCCGGGTTGTCGTCCGGCCCCGCGGCCGGATCCGGCAGGACCGCGGTGCGCGGGACCCCGGGCGCGCCGACGAACGGGCCTGCGAGCGTGCCGACGACCGGGCCGACGACCGGAGCGGTGGACGGAGCGCAGAGGCGGCCGGGTGCGGCGTGCGCCCGGCCCGGCCGGGTGCGGCGTGCGCGACGCAGCGTGCGCCGTACGCGCTCCAACTCGTCCGCCCTGGCCTGCTGTTCGGCGCGATCCTGCTGCTCCTCGCGGGCGAGCGCGGCCAGCTCGGCGCGGGCGGCGGCCGGATCGGCGCAGGACGCGGCGTCCGGGCGGGGCTGCGACGGGGGGATCCGCAGCACCGGGACGGCCGCGAGCACGGGCGGCAGCGGCAGTTCGGCGGCGAGCCGGCGCGGCTCCCGGGCGAGCAGGCCGGCGGCGCGGCGGACGTCCTGCTCTATTCGGCCCCGGGCGAGCACCGGGTGCCGGGCGCCGTCGTACCGGGAGGCCGGGTCGACCTCGGGAAGGTAGGTGCGGACGGCGCCGCCGTAGACGGTGTGGTACTCCAGCGCGACGTTGAACCCGGTGCGCGCCCCCGGATCCAGGACGTAGGCCGTGGCGAGGCCGGGCAGCTGCTGGCAGAGCGGACGGACGACGGACTCCGTCCACCCGTCGACCGGGACGTTGACCGGGACGCTGGCGACGACCGTGGGCAGCCGGCGCTCCGGGTCGCACAGCTCGTCGATCAGGTCGTCGACCTCGGCGGCGGTGATCACCCGGGGCGCGAGCTGGACGGCGGCCGGACCGTCGGTGGCGTCCAGCAGCGGCAGCAGGCTGCGGGCGAGCTCGGGCACCGGCACCCGGCACGGCGTCCGCAGGCCGCTGCCGGTGGTGTGCGTCTCGGCCTCCAGCCGGACCCAGGTCGGGCCCGCGGCGGCCGTCGCGATGGTCAGGGTGAGCTGCTGCGTCCCGTGGGGGGCCGGGGTGCGCAGGCGGCGGCGCGAGTAGTGGCCGGTGGCGGGGCCGCCGCGCAGCGGGCCGTGGTCGCGGTCGAGCAGGACGCGGTCGCCCAGGCGGAGGCGCTCGACCTGCGGGCCCGCGGGGGAATCCGCGGTGGAGGGGCCCGTGACGGGCGGGTCCACGGCGTACGGGCTCGCTTCGAGCGGGCTCGCTGCGGGCGGGGGGTCCTCGCAGCCTTCCCGCTTCAGCCAGTCGGCCAGCTGCTGGTCGGCCAGCGAGACGGCGTCGGCGTGCGGGAGCGTCGTGGTGACGGTCATCCGGTAGGGCGTCGCGGGGCCCCTGGGGCCGGGTAGGTCGGCTCGGGCGGGCGACGGGGAGCGATCCGAGGTCATGCGCATACCTCCGTGGTGCGGTGGTGGGGTCTGGTGTCCTCCATCGATGGTTTTCGTCCGGTTCGGCCGGATCCTTGCCCAGGAAACGCCATGGCCCGGAGCGGAAGTTCCAACTCCGGGCCACGTGAATACGTTCGAGTGAATCTGTTCAAGGCAAGACCGGCGTGGCGCGTCCCCATGGGCTACGTTGGCCGACTGCGCCCGTGCGTGGCGGCGGAAGGCCTCGGGGCGTCGCGGGAGGCCGCAGGGGCCTGCGGCGGGGCGGGGGCGGCAGCGGGCGCAGCGCCGCAGGGGCTAGACCGGCACCTCGACGTACGTGCGGCCGGCCGCGACCGCCACCGCGGTACCGCCGGTCGCCTCGGCCAGCCAGGCGTGGAAGGCCCGCACCTCCGGCTCCGGCACGCCGACCTCGATCCGCACCCCCGCCGCCTCGTAGGCGAGGTCGCTCACGGTGTACCCGGCCGCCCGCAGGTCGTTCTCCACCCGCCCGGCCCGCACGTGGTCCGCCGTCACGGCCAGCAGTGCCACCGGCCGCCGCTCCAGCAGCCCGACCGCGTCCACCGCCTCCGACACCGCGTTCCCGTACGCCCGGACGAGCCCGCCCGCGCCGAGCTTGATCCCCCCGAAGTACCTGGTCACCACGGCCACCGTGTCGGTCAGCCCGCGGCGGCGCAGCACCTCCAGCATCGGCACGCCGGCCGTGCCGCCCGGCTCGCCGTCGTCGCTGGAGCGCTCGCGGCGCTGCTCGTCGCCGACCACGAAGGCGGTGCAGTTGTGCCGCGCGTCCCAGTACTGCTTGCGGACGCCCGCGATGTACGCCTGCGCCTGCTCCTCGTCGGTGACCCGGGCGAGGTGGCAGATGAACCGGGACTTCTTGATCTCGATCTCGTGGCTGCCGGCCTGCCGGATGGTGAGGTACGGCCTGGGGGTCGGCTCCAGCGTGGCGGACATGGCGCGGTGGTTCTCCCGGAAGACGGCGAAGGCTGGCAGCGCACGCCCCCGGCGTGCGGGGCGGCACCGCCAGCCTAGTCGGCCGCGGGGGACGGGCGGGCGGCGGTCAGCGGCCGGCGAGGGCGTCCAGCTGGGCGCGGTCCAGGCCGGTCAGGGCGGTGACCTCGGCCGGGTCGACCGCACCGCAGTCCAGGCCGCGCAGCACGTAGCCGCTGAGCGCGCGGGCGGTGGCCGGCTCGTCCATCACGTCGCCGCCCGCCTTCGCGACGTAGGCGGCGAGCCGCGCGGAGGCGGCCTCCAGGCCCTCCCGGTAGAAGGCGTACACGGCGGCGTACCGGGTCGGCAGGTGCGCCGGGTGCATGTCCCAGCCCTGGTAGTACGCGCGGGCCAGCGAGCGGCGGACGAGGCCGTGGTGGAGCTTCCAGGCGGCGTGGACCTGCTCGGTGGAGCCGGTCGGGATGACGTTGGTCGAGCCGTCGGAGAGCCGGACCCCGGTGCCGGCCGCGGCCACCTGCATGACGGCCTTGGCGTGGTCGGCCACCGGGTGGTCCATGCTCTGGTAGGCCGCGCTGACGCCGCAGGAGGCGCTGTAGTCGAACGTGCCGTAGTGCAGGCCGGTGGCGCGGCCCTCGGCGGCCTCGATCATCAGGGCGACGGTGGCCCGGCCGTCCGGGCCGAGGATCGCCTGGGTGGTCTCGATCTGGATCTCGAAGCCGATCCGGCCGGCCGGCAGCCCGGCGCGCCGCTCGAAGTCCTCCAGCAGCCGCACCAGCGCGGTCACCTGCGCGGCGTAGGTCACCTTCGGCAGGGTGAGGACCAGGCCGACCGGGAGCCCGCCCCCGGCGAGCAGGGTGGCCAGGAACAGCTCCAGGGTGCGGATGCCGCGCGCGCGGACCGGCGCCTCCATGCACTTGATCCGGATGCCGATGTACGGCGGGGCGCTGCCGTCCGCCACGGCGGCCGCGACGAGTTCGGCGGCGCGGACGGCGGCGGCGTCCTCCTCGGCGTCCGGGCGGGGGCCGTAGCCGTCCTCGAAGTCGATCCGCAGGTCCTCGATCGGCTCGCGCTCCAGCTTGGCGCGGACGCGGGCGTGCACGTCGGCGAGCAGGGCACCGTCGGCGACGCCGAGGGCGCGGGCGAGCTCGGCCGGGGTGCCGGCGTGGGTGTCGAACGCTTCGAGGGCCTGGCGGCCCCACGAGCGGACGGTGTCGGCGGCGAAGGCGTCGGCCGGGACGTAGACGGTGTGCACCGGCTGCCTGGTCCCGGAGTCGCCCGGGTAGCGGCGCGCCAGGTCGGCGTCGACCGGGGCCAGCAGCGCCTCCACGGCGTCGAGGGCGGCGGCGGAGAAGGAGGCCCCGCTCGTCGACCCGTTACCGTCGACCTCGACCTGCGACATCCGTACTCCTCCGTGCCGAACCAGCGCTTCAACAGATTGTTGAGGCGAAGGTAACTCCGGCCGGGTCGGGCGTCAATGGCCGACCGAGCGGTGGACGCGGGGTCGCGGCGGTGTCCGGCCGCGGATCACCCGGTCAGTCCCTCCCGGCGGCCTGGTAGCGGTCGCGCAGCTGCGGGTAGAGCTCGGCGACGTCCTTGGGGTGCACCGAGCCGTCCGGGCGGTTGCCGGTCAGGCCGTACTCCGTGGTCAGCCAGTCGGCGAGGCGCTGCGGGTCGGGGTGGTGCTCGAAGGTGTCGATGTACGAGACCAGCGCCTCGAAGGCCAGCTCCGGGTCGAGCCGGGCCGGAGCGGGACGCGGGCCGGCGGCCTCGACGGGGGCCCGCTCCTCGGCGCGCACGGCGGGCGCGGCCTGGACGAGTTCGGCTAGTACGGGCTCGGCTTGTACGGGCTCCTGGGCGGGTGCGGGGTCCTGCCCCTGCTGCACCGGGTGCTGGGTCCCGGCCTGGGCCTGGGGCTTCGGCGCGGCCCCGGGCGCCGACTCCTCGTCCAGCGGGCGCGGGGGCTTGAACCACGGGGAGGCCTGGCCGGGCACGCGGCTGCCCGGGCTGGCGTCGGCCTGGTGGCCGCCGGTGGTGCGGACCGGCCGTGCCGTCCACACGTTGAGCTCCTCGCGCAGCGGCTGCGGGGCCACCTCCTCCGTGCCCTCCGGCTCCTGGGCCGCGCGCAGACGGACGGCGGCCAGCTTGGCGAGCATCGGCGCGGCCACCTCGGCCGACATCGGCGGGACGGCCGCCGGGACCTCCTGCGGCTGAGCTTGGAGCTGCGGCTGAGCCTCGGGACCGGGCTGTTGAATCTGCTGGACCTGCTGGGCCTGCTGGGCCTGCTGAGACGGATGCGGCTGGGCCTGGCGCTGCTGGGGCTGCTGCGGCTGGGGCTGCTGGGGAACCTCCGGACCGGCCGGGGCGATGGCCGCGGCGGCGCGCTGCTCCTGCGGCTGGAGCTCCAGGGCCTCCTTCGCCTCGCGCTCGCGGGCCTCGTCGTCCAGCCGGTCGAGCAGCGACGGGTCCAGCGGCACGCCGTACTTGGCGAGCTTCAGCGGCAGGAGCGCCTGGATCGGAGCCGACCGGCGCCAGCCGCGCCCGTACCGGAAGCGCAGCTGCGCCCGGTAGACCAGCCGGTTCTGCTCCAGCCGGACGACCTCGTCGTACGAGCGCAGCTCCCACAGCTTCATCCGCCGCCAGAGCCGGAAGGTCGGCACCGGGGAGAGCAGCCAGCGCATCATCCGCACCGACTCCATGTGCCGGTCCGCCGTGATCGCCGCGATCCGGCCCACCGCGTGCCGGGAGGCCTCGACGACCACGACGAACAGCACCGGGATGACGGCGTGCATCCCCATGCCGAGCGGATCGCCCCACGAGGCGGCGGCGTTGAAGGCGATGGTCGCGACGGTCAGCACCCAGGCGGTCTGCCGCAGCAGCGGGAAGGGTATCCGCAGCCAGGTCAGGACCAGGTCGAGCGCCAGGAGGACGACGATGCCGGCGTCGACGCCGATCGGGAAGGCGTAGGAGAAGGCACCGAAGCCCTTCTCGGAGGCCAGTTCCCGCACCGCGTTGTACGACCCCGCGAAGCCGATGCCCGAGATGATGCAGGCCCCGGCCGCGACGATGCCGAGCAGGCCCCGGTGGGCCTTGGTGAGCGTTGGGCGTGCCATGACGTCTATCAACCCCTGGATTTCGGCTGCTGCCGTGCGCTGCCTCGCTGCCGGTTCCCGCTGGTCGGGGGCGCCGGACGGCTGACCTACCTCCGGGGCTCGGCCCACCGGAGTTTACTCGTACGCGCGTTTCAGCGTTTCCACAGGCCGGAGCGTCACAGGGGAGGGCGCGCCCGGACCGCCCCGGGACCGGGCGGAGCGTCAGGCCGTCCGCCCGGCGGTGCCGTTGAGGTAGGCCAGGACCGCGAGGACGCGGCGGTTGGCGTCCTCGTCCGGGGCGAGTTCGAGCTTGGTAAAGATGTTGGCGATGTGCTTGGCCACCGCGCCGTCGCTCACCGTCAGCCGGGCGGCGATGGCCGAGTTCGAGCAGCCCTCCGCCATCAGCTCCAGCACCTCGCGCTCGCGCGGCGACAGCCGCAGCAGCGGCCCCGGACGACGGGCCGTGGTCTGCATCAGCTTCGCGATGACGTCCGGGTCCATCGCCGTGCCGCCGGCCGCCACCCGGCGGACCGCGTCGATGAACTGGTCGGCGTTGAAGACCCGGTCCTTCAGGAGGTACCCGATCCCGCCCGTGCCGTCGGCCAACAGCTCCCTCGCGTACAGCTGCTGGACGTGCTGCGACAGCACCAGGACCGGGAGTCCCGTGATCTCCCGGCGGGCCTGGAGCGCCGCCTGCAAGCCCTCGTCCGTCAGCGTCGGAGGCAGCCGGACGTCGACCACGGCCACGTCCGGCCGGTGCGTCAGCAACGCCTCCAGGAGCTCGGGCCCGGTCTCGACGGCGGCGGCGATGGTGAAGCCGTGCGCTTCCAGCAGCCGGATCAGACCTTCGCGAAGGAGGTAGAGGTCCTCGGCGAGGACAACTCGCACGGCAGCTCCAAGGTGATGGTGGTCGGACCGCCGGACGTACTGTCGATGGCGAGGACACCGTCGAAGGTACCCAATCGACGTTCGATGCCGCGCAGGCCCGTCCCCTTCGCCGGCTCCGCCACGCCGACCCCGTCGTCCGTCACCGTGACCCGCAGCGAGCCGGCCCGGTAGAGGATGTCCACCCAGACCTGCTCCGCGTGCGAGTGCTTGGCCGCGTTGGCCAGCAGCTCGCAGATGCTGAAGTAGGCAGCAGCCTCCACCGGGGCGGGCAGCCGGTCCGGCACGCTCACGCACACCTCCGTCGGCAGCGCGCTGTCCAGCGCCAACGCCCGGACGGCGTCGCCCAGTCCGCGCTCGGCTAGGACCGGCGGGTGGATGCCGCGGACGAGGTCCCGGAGCTCCTGCAGCGCCCGGGCCGAGGACTGCCGCGCCTCCGACAGCAGCTCGCGGGCGGCCGTCGGGTCCGTGTCCATCAGGTGCTCGATGGTGCCGAGCGTCATCCCGATCGCGACCAGCCGCGCCTGCGCGCCGTCGTGCAGGTCCCGCTCGATCCGCCGCAGCTCGGCCGCCTGGTCGCCGACCGCGTCCGCCCGGGTCTCGGTCAACTCGGCCACCCGCTTGGTCAGCTGGGCGTGCGTGGCCCGGCCGTCCTGGTCCAGCACCCGCCGCGCCAGCTCGGCGTGGAGGCGCACCGCGAACGGCGCCAGCAGCACCGCGAGCGCCACCATGCCCAGCCCGAGCCCGAAGTTCACCACCAGCGACAACTGGACCGGACGCACCAACCCGATGCCCTCGTAGGACCTCGGACCCGAGATCACATAGGCCGTACTGAAGAGGATGAGACCCGCCAGCGGACCCGCCAGGGCCAGTACCGCCAGCGGATTCACCACCAGCCAGGCCATCTCGCCGCGGGTGGTCCGGTCCCGGAAGCCCCAGTGCAGCAGCTGCGCGTACTTCGCGACCGTCCGGGAGCGGTGGTACGAGTAGCCCGTCCACCAGTGCCCGCGCTCGTCCGGCTCCAGCGCCGGCATCGGCTCGTAGACGGCCGGCAGACGTATGCCGTGCCACCGCTCCAGCTGCCTGCGCGTGCGGTTCGCCGTGGGGCGGACGAAGAGCGCGGCCACCGTACCGCCGGCGAGGGCCGCGGCCACCAGGGCGAACAGCGCAACCGGGTAGTAGTACGCCATCACCTGGGCCGTCACGACGCCGGCCAGCACGGCCGCCAGCACGGGCAGGGCGAACCCCGGCACCGCACCCAGCACCAGGAGGCCCAGCCGAGCCAGCCCCTGGCCACCCGACTCCAGGGCCGCCTGCGCCTGAACGCGCACACCCGCGCCGCTCGTTCGACTCGTTGTTGTCACGGAAGCTCCTGATGCCGGTCTCGATCGTCCACCATCAGTGTTCACGAAGCGGACGCCACCGACACTGGCCATGACACCCCAATTCCGGGGTGGACCTAGCACCACCTGCAGGTGGATGCACCACGAGGGGATCCCCGGGACCGACCGGAAACGCGAGCGAAAATGCGAAAAGCCCCTGATCCGAATGGATCAGGGGCTTTTCTTGAATGATTGTTCGGCGGCGTCCTACTCTCCCACAGGGTCCCCCCTGCAGTACCATCGGCGCTGTGAGGCTTAGCTTCCGGGTTCGGAATGT
>NZ_JBHVOL010000039.1:0-70433 GCF_042887925.1 Kitasatospora sp. NPDC057904
GACGTCGTCGCGCCCGTCGCCGTTGGTGTCGCCCGCGAACAGCTGGATCGCGTTCCAGTCCCAGTTGCCGCTGGCCGGCGTGGACTTGGGGGAGGACTTGAACGCGCCGATGTGCCCGGTGGCGTCCGCCAGCGCGGTGTAGAAGTCGATCGAGCCGTCGGGGCGGCGGTAGAGCATGGCCAGGTCGGTGCGGCCGTCGCCGTTGAAGTCCCCGGCGACGAGCTTCATCGCATTGCGGTCCCAGTGGCCCTCGGCCGGCACCACGTACCCGGCCGTGAAGTCGCCCAGCAGCCCGTTCGCGTCGCCCGGCGCGGTGTAGAAACCGATCCGCCCGTCCGCGTGGTAGTACGCCATGAGCGCGTCCGCACGCCCGTCGCCGTCCGTGTCACCGCGCACGCCGCGCTTGTGCACGACGCCGTTGACCCACCCGGCCACGTCGTCCACACGGCTGGAGGACACCCCGGTACGGGTCTCGGCCACCCCCAGGCACCCGCCCTGCCACGAACGCGACGCCACCGCCACCAGCTCGGCCCTGCCGTTCGTCTCACGCACCGTGGGCGCACCCGTGTCGCCCTTGCACACCGCCGCCCCGTTCTGGCCACTGGTGGCGACGGCCGTCGCCTGCACGGCGTCCAGACCGAACACCCCCGAGTGGAGCCTGCCCGGCACCCACTCGTCCTTGGTACGCCCGTACCCCGCCACACGCAGCTTCTCGCCCGCCACCGGCGCGCCCGTCGCCACGGCCAGCGGCGCGATGCCGTCCACCGGCGTGCTCAGCCGCGCCAGCACCAGGTCCCGGTCGGCCCGCGGCACCAGCTGCGTCACCTGCACCTCCCGCCCGGCCGACCCGGCCAGATCGGTGCGCCCGACGACGGCGGTGGTCTTCCACTTCGGCGCGCCGGCCGTCAGCGCCTGCGGCTGCGCCGGGTCGTCGGAGAAGCAACTGGCAGCCGTGACAATCCAGTTGCGGTCCACCAGCGCACCGGTGCAGGAGCGCAGGCCGTCACCGATCGAGAGCTTCGCGGTGTAGGCGTACGCCCCGTCCGCCGCCGCGTCCCCGACGACGGCCCCGGCCGGCGCGGCGGAGAAGGTGGTCAGCGCACCGGCGGCCGCGGCGACCGCGACGCAGAGTATGCCCGCGCGGCGCGAACGGGACGAAGTGCTGTGGGACATGGGAACGTTCCCCCCTGGGAAAGGCCGGGATCAGCCGGCGGTGGTGGTAGCGGCGATGACGGCGGCAGTGGCGGCGGTGGTGGTAGCGGCACTGCCGACGGCGGCGCCGGGCAGGACAGCGGCACCCCTCCGCGCAGGACTACTCGCCCCGTGCACCCATCCCCCCGTTTCTGCAGCTCCGCAGCGCATGCGGACCTTGCGGTGCAATGCGCCCGGGACGGCCCGCATCGTTCCCCCGGGACACCCTGACCGAAGGTCATGGGGGAGTAAGGCAAAGCCAAAGAGTAGGAGATCACAGGACGTGGAGAAACGGCTGCGCCCGTTGGGGATCTTGGCCGGAAATCCTCGGCGATCTGCATGATCACGCAGGTTCCCGCGCTGGTCCGGGGGGTTGCCGGGGTACTGCGGCCCGGCGCGTACCAGGGTGTTGGAGACCGTTGCGGAAACCTGAAGAGCTGGTTCGCGCCACGGCCGGGAATTCCGCGTCCCGTTCTCCGGACGGTTCGCATCGTGTGCTGTGCGTTCGCCGCGTACTCGGATCAGGCGTGGACGAAGGAGAGTCGGGGAGCTTTCCCGGACATTTCGGCGTGCGGGGTGTGCGGGGTGTGCGGTCCCGGGGAGGCGGTGCCGCGGCGGTGGCCGCCTTCCGGCCCTCCGGGTTCCGGCGCTCCTGCGGGGCATTCGGCGTCCGCGGATTCCCGCAGGACCTCGTCCGGAGAGCGCCGAGGCCCCGCTGCCCCTGGTGTCACGGGGGCGGCAGGGCCTCGGTGTGTGTGCGTGTACGGGCGGCGATCGCGGCGCCCGCGGCCTTCGGTCAGCTCGCGCCGGCGGGGGGCTTGCCGGTCTCGTGGGCCAGGGCCTTCTTGGAGACCGCGTCGAGCAGCGGGCTCAGACGGTCGGTCAGGCGCTGGTAGTCGGTGGCGTGGCCGTCGGACCACTGGCCGAGGCCGACGATCATCGCGCGGCCGGCGCCCGCGAAGGACTGCACCATCCCGCTGTCGGCCGGCAGGACGGGCAGGCCCGCGCCCGGGGGCGGGGCCTGGGCGCCGACCTGGTGGTCGGTGATGTCCGCGGCCAGCCGGGTGAGAACGTGGGCGGTGTCGGCGGGGTCGCTGAAGGTGAACACCGACAGGTTGTACTGGTTGCTCCGCTCGTCCTTGTACAGGGCGATCTGGTGGCTGAGGCAGCCGTGACCCTGCTTCACCAGCGCGATCAGGCGCGGGCCCACCGAGTCCGCACTCGTGCACGTGGTCAGCGTCTTCGAGCCGACCCGGGTGTAGACGATGCCGCCGGCCTTCACCTGCGCCGGGTACGCGTCCTCCAGCGCGATCGGCGCCGGCGCGCCCGGAGAGGCCGACGCGGTGGCGGAGGTGGCGGGGGTGGAGGCGGCGGGCGCCGGGGCGGGCTTCGCGGCCGGGGTGCCGTCGTCACCGGCCGGCTGGAGGACCCGCATCACCGCGAAGGCCACCGCCGCCGCGCCCGCCGCGTACGCCAGGTTGCGCGGCCAGACCCGGGGCAGCTCGCCGCCGCGGTCGTCACTGCTGTTGTTGCTGCTACTGCTGTTCACGGGCAAACGCTAGTGGCCGGTCGCGGGTGAACTGAAATTCGTGCAGGTCACGGCTTGATCACCGTTGTTCCGGCGGCCGTGGCCTCGCGTTCCAGCGGGCGCCGCACCGCCCACGGCAGGACGAACCACAGGCCCGCGAACGCCAGCGCCACCACCCCGGAGATCACCAGCGCCGTCGGCGTGCCGAGGACGACGTCCAGTACCAGCAGCACCGCACCGCTCAGCGCCGAGGCCAGCAGCACCAGGCCGAGCTGGGCGATGCGCACCGACACCCTGACGATCCGTGCCTTGCCCGGGTGGCGGAACAGGCCGCGGTGCAGCGCCACCGGCGTCGCGAACACCGCGGAGGCCAGCACCGCCAGCAGCAGCGTGGTGACGTACTCGTCCTGCTGCAGGTCGCCGAGCTCGGCGAAGCGCGGGGTGAAGGCCACCCCGAGCAGGAACGCGAACACGATCTGCACCCCGGTCTGCAGCACCCGCAGCTCCTGCAGCAGCTCGATCAGCCGCCGGTCCGCCCGCGCCGCCGGGCTCTCCGTGAAGAAGGGCGGCGCGGGGGAGGGGGTGCCGGACGGGGGCTGCGGCGCAGGGGTGCTGGTCATGCGTCACATTGTGCGGGCCCGCGCGGGTCAGTGGCCGCCGGCCGGGCGGCCGGTGTCCGGGCCCGCCTCCAGGCGCTGCTGCCAGACGGTCAGCAGCCCCTCCAGCGCGCGCGCCTGCCCGGGGTCGAGCAGGGCGAGCAGCCGGTGCTCGTTGCGCATGTGCGCGGTGAACGCCTCGTCGATCAGCCGCACGCCCGCCCCGGTGAGCGCGACCACGCGCCCGCGCCGGTCGCCCTCGGCCTGGCGGCGGGTGACCAGCCCGGCCCGCTCCAGCCGGTCGATGCGCTTGGTCATCGCCCCGGTGGTCACCATCGTGTGCGCCGCCAGCTCCCCGGGCGCCCGCTCGTACGGCGCCCCGGCCCGGCGCAGCGCCGCCAGGACGTCGAACTCGCCCTCGCCCAGGCCGTAGCGCGCGTAGACCAGGTTCAGCTCGCCGGTCAGGCGCGCGGCCAGGCGGTGCAGGCGCCCGATCACGGCCTGCGGGGAGACGTCCAGGTCCGGGCGCTCGCGGCGCCACTCGGCCTGGATCGCGGCCACGTGGTCCGGGCCCGCCGGGTCCTGCGGGTCCTGCCGGTCGGGGTCCTGCGGGTCCTGCGGGGCGGGGTGCTTCGGCTCCATGGCGCCCATCGTAGCGCGCATAGCTTCCCGGGAAGCTATATTGGCTTCCATGGAAGGTAATCTGCGGTGGGTGCTCCTGACCGCCCTCGCCCCCCTCGCCTGGGGCGCCAACTACTACGTCACCCGCGCCTGGCTGCCCCCCGACCAGCCCCTGTGGGGAGCCGCCCTGCGCGCCCTGCCGGCCGGCCTGCTCCTGCTCGCCCTCGCCCGCCGCCGCCCCCACGGCCCCTGGTGGTGGCGCTCGGCCCTGCTCGGCACCCTCAACACCGCCGTCTTCTTCGTCCTGCTCTACCTCGCCTCCCAGCAGCTGCCCACCAGCACCGCCGCCACCGTCATGGCCGCCTCCCCGCTCGCCATGCTGCTCACCGCCTGGGCCCTGGCCGGCCAGCGCCCCCGGCGCGCCCACCTGGCGGGCGCGTTCGTCGGGCTCGGCGGGGTCGCGCTGATGCTCCTGGGCTCCGGCGCCACGGTGACCGCCGGCGGGCTCGCGGCCTCCACGGCGGCCATGCTCGTCTCCTCCGTCGGCTACGTCCTGGCCGCGCGCTGGCGCGAGGGCGCCGACCCGCTGGCCGCCACCTCCTGGCAGCTGACCGCCGGCGGCCTGCTCCTGCTGCCGCTGGCCGCCGCCGCCGAAGGCCCGCCGCCCGCCATGGACGCCCGTGTGCTGCTCGCCTTCGGCTACGTGACCGTGGTCGCGACCGCGCTCGCGTTCGCGCTCTGGTTCGCGGGCCTGCGCCACCTGCCGGCCGGCACCGTCGGCCTGCTCGGCCTGCTCAACCCGCTCGCCGGGGTGCTGCTGGGCACGGCGCTCGGCGGCGAGGACCTGGGCGCGCGGCAGGGGGCCGGACTGGTCCTGGTCCTGGCCGGCGTCCTCCTCGGCCGTCCCCGCGGCCCCGCCCGCAATCCCGTCCGCCCCGGCGCCCCGCAGCCGGACACTCCCAGGCCGGCCCGCACCGGCGGCTGAACACCCGTCACGGCGGCCCTCCGCCCGTCGGGCCGGTCCGGGATGTCGCAGGGCGTGGCTACGATCCCGGGCATGGGCTACACCACGGAATTCACCGGCCGGATCGCCGTCGAGCCGCCACTCAACGAGCAGGAGACCGCCTACCTGCGGAAGTTCGCCGGCACCCGGCGCATGGACCGTGCCAACGGCCCCTACTTCGTCGACGGCACCGGCCACGCGGGACAGGGCCCCGACCCGGACGTCCGCGACTTCGGCAGGCCCCCGGCGGGCCAGCCCGGCCTGTGGTGCCAGTGGGAGCCCACGGACGACGGCGCCGCGATCGAATGGAACGGGCACGAGAAGTTCTACGAAGCGCCCGAGTGGATGGCCTACCTGGTCGACCACTTCCTCAAGCCCGGCGCCCACGCCCAGGGCGAGCCCGGGTTCGGGGACTTCACCTTCGACCACGTGCTCGACGGCGTGATCGACGCCCAGGGCGAGGAGTCCTGGGACACCTGGCAGCTGACGGTACGTGACAACGAGGTGTCCGCGTCCGGGCCCGTCGAGCCCGAGACGGTGTGGCTCTGCGGGGGCTGCATCGAGGCGATCGCCGACGAGGACGCCACCTGCTGCCCGGGAACGGAACCGATCCCGGCCTGCGCCGGGTAGGCCACCGGCGGCCGGCGTACCCGGCCGTCCGTAACAGCCGCCCCCGCCCCGGGGATTCGACCGACCCCCTGCCCGGCCTCCGTGCGCACCCCGCGCACGGACGCCGCCGTTGTTGGAGCGCGGTGGGGGGTGGGGGCTTCGGCGGCCGCGGCCGGCCGGGCGTGCGCGGGGGAGTGAGGGCGGTGGGCCGCTGCCGGGTGGGTCACAGGTGGCGGTCGAGGGTGGGGTCGGTGCCGGCCGGGGGCAGGGTCAGGACGGCCTTGCCGCGGATGTCGCGGCGGGCCAGGGCGGTGAGGGCGTCGGGGGTGCGGGTCCAGTCGGCGGTGAGGCTCGTGTGGGGGGTGAGCTGGCCGTCGGCGACCAGGCGCACCAGGGTGGCGAGGTCGGCTGCCATGTCCGGACCGGCCTCGCCGGCGGCGTCGGCGGGGTCGCCGCTGATCAGGCCGACGAGGCGGGCGTTCCAGCCCTGGGCGTAGAAGTCGCCGATGGACAGCTGGGAGGGCCCGGCGACGTTCCCGTACAGGACGGCGGTGGCGCCGGGGGCGAGCAGGCGGACGGCGTCGGTGAGGCCGGGGCCGCCGATGCCGTCCAGGACCAGCTGGTAGGGGCCGTGGGCGGCGGCGTCCGCGAGGCCGGTGACGGTGTGGCGGGCGCCCAGGGCCCGGGCGGCCTCGGCCCGTTCGGGCCGGCTGACGTGGGCGGTGACGCGGGCGCCGGCGGCCGCCGCGAGCTGGACGGCGAACTGGCCGACGCCGCCGGTGGCGCCCGTGACCAGGACGTTCGCGCCCAGGAGCGGGCCGCCCTGGCGCAGGGCCCGCAGGGCGGTGACGCCCGCGATGGGCAGGGTCGCCGCCTGCGTGAAGGGGACGGCGTCCGCCAGGACGGCGGCGCTGTGGACGGGCACGGCCGCGCGCTCGGCCCAGCCGTGCTCGTCCAGGCGCGCCAGCACGCGGGTGCCGGCGGCGGGGCCGGTGCCGTCGGCGGCGGCGCGCAGCACGGTTCCGGCGACGTCCTGGCCGGGGCGCCAGCCGTCGGGGCGGCGGCGGATGAGGTTGAGCTCGTCGCGGTTGAGGGCGTAGGCGTGGACGGCCATGAGGAACTCGCCGTCGGCGGGCTCGGGTTCGGGCAGGGTGTCGCTCAGGCGCAGGCCGGCCGGGGCGGTGGGGTCGGTGATGAAGCCGCGCATCGTGATCAGTCCTTCAGGGAGAGGGGGAGAGGGGGAGGGGGGCAGCGGGTCAGGCGGAGACGGGGGCCTTGGTGTCCGGGGCCGCGGCGGAGACGGGCGCGGAGACGGGCGCGGCGGCGGGTGCCTGGGGCCGGGGAAGCCGCGTGACCAGGGCGGTCGCCGCCGCGTACAGCAGCGCGGCGAGCCACAGGGCGTGTTCGGCGGCGCCCGCGTAGCCGGCCGGGGTGGGGTGGTGGCCCAGGGCGGAGAAGAAGACGGCGCCGAGGACGGCCACACCGGTGGCGGTGGAGAACTGCTGGGTGGTCGTCAGGATCCCGGAGGCGGCGCCGGCCCGCTCGGGGCGCACGCCGCCCAGGACGGTGCCGGTCAGGGCGGGCATGGTCAGCCCGCTGCCCAGGCCCACCAGGGCCAGCGGCGCGGCTATCAGCGGCGCGCCGGCCGAGGCGCCGGCCAGGTGCAGTTCGAGGGCGAGCAGGGCGATGCCGGCGGTGCCCAGGGCGTTACCGGCCAGCAGAGCGCGCGAGCCCAGGCGGGCGGCCAGGTGCCGGCCGAGCAGGGCGGCGGTCATGGTGCCGGCGCCCAGCGGCACGAACACCAGCCCGGCGTGGGCGGCGTCCAGGCCGAGCCCGCCCTGCAGGAGCAGGGTGGTGGTGAGCATCAGACCGCCGAAGGAGGCCATGACGGCGACGTTGACGAGCAGTCCGACGCGCAGCGGGCGGGAAGCGAACAGGGCGAGGTCGAGCAGCGGCTCGCCGCCGCGCACGGCCAGACGGCGCATCCAGGCCAGGGCCGCAGCCAGCGCGGGCACGGCGGCCGCCAGCGACAGCACGCTCCACAGCGGCCAGCCCTCCTCGCGTCCGACCACCAGCGGCACCAGGGCGAGCGCGAGGGCGAGGGTCAGGGCGAGCGCGCCGACCGGGTCCAGGCCGGGGCGGGCGGCAGGGGCGCGCCGGGGCAGCAGACGGGCGGCCGCGGCCAGCGCGGCGACGCCGACGGGCCCGTTCACCAGGAAGATCACCCGCCAGCCCAGGCCGAACACGTCGGCCTGCAGCAGCGCTCCGCCCAGCACCTGCCCGGCTATGCCGCCCAGACTGATCGTCAGCCCGAACCAGGCCAGGGCACGCGGGCGCTCCCCGGCCGGGAAGGCGGCCGTGATCAGGGCGAGGACCTGCGGGGCCATCGCCGCCGCCGCCAGACCCTGCACGAGACGGGCGGCGATCAGCTCGGGGGCACTGGCGGCCAGCCCGCACAGCAGGGACGCGGCCGTGAAGCCCGCCATGCCGAGCAGGAACAGGCGGCGGTGGCCGAACAGGTCGCCCAGCTTGCCGCCGGTGACCAGGCCCGCCGCGTAGGTGAACCCGTAGCCGCCGACGACCAGTTCGAGCGCGGCCGGACCCGCCCCCAGGTCGCGGGCCAGGGAGGGCGCGGCGACGTTGACGACCATGTAGTCGAACGCGGCCATGAAGGTCGCCAGCAGGATCACCGGCAGGATGCGCCAGCGGCGCGGATCGGGAAGAACGGCGTGCACGGACGGAGCCTTTCGTCGGCGCACCGCGTGGTGCGCGGCGGTGTCGATCACCGCTGGGAAGAGCCTCGCTCCGCACACCCGCCCCGCACATGGGGCGGATTGCCTAGACACCTCTTCAGATCCGGCGCCCGGGCGCCCCGAACCCTGCCGAACGGCACACAACCCAGGCCCCGGCCAGGGCGTCGGCCGCCTCGGCCAGGACCTCGGCCAGGACCTTGACCCGCCCGCCCTGCTCGCCCCGCCCGCCCCGAGCACCTCGGCGCACCCCCGCCCGCCCCGACGTAGGATGCCGCCGGTGATCACGCCGTCCCGCCCCGCGCCCCTGCTGGCCCGCAGCGCCGAACTGCGCGCCCTCGCCGACGCCCACGCCCACGCGTCCGCCGCCGGCCCGCTGACGGTCCTCGTCGGCGGGGAAGCCGGGATCGGCAAGACCCGCCTCGTCGAGGAGTTCACCACCCACCTCGCCGCGCACACCGACACCCGCGCCTACCTCGGCGGCTGCCTGGCCCTGGGCGCCGACAGCCTCCCCTACGCCCCGTTCGCCGCCCTGCTGCGCGCCCTGGCACGCGAGTTCGGCACCCCGTGGACGGCCGGCGCCCTCGGCCCCGCCGGGCGCCGCGCCCTCGCCCCCTGGCTGCCCGAACTCGACGACACCCCCCACCCGCACGCCCTCGACGACCCCCGGACACCGCCCGCACCCGACCCCCACGGACGCTCCCGCCTCTTCGACGCCGTCCGCACCCTCGTCGAGGCCGCCGCCGCACACCACCCCGTCGTCCTGGTCGTCGAGGACCTCCACTGGGCCGACACCTCCAGCCGCGACCTCCTGCTCTACCTCGCCCGCACCCTCACCCGCCCCGGCGTCCTCCTCCTGGCCACCCACCGCTCCACCGACCTGCCCGACGACCACCCCCTGCACCCCCTGCTCACCGCCCTCACCCGCCTGGGCCCCGTACGCCGCGTCGACCCCGCCCCGCTGCGCCGCGCCGACGTCGCCCGCTGGCTGGCCGACCACGGACTCGACCCCGCCCGCGCCGAGGAGATCCACCGCCGCAGCCAGGGCAACCCCCTGTTCGTCGAGGCCCTCGCCGAGGCCGGCGGCCCCGCCACCCCCGTCCCCCTGCGCGACCTGCTGCTCACCGCCCTGCGCGAACTGCCCGATGCCGCACGGCAGGTGGTGCGCGCCGCCTCGGCCGCCTGCGCCGTCGAGGACACCGTCGGCCACCGCCTGCTCGCCGCCGTCCTGCCCGACCACGCGGACCTGGACCAGTGGCTGCGCCAGGCCGTCGAACGCCGCCTGCTGCAGCCCGACGGCGACGGCTACCGCTTCCGCCACGCCCTGCTGCGCGCCGCCGTCCACGAGGACCTGCTGCCCGGCGAACGCGCCCGCCTGCACGCCGCCTACGCCCGCGCGCTGGCCGCCGACCCCGCCCTCGCCGCACCCGACCGGCTCGACGCGGCCCTGGCCGCCCACTGGCACGCCGCCGGCGACCGCCCCCGCGCGCTGGCCGCCGCCGCCCGCGCCGCCGACCGGGCCCGGCGCGCCCACGCCTACGCCGAGCAACTCGCCCTACTGGAACGGGTCCTGGACCTCTGGCCCGCCGACGGCCACCCCACCGGCGGCCACTCCGCCGGCGGCCACTCCGGCACCGATGCCGACGCCCCGCCCGAGCGCGCCGACGTGGCGGCCGACGCCGCCCGCGCCGCCCTGGACGCCGGCCAGGCCCTGCGCGGCATCGCCCACGCCACCACTGCCCTCGACCTCCTCGACACCACCCCCACGGGCCCCGCCGCACCGGCCGCCGCCGCCCGCCGCGCCCTGCTGCTGGAGACCCGCAGCCTGCTCAAGCACCGCGCCGGCCAGGACGGCCTGGACGACCTGCGCGAAGCCGTCCGCACCCTGCCCGACACCCCCACCGCACCCGACACCCCCACCGCACCCGACACCCCCACCGCACCGGACACCCCCACCGCACCGGACACCCCCACCGATGCCCCCGCCGTCGCCGTCCGCGCCCGCCTGCTCGCCACCCTCGCCAGCCGCCTGTGGGTCCTGACCCACCACCACGAGGCCCTCGGCCACGCCGAAACCGCCCTCCACCTCGCCCGCCGGGCCGGCGACCCCGGCGTCCAGGCCCTCGCCCTGGCCACCCTCGCCGCCCACGCCTCCCACACCGGAAACCCCCACCAGGCCCGCGCCCACTGCGACACCGCCGCCCGCCTGGCCGCCGAAGCCGGCGACGACGACACCGCCGCCCTCGTCGCCGTCGTCGCCTGCGTCACCCACAAGGCCGACGGCCGCTACGAGGACGCCGCCACCGCCGCCCGCCACGGCCTGGACGCCGCCCGCCGGGCCGGACTGGCCGGCAGCCGCGGCGCCGTCCTGGCCGCCGTCCTCGCCGACGCCCTCACCCACCTCGGCCACCACGACCAGGCCCGCACCGCCGCCGACGACGCCCTCGCCCTCGACCCGCCGCCCCTGTACCGGGCCGTCCTGCTCACCTGCCTGGGCACCCTCGCCCTCACCGCCGACGACACCGGCGCCGCCACCGAGGCCGCCGCCCACGCCGAACACCTCCTGACCCCCCACTACACCGGCCGCGAATTCCTCCTGCCCCTGCACGACCTCCAGCTGCGCACCGCCCTCGCCACCGGCGACCACACCCGCGCCGCCCACCTGCTGCGCACCGTCCTCGCCGACCCGCACCTGGCCGACCACCCCGCCCTCGCCTGGCCGCTGGCCCACACCGGCCTGCTCACCGCCCAGACCCTGCACCCCGACCCGGCGGCCGCCGGCCTCACCACCGCCCTCACCGCCCTCGTCGAGCACCTGCCCGCCCCCGGCCCCCTCCAGCAGGCCCACCGCGCCTCCTGCCGCGCCCTCCTGAGCACCGAGGCCGCCGCCCAGCACGCCGCCGTCACCGCCTGGCGCGCCCTCGCCCACCCCCACCCCCTCGCCGAAGCCCTGCTGCGCGCCGCCGACGCCGCCCTGGCCACCGGCGAGCGCACCGCCGCCGAGGAGTTCCTGCGCGAGGCCGACGCCCTCGCCACCGCCCTGCCCGCCCCCGCCCTCACCCGCCACGCCGCCCGCCTGGCCGCCCGCCACCGCCTGACCACCACCGCCCCCGAAGGCGCCCAGGGCCTGGGCCTGACCCCGCGCGAGACCAACGTGCTGCGCCTGGTCGCCCGGGGCCACAGCAACCGCGCCATCGGCGAGGCCCTGTTCATCTCCGCCAAGACCGCCGGCGTCCACGTCTCCAACATCCTCGCCAAACTCGCCGTCACCTCCCGCACCGAGGCCGCCGCCCTGGCCCACCACCGCCGCCTCTTCGACTGACGTCCGCCACTCCCGGCGGGACGGCCGCCGGTTCGCCGTGCGGCCTGGCGGAGCCCTCCGGGGGGGCGAGGGATTGTGAGAGCCGCGGGTCCCGGCCGTCGGCGGCGGGGCCGGGAGGTGGCTGCCGCCGGTTCGCCGGGCGGCCTCGCGGAGCTCTCCGGGGGGGCGAGGGATTGTGAGAGCCGCGGGTCCCGGCCGTCGGCGGCGGGGCCGGGAAGCAGCTGCCGCCGGTACGCCTGGCTCGCGGAACCCTCCGGGGGAGGGCAGGCCCGGCGGCCGCCCGCGGTACCGGTCGTCCGGGAACGTACGGACGCCGGCCGGCAGATGCGCCCGCCCCGCCCCGCGCCGTGCGCACCTCCGCGACTGGACCGGGCCCCTCGCGCGCTGGTGGAATGACCCGCGCGCGAGGGGCGCGGGTGTCACGGATCACGGGGGAGTGCCGGTGCGCACGGGGATGGAACTGGCCGACCGCTACGAGCTGGCCGGCCTGATCGGCCGCGGCGGCATGGGCGAGGTGTGGCGCGCCACCGACCGGCGGCTGCGCCGCCCGGTGGCCGTCAAGATCCTGCCGCTGGCCGCCGGCGCGGACGCCACCGAGGTGGCCCGCTTCCGCCGCGAGGCCGAGATCGCCGCCCAGCTGGTCCACCCGGGCATCACCACCGTCTTCGACGTCGGCGAGCACCACGACGGCACGCAGCCCCTGCTGTTCCTCGTTATGGAGCTGATGCGGGGCCGCGACCTGCAGCACACCATCGCCGGCCACCCCGGCGGGCTGCCCCTGGAGCAGGCCCTCGACCTCGCCGCCCAGGTGCTGGAGGCCCTGGCCGCCGCCCACGCGCACGGCATCGTCCACCGCGACATCAAACCCGCCAACCTGTTCCTGCTGGACGGCGGACGGGTCAAGATCTGCGACTTCGGGATCGCCCGCCTGGCCGGCGCCACCCAGCTCACCGCCACCGGCGCCATCGCCGGCACCCCGCTCTACATGGCCCCCGAACAGATCAACGGCGCCACCGGCCTCGACCACCGCACCGACCTGTACGCGTTCGGCTGCGTCCTCTACCAGCTGCTCACCGGCAGCCCCTGGGTCGACACCGCCACCGGCAACATCGGCTCGATCCTCTACCAGCACATCGACAAGACCCCGCCCGCCCCCGGCACCGTGCGCGCCGGCATCCCCGCGCACCTGGATGCCCTCGTCCTGGACCTGCTCGCCAAACACCCCGCCGACCGGCCCGAGGACGCCCACGCCGCCCTGGCCCGCCTGCGCCCGCCGGCCGGGCAACCGCAGCCCCCGGTACCGCTACCGGTACCGACCCCGACCGCCGTCGACACACCGAAACCGCCCCGGGCCGCCGAGCCGCCCCGGGCCATCGAGGCGCCCCGCAGGCCCGTCCTCCTGTCCCCGGTCACCTTCGACGACCCCCGCGTCATCCGCGCCCGCCGCCGGCGCATCGCGCTCATCGGCGCCTGTATGCTGCTGGCCGCCGGCCTGGTGATCGCCTTCGTCAACGCCCCCGGCTCCTCCCCGGACACCGGCGCCGCGTCCGCCGCGACGGGCACCCGCGAGCAGCCCGGAGGACTCCCCGTGCCCGGGCGCGGCCCGACGCTGACGCCCAGTGCGGGCGGCCCGGCCTACGTCCAGCTCTACCAGCCGGCCACGTTCACCATGCAGGGCGGGAGCTGCCCGTTCAACGGCGGATCGGGCTGGGGCGTCCAGCTCGACGACCCGGCCGGCCCGCCGCACGCCACCGCCCGGCGGGGCAACGTCACCTACCAGTGCGACGGCCAGGGCGCCGCGCCCGTCCTGCACATCGCCACCGACCTCGTCGCCCCCGTGGACGCGCCGAAGGACCTCGCCGGCTGCCTGACGGCGCTCCAGCAGCTGGACAGCCGGCAGAAGTACAAGAACACCGCGCTGACCTACGACCAGCTCACCGCCGGTACCCGGTTCTGCCTCGACAGCAGCGACCAGTCCGGCCACAGCGTCATGTACCTCGAACTGCGCGTCAAGGATCCCGACCGCGACCTCACCTTCACCGCCACCGCCTGGAAGCAGTCCGCGCACTGACACACCCCGCACTGACACACCCGCGCACAAGGCCGCGGGAAATCCCGTCGCGCCGCGCCGCCCGCCTTCCCTAGACTCGCCGGGCAGTCACGCCCGTGACGCGCCGAGACCAGCAGTCAGGGGAGGGGAGTGGCCATGGCCGCCCAGCGCACCGCCGCCGCCCCCTCCACGGCTCCTGCCGCCTCTCCCGCGTCCCGGTACGAGGTGATCCTGGTGTCCCCGTCCTTCCGGTGCCCGCTGCGCGGCCGGCACCGGGGGACGGGTGCGACGAATGCCTGAACAAGGCCACCCGCAGACGGCCGAGGGCCGCACACGCCACCACAGGTGACGTCACGTCGGCACCCGTCGAATCGCGCGCCCACCCACCCGCGGATCACCTCCGAAAGGCCGGGCCATGCGCACCGAGACCACCACCAGCACCGCCACCACCACGACCACCGGCACCGCCACCGCGATCGCCGCCGTCCGCAACCTCGGCATCCTCGCCCACGTCGACGCCGGCAAGACCACCGTCACCGAACGGATCCTCTACCTCACCGGCACCACCCACAAGCGCGGCGAGGTCCACGACGGCACCACCGTCACCGACTTCGACCCCCAGGAACGCGACCGCGGCATCACCATCTTCGCCGCCGCCGTCTCCTGCGCCTGGGCCGGGCACCGGATCAACCTCATCGACACCCCCGGCCACGTCGACTTCGCCGACGAGGTCGAGCGCTCGCTGCGCGTCCTGGACGGCGCGGTCGCGGTGTTCGACGCGGTGGCCGGCGTCGAGCCGCAGAGCGAGTCGGTGTGGCGCCAGGCCGAGCGCCACGGCGTGCCCAGGATCGCGTTCGTCAACAAGCTGGACCGCGCCGGCGCCGACCTGGACACCGCCGTCGCCTCCATCCGCGAGCGCCTGCACCCGCACCCGCTGGCCGTGCAGCTGCCCGTCGGCGCCGAGGACGCGTTCACCGGCGTCGTCGACCTGATCACCTTGCGCGCCCTGACCTGGAGCGAGGAGGACGGCATGCGCGAGCACCCGGTGCCCGCGCACCTCGCCGACGAGGCCGCCGCCCGCCGGCGCGCCCTGGAGGAGGAGGTGGCGGCCCTGCACCCCGGCGCCCTGGAGGAGTTCTGCACCGACGGCGCCCTGGGCGCCGCCACCCTGACGGCCGCCCTGTGCGACCTGACCGCCGCCGGCGAGGCGGTGGTGGTGCTGTGCGGCTCCGCCTACCGCAACCGCGGCATCGAACCGCTCCTGGACGCCGTCTGCGCCTACCTGCCCTCCCCGCTGGACGTGCCCGCCGTGCGCGGCACCGCCGGCCCCGGCGACGACACCGTCCTGGAGCGCGCCGCCGACCCCGGGCAGCCGTTCACCGCCCTGGCGTTCAAGGTGAGCGCCGCCCCCACCGGACGCCTGACCTACCTGCGCGTCTACGCCGGCCGACTGGAGAAGGGAGACCTCGTGCTGGACACCGCCACCGGCCGCCTGGAGCGCGTCGCGCGCATCCTGCGCGTCCAGGCCGACCGCCGCACCGAGACCGACCGGGCCCTGGCCGGGGACATCGTCGCCGTGATCGGCCCCAAGGCCGCCCGCGCCGGCGCCACCCTGTGCGCGCCCGGTGCCCCGATCCTGCTGGAGGCCCCGGCCAGCGCCGAGCCCGTCGTCACCGTCGCCGTCGAGGCCCGCCGCGCCGCCGACACCGACAAGCTCGCCACCGCGCTGGCCCGCCTCGCCGAGGAGGACCCGTCGCTGCGGGTGCGCACCGACCCCGAGACCGGGCAGCGCACGCTGGCCGGGCTGGGGGAGCTGCACCTGGAGGTCGCGGCGGAGAAGATCCGCCGCGAGCACGGCATCGACACCGTCGTGGGCCGCCCGCGCGTGGCCCACCGCGAACGCCTGGCCGCAGGCGTCAGCGGCTTCGTCCACCGGCACGTCAAACAGGACGGCGGCGCCGGCCAGTTCGCGCACCTGGTGCTCGACGTCCAGCCCCTGGACAACACACAAGAGGAGGAGTTCGTGTTCGCGTCCACCGTCACCGGCGGACGGGTCCCGCGCGAGTACGTGCAGGCCGTCGAGGCCGGCTGCCGCGACGCCCTCGCCGAGGGCCCGCTCGGCGGCCACCCCGTCACCGGCGTGCGCGTCACCCTCACCGACGGCGCGACCCACCCCAAGGACTCCTCCGAGCTCGCCTTCCGCACCGCCGCCCGCAACGGCGTGCGCGAGGCCCTGCGGGCCGGGCGCCTCCAGCTGCTGGAGCCCGTCGTCCAGGTGACGGTCAGCGTGCCCGAGGACGCGCTGGGCACCGTCCTCGGCGACCTCGCCGCCCGCCGCGGCCACGTCCAGGCCACCGACGTCACCCGGGCGGGCGCCCAGGTGACGGCGGTGGTGCCGCTGGCCGAGCTGTTCGGCTACGCGAGCCGCCTGCGCTCGCGCACCCAGGGCCGCGGCACCTTCACCACCCGCCCGGCCGGCTACGCCCCCGCACCCGCACCGGTGCCCACGGCGTGAGCCACCCGGTCCGCCCCCGCCCGCACCGGGCCCGGGGGCGGACCCCTTACAGCGCCCCCGCCTCCAGCGCGGCCCACGCCGACGGGTACTGCGGGCGCCACCCCAGGTCCCGGCGCGCCGCCGCCGTCGAGCCCTGGCCCTCCCACGGGTCGAACTCCGCCGTCGCCGCAGCGCCGCCGCCCGGGTGCGCGGCCCCGTTCAGGACGTGCAGGTCCCAGGCCGTCAGCGGCGCGTCGTCGCACACGTTGTAGGTGCGCCCGGCGATCCCCGGGGTCACCGCCGCCCGCCACAGCGCCTGCGACACGTCCGCGTGGTGCACCGTCGCCAGCCGCTGGTGCGCGGGCCAGGCGCCGGCCCAGTGCAGGGAGTCCGCCAGGTGCGGGTCGCCCTCGCCGTAGACGAACGCCAGGCGCGCCACCACCAGCGGCAGCCGCCCGCCCAGCTCCGCCAGCCCCGCCTCCGCCTCGGCCTTGGACACCGGGTAGATCCCCCACGCCGGGTCGGGGGCGAGGCGGTCCTCCTCCACGGCCGGGCGCCCCAGCCCCCGCCCGTACACCAGCGTCGTGCTCGCCTGGACGAACCGCTGCACCCCGGCCGCCGCCGCCTCGCGCCCCAGCGCCACGGCCGCGTCCCGGTTGACCGCCCACACCTCCTCCTCGGGCACCCCGCGGAAGGCCGCCGCCACGTTCACCACCACCGACGCGCCGTCCAGCGCCCGCGCCCGGTCGCCCGCCTCCCGCAGGTCCCCGCTGACCACGTCCACCCCCAGGGCGGCCAGGTCGCCGGCCCGGGCGGCGTCGCGCACCAGCACCCGCACCCGCCCGGCACCGGCCCACCGCACCAGCCGCGGCACCAGCCGCCGCCCGACCTTGCCCGTCGCACCCGTCACCAGAATCGTCGTCACAGTCTTCTCCGTCCACAGCCGTTCACCGCTGACAGGAACAAACCCTGCCCGCCCCCGGAGCGCCGCGGCAGAGACCTCTCCAACCACGGACCGCCGATCCGTCCCTTGAGGGATCAGTGATCCTCAAGGATTTGCCCATTACTGGGCAAAGGTCCTCGTCTGATCCGGCTCGGGGCCGGTGCGAGGTTGACGCTTCGTGGCCACCGGCGGGAGCTGGTCCCGGCTTACGGTCGGCTCCACGTCCGTTTTGCGTCTCCGGGCCACTCCCGGTGACGTGGTGCTTCACGAGGGAAGCGAGGTTGCGTGCGGCGTTCTCATCGCGGTCGATGACCAGGCCGCAGTGTTCGCAGCTGAAGGTCCGTACTCGCAGGGGCAGTTTGGGTTTCACTGCCCGGCAGTCGGAGCACGTCTTGGAGCTGGGGAACCAGCGGTCGGCGACTTCGAGCCGGCCGCCGTTCCATTCGGTCTTGTACGCGAGTTGGCGGCGGATCTCGCCGAATCCGGCGTCGGAGACGGCCCGGGCGAGTCTGCGGTTCTTGACCATCCCGGCGACGTTGAGGTCTTCGACCACGATCGTGCCGTACTCGAGGGCGAGTTCGGTGGTGAGTTTGTGGATGCCGTCGCGGCGCAGGTCGGCGACGCGGTGGTGGACTCTGTTGCGCTGGTCGTTGGCGCGCAGCCATCGCTTCGAGGGTTGCCGGCCGGTGCGGCGGTCGGGGCCGGTGCGGCGGGAGACGGTGCGCGACAGGCGCCGGAGCTTCCGGCGGGCGTGGTCGTAGTGTTTCGGGTTCTCGGCCGGGGGCCGGCCGTCGGAGAACACCGCGAGGGTCTTCACACCGAGGTCGACGCCGATCACCGCGTCCGGCCGCGCCGGTGCCGCGTCGGGTCGGTCGACCTCGACCGAGAACGCGACGTGCCAGCGCCCGGCGTCCAGGCGCACGGTCGCGGACTTGATCCTCGCGGTGCCGTTCTCGATCCTGCGGGCGAGCTTGCGGGTGGACTCGTGCGTCTTGATCCGGCCGAGCACGGGCAGCACGACGTGCGTGCGCCCGTCCAGGCGGATGGCGCCGGTGGTGAACCGGCAGGACTTGACGGCCTTGTTCTTCGATTTGAAGCGCGGGAAGCCCATCGGGCGGCCCTTGCGTTTGCCGTTCCTGGAGCCGGACCAGTTCTTCAGCGCCGCGGCGAGCTGGTCCAGTCCGGTGGCGTAGGCCTCCTTGGAGCACTCCGGCCACCACGGTGCGACGTCGTTCTTGGCCTGGTTCCACGCCTTGCGCAGGGAGTACATCGACCAGCCGAACGAGGGCGTCAGGTCCTCGATGCCGTAGGACCTCTCCGCCTCCCGCTGGGACAGGTTCGCCTTGACCCGCGCGAGCGCCCAGTTGTAGGCCACCCGCGCCGCCCCGGCATGCCGCAGCAACGCACTGGCCTGACGCTGTGTCGGGTCGAGCGCAAACCGGTACGCCTGCGTCACGATCACCAGCCGACCGTACCGCTCATCACCGACAACCGGACGAAACGCCCGAATTATTGAGGAACGCTGATGAAATTGACAACAGTTGGCTACCCCGCCCCGCCGGGTCATCCTTGGACGCATGATCGACCGACCGGCCCTCGCCGACTTCCTCACCCGCTCCCGCGCCCGCCTCACCCCCGCCGACTGCGGCCTGGCGCCCACCGCCCGCCGCCGCACCCCCGGGCTGCGCCGCGAGGAGGTCGCCCACCTCGCCGGCCTGTCCGTCGACTACTACGCCCGCCTCGAACAGGCCCGCGGCCCCCAGCCCTCGCCCCAGCTCCTGGCGGCCCTGGCCCGCGCCCTGCGCCTGAGCGAGGACGAGCACGACCACCTCTTCCACCTCTCCGGCCACGAACCGCCGCGCCGTCACAGCCCGCTCACCCACGTGCGCCCCGGCCTGCTGCTCATCCTCGACCGCCTCCACGACACCCCCGCCCAGGTGCTGTCCGACCTCGGTGACGTCCTCGTGCAGAACGCGATGGCCGCCGCCCTCCTCGGCGACGTCGCCGCGCACCCGCCCGGGCGGCGCAACCTCGTGCTGCGCTGGTTCGCCGAACCCGCCTCGCGCGAGCTGTTCGCGCCCGAGGAGCACGAGGACCTGGCCCGCGGTCACGTCGCCCACCTGCGCGCCGCCCACGCCGCCCGCCCCGGGGATCCGCGCGTGGCCGAACTGCTCGCCCAACTGCACGCCACCGGGCCGGAGTTCGCCGCCTACTGGGAGCGCCACGAGGTCGCCGTGCGGCGCAGCAGCCGCAAGACGGTGCTGCACCCGCAGGTGGGGCGCCTGGAGCTGGAGTGCGAGGTGCTGGTCGCCGGGGGCACGGACCAGGTGCTGGTGGTCAACAGCGCCGCGCCGGGCAGTGACAGCGCCGGGCGCCTGGAGCTGCTGCGCGTGGTGGGCGGCGCCGGACTCGCGGCCCGCGCGTGAGCCCCTCCCGCGCGTGAGCCCCGCTCGGTGACGGGCCTGGGCCGCCCGCCCCCGTAGGCTGGTGCGGCCCGCCGCGGGGACCCGGGGCGGGCACACGCGTACGACGACGAGACAGAAGCGGGCACAGGCATGCAGTTCGACGACCAGGGCGACCTCGACACCTCACAGGTCGACGACCGGCGCGGCATCCCGGGCGGGAAGGTCGCCATCGGCGGCGGGGCGGTGGGCCTGATCGCCGTGCTGTTCGCGGTCCTGCTGGGCGTGGACCCCCAGCTGCTGGGCCTGTCCTCGGGCGGCGGCTCCACCTCCTCCGCCGGCACCCGCACCGCCGGCGAGGTGGGGCAGGCCTGCAAGACCGGCGCCGACGCCAACAAGCGCCAGGACTGCCGCATCGTCGCCGTCACCAACAGCCTCCAGGACTTCTGGCGCACCGAACTGCCCAGGCGCGGCACCGCCTACAAGAGCGCCGAGACGGTGCTGTTCACCGGCCGCGTCAACACCGCCTGCGGCCCGGCGACCTCCGCCGTCGGCCCGTTCTACTGCCCCGGCGACCAGAAGGCCTACTTCGACCTCGGCTTCTTCGACGAGTTGTCCAGCCGCTTCGGCGCCAAGGGCGGCCCCTTCGCCGAGTCCTACGTCGTCGCCCACGAGTACGGCCACCACATCCAGACCCTGACCGGCGCCATGCAGAAGGTCGGCGGCGACCGCCAGGGCGCCACCAGCGCCTCGGTGCGCCTGGAGCTGCAGGCCGACTGCTACGCCGGGGTGTGGGCGCACTACGCGACCACCACCAAGCAGCCCTCCACCGGCCGCCCGCTGATCACCTCGATCACCGACCAGGACATCGCCCAGGGCCTGGACGCCGCCGCGGCCGTCGGCGACGACCGCATCCAGAAGCAGGCCACCGGCAAGGTCAACCCGGAGAGCTGGACCCACGGCTCCTCCGACCAGCGCAAGACCTGGTTCACCACCGGCTACCGCGGCGGCGACATGACCCAGTGCGACACCTTCTCCGCCACCAAACTCTGAGCGCCCCGTGCGGCGGCGCGGACCCTGTCACCTGTCAGGGACCGCCGCCGCCCGCTTCTTCCTACGCTGACGGCACTGGCCAGACCAGCGCACACCAGCAAGGGAGAACCACCTGATGCGCAGGATCACCCACGCCGCCGCCGCACTCGCCCTGACGACCGCCGCCCTGACGACCCTGACCGCCGGCAGCGCCGGCGCCGCCGACGGCTCCTGGGCCGGCTGCCCGTCCGGCGCCGTCTGCATCTACCCGCAGAACCAGAACCCCGCCTCCGCCCCCAGCGACGTGTTCTGGAGCTACGGCGCCCACAACCTCAGCGGCCAGTACGGCAACCACTGGGTCCTCAACAACCAGACCGGCGGCGCCCACGCCCACCTGTGCCGCGGCGCGGGCGGCGCCGACTGCGTCTACGACATCGCCGCCCAGAACGGCGTCTGGTACGACCTGGGTCCGATCAACTCGATCACCCTCGACCGCCCCTGACGCCACGTCAAGAAGCAGGGATGCCCGCTGTCACGGGGGGACGGCGGGCATCCCCTTGCGCGTTCACGGCCCGCTCCCGCCGCCCCTGACCAGGAACGACCTGACCGTAACCTGACACTTCGTCAGATGGATCAGCTCCCGGACCCCGCCGCCGCGCCCGACGCCCTGACCTGGCCCTTGGAGAATCCTCCAGGTTTCGATCCCGGGCAAGCGTTCACGAAGATAACGAATGATGGCCGATTCCCCGGAGCATGGATTTACTTATTGACGCCATACGCGTGGGCAGGTTTAACTCCCCCCACTCCGCCGCTGCGCCGCGGCGACGTCCACGAGAGGCACCCCACCCATGAACGCAATGACGCGTCGCGCCCTCATCGCCACCACCGCCGTCGCGATGGCCCTGTCCATGGCCGCGTGCGGCAAGGCCGGCGGCGACAAGAAGGACTCGGCCGCCTCCGGCGACAGCACCTCCATCGGCCTGCTGCTGCCCGAGAACGCCTCCTCCACGCGCTACGAGTCCTTCGACCGCCCCTTCATCGAGGCCAAGGTCAAGTCCCTGTGCGCGGACTGCAAGGTGCTCTACAACAACGCCGAAGGCAGCGCCGCCAAGCAGAAGCAGCAGTTCGACACCCTGATAGCCCAGGGCGTGAAGGTGATCGTCCTGGACGCCTACGACGCCAAGTCCACCCAGGGCTGGGTGCAGGAGGCCGCCGCCAAGGGCGTCAAGGTCGTCGCCTACGACCGCCTGGCCACCGGCCCGGTCGCCGCCTACGTCTCCTTCGACAACGAGAAGGTCGGCGAACTCCAGGGCCAGGCCCTGCTGGACGCGGTCGGCCCGCAGGCCTCCGACGCGAACATCGTCATGATCAACGGCGACGAGGCCGACCCCAACGCCGCCCAGTTCAAGGCCGGCGCCCACAAGGTCCTCGACGGCAAGGTCAAGAAGGTCGTCTACGAGCAGTCCGGCGAGTGGAAGCCCACCGTCGCCTCCCAGAAGATCGGCGCCGCCGTCACCCAGCTCGGCAAGACCGGCTTCCAGGCCGTCTACTCCGCCAACGACGGCATGGCCGGCGCCATCATCACCCAGCTCCAGAGCTCCGGCATCAAGGTCCCCGTCGGCGGCCAGGACGCCGGCCTCGACGCCATCCAGCGCATCGTCACCGGCGACCAGGCCTACACCATCTACAAGGCCTACCGCCCCCTCGCCGACTCCGCCGCCGAACTGGCCGTCGACCTCCTCAAGGGCAAGGACGTCAAGTCCCTCGCCACCGCCAGCGTCGACAGCGACACCGACAAGGCCATCCCCGCCAAGCTCCTGGACGCCAAGGTCGTCACCAAGGCCAACATCAAGGACACCGTCGTCGCCGACGGCCTCTACAAGGTCGCCGACATCTGCACCGCCGACTACGCCGCCGCCTGCGCCGCCGCCGGCCTCCAGTAACACCGGCGCCCGGTCCCACGTTCCAAGCACCCCACCACACGAGAAGGTTCACGTGACAGGCGCACCCGTCCTCCAACTGCGCGCGGTCTCCAAGCGCTTCGGCGCCGTCCAGGCCCTCACCGACGTCGACCTCGACGTCCACGCCGGCGAGGTCCTCGCCCTCGTCGGCGACAACGGCGCCGGCAAGTCCACCCTCGTCAAGACCATCGCCGGGGTCCACCCCGTCGACGAGGGCACCATCACCTGGCGCAGCGAGGCGGTACGCCTGACCCGCCCCCAGGACGCCCAGGCCCTCGGCATCGCCACCGTCTACCAGGACCTCGCCCTGTGCGACAACCTCGACGTCGTCGCCAACCTCTTCCTCGGCCGCGAGAAGCTCCGGGGCGGCCTCCTCGACGAGGTCGCCATGGAACAGCAGGCCCGCGAGCTCCTGGACACCCTGTCCATCCGCATCCCCGACGTGCGCATCCCCGTCGCCGCCCTCTCCGGCGGCCAGCGCCAGGTCGTCGCCATCGCCCGCGCCCTGGTCGGCGAGCCCGCCGTCGTCATCCTCGACGAGCCCACCGCCGCCCTCGGCGTCGAACAGACCGCCCAGGTCCTCGACCTCGTCGAGCGCCTGCGCGAACGCGGCCTGGGCGTCATCCTCATCAGCCACAACATGGCCGACGTGCGCGCGGTCGCCGACACCGTCGCCGTCCTGCGCCTGGGCCGCAACAACGGCGTCTTCACCGTCGCCGACACCACCCAGGAACAGATCGTCTCCGCCATCACCGGCGCCACCGACAACGCGGTCACCCGCCGCCAGGCCCGCCGAGCCTCGCAGGAGGACGCCGCATGAGCACCCCCACCGACACCGGCGCCGACACCCCGGCCGCCAAGACCCCCGCCGCCGACCCGCGCCTGCTGGTGCGCTCCACCGGCCTGAGCGGCTACCTCGACGAGGCCCGCCGCCGCCTCACCAGCGGCGAACTCGGCTCCACCCCCGTCGTCCTCGGCCTCATCCTCATCGCCGTCATCTTCCAGTCCGCCACCGGCCACTTCCTCCAGGCCGACAACCTCACCAACATCACCAAGTACATCGCCGGACCCGGCCTCATCGCCGTGGGCGTCGTCTTCGTCCTCCTCCTCGGCGAGATCGACCTCTCGCTCGGCTCCGTCGCCGGCGTCTGCGCCGCCATCGCCTCCGTCCTCGCCGTGCGCGAAGGCCTCGCCGAATGGCAGGCCGTCCTCATCGCCCTCGCCACCGCCTGCGCCATCGGCGCCCTGCACGGCTTCTTCTTCGCCCGCATCGGCGTCCCCGCCTTCGTCGTCACCCTCGCCGGCATGCTCGCCTGGAGCGGCCTGCAGGACTACGTCCTCGGCGACCTCGGCACCGTCAACAACCGCCACGACGGCCTCATCGCCACCCTCGACACCAACTTCCTCGGCGACGGCGACATCGTCTACGCCTGGGCCCTGGCCGTCCTCGCCCCCGCCCTCTACCTCGCCGCCCAACTGCGCACCGCCCAGCGCCGCAAGGCCCTCGGCCTCACCGCCCGCCCCACCGCCGACATCGCCCTGCGCACCGGCGCCCTCGCCGTCCTCGCCCTGCCGCTGGCCTACGCCCTCAACCAGGACCGCGGCCTGCCCCTGCCGCTCGTCGTCCTGCTCGGCGTCGTCCTCGCCACCGACTTCGTGCTGCGCCGCACCGCCTACGGCCGCCAGGTCTTCGCGGTCGGCGGCGGCGTCGAGGCCGCCCGCCGCGCGGGCATCAACGTCGCCTGGGTGCGCATCTCCGTCTACATGACCTCCGCCACCCTCGCCGGCCTCGGCGGCCTGTTCATCGCCTCCCAGCAGGGCTCCGCCGACAAGCAGCTCGGCGGCGGCAACGTCCTGATGAGCGCGATCGCCGCCGCCGTCATCGGCGGCACCAGCCTCTTCGGCGGACGCGGCAAGACCTGGTCGGCACTGCTGGGCATCCTCGTCATCCAGTCCATCACCACCGGACTCGACATGGTCCACGCGGCCCAGGCCATCCAGTACATGATCACCGGCGCCGTCCTGCTCGCCGCCGTCGTCCTGGACTCCGTCTCCCGGCGCACCCGCGCCACCAACAGCCGCACCTGACCAGCCGGCCGGCCTGCCCGGGCCCGTGCCATCCGAGGGGATGGCACGGGCCCCGCGCGTGCCCGGCGCCGTCGTCAAGCCCGCAGGAGCGCGGCGAAACGCCCGTGTGATCTCTTCCATCCGCTTGAGGAGGGCGTCGGCGAACACCCGTTTCCGATGCTTCGTTACGAAACCACGTGGGCATGAAGTGCGAAAGCGCCGTGCCTTCCAGCGCGAATTTTCTGATTTAGAGCCATAAACCAACCGACTCTCCTATGGTGGTTGGCATGCAGCTTTGCTACTCCTTCCGGGTAGACCCGACAGTAGGTCAGTGCAAGCGTGCTGCCCGCGTGTTCGGGTGCAAGCGGGCTGTATGGAACGCCGGGTTGGCGTTGATCAAGCCAGTGAAGGAGTCGAACAAAGCCCTCGGTAATCCGCGCAAGCGGCTTGCCGAAGGGCCGTGGAACCGCGTCCCGAAGAACCCGGACCTGTCCAAAATCGTCATTACCGAAGCGAAACGCTCCGGTGCACGGCCATGGCTGGCTGACGCCCCGGTGGGCGTACTGCAGCAGTCGCTGCGCGACCTGGATAAGGCGTGGGCCGAACACGAGAGGTCCAAGGCCGGGATGCGACCGGGCCCGAAGGTCGGAGAGCCGTCATTCAAGTCGAAGTATGGGCGCCAGTCGGCCCGCTTCACCCGCTCCGACCGGTTCAAGATCACCGACGGTCGGCTGCACCTGCCCAAGATTGGCGACCTCAAGGTCACATGGACGCGCACACTGCCGTCCGACCCCACCAGCGTCACCCTGATCAAGGACCCCGCCGGACGGTACTGGGCCAGCTTCGTCATCGAGACCGACTCTGCCGCCGACGTGCTGCCCGAACTCGACGCCGACATCGGTATCGACCTCGGACTCAAGCACTTCGCCGTCCTCGACGGCGGACGCAGGATCGACCACCCCAAATGGCTGCGCCGCGCCGAGAAGAAGCTCAGGAAGGCGCAGCGCGTGTTGTCCCGCAAGGCCGAGGGCAGCCACAACCGGAACAAGGCTTGCGTCAAGGTCGCCCGGCAGCACGCCCACGTGGCGAACGCCCGCCGGGACTGGCAGCACAAGCTCAGCGCCCGACTCGTCGGCGAGAACCAAGCCGTGTACGTCGAAACGCTGGACATCCGCGCCATGGCCAGGACCCACCTGGCCAAGTCCGTCCACGACAGCGGATGGGCACAGTTCGTCAACATGCTGGAGTACAAGGCCGCCCGCGCGGGACGCATGGTGATCGGGGTGGACCGGGACTTCCCCTCCACCCAACTGTGTTCCGACTGCAGACACCGCACCGGACCGCGCGGCCTGCCCGGACTGTCCGTGCGCCGGTGGACCTGTTCGAACTGCGGCACCACCCATGACCGCGACATCAACTCCGGCCGCAACCTGAAGACCGAAGGCCGCCGCATCCGAGCGGCCATGAAAGAGCACCACAGACCGGGGGACGTACCGGCCCCAACCGGGTAACCGAGTTGGGTAAACGCCTGCGGATCGCTGGAAGACCTCTGGTCGGGAATCAGAGGCGCGCGAGCAACCCCCAGTGATGGGGAGGAACCAGGAACCGACCGCCACGCCCGCGCAGCGATGCCGCACGCAGCGTGGCAGGAAATCCCCGGCGCTCACGCCGGGGAGATCGGGAGTCAACAGCTCCTGCTTGCTGCTGAAGTCGTAGATCAGCACCCGTAGGCCGGTGTCGAGCGTGTCGGCCAGCGGACGCAGGCTCAGCCCGGCCAGCCCCTGGGCCTGCACGTAGTCGGTGGCCAGCGCGGGGGCGCTCAGACCGGTTCGAGCCGGCCGGTCATTCCATGCCCACCGTCCCCCTCTTCATGTGTCTCCGGAATATGCCAGTGTATGGAACGGCTGTTATCAACAACGGGGGGAGTCACTATGCGGATCGACGACACATCCATGACCGGCCATGCCCTGACATCCGACCGTGCCCTGGTGCTGGGCCCCGGCGGCTACCTGGGCACCGCCTGGACGGCCGGCCTGGCCGCCGGCCTGCGCGAAGCCAGCGTCGACCTCGCCGAGGCCGACCTGACCGTGGGCACCTCCGCCGGCGCCATGATCGCCGCCGTCCTGACGGCCGGACAGGACCCCGCCCGCCTCGCCACCCCCACCGGCGCCGCCCCCTCCCGGCGCCCCGACCCCGCCCTCACCGGCGCCGTCTTCGCCCTCCTCGGCCAGGGACTGGACCCCGCCGAGGCCCGCCGCCGCGTGGGCCGCCTCGCCCTGGACACCGCCGACCCCGAGGCCGAAGCCGACCTCGTGCGGCGCCGCGCCGCACTGATCGCCACCGACACCTGGCCCGAACAGCGCCTGCTCGTCACCGCCGTGTGCGCGGAGACCGGCGAACCCGCCGTCTGGGACGCCGCCTGCGGCGTGCCCCTGGCCCGCGCCGTCGCCGCCTCCAGCGCCTTCCCCGGCATCGAGGTGCCCGTCACCGTCGACGGCCGCCACCACATCGACGGCGCGCTGCGCGCCGGCACCAACGCCGACCTCGCCGCCGGCGCCCGCACCCTGGTCGTCGTCGACCCGCTCGCCCACCGCCACCCCGGCGCCGGCGCGACGCCCGGCGCCCTCACCCTCGCCCCCGACCCGGACGCCGCCCGCCTCCTGGACACCACCGGCCCCGCCGACCCCGCCACCTGGCAGGCCGCCTACCGCGCCGGCCACACCCAGGCTGACCCCGCCGCCGCCCTCCTGCGCGACACCTGGCGCCCCGTCACGGCACGCTGACCCACTCCACCGCGTACACCGGGGCCAGCCTGGCCCGGTAGAGGTGCAGCAGCAGGACGAAGACCACCAGCATCACCATCGGCATGCCGAGCACGCCCAGCAGCCACAGCAGGAACAGCGGGATCCCGCCCGGGCGGCTGCTGCCGTCCATAACCACGATCAGCCACCACGACGGCAGCACCGACCCCGGTATCGTGACCAGGAAGAACAGGTAGTGCCGCACGATCTCCCAGGCCTTCAGCCGCCCGATCCCCAGGAACGCGTACTGCGTCGTGGTCGTGGTCGTCTTCTGCCCGCCCCTGCCGAACCCGTGCTCGGTCGTCGTCCCGCCCTCGCGCACGTACAGCCGCGCCAGCGGGACGATGCCGACACCCAGCACCGCGAACCAGCGCGTGGCGAAGCAGTTCCCGTCCCGATCCGTGCGACTGAACCCGGCCAGCGAGAACCCGGTGCCGTTACGGCTGCCCAGCTTCATGTGGCGCCGGTCGGTGCCCGTCAGCTTCCGTACGCGTTCGGCCATGAGCGTTCCCCCTTCGTGGTGTGCCGTGTGTGCGCGTCCGATTATCACCAACGCCCCTGACACCCACGGCCGTTGCCCCTCCTCCCGCCCCGGGCGGGGAGGGGGGCGTGCGGTGATCGTCCGCATGCCGAGCCACCTCACCGTCCTCGGCACCTGCGGAGCATGGCCCGAGGCCCACCGCGCCGCCAGCGGCCTCCTCCTCGACCGCGACGGCCACCGCCTCGTCCTCGCCCTCGCCCTCGCCCTCGACCTCGGCTACGGCACCCACCCGCGCCTGGCCGCCCCCGGGGCCGAGCCGGACACCGTCGTCATCACCCACGAACACCTCGACCACTGCGCCGACCTCGGCGCCCTCGCCCGCGCCCGCCACGCCGCCCCCCGCCGAGGCCCGGGCCGCCTTCCCCGGCGGTGAGGTCCTCGCCGCCGAGGAAGGCATGGTGCCGGCGCTCTGACGCGGCCGCGCTAGGCCGGGCGGTCGAACTCCCCGCCGCGCACGGCCGTCACGAAGGCCTGCCAGGCCGAGGACCGGAAACGCAGCACCGGCCCGTGCGGGTCCTTGGAGTCCCGCACGGGCATGACCCCGGTGAACCCGTCGGCGACCTCCACGCAGCCGTTGGAATCGCCGCTGTGAGTGCTCTTGCGCCAGGTGGTCGTACGGTCGTTGTCCATCGCGATAACCCCTCCTGATAGAACACGGTCAACTGGCCACCACGGTACGGGCGCGGCACCCGGCGGCGACACCCGGCCCCGGCCATGTCTGTCAGGGACCCGTCAAGGATCGGTCCGGGACGGCGGATGATCTGTTGCACGTGCCGGGCGGGGAGCGGGGGCCGGCCGTGGGGGCCCGCCGGGCGCACCGGTGGCCCCTTGACGGTGCGCCGGCTCGGGAGGCCGCCCGGTGGCCAGGGCCCGCAGCAGGGCCTCCAGCGTGCGGGCGTCGAGGCGGGCGTCGAGGGTGCGGGCGTCGAGGCAGGCGTCGATGCGGGCGGCCGGGGCGAAGAACGCCGCGCCCGCCCGCTCCACCGCCGCGACGGCCGCGCGGGCCACCTCCGCGCCCCGGCCGGTGACCCGCAGGCGCCGGGTCCTGGCGTCGCGCGGGTCGGCCTCGCGCTCCAGCAGCCCCTTGGCCTCCAAGCTGCGCACCACCTGCGAGACCGTCCGCGCGTCGGTGCCCGCCCGGCGGGCCAGTGCCCGCTGGCTGGGCGCCTCGCCGCGCCCGCCGGGGTGCCACGCGCAGGCCGGCAGCACGAACTGGCCGTGCGTCAGGCCGTACGGCGCCGGCGCCGCCTCCACCGCCCGCCGCCGGCGCAGTACCGCCTGCCACGGCCGGAAGCCCGCGCCGTGCCACGGCCGTCGGCACGTCTCGTGGCACGGGCCTGCGGCCGGGGGGCTCACGCGGGGGCTCACAAGACGGAGCCGCCCGCGTGGGTGAACAGGGCCTCCATCGCCTCGGGGAAGTCCTCGGTGATGGCCGGGCCCAGCTGCGGGCCCATCTCGCCGGCGGCCGGCCCGTCGATCTCCAGGCGGTGCACCACCGTGGTGCCGCCGTCGCCGCGCGGGCTGAGCCGGTGGCTGAAGCGCAGCACCACGCCGGCGAACGCGGTCTCGTCCGCGTAGTGGGCGTTCTCCTCGATCGCGGTGATCACCGAGGTGATCGGGTCCTGGCCGGAGGGCGTCATCGACACCTTCGCGCCGACCTCGAACGGGCCGAGCAGCGTGACCGACTCCATCGAGGTGTCCCACTGCGGCCAGTTGTCGAGGTCCTTGAGCACCGCCCAGACCGCCTCGGGCGCCGCCGTCGTCTCACCGGTGTACTCGTGGCTCCACATGTCGTGCTCTCCCCATCGCTCGAAATGTTCTACGCAGAGATTATCTTCGCGACGACTATCGTGCAAGGGGTCCCCGCCGCCCGCCCGCCGCCCCTCCTCGGTCTCACAGCGCCATCAGCCCCGCCGCCGTCGGCCGGAACCCGCAGCGCTCGTAGAAGGCCCCCAGATGCGGCTCGAAATCCACGTGCAGCCACTGCGCCCCGCGCGCCCGCGCCTCGGCCGCAGCCGCCCGCACCAGCCGCACCCCCAGGCCCCGCCGGCGCTCCTGCGGATGCACCGTGGTGTCCAGGACGAACGCGTGCAGCGCGCCGTCCCCGGCCACGTTCACGAACCCGACCGGCCGCCCGTCCCGGTGCGCCGCGACCCAGGCGAGGCTGCGGGCCGGCACGGGCGCGAAGGACGTGGGCCGGTGGCCGGGCCAGGAGGCGGCGAACAGCTCGTTCAGCGAGGCGTCGCTCAGGTCGGGACGGACGGACAGCGTGATCGTTTCCATGCGGGACAGCATCGCAGCGCCGCCGGCCGGGGGAGGGGCCGGCCTCGAACAACGCGGGCGCGCCACGGCAGTCGGCCGTGGCACTACGGCGCGGGGAAGACCCGCCCGAGGTGGTAGCCCAGCACCGCCGTCGCGTCCTCGGCCGTCCGCTGCCCCAGCAGCACGCTCAGCCCCAGCCCCGCCGACACCGCCAGCAGCACGACCGCCTCCTGGCGCGCGTCCAGCCCCGCCGCCGCCTGGCCGGCCCGCTGCGCGGCGGTCAGCTGGGCGGCCAGGAACGCCTCCATCTCGTTGGGCGCGGCCAGGAACGCCTGCCCGCCCAGCGCCGGATCGGTGACCGACAGCACCGCGTACTCGGTGTACACGAGGTGGAAGGTCCGGCTCTCCTCGTCCGTCGGCACCGCCTCCAGCAGCACCGCCTCCACGACGTCCCGCGGCGCCGGCGCCGCCGATCCCGAACCCGCCGCCCCCGTCCCCGTCCCCGCCGCCACCCGCGCGGCGACCCGCTCGCTCACCCGCTCGCCCATGCGCGCCGCCAGGCGGTGCATCGCGGCCAGCAGCAGCTGCTCCTTGGTGTCGAAGTAGTACTGCACCAGCCGCACCGACACGCCCGCCTCGACGGCGACGGACCGCATGGTGACGGCGTGCAGCCCGCCAGCCGCCGCCGAGCGCAGCAGCGCGTCGACGATGTGGGCGCGCCGCTCCCCGTGATCCACCAGCTTCGGCATCCGGCTCCCTCCGATTTGTTTTATGGTACAAACATACCATCAAGTGCTGCGGCAACGCCCCGAGCAGCGCCGCGCTGCCCGTCAGGAGGGGACCCCATGACCAGGACGGCCGTCGGACACTTCGTCAGCGACGAAGCCCGCACCCGATTCCTCGACGCCTACGACCGCGCCATGCACCTGTGGCCCGCCCCCCGCCGGGAACTCGACGTCGAGACCTCCTACGGCACCGTCCACGTCCACCACCACGGCCCCGGCCCCGGCCCGCAGGACGGCCACGGGGGCCCCGAGGACGGCCGCGACCCGGTCGTCCTGCTCCACGGCCACGCCGGACACCCCTCCAACTGGCACCCCCAGATCGCCGCCCTCGGCGCCCACCACCCCGTCTACGCCCTCGACACCCTCGACGACCCCGGCCGCAGCGTCCAGCACACCGCCGCCCCCGGCTCCCGCGAGAACGCCGCCTGGCTCGGCGAGGTCCTCGCAGGCCTCGGACTCCACCGCGTCCACCTCGTCGGCGTCTCCTACGGCGGCTGGCTCGCCCTCAACCAGGCCATCCACGCCCCCGAACGCCTCGCCACCGTCACCGCCCTCGACCCCGGCGGCATCGAAAAGGTCCCCGCCCGCTTCTACGCCCACATGGCCGCCGGCCTCTTCGGCATGCTCGCCCCCCGCCGCCTGCGCCCCGCCCTCGGCCGCCTCCTGGCCAACCCCGCCCTCGCCGCACCCCCCGAGATGATCGCCCCCCTCATGCTCGGCATGCGCACCTACAAACCCGCCGCCCGCCCCGCCGCCCGCCCCTTCACCGACGACGAACTGCGCTCCCTCACCCTGCCCGCCCTCGTCCTCATCGGCCGCCGCAGCGCCCTGCTGCGCCCGCGCCGCGTCCACGAGCGCGTCACCGCCCTGATCCCGGGCGTGCGGGCCGAGATCGTCGACAAGGCCGGCCACGGCCTCAACCTGGAACGCCCGGAACTCGTCAACGAACGCCTCCTGGACTTCATCGCCGCAACGCCGCCGGCCGCTCTTTAAAGCTCTACTCGCCGGTTCCCGTACACCAGCGCGGCGAGGAGAACGCCAGGTACGTCCTCCGCGACCGCAAGCCGCGCACCCGGCATCCCGACGGAACGTGCGACGAGGCGGAACCGACGTCCGGCCAGGTGGTCGCAGAGCTGCGCGGGCGCTTCCGCCTGCGGCGGCGCCCCGGGCGGCGGACCCGGGGCGCGCGCTCGTGCGTGATCGCCCCCTACGCCTCACCCTCCCCGAACCCGTCGGCCTCCTGCGGCTGTTCCGACTCCTGCGGCTGTTCCGGCTGCTCGGCCTGGTCCCCGGCAGGGGCGACGCGGGGGCTCACACGCCCTGGATCCACCATCTCTTCCTCCTCCATCTGTGCCGCGCCCCTCACGGCGCGGCACGCCTCCTCGGCCGGCATCCCGAACAGCAGGAACTCGGCCCGCCGGCCCCGCTGCCCGACGAACCGGCTCGCGCGCCCCGTCTCCCGGAACCCCGCCCGCCGCAGCATCCGCGCCGACGCGGTGTTGCGCACGTCGCACTCGGCCGCCACCCGCCGCACGCCCCGCGCCCGCAGGTGCGCGGCGACGGCGCCCATCGCCTCGCCGGCGTAGCCGCGGCGCTGGTGCTCGGGCGCCACCGTGATCCCCAGCAGCGCCCACAGGCCGCCGCCGCGGGCCGCCACCGTCCCCACCGCCAGGTCGCCGATCAGCCCCGGGCGCTCCCGCAGCTCGATCGCCCACTGGAAGAACCCGGGCCCCTGCGGCGACTCCGCCCGGTAGCCCGCCACGATCGCCGCCGCCTGCGCCGGGTCGATCGGCGAGCGCCAGCTCTGGAAGCGGGCCACCTCGGGGTCGCTGCGGTAGCGCGCCAGCGCGGGCGCGTCGTCGAGGCGAAAGCGCCTCAGCCGCAGCCGGTCGGTCAGGATCACGGCACCTCCCCGTTCCGGTGGACACCCGGCCGCTCCGGCCGATACCCGCAGTCCACCAGCCGCCCGTCAACGAGGAGTCAATGCCGGGTCGACGGGCCCCGGCCGCGGGTGCGCGGCCCGGGCAGCCGCACCCGGCGCGAGTACACCGGCACGGCACCGGCGGCCGCAGCGGGCTGTGCGAAGCACTCGAGGAGCAAGTCACCGCGCACGTCGTCGAGTTCGCCGGGCGCCTGCGCCAGCAGCGCATCCGCCCACCCGTCGAGGGACGCCTCCCTCAGCGCGGCGTCCGGAACCCGGGCGAACTCCCCGGGACCCACCGCCACCCATCCGGGCCCGCCGTCCGCCCGGAACAGCAGCCGCCACCAGTACGCCTGCCAGTACGGCCGCCTCACCGGGACCCGTCCGCCTCCTGCGCCAGGACGCCCTGGGCCAGGACGCCCTGGGCCAGCGGCGCGAACACCAGGCCCCAGGTGCCCGGCAGATGACGTATCGCCGCCGTCAGGTGGAAACGCACCACCGCCCACTCGTCGGGCCGCGCCTGCGCGCCGAACTCCCGCACCGCCTCCAGGCAGTCGTCGACGAGCTCCGCCAACTCGTCGTCGTCCCCGCCGTCGTCCCCGCCGGCGAACCCGAGCCCGTCCAGCGCCTCCTGCACCTCCGGCGGCGCCGCCCCGAACCAGTCGTCCCACCCGGTCACCGCGCCCAGCAGGTACAGCAGGTAGCCCCCGGCCTCCGGCAGAGCGCCGCCCAACCGCGCCGAGACGACGTCCCGCTGGGCGTCGTCGCAGCCCAGCTCCGTGTGCCCGGCCGCAGCCGCCACCAGGCCCGCCCAGTGGGCCTCGTCGTGCCGGCCACTGGTCTGGCGCATGTGCGCGCTCGCGAAGGCGGCCATCGCCCCGGCGTCGTCGAACAGCGGGGAGAGCACCAGGTCGCTGCGGTAGTCGAAGCCGAAGTAGTAGCGGCGCCCGTCCAGCGTGAGCGATTCGATGCCGCCCACGTGACCGACCCGGCCGTCCAGCGGAGCACACTGCGCGAAGAGTTCCCGTTCCATGGCGGGGACCATAGCGCCCGCCGCCGACACCGCTTCTAGACTGGCCAGATGACGGGGAACGAGGGCTTCGGCGGCACGGCGGGACGGCTTGCGGAGCACGCGCACGACCTCCACGCCGCCGACCGCTTCGCGATCGCCGGCACGCCCGTACCCGAGGACCTCGCCCCGGCGGACCCCGCCGCCGGCACCTGGGTGCCCCACCTCGCCCAGCACACCCTCGCCCTGCCCCCGGCCGGGCGGAGCGAACTGCGCCGCCACCTCGCCGCGCTCCCGCAGCAGGAGCCGGTGCGCCCGCTGCCCGAACCGCGCGCCTACGAGCAGTACCCGCCCGGCCCCGGCGCCGTCCTCATGCGCCTGGCCCGCAACCGCAACCTCAACTGGCTCAACCTGGCCAAGACCCTGTACGTCGTCACCGGCCGCTGCTGGTCCGCCGTCACCTACGGCGGCGTCGGGCGCGGCACCGTGGCGCTCACCCCCGACCTGCTGGCCGACTTCGCCGCCGTGATCGACATCCCCGCCGACCGCCTGGCGGCGCTCACCGGCCTCGAACCGCCCGCCCCCGCGCCGCGCACGGCCACCGCCGGCATCGCCGAACTCCTGTGGGACGCCCGCCGCCTCACCGCAACCCAGCTGCGCCGGGCCACCGACCACGCGCGCGCCCTGCACCGCCCGTAGCCGCCGTAGCCGCCGTAGCCGCCGGGGGCGTCAGGGCCGCGCCGCCCAGTGCTCCTGGGCCTGTGCCCGCACCGCCGCCAGCGCGCGCTCCCGGTCCACCGGCGGCGGCGCGATCCGCCCGCCGCACGCCCGGACGTGCTCCTCGAAGCGGTCGCGCCAGAACTCCACCGTCCAGCCCGGCCACCGCCCCGCCATCTCGTACGCCTGCGCGCACGCACCCAGCGTCCACCACCCGACCCGGCGCCGCGCCGGATCGACGTGGATCCCGGCCTCGGCCCGCACCCGGCACACCCCGAGGTCCCGGCCCCGCGCCACCCGCTCCAGCAGCGCCGGGCCCTCCCGCACGGGATGGTCGCCGCCGCCCGCCACCAGGTGGCAGCGCTGCGAACCGACCGTCACCACCGCCACCATCGGCTCCGGCCCGGCCAATTCCGCGTCGTCCGCGTCGACCAGGAAACCCGGCGACACCCGCCGCTCCCGGTCCCGGACGGCCTCCGGGTCCAGCCCCAGGTACGTCCGCAGGTCCGCCGGGCCGTCGAAGGCCCACCGCACCTCCCACCCCGCCCACGCCTCGCGCAGCAGCTCAAGGGCCGCCGCCCGGTGGACCATCGTGGTGCTCGGCCCCTCCCACGCGAACACCAGCAGCACCCGCCGCCGGTGGTCGACGAGCGCCGCGCCCTGGCACAGCACGTCGTCCGGCCACCAATCGCCGGGCTGGAGGCCGGGCAGCAGCGCGAGCGCCCGCCCGGGCCCGGCGAGCAGCGCGAGGTCGAGCCCCACCGCCCCGAACCGGGACAGGTAGAGCTCGTGCTCGCCGCTCTCACGGACGACGACGATGGTGCAACGGTCGGCCATCCGCCCAGCCTGGCGCGACGCAGTGGCGCGGCGCCACCGGATTCGCAGTCGCGAGGGGCGGGAAACCGGCCCGGCTGCGGCGGGTGCGCACCCCGATCCGCCCTCACCGACCCGGCCGGCGCCGTCTTCGCGCTGCTCACCGCGGCATGGATGAGGGCCTGACTCCGTCCGCCGCGGCGGTGTGCCTCCGCAGCTGCCGGGCCTGTTCGAAGAGGGCGTCGGTGCAGTCGGCCAGTACGCCGCCCAGGAGCAGTTCGGGGGTGTAGAAGGTGTCCGCCCGGGCCGTCACCTCGCGGACGGACAGGTCGATCTGGGGGATGCCTGAGCTGCGGATGGCGTCGACGGAGCTCGCCCAGACGATGCGGCGCAGCCCGGCCCAGATCATCGCGCCGGTGCACATCGGGCAGGGCTCGCCGGTGGTGTAGAGGGTGGTGTCGGCCCAGCCGTCGTTGCCGTGCCGGGCGACGTAGTCGGTGATGGCGGCGGTCTCGCCGTGCAGGAGCGGGCTGGAGGCCTTGGCGTTGACGCCGCGTGCCAGGACCTCGCCGGTGTCGGTGGCGACGATGACCGCGCCGAAGGGGTAGAGGGGGTTGGTGCGGGCGAGGTCGACGGCCAGCCACATGAACCGCTCGTGCTCGCCGTCGCCGCCCGCGGCACGCGGCGGGGCGGCGACCGGGAGCGCGGTGCCGGCCAGGGCCTGCAGGATCCGGCGTCGGGCGACGTCCATGGAGGTCCCCTCCTCGTTGGCGGCGTCCCACGCTAGCGGCGACCGGGGGCAGGGCGTGGGAAGTCGGCCGATCCGACTTCCCACGCCCGCGTGGTCGTAGGGTTCCGGTGTGTCGAGGACCAGTGTGAGCAACGAGACCGAGAGCATGCTCTGCCTCTGGGTGGAGCCGTGGGGCACCGATCACTGGATGCGTCCGGGCGAGGAGTTCACGGTGGTGACCGGGAAGGATCCCGAGGAGTCGCCGTTCAACACGGTCGTGCACGCCCAGGGCATCACGGTGTGGGTGAACTCGGCGAACGCCTCCGAAGTCGTCGACGGGAACGGCGACCCGGTGCCGTGCGGGCACCAGCGCCCGGCCGGTGCCTTCTGATCACCTGCCACTGGCGAGTGAACTACCTTGGTGGCGCGGCATAGTGATGATGTGCTCGGCCACGCCGCCGCGGCGCGGGAGGGCGGAGGGGGAAGCCGGCCGTGCCGACTTCCCACTCGGGTGCGTTACGCCGTGCCGAGGTGGCGGCTCAGGAAGAGGGCCGGGTCCTCGAAGGCGGGGACGTCGCCGTGGCCGCCGGGGTTGGCGTGCAGGGTCTTCTCCTTGGAGGCGAAGGCGTCGAACAGGCCCAGGGCCAGCTCGCGCGGGACCTCGGCGTCGTCCCACTGGAGCAGGAACTCCACCGGGACGGTGACCCGCCGGGCCGCCGCCAGCAGTCCCTCGTGCGGGATGAACCCGCCGCCGAAGATCGCGGCCCGGATCCTCGGCTCGGCGGCCGCCAGCGGGATGCCGATCGCCGTGCCGAGGGTGATGCCGCCGCCGTAGCCGATCGGCGCGTCGGGGCCGATCTCGGGCAGCCGCTGGAGGGCGTCGAGCGTGGCCCGCCATTCCGGGACGGCGAGTTCGGCGAGGTGGGTGCCGTAGGCGGCGACGATCGGGCCCAGCGGCTCGCCGTCCTGGCGGGCCCGGATCATGTCGGCCCGGGCCCGGTCGTCGACGGCCGTGCGGGGACGCTCCCCGTGACCGGGCGCGTCGATGGCCACGACCGTGTACCCGCAGGCCCGCACGAGGTGCCGGGCGCGGTCGGCCTGGGCCAGGGTCTTCTTGTGCAGTCCGCCGCCGTGGCCCATCAGGACCAGCGGCGCCTGCCGGCAGCCGGCTTCGGGCGACCACAGGACGCCGGGGACCTCACCGAGGAGGAAGTCGCGCTCGCGGACACCGGCGGAGGCGGTGTCGGACGTGAAGTGGAGAGAGGACATAGGAATCACCTTCCGGGACATGCGTCGTTCTCGGCGCTCCCGGCGAATACCTATGCCGTGACGGGAAGAGGGAGCACCCGCGTGGTCACTGCGTTCACGGGTTCCACCTCCTGACGTGCGGTCACGGTTACGGGAGGGGATGCTAGCAGTCCCCCACGGGGCTGCGCGCACCCCCTTTTCCGTCAGCCCAGGACGGCCAGCACGTCCCGCTCGCTCCAGTGCCCGGCCGCGCCCGGGCGGGTGGCGAGGTAGGCGGCGCAGCGGCGGGCGCTCCAGGCGTGGGACTGTGCGAGTCCGGCGGCCAGGGTGCGCAGGTAGGGCGCGGTGGGCGGGTTGAGGCGGGCGGCGGCCAGGCCCCCGGGGGCGGTGAAGGTGAGCAGGGGCAGGCCGTCGAGCGTGCCCGCGCGCAGCAGGGTCTCGTAGCGGCCGGGGCCGGTGCGGTCGCGGCCGTGGGTGAGGACGCGGGTGAGGTCGAGGTCGGTTCCGGGGGAGCGGTGCATCTCCTGGGCGGCGACGTCGCCGAACTGGCCGTCCGTCAGGAGGTAGGCGCGGAAGGGTGTTTCGCCGCCCGCGTCGGGGTCGGGGAAGTCGGGGTCGGGGAAGCCGGGGTCGGGGAAGTCGGGGTCGTAGAAGCAGACGCCGCCGCCCCAGGTGGGGGAGTGCCAGGCGAAGTACATCGTCCCGGGCAGGGTCACCGCGGCGTCGCGCCGCGGCGGGCGCGGGTCGCGGCATCCGGGGTAGTGGCGTGCGCCGCCCTCGGGGCGTCCGCCGGCGAGGTAGCAGGCCATGCGGGCGGCGTCCAGGTTCGACCCGTACGCCGCGTACCAGACCAGGCTCACGGACGACGACGCTAGCAAGGGCGGCCGGGAGAAGCGGGGAGGCGGGGAGGCGGGGAAGTCCGGGGGAGTGCGAGGGGCGGGGGAGGTCCGGGGACGCCCGGTGGGGAGTTCGGGGGGATGTCCGGGAGAAAGTCCGGGGCCGGTCCACGGCGTCCCCGGCACCTCCTACGTCGAATGCGTGTGCGTCCCGTCGCCGGCCCCCGCGCTTCCCTCACCAGCCCCTCACCCGGGCCCCGGGGGCCGCCCCGGTGCGTTCCCGAAGAGTCCGCCCAGGTCAACGCCGCCGTCACGGTGTGTCGTCCGGGTGAACGGTTCGCACACCCCCGCGGAGGCGGTGTCCCCGCCGCAGCCGGTAGCGTTCCGGTCGCATGGCGTTCATCACTCCCATCCCTCCCGTCACGGCGCCGTCCTCCCGCAGCCGCTACCCTTCACCAGCGAAAACACCCCATAAAGACCGAAATCACATTCGAATCGTTCCCCTGCCGTCCCGTGCGGCACAGATCGTGAGAATTTCCTTTGACCACGCTCCATCTGCATCCGCAGGACTCCCCACCGAGTCATGGTGAAAGAACGTGCTTCCACGGGCGTCACCCCGAGTGACGCCCGTGCGCGTTCGCACCCGCCCACCCCGCGGGTGACGCCGCACCCGAGCCAACAGACCTGACCCAGGAACCGGAGCCGAGGAAACCACCCCCCATGGACGCACGCCAGGACACGGCCGGCCCAGGCACGCTGCACCGCCCCCACCCCGGGTACGCGGCCGCCTGGCCGGTGGCCCAGCCCGCCCACCCGCGCAGCCTGCTCGACATCATCGCCGCCACCGCGGACGCCCACCCCCACGCGCCCGCCCTGGACACCGGCACCCGGGTGCTCGACTACCGCACCCTCCTGCAGGAGGTCGACGCCCTCGCCGGCACCCTGGCCGGCCACGGCATCGGATGCGGCGACCGCGTCGGCGTGCGCATCCCCTCCGGCACCGCCGACCTGTACGTCGCCGTCCTCGCCGTCCTGCGCTGCGGCGCCGCCTACGTGCCGGTGGACGCCGACGACCCCGACGAGCGCGCCGCCATGATCTGGCACGACGCCCAGGTGTGCGCCGTCATCGGCGCCGGCCACCAGCTGAGCGCCGGCCCCCAGGCCCGCCCGTCGGGCCGCCCCGCCTGGCCCTCGCCCGCCGACGACGCCTGGATCATCTTCACCTCCGGCACCACCGGCCGCCCCAAGGGCGTCGCCGTCACCCACCGCAGCGCCGCCGCCTTCGTCGACGCCGAGGCCCGCCTGTTCCTCCAGCAGCGGCCGCTGGGCCCCGGCGACCGCGTCCTGGCCGGCCTGTCGGTGGCCTTCGACGCCTCCTGCGAGGAGATGTGGATCGCCTGGCGCCACGGCGCCTGCCTGGTGCCCGCCCCGCGCTCCCTCGTCAAGGCCGGCACCGACCTCGGCCCCTGGCTCGTCGAGCGCCGCATCACCGCCGTCTCCACCGTCCCCACCCTGCTCGCCCTGTGGCCCCAGGAGTGCCTGGACGCGGTGCGCCTGATCATCGTCGGCGGCGAGGCCTGCCCCGCCGAACTCGTCGAGCGCCTGGCCACCCCCGGACGCGAGTTCTGGAACACCTACGGCCCCACCGAGACCACCGTCGTCGCCACCGCCGCCCGCATGCTGCCCGGCCAGCCCGTGCGCATCGGCGCCCCCCTGGACGGCTGGGAGATCGCCGTCGTCGACCAGAACGGCCACCCCGTGCCCTGGTACGAGACCGGCGAACTGCTCATCACCGGCGTCGGCACCGCCCGCTACCTCGACCCCGCCAAGGACGCCGAGAAGTTCAGCCCCCACCCCGTCTTCGCCTCCCCGCGCGTCTACCGCAGCGGCGACCTCGTGCGCAACGACCCCGAAGGCCTCGTCTTCGTCGGCCGCGCCGACGACCAGGTCAAGCTCGGCGGCCGGCGCATCGAACTCGGCGAGATCGACGCCGCCCTCCAGGCCCTGCCCGACGTGCGCGCCGCGGCCGCCGCCGTCCGCAAGACCCCCGCCGGCGCCGACCTGCTGGTCGGCTACCTCGTCGCCCGCCCCGGCACCCACCCCGACCTCGCCGCCGCCCGCCAGCTGCTGCTGGAGCGCCTGCCCGCCCCGCTCGTGCCGGTCCTCGCCCTCGTCGAGTCCCTGCCCACCAAGACCTCCGGCAAGGTCGACCGCAACGCCCTGCCCTGGCCGCTGGCCACCACCGGCCGCCAGGACGCCGCGGCCGCCGGCCCCCTGGAGGGCACCGCCGGCTGGCTCGCCGGCTACTGGGAGGCCCTGCTCGGCATGGCCCCCGGCGCCGGCGACGACTTCTTCGCCCTCGGCGGCTCCAGCCTCACCGCCGCCCGCCTCGTCTCCGAACTGCGCACCCGCTACCCCGGCGTGTCCGTCGCCGACCTCTACGCCCACCCCGGCCTGAGCGCGATGGCCGCCCACCTCGACTCCCTCGCACCGCCGCACACCGGCGCCCGCACCCCCGAGGCCCCCGCGCCCCGCCGGCGCGACGTGCGCCGCACCCCCGCCAGCGCCGGCCTGTGGCAGACCATCGCCCTGTTCGGCCTCTTCACCCTCGCCGGCCTGCGCTGGGTCCTGGTCCTCACCGCCCTCGACAACCTCACCGGCGCCCACCTGCCCTGGGCCCCCCACTCCTCCTGGTGGCCCGTCCTCGCCGGCCTCCTCCTCTTCTACAGCGCCCCCGGCCGCACCCTGCTCGCCGCCGCGAGCGCCCGCGTCATCACCGCCGGCATCCGCCCCGGCAGCCACCCCCGCGGCGGCCACGTCCACCTGCGCCTGTGGCTCGCCGAACGCACCGTCGCCCTCTTCGGCGTCGGCGCCCTGCCCGGCACCCCCTGGGCCGCCCGCTACGCGCGCGCCCTGGGCTGCCGCGTCGGCAAGGACGTCCACCTGCACACCCTGCCCCCCGTCACCGGCCTCGCCCGCATCGGCACCGGCGCCGTCCTCGAATCCGAGGCCGACATCGCCGGCTGGTGGCTGGACGGCGACATCCTCCACCTCGGCCACGTCGAGATCGGCGAAGGCGCCCGCGTCGCCACCCGCTCCACCCTCATGCCCGGCGCCCGCGTCGGCGCCGGCGCCGACATCGCCCCCGGCTCCTGCGTCACCGGCACCGTCCCCGCCCGCGAACACTGGCACGGCTCCCCGGCCCGCCCCGCCCCCGAGGCACCCGCCGGCTGGCCCGCCCACCCCGCCCCGCGCGCACGCTCGCGCGCCTGGAACCTCGCCTACGGCACCGGCCTGACCCTCTTCGGCCTCCTGCCGCTGATCGCCGCCGCCCCGGCCCTCGCGATCATCTACCCGATGATCGACGCCGACCGCACCCTGGGCCAGGCCATCCTCCAGCTCCTTCCCCTCACCATCCCCCTGACCGTCCTCACCCTCTTCTGCCACGCCACGCTCATAGTCCTGGCCGTGCGCCTGTTCTCCCGCCCCCTGCGCCCCGGCCACCACCCCGCCCACGGCAAGGTCGCCTTCTGCGCCTGGGCCGTCCACCGCCTCACCGACACCGCCCGCCGCACCCTCTTCCCCCTCTACGCCAGCCTCTTCACCCCGCTGTGGCTGCGCCTGCTCGGGGCGAAGATCGGCCGGCGCGTCGAGGCCTCCACGGTCCTGTCCCTGCCCGGCCTCATGCGCGTGGACGACGGCGCCTTCCTCGCCGACGACACCCTCGTCGCCCCCTACGAGGTCCGCGCCGGCTGGCTGCACCTGGGCCCCGCCCAGGTCGGCAAGCGCTCCTTCGTCGGCAACTCCGGCATCGTCGGCCCCGGGCGCCACCTGCCCGACAACTCCCTCGTCGGCGTCCTGTCCGACACCCCCGCCCACGCCCCCGAGGGCTCCTCCTGGCTCGGGCGCCCCGCCTTCGCGCTGCCCCGCGTCGCCGACACCGGCGGCGAGGCCCGCACCTACGACCCGCCCAGGCGCCTGATGTGGGCGCGCGCCGGCGTCGAGCTGTGCCGCCTGCTGCCGATCGTCCTGGCCGTCGTCCTCGGCGACTTCGTCCTCGCCGCCTTCCAGGAGATCCGCGACGACTACGGCGTGCCCACCGCCATCGCCACCGGCGGACTGGTCCTCGCCCTGGCCGCCGTCATCGCCTGCGCGCTGACCACCGCCGCCAAGTGGCTGCTCGTGGGCCGCTTCCGCACCGACGAGCACCCCCTGTGGTCCTCCTTCGTGTGGCGCAACGAGCTCTACGACACCTTCGTCGAGGAACTCGCCATGCCCTTCGGCGGCTCCAGCATCACCGGCACCCCCTACCTCAACCTGTGGCTGCGCAGCCTGGGCGCGCGCATCGGGCGCGGCGTGTGGTGCGAGACCCACTGGCTGCCCGAGAGCGACCTCGTCACCGTCGAGGCCGGCGCCAGCGTCAACCGCGGCACCGTCCTGCAGACCCACCTCTTCCACGACCGCGTCATGCGCCTGGGCACCGTCCACCTCGGCGCGGGCTCCACCACCGGGCCGCACTCCATCGTGCTGCTCAACTCCGCCCTGGGCGAGGGCAGCACCGTCGGCCCGGCCTCCCTGGTCATGCGCGGCGAGAACGTCCCCGGCTCCACCCGCTGGCTCGGCAACCCCGTCGCCGCCTGGAACGCCGACCCCACCCCGCCCGCCGGCCGCCGCGCCGGCCGGGGAAGGCGGCGCGCCACGGTGTGACGCGAGTCACGCGCGTGAAGCGATGAGTGCGCGGTGCGATCACGGTCTCAACCCGTGAAACGCACCGCGCACGCTATTTGTGTGCCACCCCGGAAGGACACCGCACCATGACCGCCACCCCCGTGAAGGGCCCCGCCGCCTACTTCCCGTCGATCGAGAAGAAGTACGGCCGCCCCGTCGCCGAGTGGAAGGACCTCATCCGCACCTCCCCGCTCACCAGGCACATGGAGCTCGTCGCCTGGCTCAAGACCGAGCACGGCCTGGGCCACGGCCACGCCAACGCCCTCGTCGCCCACACCCTCGCGCAGGCTGCCGGAGCCTGAGCGGGTTCGGCCCGCGGGGCACCGCATTTCGGCAGCCGGACCTTTCGTGGGACTGCATTACGGGGGGCCCATCTCGTCGAGCAGGCCGAGGAATGAGCGTTCTGCGGGGGTGAGCGCGTGATCGATGCGATGGGCTGCCGTGATCAGCCGCCGGGCCGGTGCCGGGTCGATGTCCAGGACACTCAGGGAGCCGGTGGACAGTTCGCTTCGCACCGCCGTCCGGGCCATCAGGGAGACGCCGTAGCCGGTCTCCAGGATTCGCTTGATGACCTCTCCGGAACCCACGTGTGAGGTCCGTACGTTCTCCAGCCCCCATCTCGCCAGGGATTCCTCCTGGGCCCGGCGGTCACTGGAGCCGGTCTCGCGCAGCAGGAACACCTCGTTCCCGAGCTGGGAGGGGACGATCCGCGACCCGGTCAACCGGTGTCCGCGCTTGGTCACCAGGACGAGATCCTCGTTGGCGAACGCCTTCTGGGTCAGCCTCGGTTCGTGAAGGCGCCCGGCCAGGACTCCCACGGCGCAGGAGCCGGATAACAGGCGTTGAGCGATGGCCTCCTGGTTCCCGACCTGCAGGTCGACCTCGACGTCCGGAAACCGCCAATGGAACGTTCGGAGCAGCCGCGGGATCAGCGTGGCACCCACCATGCTCGTGGCACCGATGGACAGCACCTCTGCGCCGGATCGGTCGGCCGCCGCCGCCGCACGCTTGGCCTCCCGGGTCAGCCGGACGAGGCCGCGGGCATAGCGGGCGAACACTTCGCCCGCCGCAGTGGCCTGGGGGAGCCCGCCCGCCCTTCGGCGGATGAGCTGTACGTCGAGGTCCTTCTCCAGCAGGCGGAGGTGTTTCGACACGGTTGGCTGGCTCACCATGAGTCGCCGGGCGGCAGTCGTGAAGCTTCTGGCGTCCAGGATCTCCAGGAACACCTCAAGGCGGCGGATGTTGATGATCCCTCCCAGTGAACTGGAATGCGTTAGTGGCCCCTCAGGCAGATTTCGGCATGGGCATGATCTTGACATTCATCGTAGGAGGCGCCAAGGAGCCAGGAGGTGCCTTGTGTGTGCTCTGGGCCCTGTGCCCGGTGGCGGCCCCTGGTCATCCCCGGCTGACACACGTTTCGGGTGAAGAGCAGGTCCCTTTTCATCGGTTTCCGGTAAGGCCGTGAGAAAGGGGCCAGGAGCCGTGGGAAGTTGGCGAGGCTCGCCGTGAACGCATCGGAGAGTCCGTCTTCGTGAGAACTCTCGTGGGCGGCAGGGAACTTACGGCTGACCGAAGTGGGAGTGTGCTGTGTGGGTTCGGACAAGTGCCCTCCTGGAGGTCGCGGCACCGTTCGCCGTGAGTTTCCTGTCCCTGGTCGGCGGGTTGCGTCATCTCGATCGTCTCGCTCGCTTCATCGATCCCCTGATGGACGTTCCGCGGGGTACACGGGCCGGCGGCAGCCGGGACGACGAGGCCGCATCGTCCACCGCCCCTGCGGAAGGCCCGTGTCCCCCTTGCAGATCCAGGAGTAAGCAGTGGAAGCACTCATAGCCCGGACCCGCCGGTATTCACGGGACATGGCGGGGCGTCGGCAGGAACTGGCGAGACTCTCCTTCGGCCAGCGTCCGCAGGCCCTGTTCATCTCGTGCTCGGACTCCCGTGTGCAGCCTTCGTCGATGACCGGTGCAGAGCCGGGCCAGGTCCTCGAACTGCGGATGGCGGGGAACGTCATCCCAGCCTACCGGCCCGATGCGGTGTGTGGCGTGGGAGCGACACTGGAGTATGCACTGGAGGAGCTGAACACGCCCGACATCATCGTCTGCGGGCACTCGCACTGCGACGCCCTGCGAGGCCTCGTCCACCGGCGGACCACGACACCCCTGATGGAGGGGTGGCTGACACGGACGGCGGAGACGGCGTCCGTCCCGATGCTGACGGTGATGCCGGGACCGTCCGTGCTCTCGGCGCGCGCTCAGCAGCACGTGCTGGTGCAGCTGGCGCACCTGCGGACGTATCCCGTGGTCGCGCGACACCTCGTCAGCGGGCGGGTGGGTCTGCACGCGTGGTTCTACCGTGTCGAATCGGGCGAGGTGCTGTCCTGGCGCCCCGGGCCCGGTGCATTCCGCCCGCTCTGAGGCGCTGCGGCGGCGTGACGGGCTGCGGCTCTACATGGTGGCGAGCCGCTGTTCGACGGCTGCGGCGGCCTGAGCCTGGCCGGCTTCAAGCAGGACCGCGGCCAGGTCCGAGCCGAGCGGCTTGCTCTGGGGCCAGCTCGCGTCCAGCCGGAACCAGCTGGCCTGGGCATTCTGAAGGGCTTCCTGCCGAGGGCCGGACCCTTGGGGCAGCCAGACAGCGCGTTGCCGGGCGGCTTTGATCCACAGTTGGGTGGCTCTGGTGGTGTCGCCGCTTGCGGCTGCGATCACCGCCTGCGTTTCGAGTACCTCCACCATCCAGGAGCCCTGCCGGCCGTGGTCGCGGACGACCTGCTGTTCCCACTGGGCCGCCATCTGCGCCGCGGCCCCGTAGTTTCCGGCATGCACGGCGTGGTTGATGGCCGAACGCAGAGCCGGCTCAGTGGGACGCACATTCGTCTCCAGGCCGGGTGCTGCCGGCCGGACGAGGCCTGTCGTCATCCGGGGAGCGGGTGGAGCGGGCGGAGGTGCGCCCCGGTCGGCGGACTGTACCGGATAGGCGTTTCCACCGAGGACCACGGTGCCCGAGCCGAGTTTGGCCGTCTCGATGGCCATGGCGTGGAGCTGGGCCAGGTGGCTTCCTCCGGGTGCTGCCATGAGCCTGGCCAATGCCGTCGAGTAAACGGGAGTGGTTTCTCGGGCGTAGCGTCCTCGTGGCGGGTGGACGACTCCCCACTGCGCGGTGTGCGGCGGTAGTTGGAGATCGGTCGGTCGCAGCGGGAAGCACGACGCGTCTGCCAGGAGGTCGACGATCACAGTGGTGGTGTTGGGCCGACGTTGGGTCAGTTCCAGGCTGATCCAATGCCACGGCAGTTCGGTGTAGCGCCTCGTGCCGCCGGTCGTCTTCGTCAGGACGATGTGGAGCTGCCCGTGAAGGCGGTCTCGGGTCACCTGGCCGCACAGGTAGATCAGCAGGGGGCCGTTGGCGATGGCCGCTGCATGGATTCGCGCGAGCACCGACTGGGACTCTCCCGGGTTGATGACCTGGGTGATGTCGACCGGTCCCGTCCAGCCGGAGAGCATCGTCTCAGATGTCACGGCTGCCATGGCCGCCGCCCCGTGTTCGGAGTCGAACCCGGAGTGACGCTGCCGGGCGCCCGTCGCAAGGAGGAGGACGTGTCCGCGGCCGCTTGTGTGATGCGCCGTCATGGTTAGCCGCCTTGAGTCTCGGACTTCGGTTCAGTCCACTTTCGTGGAGGGTCGGCCGGCCCGCTTCGAAGGAAGACGCTGGGGGCAGGGAGCAGCCTATGGCCCCTCAGCGGCTTGTCTCGGTGTCTTCGTGGTGCCTCCTCCCGTACGGGTTGAGGAAAGGCCGCCGTGGACCTGGGGCCGATCTTCGTCAGAGACGGGCGCATCATCACATCCGTCGTGCCTATGCCAAGGCGGTATCTCCAACGTATCTGACTGGACATCAGGACAGGTTGTGCCAAGGCGGCCCGACGAGACGCGGGTGCGGTGAGGGGGCCCCAAAGGGGCGCAGCGATGACTTAAAGGGTGGGAATCGTGACCTGTCGGGCCTCGGGCGGGCCGAGCTAATCTCCCTCCCGCGAGGGGGTGCCTCGTTGGTGCCTGCGCGAAGCCGCTGTCATGGCGTCGCCAAAAATCCCTCTAGCATCGGCGGTCGATGCGCGTGCCAGGAGCGCGCTGTCGCATCTCCAGCAACAGAAGGCGGTGAGGTCTGCACCATGGCGCGGCACCCATTGGCGTTCCTGCGCACTTCTCTCGGATATACCCAGACTTCCTATGCGCGGCTGATAAGCGAGGTCCACGCACACCTGGGATTCGGGGGCATCGCTGCACGCAGGGAAAAGGTCTCGCGCTGGGAGTCGGGTGCGGTTGCGCCGGATATCCAGACCCAGCTTGCGATCGCCCACATTCACCACGTGAGGCGTGAGGACGTGTACAGGTCGGGATGGCCGCACTGGCTTCATCTGGCCTCCGGAGATTTCGGCCCGGGCGTAGTCGCGACAGCCCCTGAGACCGGTGCGATGGCTCCGGGCCGGGTCTTCAGGGCGCACCTCCCGTCCAGGTCGTACGTCTCCCTGACCGGGCAGCCACTCGCCCGTTTCGCCCGTTCCCTGTCCTCCTTGAGCTCCACGGTCCCGCAGGCACGTGCGGGTGCGTCGGGTGCGGAATGCACGGCCGGCTTCCGGGAGTTGGTCGACTCACTGGGAGAGCTCATCCCTGAGGTCAGCCCATGGGTCCTGTTGCCGGCGGCAACGGGCTGCCTCGGGCACCTCACAGTGGCACTCTCCAGCACCTCTTTCAGCCCGGAGGTCCGGGGGGAAGTGCTCCTGCTGGCCGCACGGGCCGGCGACCTGTGCGGTCGGCTGGCGGCCGCCGGAGGGAAGTGGGCTGATGCCGAGAGGTTCTTCCTCGACGCCGCCCGCACCGCAGCGATGATCGGTCAACCGGTCCTGGCGGCCGTCTGTCTCTCGAACCTCTCCATGTGCCACATGCGAGCAGGTGACCCGGACGACGGCCTGTTGCTTCTCGACGTCTCACGCTCGATGGCCGGTCATGGTGATCCGGGCCTCACGGCACTGAACCGGTGCCGGGAAGCGGTCGGCCGTGGACGAGCCGGAGATGAGATCGGATCATTCCGACTCCTGGAAAGAGCATATGAGGAAGTGTCCGGCCGGTGCGGTGTTGTTCCGGGCGGAATACTGTCGTCCGGCCAGTCGGTGACCGAGGAATGGCTGGCTGTCAGCAGTGGGATTATCTGGGCTGATCTGAGGCGTCCGCGTCGGGCCCTGGATGGCTTTTCGCCCGCCCTTGGAGCGGACATTCCGGAAAGACCCTTCAGGATGCCCACCTGGATCATCCCCCTCGCCCTCCGCGTACACCTCGACCTGGGGAACGTTGACGAGGCCGTTCATCACGCCAGGCGCGCCGTGTTGCTCCTCGGCGGCATGCCGACCTCCCTGGGCACACACATCCGGGGCGTCTTCTCGGCATACCGCACGGTGCCGTCGGTTTCGGCTCTTCTGGCCGAGCTCCGGTCGGCTGCCGGTTCCTGACCCTCTTCCGCGCCGGACCGGCCCCGGGTGCGCGCCATCGCCCGCGGGCGATGGCGCGTGCGTCGGACATGAGAGATGTGAGTGCACGATGACCGAGCATCCGCTGGCCCTTCTGCGGGAGGCACGGGGGCTGAGCCACCCGGCCTATGCCCAACTCGTGGCCAGGACCCACGCGGAGCTGGGGTACGGGAACATGGCGGCCAGACGGGAGAAGGTCTCGCGCTGGGAATCGGGGCGGATTGTGCCGCACCGTACCACTCAGCTCGCGATCGCGAAGATCCATGGCGTGTCCGGCAACGACGTGCTGCGCCTCGGGTGGCCGGCCTGGCTGCACGTGGCGGCTCGGGAAGTCGTGCTGGCCGTACAGCCCTGGACCTTCGACGGAACGATCGCGGTGCTGGCGAGCCTCGGCTGCCCAGGCGCCCACGTGGACAGCGAGGCGCCGGTGCTTGTCGGGCGGACCCTGGCGGGACTGGTGAACCGCGCCCTCGCTGCCGTGTCCGATCCGACGGAGCCGTCCCATGCGGGCGGCTATCTCGGTCCCGGGGTGGTCGCACGGGTGGAATCGAGAGTGGCCGTGCTGGAGTCGATGCGAAGCCAGGTGCAGCCGGAGGCCCTGAGCCGCTCGGTGGACGGCGAGTTCGGGTTCCTCGCTTCCCTCCTGGCCGGTGCGGGCTACGGTCCGGCGACCGGCGCCCGGTTCCTGGCGCTGATCTCGCGGATCTGCGACCTTGCCGCGGCTCTCCACCAGGACCTCGCCGACTTCGCCAAGGTCGAGGAGTACTGCCATGTGGGGGTGCGTCTCGCCGTCGCCGCAGGAGCCGTCTCGCGTGCCGCCGGATGCTTCGGACGGCTCGCCCTAGTGCACGAGCGTCTGGGAGACGCGGCGGACGCGTCGATGCTGGCGGACGCCGTCCTGGCATTGGAGGGGTGGCCGGGAGAGCACCCCTCTCATCGGGCGGCCGGGCGAGTTCAGGACTAGCAGTTTCCGCACAGCCCGGCACGACTTTTTTGTTCAGTTCTCACGACTGCTAGGAGGAATTCGGTGGCGTCATAGGCTCGATCCATCGGGTCCGGCAATCAGTTTCCAGGTTCCGGGTAAAGGATAGGGGGTTGCCGCAGTGGATATGGGAAATCGGGTTCGATTCGGAAATGTTGCGAGGCTCGCCGCTGTGACGGTGATGCTGGCCGGCGGCGGACTGTCCGTCGTCTCGTGCTCGACCGCCGGTGAACCGGAGAGCCGTACGGAGTCCGCCGCAGAAATTCGGAATCTCAGCACGATTAGCTGCCCCGATGTCGGGGACAGCTTTCAAGGAAGCACCAGCACCGACCCTGCCACGCAGGAAAGCCTCGGGCTGCTCGACCAACAGGTGGCCGATGCCTACCAGACCCTGGTCGGTACGGACGGCAGCCCGAAGCACACCGAGGACGTACTCGCAGACCTGGCCACGAGGCGGCGGCAGACCATTGCCGAAATCGCTGACAGTCGGCACACGGCGGCTGACCAGCGTTCCGCCCTTCTCACGATGGCCACGTGCTCGGTCAAGAGCGAAGCCGCCGGACCCGCCGCCGACGGGGCAGTCACCGCCCTCAGCGGCCAGAACGGCAAAGGTGCCAAGGCCCGGGCGAACGGGCTGAGCAGCAGGGACTTCGTTGACATCACCAAGGCCCAGCCCAACGCCGCGCCGCCCACAGGCGGAAAGGGCGCGTCTACCGGGACGTTCAGTTCCAGGTGCGGCACCAATGAGAACCAGCAGCACCTCAATGCCGACAATGTCATCGTGACGCCCGGCGTCCAGGCCGCCGCCCACCACGAACACGACTACGTGGGCAACACCAGCACCGACTTCCGCTCCAGCCTCACCACCCTGCAAGCAGCCCGCACCACCTGCACGAACGGGGACCTGTCCACCTACTACGCACCCGTGGTGCGGCTCCTCGGCAGCCCGCCCGGCCAGGACGCCAATCGGCCTGGAGGCGGTCCGGACCAGAATCAAGGCAGCATCCTCACCCCGGCCGGCTTCGACATCACGTTCCGGGGAAATCCCGCAGGTCCGGTCCAGGCAATGGACTTCGGTACACGGATCATCACCGGTGACGCGAAGGCCTTCACCAACGGCCCCGGGAACGCCCACGCCTCGTGGAGCTGCTCGGGTTTCGAGAACATCCAGTTCAAGGACAAGTACCCGCTCTGCCCCGCAAATTCCAAGATGGTGCGCACCTTCGCCTTCCCGGACTGCTCGAACGGGCAGCAGGACAGCGCGAACCACCGCTCACACACGGCCTTCGCGAACGACCGCGGGCAGTGTCCAAAAGGGTTTCACCCGGTACCGCAGCTGGTGATGACGGTGTCCTATGTCATTCCGCCTGGACAGTTCTACGCCGTCGACAGTTTCCCGGAACAGGTCCACAAGCCGGTCACCGACCACGCGGACTTCATCAACGTCATGAACCGTCCCCTGATGGACAAGGCTGTCGCCTGCATAAATTCGGGAATGAAATGCTGAGCCGGGAGACCTTGGCACAGGTGAAGAGGAGCGTGACCGCAATGAAGTCCTTACCGGCGGCGTACCGCTCACCGCATGACTCCAAGGTGAAGCCGTGCACGACGGCCTCCCTCCGGCTCTTCTTCCCCCGCCAGGAGAGCAACAACGCCCTGCAGCCCACACGCCAGGAACGCCGAGCACTCGCCTTGTGCGCCCAATGCCATCCCGGAGTGCGGGAGGCGTGCCTGGAACGGCAGATCGCGTTTGGGATCACCGGACAGAGCGGGATCTCCGGGGGCACGACAGCGGTGCAGCGCCAGGCGCTCATCCGCCTGAGGGCAGAGGGCCGGGCCGACCTGCTGGTCCGGGTGATCGACGAACAGCTCAAGTTCGTGTCCGGGAACGAGGACACACAACGATGAAGCGATACGCAAGGACGGTCAGGACCCCGGGACGGCAAGGCCGCACGGAAGGGCCTGCACGGGGCCGGGCGGCACTTCTCGGGCTGACGGCGATGGTCATGATCGCCGCCACGGCATGCGAGCCCGACACTGCCCTGACCACGGCCGGCCAGTCGGATCCGCGGAAGGCCGAGAGCTGGACGATGGCCGACTGGCAGCGATGGGCCCGGCAGCAGAACCTGGGACAGCCCATGCAGACGGGATCGTGGAGCATGGACGACATGCGCTCGGCCCGAGCGGCGGCCCCGTCCATGACGGCTGGCACCGCCGCTGCAGCCACCGACCCCTTCCCGGACCCGATAGAGCCCAAATCGGCCCAGCCAGGCGACCGTTCGCTCGCGGTCTTCGGGAAGATCTTCATGCGGAGCTCGGCAGCAGCACTGGTTTGCTCGGGCACGGTCATCACCGACCCGGTGCATCCAGGCAAGAGCAACCTCGTGTGGACCGCGTCGCACTGCCTCCATGAAGGCAAGGGCGGCAAGCCGATGACCGACGTCGCCTTCGTCCCGGCCTTCGACGGCGCGGCCCCGTCGGAACAGCAGGGCCGTCCGTTCGGCGCCTGGAACGGCATCAGCTACATCGTCTCACCCCAGTGGACCGCCGAGGGCGGTGAACAGGGCGGGCCGGTAAGCCAGTTCGACTTCGGCGTGCTGCGTGTCACGCCTCCCTCCGGAGCGCGATCACTGGAGGAGACCGTCGGGGGGTCGATCCCCGTGCGCTTCGATGTCGCACGGGAACGATTGGCCTCGATGGCGGTCTTCGGCTACCCGGCCGCTCCGCCGTTCGACGGGCGCAGACTCGACCTCTGCAATTCGCCCGTCGGGCCGGCCCGGCTGTCCTTCGATCCCGCCCGCCCCACGATGCTCACTATCGGCTGCACCATGACCGGGGGATCAAGTGGTGGCGGATGGATCGTCAGGACGCCGAGTGGGAGCAGGTTCCTGGTCAGTAACACGTCCATCGGCCCCAGCCCCGCACAGTGGCTCGCCGGACCCGCACTGGGGGACGAGGCCAAGCAGGTCTTCGACTTCTTCGACCGGCAGGTGCAGCCGAGCTAACGGCAGGCCCGCCGACACCGGCCCGGCATCGCCGCCGGCCGGCTCCGTGTGGACTGGAAGGGATGATCACGAATGGCCATCAGCGGGCGGAAGGGGCGGACCCCATCCGGAGCGCGATTCATGGGAATGGGGCTGATCAGCACCATCCAGGTATCGAAGGGAGTGGTAACCGCCGGCATCGTCATGGGCCTGGCCGCGACGATCGCGTCCCTGGCGATACCCGTCAAACTGTTCGGGGAAGCCAGGCGCGCGTCCGCTCTCACCAGCGCGAGCACCCCGCTCACCGCCGCGACCCCCGCAGGGTTCACCGACGACGGCGAAGGAGTCCGGAGCACACCGTACGGGCCGCTCACGGCGATCGACCGCGACTTCGTCCGCCGGGTGAAACTCGCAGGTCTCTGGGAAGGCCCCGCTGGGCAGCAGGCCCAGCAGACCAGCAGGACCGCCCAGGTCAAGGTGGCCGGCGAGCACATGGTCGACGGCCACAACAGCCTGAACGTCGCGGACGCACTTGCGGCCCAACTCCTGAAGGTGGACCGGATGCCCACCGAACCCACCAGCGAACAGAAGGACTGGCTGGCGCAGATCCGGTCTGCTCCGGCGGACCGGTTCGACCCGCTCTTCGTGAACCTGACCCGGGAAGCGCACGGCAAGGTGTTCCAGGTTCTGGCCTACACCCGTGCCCACACGCAGAACAGCCAGGTGCGCCAGCTCGCCGAGGTCGCGGACAAGACCGTCCGCGATCACATGGACATGCTCGAGAAGACCCAACTCTGGAAGCCTGCCGAGGAAGCCAAATGAGGAACATCGCACAGAAGCGGACGGCAGACGCCATCCCCTTCCTCAAGTACGTGCTCGCGGGAACCGTAGCCGTCACCCTCCTGGCGACGTCCGGGTGTGGACCCGCCACGACCGCCAGCGTGAAGGCGGCCGCCAACACGGGCGCGATCCCGCACACTGACGAGAACGCGACCGGGCCGACACCCGACTCCCCCACGCCGAGCCCCGGGGGCGCCGGGCCCAACGGACTGGCGGTGAAGTCCAACGACGAGGTGGGGAACTTCCTGACCGACGCGCTGGGCAACTCCGTCTACGTCTTCGACAAGGACACCGCCAACCCGCCGAAGTCGAACTGCAACGGCGACTGCGCGCAGACCTGGCGTCCGGTCCCGCAGGTGGACACCACCAAGCAGTGGCCCGGGGTGACAGGACCGGTCGGGTCCGTAACGCGCGACGACAACACCCAGCAAGTGACCATCGCCGGCCATCCCCTGTACACGTACGTCATGGACACCGCCCCCGGCGACACCAAGGGCAACGGGGCGAGCAACGGGCTCTGGGCCTTGGCCGCCCCCGACGGGACCAAGGCTGCCAAGCGCCAGGCCGGGGCCAACGGCCAGGGGCAGGGCGGTCAGGGTGGCAAGGGCCAGGGCACAGCCGGCAACGGCCAGGGGCAGGGGCAGGGGCAGGGGCAGGGCGGTCAGGGCGGCAAGGGCCAGGGTACAGCCGGCAACGGCCAGGGGCAGGGCGGTCAGGGCGGCAAGGGCCAGGGTGGCAACGGCCAGGGCACAGCCGGCAACGGCCAAGGTGGCAAGGAACCGGGCCCCCAGGGAGGTGCCGACACCAACCTGACGGTCGTCGTGGTGCCGGCCATCGGCGACGTGCTCTCCCTGAACAGGCGGGTGATCTACCTGAACGGGGACGGAATCCTCCTGGGCGACCGCCGCAGGTGCCGCGATGCGTGCCTCAGCCAGTGGCGACCGGTGAGGAGGGCGGACCTGAGGGACTTCGATCGCTCGCTCGGCCTTCAGATCGGCGAGGTCGTCACCGAAACGGGTCTCGTGCAGCTCACCATCAACGGTGAGCGCGCCTTCTGGTTCGGGGGGGACACGGAGATCCTCGACGTGCGGGGCAGGGGCGACCACGATTGCTGGTGGCCGTTCTCCTCGGCCGGGCTGTCGACCCGTGTCGTGGTCCGCGGAAACTGACCCGGCGCCATGGCCAACGCGTTCCAGGCCCGATGGTTCCTCCTCTACTGCCTCGGGCTGTCGGTCATATCCGTGACTGCACTCTGCTGGCCGACCCCCACCCCCTTCGACAGCGGTCGACCGTCGCCGGCCGCCCTGGTGCTGCGGACATCCGCCCAGCTGAACTGTTCGCCCGACACGGCCGTGGACACCCCCGAAATGGCCGAGTCCGACTGCAGCGCTGCTGATGTCCACTACCGCCTGCTGACGTTCGCCGACGACAGTGCCAAGTGCCAGTGGCTCGGCCTGGCCAAGGACTACGGCGGGACATACGTCACCGGGGAACGGTGGGTGGTGGTTCCGTGGCCGGACGCCATGGCCGGACAGGTGCACAGGATGCTCGGCGGGAGCGTCGAGACCGGCGACTCCCACCTGAGCCACCCCGAACACTGATTGACCCTCAGGCGCGGCCCCGCCTCCGGCAGGGCCCGACGGAAGGAAGGAACAACGAGCATGCCTCCTCGACGACGCTACGGAACGAGGGCCCAGCGCGGCCGTACCGCCACCCCCGCAGCCGTAGCGAGCAACCCCGCGGACACGGGGACCCCAGCCCCCTTCCGCCGCAGGTTGTTACGCGGCGTGCTCGGCGCTCTGGCCGCCGCCGCATTCGCCGCGCTCTACCTGGGGGCGATCCAACTATCGTCCGGAGTACAGCAGTTCCTCGACTTCGGCGCAGGAGTTTTCGCCCTGGTGTGCCTGAGCGGGGCGGTGCTGTGGGGGCTGGCGTCGACCGACCGCTTCTTCCTGTACTCGGACCACCGGCTGATCACCCAGAGCGTGCACCGGGTCCTGGCAGTGGCAGGACTGGCTTTCCTGGCACTGCACATATGGATCAAGGTATCCGAAAACCACGTGGCCGGGCTCGCAGCGGTCCTGCCCTTCACCGACGGAGCCCAACCGGTACTCGTGGGCCTCGGCACCCTCGCCGGATACGTCTTCGCCGGAGTGGCGATCACCGGCGCGATCCGCAGCCGCTTCGCCTCCCAAAGCGGTGCCCGCCTGTGGCGGCTACTGCACATGACGTCGTACCTGGCCTGGGGGGCGGCCCTGATCCACGGCCTCAAATCCGGAAGGGCGGGCAAGGACTGGGTGACGATCTCGTACGTGGTCTGCCTGGCGGCCGTCGCCATCGTCCTGCTCCTGAAACTCCGTTCGTCCAGCCGGCTGCCGGGCCAGGCGGCCGACGGCCCGGCGCCGGTGCCGCCACCCACCCGCCCCGCCCCGCCCCGGTCTTCGGCGGCGCCCCCTGAAAGGGGCGAAGCCCCGTCACCGCTGGAACAGCCCATCGCACCCACCTTCGTCTACAAGCGGCGGATACCGTGAACGACGTGCAGCCCAGCGTGACCTCATTCGGGCCGCCAATGCTCCTGGCCGGCACCGAGAACGGGCGCCTCAACCAGGCACGGCACCTGGCCGTACACGGCCCACTGCCGCTGCTGCGCTCCGACGAGGTCGTCTCGCTGACCCGGCAGATCGACCTTCGGGGGCGGGGCGGGGCAGGATTCCCCTTCGCCCGCAAGATCCAGGCCGTGCTCGATTCGGCCCGCAGATCCGACGGGAACCCCGCAGTCGTCGTCAACGGGACCGAGGGCGAACCCAGCTGCCTCAAGGACACCGCGCTGCTCCTCAACAGCCCGCACCTGGTTCTCGACGGCGCCGAGGTGGCCGCCACCGCGGTGGGCGCCGACCGGGTGGTCGTCGGCGTGACCCGCCAGGACATCGAGGCCTCTGTCCAACAAGCCCTGCAGGAACGGGCGTTCTCGCGTGTGGCCATGCGAGTGGTCAGACTGCCCGAGCGGTTCGTCACGGGCGAGGGATCGGCGCTGACGAACGGCCTCAACGGCGGACCAGCCCTCCCTTCCGGGCGTAAGGTCCGTACCAGCGAGCGTGGGCTGGACGGACTGCCGACACTGCTGTCCAACACCGAGACGTTCGCCCAACTCGGCGTCGCCGCCAGGCTCGGCGTGGAGCGCTACTGCGAGACCGGCCTGCCGGACGAACCGGGCACGGTGCTGCTCACGCTCGCCGGCCAGGCCGTCGTGGAAGCCCCCGCAGGATCTCCCCTGAAGTACATCCTGCAGATGTGCGGCCTGTCCGTCGGTCAGGGGCTCCTCGTGGGCGGCTACCACGGCATGTGGCTCAGCGCGAGCGCGAGCGCGGACGCCCTGGCCTCGCGGGCCTCGCTCAGGGCGCTGGGAGCCACGCTCGGCGCCGGCGCCGTCCTGCCGCTGCCCGAGGACACCTGCCCCATCGGGGAGACCGCACGGGTCGCCCGCTGGATGGCCGACGAGTCGGCCCGGCAGTGCGGGCCCTGCGCCTGGGGACTGGACCGCCTTGCCGACGGGCTGGAGGCCCTCACCGGCACCGGGGGGCAAAGCGCGTACGACACCGTTTTCACGCACGTCCGAGGAGTCCTCGGCCGGGGGGCGTGCACCCATCCCGACGGGACCTCGCGCTTCGTTTCCTCGGCGCTGGAAGCCTTCCCGGACGACGTCAGTCTGCACGTGTACTCCGGAGGCTGCGGCCGGGCGGTGGCGGGTGTCCTGCCCATCACCAAGGACGCCGAGAAGGAGACGGACCAGCGACTCGTGATCGACTGGACGCTGTGCCGGGCCCACGGCCTGTGCGCAGACGTGCTCCCGGACCTCATCCAACTCGGCCCTGACGGTTATCCGAAGGCGGCCACAATGCCCCTGAAGGACTCCCAGCGTGCGGATGCGATCCGGGCCGTGCGACGCTGTCCGGCGCTCGCCCTGAGGATCGTCGCCTGATCCACACGGTGGCACAGCGAACCCATCCGGAACCGCAGGGCTGGGAAAGGGGCAGATCCAGCTCATGGAAGACACCGATGCGCAGCGCCGCAGGCCGCCGCAGGCCGCCTCCCGCTCGCTCATTCGTACGACCGCGTCGTTCCTCCGGGACATCGTGGAGATCGCCGACCGGTATGAACGAGGCGCCTACGGCACCGCCACCCGCTCCGGGGAGCGCTGGGCGGGCGTCGAGCAGGCACTCCAGGCCCTTCTCGGCGAGATGGCCGAATCCGTTGGACCGGCGCACCCCGACGCGAGCGGAAAGCCGCAACCTCGGCCCGGGACGGATGCCGGCAACAAGGGAGCCACGGTCGTCCAGATGGCCCAGGCACGCCGGCACCTGGCCGACGGCCTCACCGGCAGAGCCATCGTCCCGAGCAGGACGCTCAACGAACTGGCCGGAAGCGTCGGCTGGGCCGCTCTTCCCACCCGGGTCCAACTGATCGTGGTCGCCGTCGACGGCACGCTGCCGGGCCCGCCGACACCCAACAGCATCATGACGCTCCTCGCACCGGGGGAACTGTGTGTCCTCATACCCGATCCGGGCCAGAGGATCTCCGCCGATCTCCAACGCTGGCTGAACGGCCGTACGGCGGCCGTGGGACCGTCGGTCAAGCTGGCAGAGGCGGGTGAATCGCTCCGGTGGGCCCGCCGTCTCCTGGCCTTCCAGCACACGAAGCGCGGCCCCGGGCCGCGTGTGGCCTACGTCGAGGAACACCTGTCGACGATCCTGCTGCTCCAGGACGAGGCACTGGCGAACCACCTCGTGGAGCAGAAGCTCGGCGTCATGGACACACTGACGAACCGGCAGAAGGACCAGCTGAGCGAAACCTTGATGGTGTGGCTGATCGGCGGGGGAGCGACCATCGCCGCCAAGGTCCTCGGTGTCCACCCGCAGACGATCAGGTACCGGGTCCGCAAGCTGGAGCGCATGTTCGGACCCGCCCTGGAGGACCCGAGAAGCCGGTTCGAACTGGAGCTGGCCCTGCGCCTCCGCCAGCTGGCACGGGTCTCCCGCAGGCACAACTACCACGGCGAGGGCGGACCGGACGGACAGGCGGTCGCCGCCGCGGACGCTCCGCCCGGCTAGCTCGTCCGTAGCCAGGTGGCACGGTGCCCGTATCGGTCTGCGCTCGGACGCCGGATCACCTGACTGCGCAGTGCCCCAAGGAGAAGGGGAGATGTACCACGACAACGGAGGCCGTTACGGGGAGGCCGAGGCGGACCACCGGATCTTGCGGAGAATGCCACTGCTGCTGCGGGCCGGCCCCCCGACCGGGGACACCGCGGAAACGGACCAGAGCGGACCGGTGCTCTCCGACGCCCTGTACTGGCTGCACCAGGTCCAGCGGTTGGGCGTGGCCGTCGCACAGACCCACACAGCCCTGAACGGCCTCCCCCCGCACCCCCTCGCATCCGCCCTCCCGCCATGGCGTGGAGTCCTTGAGGCCCTCGGGGCGGGTACCGCGTACACCGCCGGGCTGCTCCAACAGGCCGTGGACAAGACGAGTTCCCTTCTGCGCACGGACGGCCGACGGGCACCGTGGGACGACGCAGTCAGCGGGGCAGCCTGGGTCCGGGCCACGTGCAGCATGCGCGCCGAATCGGCGATCTGCGCCGAACTCGTCCAAATGTGCGGCCCAGGCCTGATCGCCGACCGGGCGGCGAAACTGGGTGCGCAGGCCCAGAACGTATTCCAGGCCATGGCTGGTGCCGACGTGTTCGGCGCATGGCGGGCCGCCATGGACCCGCTCTACCTGGCATGGCTGGACGGCGACCTTCGCTCCTTCAACGCGCCCCCGCCACTCTTCGCACATCGAGCGGCCCTCTACACGGCCTATCCGGCCCTGGCGACAGACAGCGCGGACGATGAGCCCTTGTCCAACGTCGACGTCCTCCCCATCGGCAGCCTGGAGCGGTACGTCAGCGACGCGGCCGGCTCGTGGTGGGCGATCATCATCGCGGTTCCGGGCAACCCGGAGGACCCGAGGAACTGGCCGAATCCCTCAGCCGCGGTGCTGGCCAGCAGCGCCCACGGAGACGCCTCGCCGGGACGGTGCTACCTGCTGGCCGACATGGTGACGCCACATCAGGTACTGCCCCTCATCACCTCCGGCCGCTCCCTGGAGGACATCGCGGGATTCCTGGCAGCCGCGGTCCCGCCTGTTCCGGCCGGCCGCCTGGGGGCCTGACCGTAGTCCAGAGGTGTCCGGACGTGCCTGCACCGTGCCTTGTGGCACGCACTCCCCGCAGGAAGCCCGCAACTGGTCTAGGAATGAGGACACACCCGGCCGACGTACCACGGCCGCACGAAATCCCGCTGCGATCACGGCCCTCCGGCCGCTGCGGGCAGGTTGACCTCCTTCCAGCACACCCTCCCAGGGGAGCCCCAGTATGCCGGGAACGAACGGACACACCACGGGGTCGGACAGCCCCACCCATCTACCGCTGCGCCGCAGCGACGACATCCAAGGGGACATCCTCGCCGGCTTCCGCAAGGACCATCAGTGCCTTCTGATGATCGGTTTCGAGGACACGGGGATGGCCCGCCGGTGGCTGGAAGTGATCCTGCCCGAGATCGCCACGACGAGGGCCGTCGCCGAGTACAACTCCGCGTTCAGCGCGATGCGGCGGAAGCTGAAGGGCGCTGATCCTGCGGGCCTGTCCGCGCACTGGACAGGCCTGAGCGTCACCTATCCCGGACTGGTCCTGCTGGCGGGTGCGACTCCCTTCCCGACTGCGGTCAGTCGCCCGCCGTCCTTCCAGGCGTTCCGTGAAGGGCCCGCCGTACGAGCTTGGCAAGTCGGGGACATCGGAGCCGGCAGCCCTGCGCACTGGCAGTTCGGAGCGGCCCGCAATCCGGTTGTCCATGCCGTGCTGACCTTGGCCTCCGACGATCCCCGGAGACTGGCTGCCGCGGTCGCACGGCACGGATCGCTGATCGCCGCTCATGAGGCCACGGTGGTCTTCCGGCAGGACGGCGCAACGCTTCCTGGTGGACTGAGGGGTCACGACCACTTCGGCTTCGCCGACGGCGTGAGCCAGCCCGGTGTGCGCGGATTCGACGAGCCCGACCCGGCCGACCCCGAGACCGTCCTCGGCAAACCCGGCACCGGGATCCTGCCGGCGAGCAGGTTCGTCATCGGCGTCGACGAGCCCGCAGAGGCCCTCCCACGATGGAGCATCGGTGGTTCGTTCCAGGTCATCCGTCGGCTGGCCCAGGACGTCGCCGGGTGGCACGCCCAATTCGGGCCCCAACTGGCGGCCCTGAAGCACAGCGGCGCAGCGCCGGACTCCGCCGATGACGGGTGGCTCGCGGCCCGACTCGTGGGGCGGTGGCCTTCGGGTACGCCGATTGCCCGTTGCCCCGGGGCCGACGTGCCTCCGGCCTCCGGAGAGCTGCTCGGCAACGACCTCGGCCACGCCGACGGCCCGAACGGTGTGCGCACTCCGCGGTTCTCACACCTGCGGAAGACCAGCCCGCGCGACGACCAGTCGTTCCTCCCACAGAAGGATCCGGCCGCCTCATTCGCGGGGAGCGATCCCCGTCGTATCATCCGGCGAGGCATACCGTTCGGCCCTGTTTTCGACCCGCGGTCCGCAGATCCGTCACACGGGCCCGACACTCCGCGCGGCTTGCTCTTCATCTGCTACCAGTCCGATCTGGTCGAGCAGTTCGAGTTCCTCCAGCACCTGCGGATCAACAACACGCGGTTCCCCATGCGTACGGTCGGTGGGGACCGGGTCGCCGGCAACGTCAGCAGGGCCCGCTTCGGGAACCCGGCCGACCGCGCAGGGCGGAGCACCCTCCTGTCCGCCGACTCGTTCGTCCGCACCGAGGGCGCGCTCTACGCCTTCAGTCCCGCCATCCCGGTGCTGCGGGACCTTGCACAGGGGAACATGACCGACCTCCTGTAGGACGCTGGAACGGATGTAAAACCGGAAACCGGTGGTCGGACGGTTCCCTCCCGGGAACCGTCCGACCACCGGCCCTCGACTGCCGTCAACCGTGCCGGGTCGGCACGCCTTCGTACCTGAGCCCCGGCTGCAGCCGCTCGTGCTTCATCACCACGCTGTGAGGGGCGACGACGGCGTCCCGCCCGATCTGCGCACCGTAGAGCGGCACGGTCTTGTCCGCGAGCGTGGCCTGTGCACCCACCCGGATGTAGTCGATCTTGAGGACCCGGTCCTCGAAGGTGTGCGCCTGGAACATGGCGGACACCGTCGCCCCGTCCCCGATCACCAGCATGTCCGGATCCGCCACGTGCGCGAAACCCTCTCCGAGCAGCACGCGCCGACCGATCCTCATGCCCATCCGTCGCAGGTAGATCGCGAGCAGAAGGGTGGATTCGAGGGGGGTGAGCAGGGGCTTGGCGACCACGGCCCACACGACATAGACGAAGTCCCACCGGCTGCACCAGCAGCTCCACAGCGCGTGGACACCCGGACGCACCTGCCCCAGCAAGGCCCACTTCAGAGCGAGGACCGACCCGCAGAGCGTGAGGACGGACAGCAGGGAGGCCGCGGACGAGGCGAAGGCCGCTGCCGCGGCCGCGGCCGGCACTTCGGGGACGATCGCGTTGACAGCGCTCACCCATAATGTCCCGCCGGCCATGGGTATCAAGGGGATGGCGAACCGGGCGAGCTCCCACACCCAGCGGTTGACCCGGCGCAGCGCCGACGGTTCGTGGGTCAGCCCTCGGTCGGCCTGTGTGACGTCACGGTGCGGGAGTTCGAAGGCAGGGTGGCCGAACCAGGAACTGCCGGGCCGGAAGGGGACGCCCGCGCAGGGGGTCGCGACGCCGATCAGCAGATCGTCGGGGAGCGAGCAGCCACCGGGAAGGACCGCGTGGTTGCCGACGAACACCCCGTCCCCGAGCCGCAGCGCTTCCAGGGACACCGTTCCCCGGTCCAGCCGCGGGCCGCCCAGGTAGATGCCGTCGGCGAGGAAGGTACCCGTGCCGATGGACACCAGCTCGGGTACGACATCGATCACTGTGCTGATCTCGCAGTCGCGGCCGATGTCCATACCCGCCAGGCGAAGCCACCGGGGCCACATCAACGTCCCGCTGAGCCAGGTGCCGGCGGAGTCCACCAGGTCGGCCTTCAGCCACACCCGGACGTAGCCGAGTTCCCACCGGCTGATCACCCCGGCCGGGGTCTTGCCGAGTGCCCGGGCCGCCAACCCCATGGTGGTCAACGACGGGACGAGCCCGAAGCACAGGGCCGCGGCGACCGATGCCAGGGGCCCTGCGTTGTCCAGAGGGCGGTTCAGCGCAGTGGCGAAGCCGTCGTCATCGATGAGGCCGAGCGCGAGGAGCAGCGCGAACGACCCGAAGTAGGGGAAGGTCACCACCAGCTGGAGCACCGTGCGGGCGGCGAGGGTGGCCGCGCCGTGCGTCACGGGGGAGTAGACCCTGCCGGTTCGGGTGAGCACCGGGACCGCGGGGGTGGGACCGGTCCAGCGTGCCGGGACACCGTCGGCCAGCATGCCGTCCGGGACCCGCGCGCCGTTGGGCAGGGAGGACAGGGCGGACAGCCTCGCGCCCTTGCCGACATGGCACCCCGGACCGACGCTCGCGCGGACGTCCAGGGTGGATCCCTCCTCCAGTTTCACGGGTCCGACGACGAGGTGCCCCTCGGTCTGGGTCACCAGCTGCACGCCTGCGTCCTGGCCGAGCGTCACATCGTCGCCGATCTCCAAGAGATCCCATCCTCCTTGGAGCACGTCGACGCCCCGGTGAATGTGGACCCGCCGGCCGATGCGGGCACCGAGCACACGCAGTGCCATACACTGGTACTCGGTGCCCGCGAGCGTGCGCCAGGGCACCGTCCGCACCGCCTGGCGCACCAGCCACATCCGTACCGCCCGCCGGCTCCAGCCCGGCACCCGCTCCGGAACGTAGGAGCCGACCAGAGTCCTTTTGGCGAGGGCGGCGAGGAGCACCGCCACCGGTGCCCAGACCAGGCGGGCCAGGGGGAGTACCGCCCAGGTGAGGAAGAGGAACGCCGTCGCGCCGACGGCGTGGTACACGGGCGGGAGCAGCCGGTACGCCATCTGGTAGGCCACGGCGGACACGGCGACCAGTGCAGTGAGCAGCCAGGCCGCCTGGACGGCGGTTGCCGTGAGCGGGCTCCCCGCCTCGGGCGCGGGGATCTGTGGCGAGGCACCCGTGCTCTGCGGTGGCCCTTGCCGCACGGCCCTGGACGCCAGCACGCTGATGGTGCGCGCCTCGTAGACGTCCCGTACCGTGAGCGAGGCGGTGGCAGGAACGGCGCGCAGCTCGGAGACTAGCGCTGCGGCGTGCACCGAGCTGCCGCCGAGATCGGTGAAGAAGTCCGCGTGGAGGGGGACTTCGCGAAGGCCCAGGACCCAGCCTGCAGCCCTCGCGACGACCGCGAGCACGCCGTCCGGCTCCTTCCCTCCCGGGCCGGGGAGTTCGTCCTGCGGAGGGTACGGAGCGAGGGTCGGGAGCAGGTCGCGGCGGAGCTTGCCGCTGACACCTCGTGGCAACGACGATGCCAGCCCGAACCTGGCGGGCACCATCGGGGGTGGCAGTGCCCGCCGGACGTGGTCGGACAGTTCGCCGAAACCGGGTGGAGCGGCATCGTCGGACGGCACGACGTGGGCGACGAGGATCTGTCCGGCCCCTTCGTCCTGCACGCAGCAGGCGACTTCGCGGACCCCGGGAGCGCCGGCCAGGCATGCCTCCACGGCTTCCAGCTCGATCCGGTGACCGCGCAGTTTCACCTGGGAGTCGACGCGGCCGCAGTAGACGAGAGTGCCGTCCGGCTCCTGGTAGGCGAGATCGCCCGTGCGGTACAATCGGCCCAGTAAGCGGTGGACGGGGAACCGCTCCGCCGTCAGGCGCGGCTGGTGCAGGTAACCGATCGCCGGCGCCTCGCCGCCCACGTACAACTCACCCTCCACGCCGTCGGGCACCGGCTGGAGGTTTTCGTCCAGTACCCAGGCCTGCGTGCCGGGAACCGGATGCCCGATGGCGATCCGCTCGCCGGGGGCGATGTCCTGACGCACACAGGTGACCGTGCATTCGGTGGGGCCGTAACCGTTCACCAGACGGGGGCCTCTGGCCCACACGGTGGCGATGTCCTCGGAGAGTGCCTCGCCACCGGTGTACACCAGCCGCAGATCGGGGAGTTCCTCGCCTGGGTCGGTGCAGCCCGTCGACCGCAGGAGGGTCGGTACCGGGCACAGGACGGTGATCCGTTCGTTCCGCAGCCAGGGCACCAGATCCGGTCCCAGACGCGCCGTCTCGTCGTCCAGTATCACCAGGGCGGCACCGGAAGCCAGGGCCATCCAGCTCTCCTCCACCGACGAGTCGTAGGCGCAGGAGGAACCTTGGGCGATCCGGTCGCCGGGGCCGAGGGCGAACTCGGCCATGTCGGAGCTGATGAGACTGACAATGCTGCCGTGGGAGATCACCACTCCCTTGGGCCGCCCGGTGGTTCCGGAGGTGTAGATGACGTAGGCCGCATCGGCGGGACCTACGCTACGGGGCGCGGGCCCCGGTAAAGGCGGGACCGGCTCGCCGGCCAGGATCAGCCGGCCCTGGTAACCCGCCTGTTGGAGCCGGTACCTGCCGGAGGCGTCCGTCAGCACTGTCACAGCACGGCAGTCGGAGAGGATCGTGTACAGCTGCTGGTCGGGAAACACCGGGTCGAGGCAGACGTACGCCGAACCGGCGCGAAGGACACCGATCTGTGCGGCGTAGAGGAGTGAGGTGGTCCTCGGCAGGAGGATGGCGACAATCTCCTCACGTTCGCTGGTCGGGAGGAGATGCTCGGTGAACCGGCCTGCCAGGGCGTCGAGTTCGGCGTAGGTCAGGAGGTGCCGCTCTCGGCGGGCCGTGGACGGGAGCACCAGCGCGGTGGCCTGCGGCCACCGGTCGGCCGCCGCGGTGAACAACTCGTGCAGGACGGTGGCGGGGCCGGAGGTTAGTTGCCCGGGTGCGGAGGTCATCGCCGTACCGCATCGGCCCCTGCGGAGCCGTCGTCCGCGAACAGGTCGTCCTCGGTGGTGGACAGGTGCCGGCCGAGCCATGGACCCAGCCTCAGCCGTGCCGCCGGAGTCGCGGCGTAGTAGCCGGCGATGTGACCCTCGCAGCTCTCGCTGCCGCAACGGCAGTCGAACGGTTCTGCCATGGCTGCTTCGGTGGTGTTGTAGTGGAAGGTGATCTCCTGTCCTGGCAGCAGATCCGTGACCGCGACGACCTGTCGACCGTCGATTCGTGCGGTCGGCTCGCAGCTGTGGTTCATGAACCGCCAGAAATACGCATCGAGGACGTCCTCGTACTCCATGCCGTGGGGCAGGTCCACGTGCAACCGGTGGCCCACCTGCACGGAATGGCGGCTCGGAACGTCCGTCAGCCGGCCATCGATGCCGAAGATGCGAGAACCGGCCGGAGTGTGGCCGAGGGCAACGAGTGAGTAGTCCCCGTGTGAGCGCAGGACACCCAGCTGGGCCTCCGGCGCCGTGGGCGAGATGGCGGAACTCGCCTCCTGAGAACGGCCCTGGGCAAACGACATGAGACCTCCGCTGTGGTGTCGGGAATCATCCGGCTTGTCCTTGGAGCTCGTACTGCCCTCCGTGCCGCCGGCTCCTGGACGCCTCCCTGATCCTCGGCCGTGTTGCCGTCACCGCGAAGCTCATTGGCAGGTTCGGACAATTTTTCGCGGCGGCCCGGTGGCTCCTTTGTATTTATTGGCGGAAACGGAGGATCCGCTGGGGGGTGCATGCCTCCGGGCGTAGCTTGCTGTTGCCGGGCTCGCGGGGATTCCGGGGAATCAGAAACCTTTCGTGGCCCATTCGGCCGAACTCATCGACGGGAGAGTCATGCCTCGCATCAACGGAGAAGCGCCGTCCCAGAACAACCCCGTGGCGAACTTTGACGCCGACACGTACCGGTGGATCGCGGAATTGCCCAACCAGGATTTCATCAATCTTCGAAACAGCGTCATGGGCATGTCTGGAAGCGATGCCCGAACGAGGGCCCTGAAGGCGAGCTTCTACAGCAACGGCGTCACCGGAGTGCCGGATGGCCTCCAGAGTGATGCGGTCTGGAACGCGGCCGCCCAGCACGACTTCCGCTATACGATCGGTCCGAACGTTATGTCCGGGGCGGACATGGAACAGGATCGGGCGGCGGCTGATTCGCAATTCCACCAAGACGTATCGACGATCAGGAACCTGAGGACCGGATACGAATGGTTGGATAATTTTCTCGATCCGATCGACGGGGCCATTTCGAGGGGGCATGCGGACGTCAAGTGGGGGATACTTCGGCTGCTCGGAAAATCCAATTATTCCCAGAGTCCCGTAAATCACGGGGTCTCCTTCAGGGAAGCTGTTTCCGAGCTGGGTTGGCCGGGCGGTTCAGTATCCGGGAGGAGCGGTCTCCAGGAGCGGTCCCTGGAACTGCAGGATGACGTCCAGGGCCGGGGTGATGGTCAGGGTTGGGGCGATGACGGGGGTGACGGCCAGGACGAGGGTGATGGTCAGGGTTGGGGCGATGACGGGGGCGACGGCCAGGGCCAGGGCGACGACCAGGGTGGGGACGGTGGGAATGAAGGTTGGTGATTCACTTCGCGATCCGGCGCTGGATCACGGTACGGAGAGGAGCCGTACCGTGCCGCCGCCGAATGCCCGTTACACGGCCGTCTTTGCCATCACGCCGACCGGGCCGGGCGCACGCCGCGTCCTGGTCACCGCCTCGCACGACAGCGCCGGCCAGGCCGTGCGCTGGCTCCGCCGCCATCTGCAGGTCGCCCTGCAGCTGATCGGCCCCGCTGAGCAGCACGGGCCGATGGCATGGCTTGCCGACGCCGATGCCTATCGGGCCGTGGCGTTCTCGCTCAGTACGGGGCAGACATTCGCCATCACTTGGCACGGACCGTGTCAGTCAATCACGCTCGCTGCCGCCCGCATCACGGCCTGCAGGCCCGCACAGAGCCGGCTTTCCCTTCCCGGTCGGCCACTTGACCGTCGCCGCCAGGAGCCCTCTGCGGCGCCTCCCGTTCGGTCTGCCGTCCGCTGAGGACGTTCGCGAGAGCGCCGGAAACCCCAGGCCAGTGGGCTGTCAAGCAGCGCACTCCTTGGCGGCCGGACTCTCCGGGACCCTGGCAGGAGCTGAGTTCACCCCGCGCCAGGCCCGCACCCCACCTCCGACCGGCATCCGCAGGAGGTGGGGCCGCGGCCGTCATCGCACCGGCTCTCGGCGGCGCCGCACCTCGCCCCCGACATTCGCTCGATCGTCCCTTCAGCCCGGGGCGGCCGCGACGGACTGGGGGAAAGCGAAGATGCCATCCGGGTCGTAACGGCGGGCCACGTCCAGGAACCCATCGCCACCGCAACCCACCCTTCGATGGACTGGGCCTGTCCAACCAACGGCTCTGTCCCGTAATCGGGATGCTGTTGGTGATCTTCAAGTGTCGTGGGTTCGAGTCCCGTCACGCAGTTGCCTGCACAGGCGCGTGAAGCGGGTTGCTGGGTTGGTTCCGTCGCCGTCCGGCTGATGCTGGTGGAGGCGGATGATGTTGGTTCCGGCTGCGGTGAGGACGTGATGGACGTGGGTCTTCGCTGTGCTGCGGTATCGGCAGTTGCGCAGGCCGTGGGCGTGCACGGTTTCGGAGACGGTGGCCTCGCAGCCGGCTCTCATGGCATACCGGTCCTGCCAGGCCCGGGTGTTCTGCTCTTTCCGGACACGGTTTTGGATCTCCTGCAGGGGCTGGGGCAGCAGGAGGATGTGCCGGCCTCGTCCACCGGTGTTCCCGGTGCATTTGTGACGGTCTTCGCAGGGTCTGCAGACGGCGCGGGGAAAGAGCACCGACAGCCGTTCGTGCCCGTCGGCGAGTGTCGGCTTCCAGGGCGGGATGGTTGCCCCGTTCGGGCAAGTCAGCCTCTTGTCATGCCAGTTGGGCCGGAAGTCCTCCTTGTTGAAGCCCGGCAGTGCCCGTGTCCTGGGGCCGAGTCTGACCGGGCCGACCAGGTCGATCCCGTGCTCGGTCCGGGCCCGGTGGATGGTGGCCGGGGTGATGTATCCGCCGTCGACCAGGTGCTCGGCCGGAGCGAGGGAACGTGCTGCGAGGTCGGCGTGGATCCGCTCCAGGGCGTCGATGTCCTGCTCGGGCGCCGGTGTGGTGGCGACGTGGACGATCACGTTCGGCAGGCCCTCATCGCAGGTCTCGGTCTGGTGGTCCTTGTAGCCGACCCACTCGGCCTTGCCGGGCTTGTGGCTGAAGCGGGCCTGCGGGTCGTGCGGGGTGACGATCTCCACCGACGACCAGGGTGTGGTGGCCGAAGCGGGATCCGGGCTCCCACGGCCGACGGCCTTACCGGAAGCAGCCCGCCGGTCCGTCGTCCGCCGGCTGAGCCGGTCGCGGGTCTGCTTGGGCCCGCGCCAGCGCAAAGTGCCGGTCTCGTCGTACCAGTACTGCTGGAGCCAGACCTGCCACAACACCTCCACCTGCGGCAACCACCTCAGCCGGGCCGGGGCATCGGCGGCGAGAAGAGCCTGGAACAGACGCATGCCGTCCTCGCCGACCGTGAGCGCATACTGCTCGCGTTCCTTCGCCTCCTTCGGCAACCGGTCGTAGCGCACCGGCCTGCCGTAACGCCTGGCCCACTCGTCGGTGACCAGGGCGAACACCCATTCCTCGTCAGCGGCGGCCAATTCCTCCAGGGCCGCCCGCAGGGTCTCACCGACCAGCTCGGTCCGGTCCAGGCACCGCACCGCCGCCAGGACGTGCGTGGAGTCGGTGCGCTGGCGCCCGCGCCGCTTGATCAGTCCTGCCTCCGCCAGACGCTCGACCATCACCGCCAGCAGTCGGTCCGCGCGGTCGCCCTCGGCCATCCGGTCACGGAACTCGCTCAGCACCGAGAAGTCGAAACCCGGATCGTCCAACTCCAGCCCCAGGCAGTAATTTCCAGTCCAGACGGCACCGGACTGCCTCGGCCGTCTGCCGGTCGGTGAGGTTCTCCGCGTACTGCAGCACCGACACCAACGCCAGCCGTGCCGGCGACAGGCCCCGACGCCCGTCGGCGGAATACCACTCCTCGAAGTCGCTGTCCGTGAACAGCCCGGCCAGATGATCCCCCACGCCCATCGCCGCCGTGCCCCGCGGATTGCTCGCCCGCGCCATCCGTGCGGTCAACGGCGGGATCTCCCGCCCGGACCAGGAACCCATCGCCACCGCAACCAACCCCTTTGACCAGCCCGAACTCCCAGACCACGAAAACAGGAAGGGCCGGCCAGTGGCCGCCGATCGAGGACAACCTCACTCTCACCAGTGAAGATCACCAACAGCATCCCGATTACGGGACAGAGCCAGTCGCTGGACAGACCCCACGCCAGGACGGGGACAGCCCCTGCCACGGATGGCCTTATCGAACAGCCGGGCCGATTGCTCAGTGGTGTACTGACAAGGCCGCAATCGGGCGGCCAGAAGATGAACGGATCTGCAATGTCCCGTACAACCACCCGTGCCCTGAGCACCGTCCTGCTCGCAACCGCACTGTCCGTCGGCGTACCCGTCGCGTATGCCGATGTCGAAGTGGCTCACGGGTGCGGAGGCGCCCTCTCGGACTTCGCTGGCACCACGAAGACCGATGCGCCGCTCGTTGGTACGGTCAATGCCGGCGGCGTGGACCGCAAGTTCACCATCAGCTTCAAGAGCGCGAACACCACGGGTTACCGGGCGGATCTCCAGATGCTCGACGGAACGTACATCGGCCGCGTGGGGAACTTCGCCCTCGAGATCAACCAGGCCGGAGTCGGTGTCTTCAAGTTCGAGGGCCCCGATGGCGGTGGCTCCATGAGCAGTAGCCTCACCTGTGCGACGGGGACCCGCGTCACCACCATGACCGGCCACCTGGACTACCCCGCCGGTGTCGGTAGGTCCCACTTCACCATCTCGCGACCGGCGCTGCCGACGGCACCATAGCCGATCTGAGCGAGGCGATCTCAGGGAGGGGCCACTGGGGAGTCCGCGGCCTCCAACGGAAGGCTTTCCGGGTCTGTAAAAAGAACGGCTCTGGCCCGTATTCGGTGGTAGCGCTCCGTGGCGATCACCGGAGGAGGATGCGGTGGCGGAGCAGGGGGAATCCGGCGCGGCCGTGCATCT
>NZ_JBHVOL010000040.1:0-2362 GCF_042887925.1 Kitasatospora sp. NPDC057904
GGCCGCCACCCTCACCACCACCGACCTCGCCCGCCTCGCCCGCACCGGCATCACCCCCCTCACCACCACCGAAGCCCTCACCCACTTCGACACGGTCCTCGGCTCGAACCCGGCACTCGCCGTACCCGCGAGGTTCGACACGGCCGCGCTGCGGGCACTCGGCGACCCGGGCAGGATGGCACCGGTCCTGCGCGGTCTGGTCCCGCCGCGGGTGCCGCCGGCCCCGGCGGGCCGCCCCGCGGCCTCGGCCCCGGCCGGCGGGGACAACACCCCGCCCTGGGTGCGAACGCTCTCCGGGGCCGCCGAGGCCGACCGGCCGAGGACCGTCCGCGAGCTGGTGCGGGCGAGGGTCACCGAGGTCCTGGGCCGGCCGGCGAACCGCCTGGTGCCCACCGACCGCGGGCTGATGGACCTCGGGTTCGACTCCCTCACCGCCGTCGACCTGCGCAACCGGATCGGCGCGGACACCGGCCTCCGGCTGCCCACCACCGTGCTCTTCGACCATCCGACGGTCGACGCGCTCGCCGCCCACGTACACGGGGAACTGGCCGACCGGCTCCCGGGCGCCACGGCGGAACTACTCACCCGGATCGCCGAGTTGGAGGCCGCCGTCGACGGCACCGGCACGCCGCTCGACGAGGAGGCGCGCGAACGCGTCACCGCCCGCCTGTCCTCCGTCCTGGCCCGGCTCTCGCCCGACCCGCACGGCACCGGCCCCGCCACCACGACCGCACAGGTCGAGCACGCCTCCGACGACGAGCTGTTCGAGCTCATCGACGGACAGCTCGGCCTCGACTGACCCGCACCCCACATTCCGGTACCACATCCCGTACGACGCACGACGAGGAGAGTTGACGTCTCATGACGAGCGAGGCGACGAACGAGGCCAGGCTCCGCGACTATCTCAAGCGCGTGACGAACGACCTGCTGCAGACCAAGCAGCGCCTGACCGAGGTGGAGGCCGAGCGGCAGGAGCCGATCGCGATCGTCGGCATGGCCTGCCGCTACCCGGGCGGGGTGCGCACCCCGGAACAGCTGTGGCGGCTCGTCGAGTCGGGCACGGACGCGATATCCGCCTTCCCCGACAACCGGGGCTGGGACATCGCCGGGTTGTACGACCCGGACCCGGACCGGGTCGGCCGGACCTACACCCGCGAGGGCGGGTTCCTGCACGACGCCGACCGGTTCGACCCCGCGTTCTTCGGCATCAGCCCGCGTGAAGCCGTCAGCATGGACCCGCAGCAGCGGCTGCTGCTGGAGACCGCGTGGGAGGCGTTCGAGCGGGCCGGCATCGACCCGACCTCACTGCACGGCTCGCGCACCGGCGTCTACGCCGGCGTGATGTACGCGGACTACGGCGGCCGGATCAGGAAGGCGCCGGACGACCTGGAGGGCTACGTCGGCACCGGCAGCGCGGGCTCGGTCGCCTCCGGCCGGATCTCCTACACCTTCGGGCTGGAGGGGCCGGCGGTCACGATCGACACCGCGTGCTCGTCCTCGCTGGTCGCGCTGCACCTCGCGGTGCAGTCCCTGCGGCGGGGCGAGTGCGACCTGGCGCTCGCCGGCGGTGCGACCGTGCTCGCCACACCCGGGCTGTTCGTGGAGTTCAGCCGGCAGCGCGGACTGTCAGCCGACGGCCGCTGCAAGGCCTTCGCCGCGGCGGCCGACGGCACCGGCTGGGGCGAGGGCGCGGGCCTGCTGCTCGTCGAGCGCCTCTCCGACGCCCGCCGCAACGGCCACCACGTGCACGCCGTGATCCGCGGCACGGCGGCCAACCAGGACGGCACGAGCGGTCAGCTCTCGGCGCCCAACGGACCCTCACAGCAGCGGGTGATCCGCGCCGCGCTCGCCGACGCCGGGCTCACGGGCGCCGACGTCGACGCGGTCGAGGCCCACGGCACCGGCACCCGCCTCGGCGACCCCATCGAAGCCCAGGCGCTCCTCGCCACCTACGGACAGGACCGGCCCGCCGAACACCCCCTCCTGCTCGGCTCCCTGAAGTCCAACATCGGCCACACCCAGGCCGCCGCAGGAGTCGGCGGAATCATCAAGATGGTCGAGGCCATGCGCCACGGGGTCCTGCCGCGCACCCTGCACGTCGACGAACCCACCCCGCACGTCGACTGGACCACCGGCGCCGTCGAACTCCTCACCGACAACACCGCATGGCCCGCACACGACCGCCCCCGCCGCGCCGCCGTCTCCTCCTTCGGCATCAGCGGCACCAACGCCCACGTCATCCTCGAACAGGACCGCATCGAGGACACCGAGCCGGTGGGGCCGGTCACGCCCGCCACCGGCCCGACCGTGTTCCTGCTCTCCGCCCACACCGAACAAGCCCTCCAGGAACAGGCCCGCCAAC
>NZ_JBHVOL010000040.1:2458-14641 GCF_042887925.1 Kitasatospora sp. NPDC057904
GACCATCACCTGGAACCCCACCACCACCCCCACCACCCACACCCCACCCCCCAACCTCCCCACCTACCCCTTCCAACACCAGCGCTACTGGCTGGAGGACGCCGCCACCGGCACCGACCCCGAGCACCTGGGACTGCAGAGCACACACCACCCGCTGCTCACGACCGCCACCACCCTCGGCGGCGGCGACGCACTCCTGCTCACCGGCCGCGTCTCCCACCAGACCCACGGCTGGCTCACCGAGACCGACCTCAACGGGACGGTCCCGCTCGAACTCGCCCTCCAGGCGGGCCGCCCGCACGAACTCGCCGTCGAACGGCTCACGCTCACCACACCACTCGTCCTGCCCCCCGCGGGCGGCGTGGACCTGCAACTCACCGTCGGCGCCCCGGACGACGACGGCCGCCGGGACGTCACCCTCTACGCCCGCCCGTACGAGGACGCGGCGGACGACGATCCGCTGCTGCGCCCCTGGACGACCTACGCCACCGGCACACTCGTGCCCGCACCGGCCGACCGCGCGCCGGACCCCCTCACCGCCTGGCCGCCCGTCGGGGCCACCGCGCTCGACGATGCGGCACCGGACGGACCCGCCCGGCTCTGGCAGCACGGGGAACTGATCTACGCGGAGCTCTCCGCACCCGAGGAGGCGGCCCCCGAGGCCGGCCGCTACGGCCTGCACCCCGCCCTGCTCACCGCCGCGCTCCAGCCGCTGCTCGGCGAGGCCGACGAGTCCGCCGCACCCGCCGACTGGCGCGGCGTGACCCTGCACGCCGTCGGCTCCGGCACGCTCAGGGTCCGGATCTCGCCCCGGGCCGGCTCCTTCGCGCTCGACCTCGCCGACGCGACCGGTGCCCCCATCGCCACCGTCGAGTCGGTCGGACTGCGCCCCGTGCGGCAGGCCGACCGCGTCCGCCACGACTGGCTGCTCGGCCTGGAGTGGCCCGAGCTCGAAACCGACTCCCCGGCCGCCCCGGCGATCGGCTCCTGGACGGTGAGCGGCGAGACCCCGCCCGGCCTCGCGGAGGCCCTCGGCGCTGCCGGCTTCGTCCCCTACCCGGAGGCCTACGGGACCGCCGGGGACGACACGACGACCCCGGCGCCCGAAACGGCGGTGCCCGAGGTGACGGTCCTGACGGCCCGTTCCGCGAGCGACCTGCTGCCGCGGCTCCAGGAACTGCTCGCCGACGACCGGGCGGAGTCGACCGGCCTCGTGGTGCTCACCCGGCACGCCGTCACGACCCACCGGGAGGACGTCCAGGACCTCGCGCCCGCGCCGGTCTGGGGCGTGGTCAGGGCCGCCCAGGCCGAACACCCCGGTCGGATCACGCTCGTCGACCTCGACGACGCCCGGTCCTCGCTGCGCTCCCTGCCCGCCGCCCTGGCCACCGGTGAACCCCAGCTCGCCCTCCGCGAGGGCGGGATCAGGATCCCCCGACTGGTCAGGAACACCCCCGAGGACCACGCGGACGCTCCGGTCGAGGACGCCGCGCCCGCCGGCGCCGGCACGGTGATCGTCTCCGGCGGCGGGGACCTCGCCGCCGCGGCCGCCGAGCACGCTGTCACCGCGCAGGGCGCCCGGCACCTGCTGCTGCTCGATGCCGACGAGGGCCTCGCGGAGCGGCTGACCGCGCTCGGCGCCGAGGTGCTCGTCGCCGAGGGCGGCGCGGGCGACCGCGACTGCCTCGCCGCCGCCCTCGCCGCCCTGCCCGCCGCCCACCCGCCGACCGGCGTGATCCACGCGGCCACGTCCGCACCCCGGACGGTGCTGCTCTCCACCGACCCCGAGACGTTCTCGGACGCCCTGCGCGCGGCCGTCGCCCCCGCCTGGAACCTCCACGAGCTGACGCTCGGACTCGACCTGACCTCGTTCGTGCTGCTCGCGCCCGACACCTCCGCCACCCTCGGCGGCACCGGGCAGACCTCCCGCGCGGCCCTCGGCGCCTACCACGACGCCCTCGCACACCACCGCCGCGCGCTGGGCCTGCCCGGACTCTCCCTCGCCTGGGGCCCGCGCGAGGAGGACGACCCCTCGGCCGTCCGGGGACTCGCCCGGTTCACCGCCGACCAGGTCGCGACCGCCCTGACCGCCATCCGGCACACCCGGCCGCGCGCCGCGCTGCTCCCCGTCCGGCTGGACCGGACCGCCCTGGCCCGGCAGGCCGAGGCGGGACTGCTGCCCCCGGTGCTGCGCTCGCTGGTCCGGACCGTCCGGACCGCGGCCACCACCACCGCGCAGGCGGACACCCTCGCCTCCACGCTGGCCGGGCGGCCCGAGTCCGAACAGCGCCGCCTGCTACTCGACCTGATCCGCCGCCAGGTCGCCGCCGTCCTCGGCCACACCACGACGGAGGCAGTGGACGCCGCGCGGGCCTTCAAGGACGCCGGCTTCGACTCGCTGACCGCCGTCGAACTGCGCAACCGGCTGAGCACCGCGACCGGCCTGAAGCTGCCGAGCACCCTGATCTTCGACCACCCGTCCCCGCAGGCACTGGCCGCCCACCTGCACGCCGAGCTGCTGGGCACCGCCGGCACGGCGGCCGTCCGCGTCGCCACCGCCCACGACGGGGAGCCGATCGCCATCGTGGCGATGGCCTGCCGCTACCCGGGCGGGGTCCGCACGCCGGAGGACCTGTGGCAGGTGGTGGTGTCCGAGAGCGACGTCATCTCACCGTTCCCGACCAACCGCGGCTGGGACCTGGACCGCCTGTTCGACCCGGACCCGGAGCACGCCGGCACCTCGTACGCCCGTGAGGGCGGGTTCCTGCACGACGCCGACCGGTTCGACCCCGCGTTCTTCGGCATCAGCCCGCGCGAGGCGACCAGCATGGACCCGCAGCACCGGCTGCTGCTGGAGACCGCGTGGGAGGCGTTCGAGCGGGCCGGCATCGACCCGACCTCGCTGCACGGCTCGCGGACCGGCGTCTTCGCGGGAGTCGTCTACACCGACTACGGCTCGCGCGTGAAACTGCCCGCCGACATGGAGGGCTACCTGGGCTTCGGCAGCGCCGGCAGCATCGCCTCGGGCCGGATCTCCTACACGCTCGGCCTGGAGGGGCCGGCGGTCACGGTCGACACAGCGTGCTCGTCCTCGCTGGTCGCGCTGCACCTCGCGGTGCAGTCCCTGCGGCGCGGCGAGTGCGACCTGGCGCTCGCCGGCGGCGCGACCGTGCTCGCCAACCCGGACATCTTCATCGGTTTCAGCCGCCAGCGCGGACTCGCCAGGGACGGACGCGTCAAGGCGTTCGCCGCGGCGGCCGATGGCACGTCGTTCGGTGAGGGCGTGGGCCTGCTGCTGGTCGAGCGCCTCTCCGACGCCCGCCGCAACGGCCACCACGTGCTCGCCGTGATCCGCGGCACCGCGACCAACCAGGACGGCGCGTCCAACGGCATCACCGCCCCGAACGGGCCCTCGCAGCAGCGGGTGATCCGCGCCGCGCTCGCCGACGCCGGGCTCACGAGCGCCGACGTCGACGCCATGGAGGCACACGGCACCGGCACGACGCTGGGCGACCCGATCGAGGCCCAGGCCATCCTGGCCACCTACGGGCAGGACCGGCCCGCCGGACGTCCGCTGCTGCTGGGCTCGTTGAAGTCCAACATCGGCCACACCCAGGCCGCCGCAGGAGTCGGCGGAATCATCAAGATGGTCGAGGCCATGCGCCACGGCCTCCTGCCCCGCACCATCAACGTCGACGAGCCCACCCCGCACGTCGACTGGACCGCCGGCGCCGTCGAACTCCTCACCGAGGCAAGGGAATGGGCCCCCGGTGACCGTCCGCGGCGAGCAGGTGTGTCGGGCTTCGGGATGAGCGGCACCAACGCCCACGTCATCGTGGAGGAGGCGCCCGCGCTGGCGGAGGCCCCGACCACCGAGCCGGTGGGGCCGGTCACGCCCGCCACCGGCCCGACCGTGTTCCTGCTCTCCGCCCACACCGAACAAGCCCTCCAGGAACAGGCCCGCCAACTCCACACCTACACCCACACCCACCCCGACACCGACCCCGCCGCCATCGCCCACACCCTCACCACCGGCCGCGCCACCCACACCCACCGCGCCGCCATCACCACCACCCCCCACAACACCCGCGAACAACTCCTCACCGCCCTCAACGCCCTCGCCACCAACACCCCCCACCCCCACCTCACCACCGCCACCGCCACCCCACCCGGCCGCACCGTCTTCGTCTTCCCCGGCCAAGGCCCCCAATGGGACGGCATGGCCCGCGAACTCCTCACCACCTCACCCGTCTTCACCCAACACCTCACCACCACCGCCAACGCCATCCAAACCCACACCGGCTGGAACCTCCTCGACGTCCTCAACGGCCACCCCGACGCACCCCCCACCGACCGCGTCGACGTCATCCAACCCGCCCTCTTCGCCATCAACACCAGCCTCGCCAAACTCTGGCAACACCACGGCATCCACCCCGACACCGTCATCGGCCACTCCCAAGGCGAAATAGCCGCCGCCTACATCGCCGGCGCCCTCACCCTCCACGACGCCACAAAAATCGTCACCCTCCGCGCCCAAACCCTCCGAACCCTCGCCGGCACCGGCGCCATGGCCTCCATCCCCCTCACCCCCGACCAAACCCAAACCCACCTCGACAACCACCCCGACCTCCACATCGCCGCCATCAACGGCCCCACCACCACCATCATCGCCGGCAACCCCCACACCCTCACCCAACTCGTCACCCACCTCAACAACCACAACATCCAAGCCCGCACCATCAACGTCGACTACGCCTCACACACACCCCACGTCCACCCCCTCCAACACACCCTCAACACCCTCCTCCACGACATCACCCCCCAACCCACCACCACCAACTTCTACTCCACCCTCACCAACACCTACCTCGACCCCACCCACCTCACCCCCGACTACTGGTACCAAAACCTCGCCAACCCCGTCCTCTTCCAACCCGCCATCCAAACCCTCCACAACGACGGCCACACCACCTACATCGAAATCAGCCCCCACCCCGTCCTCACCACCGCCATCCACGACACCACCACCCACACCAACCCCCACACCACCCCCACCATCACCGGCACCCTCCGCCGCAACGAAGGCAACCTCCACCGCTTCCACCAATCCCTCGCCCACCTCCACACCCACGGCCACACCATCACCTGGAACCCCACCACCACCCCCACCACCCACACCCCACCCCCCAACCTCCCCACCTACCCCTTCCAACACCAGCGCTACTGGCTGGAAGGCCCTGCGGCCAACAGCGACGCGGGGAGCCTCGGCCTCGACTCGGCCGACCACCCGTTCCTGACCGGTGCCACCACACTCGCCACCGACGGCGCACTGCTGCTCACCGGTCGCGTCTCCCACCAGTCCCACGGCTGGCTCGCCGACCACGCCGTGAGCGGCACCCCGTTGCTGCCCGCGACCGCGTTCCTCGAACTCGCCCTTCAGGCCGCCCAGCAGGTCGGCGGCAACGGGGTGGAGGAGCTCACCCTGGAGGCGCCCCTGGTGCTGCCCGAGCGCGGTGGTGTGCGGCTGCAGGTGTCGGTGGAGGCACCCGACGAAGACGGCCGCCGCGGCGTCAGCGTCCACTCCCGGCCCGACGCTGCCGAGCCGGACGCCCCGTGGCTGCGGCACGCCTCCGGCGTCCTGGCCCCCGAGGCGCCGGCCGCGACCGCGTCGGCCGCGGGAGCGCCGGAGTGGCCGCCGCCCGGCGCGACCCCGCTGGACGCCGACGGGCTCTACGAGGAACTCGCCGCGCTGGGCTACGAGTACGGTCCTGCATTCCGCAACCTCACCGCGGCCTGGAAGGCCGGGGACAGCGTCCACGGCGAGGTGTCGCTGAGCCCCGAACACCACGCAGAGGCCGCCCGCTTCGCGCTGCACCCCGCGCTGCTCGACTCCGCCCTGCACACCATGGGGCTCGGCGACTTCCTCGGCACCGGTGTGCGGCTGCCGTTCAGCTGGTCCGGGGTCGCCCTGCACGCCGCCGGGGCCACCGCCCTCCGCGTGACCGTCGCACCGGGGACCGGCGGCGAGGACACCGTCACGGTCTCCGTCTCGGACCCCACCGGTGCCCTGGTGGCGACGGCGGAACGGCTCACCCTGCGGCCGGTCGCGCCCGGCGGGCTGCGGTCCGCCTCGCCCCGGGCCGGGGCCGACGGGCTCCACGTGCTCGAATGGACCGAGTTGCCGGAGCCCGGCCCGGCCGTGCCCCCACCGTACGAGCTCCTGGAGACCGAGACGGCGTCCGCCGCGGGCGAGCCCGTCCCGCACGCCGCCCGCGGCGCCGTGCTCGCGGTGCTCGCACGGCTCCGGCAGTGGCTGGCCGACCAGGAGCGGGACGAGGAGACCCGCCTGGTGGTCCTCACCCGCCGTGCGGTGCCGGCCGCCCCCGGCGACCCCGTCGACCTCACCGCCGCACCGCTGTGGGGCCTGGTGCGGTCCGCGGCCACCGAGCACCCGGAGCGGATCGTCCTGGTCGACAGCGACGGCGAACCCGCCTCCGAGCTGGTCCTCGCCGCCGCGCTGGCCACCGGCGAGCCCCAGTTCGCCCTCCGGGACGGCCGGATCCTCGTGCCGAGGCTGGCCAGGACGGCACCGGAACCGGCGCTCACCACCCCGGAGGACGGCTCCGCCTGGCGTCTGGAGACCCCCGGCGGGTCGCCCGACGACCTGCACGCGGCCCCGTACCCGGCGGCCGGGGCCCCGCTCGGCGCCGGGGAGGTCCGGATCGCGGTCCGCGCGGCCGGGCTCAACTTCCGGGATGTGCTCACCTCGCTCGGTGTGGTCCCGGTCGGCGCGCCGCTCGGCACCGAGGCCGCCGGGACCGTGCTGGAGCTCGGCCCCGGTGTCACCGGACTGGCCGTCGGGGACCGGGTGTTCGGCCTGGTGCCGGGCGCGGTGGGACCGGTGGCCGTCGCCGACCGGCGGCTGGTCGCCCGGATGCCGGCCGACTGGTCCTTCGCCGCCGCCGCGGGTGTGCCCGCCGTCTTCACCACCGCCTACTACGGGCTCGTGGAACTGGCCCGGGTGCGGCCCGGCGAGCGGGTGCTGATCCACTCCGGAGCGGGCGGCGTCGGTCTGGCCGCCCTCCAGGTCGCCCGGCACCTCGGCGCCGAGGTGTTCGCCACGGCGAGTCCGGGCAAGTGGGGCGCGCTGCGCGCCCTCGGGCTGGACGACGAGCACCTGGCGTCCTCCCGGAGCACCGCGTTCGAGCAGCGGGTGCTCACGACGACCGGCGGCCACGGTGTCGACGTCGTCCTCAACTCGCTGACCGGGGAGTTCATCGACGCCTCGCTGCGACTGCTCGGCCCCGGCGGCCGGTTCGTCGAAATGGGCATCGCCGACCTGCGCGACCAGGCGGCCGTCACGGCGGCCCGGCCGGGGGTCGAGTACCAGCCCTTCGAACTGCTCGGCATGGACCCCGACCGGGTCGGCGAGGTGCTGGCCCGCGTGCTCGACCTGTTCGAGCAGGGGGCGCTGACGCCGCTGCCCGTCACCACGTGGGACGTCCGCCACGCACCTGCCGCGTTCCGCTACTTCGGGCAGGCCCGGCAGGTCGGGAAGGTCGTGCTCACGCTCCCCGCGGCCCCCGTCGGCGAGGGCACCGTCCTGGTCACCGGCGGCACCGGCACCCTGGGGGCGGCCCTGGCCCGCCACCTGGTGACCGAGCACGGTGTGCGGCACCTCCTGCTGACCGGCCGCCGCGGCCCCGACGCCCCCGGTGCCGACCGACTCGTCGCCGAACTCACCGCGCTGGGCGCACACGTGCGGATCGCCGTCTGCGACGCGGCCGACCGGGAGGCGCTCGCCCGACTGCTCGACGGCATCGCTCCCGAACACCCGCTCACCGGTGTCGTCCACGCCGCCGGCGTCCTGGACGACGGCGTCCTCGCGTCCCTGACCGACGAGAAGGTGGAGGCGGTGCTGCGGCCCAAGGTGGACGCGGCCTGGAACCTGCACGAGCTGACCCGCCGTCTCGACCTGTCCTGGTTCGTACTGTTCTCCTCCGCCTCCGGCCTGCTCGGCGGCGCGGGACAGGCCAACTACGCGGCCGCGAACGTCTTCCTGGACGCCCTCGCCCGCGAGCGGCGCGCCGAGGGCCTGCCCGCGGTGTCCCTCGCCTGGGGCATGTGGGAGGACGCGAGCGGGATGACCGGGCACCTGGCCGCGGCGGACCTGGCCCGCATCGCCCGCGGCGGCCTGGTCCCGATGCCGCTGCCCGTCGGCCTGGCACTGTTCGACGCATCGCTCGCGGACGGCCGGCCGTTCCTGGTCCCGGCACCGCTGGACACCGCGGGACTGCGCGCACGGGCCGGCAGCGGCGAACTCCCGGCGGTGCTCCGCTCGATGGTGCGCGGCCAGGTCGTGCGACGGGCCGCCCAGGGCGTCGCCGCGTCCGCCGCCACCCTCGCGGACCGACTGGCCGCGCTGCGCGGTCCCGAACGGGCTCAGGTGCTCCTGCGCCTCGTCCGCGAGCAGGTCGCGGCCGTGCTCGGCCACCTGAACCCGGACGACGTCGACGCCGACCGGGCCTTCAAGGAGGCCGGCTTCGACTCGCTGACCGCGGTCGAGCTGCGCAACCGGATCGGCACCGCCACCGGGCTGCGGCTGCCGACCACTCTGGTGTTCGACCACCCGACCCCGGCGGCGCTCGCCGGCCACCTGCTCACGCTGCTCGCACCGGACGACGCCGCGGCCGAACTGGACCGGCTCCTCGCCTCGGTGAGTGTCGACAGCGGGGAGTTCCCGAGGCTGCGGGAGCGGCTGCGCGCCGCCCTGTGGCGGTGGGACGAACTGGCCGCCGGCCCCTCCGAGGAGCCGGAGGTCGACCTCGAAACGGCGACCGACGAGGAACTGTTCCGCGCGCTCGACGAGGAACTGGATGCGTCCTGACCCCGAGCGCGCCCCGACCAAGCCGACGCCAGCAGAAGAGAGTGCGACAGTGGTGAGCAACGAAGACCGGCTCCGCGACTACCTGAAGAGGGCCACGGCCGACCTGCGCCAGGCCAACAAGCGGATCCGGGAACTGGAGGACCGGGAGCACGAGCCGATCGCCGTGGTGGGCATGGCCTGCCGCCTCCCCGGCGGTGCCGACTCCCCGGAGGCCCTGTGGCGGCTGGTCGCCGAGGAGCGCGACGTCATCTCCGGCTTCCCCGAGGACCGCGGCTGGGACCTGGCGTCGCTCTACGACCCGGACCCCGACCGGGCCGGCACCACGTACACCCGCGAGGGCGGGTTCCTCGACCGGGCCAGCGGGTTCGACGCCGCGTTCTTCGGCATGGGGCCGCGCGAGGCGGTGGCCGCGGACCCCCAGCACCGGCTGCTGCTGGAGGTGGCGTGGGAGACGTTCGAGCGGGCCGGCATCGCACCGGACTCGCTGCGCGGCAGCCGGACCGGCGTCTTCGCGGGTCTGGTCTCCCAGGCGTACGTCCCGCCGCCGGACCGGGTGCCCGCGGGGTACGAGGGCCACCTGATGACCGGGAACGCGACCAGCGTCGCCTCCGGCCGGGTCGCCTACCACCTGGGGCTCGAAGGACCCGCCGTCACCCTCGACACGGCCTGTTCGTCCTCGCTCGTCGCGATGCACCTCGCGGCGCAGTCGCTGCGGCGCGGCGAGAGCGACCTGGCGCTGGCCGGCGGCGTCACGGTGATGGCGACCCCGATGCTGCTGGTGGAGTTCAGCCGGCAGCGCGGTCTCTCCGCGGACGCCCGCTGCAAGGCGTTCGCCGCGGCGGCCGACGGCACCGGGTTCGCCGAGGGCGCCGGCCTGGTGCTGCTGGAGCGCCTCTCCGACGCCCGCCGCAACGGCCGCCGGATCCTGGCCCTGCTGCGCGGTTCCGCGGTCAACCAGGACGGCGCGAGCAACGGCCTGACCGCTCCCAACGGCCCCACCCAGGAGCGGGTGATCCACCAGGCCCTGGCCGACGCCCGACTGGCTCCCCAGCAGGTGGACGCGGTGGAGGCGCACGGCACCGGCACCCGCTTGGGGGACCCGATCGAGGCACAGGCCCTGCTCGCCGCGTACGGGCAGGGCAGGCCGGAGGGCGAGCCGCTGCTGACGGGCTCGCTCAAGTCGAACATCGGTCACACCCAGGCCGCCGCGGGCGTCGCGGGCGTCATCAAGATGGTGGAGGCCATGCGGCACGGCGTGCTGCCGCGCACCCTGCACGTCGACGAGCCGACCCCGCACGTCGACTGGTCGGCCGGCTCCGTCGAACTGCTCACCGAGGCCCTGCCGTGGCCCGACCGGGGCCGACCGCGCCGCGCCGGGGTGTCCTCCTTCGGCATCAGCGGGACCAACGCGCACGTGATCCTCGAACAGGCTCCGCCGGACCCGGACCAGGACCCGACGGCCGAGGACGCCCACCTGGACGGTCCGGCCCCGCTCGCGCCCTGGCCGCTGTCGGGGCGCACCGAATCGGCGCTGCGCGCCCAGGCCGCCCGGCTGCACGACCACCTGACCGGGGCCCCGGACACCGCCCCCGCCGAGGTGGGCCGCACCCTCGCGCTCGGCCGGACGGCGTTCAAGCACCGCGCGGTCGTCCTGCCCGGCTCCCCCGCGGAGCGGCTCGCCGCGCTGGCCGCTCTCGCGGCCGGCCGGCCGGCCCCCCACGCGGTGCGGGGAACGGCGGCCGAGCGCCTGCCCACCGCCTACCTGTTCACCGGCCAGGGAAGCCAGCGGATCGGCATGGGACGGGAGTTGTACGAGAGCAGGCCGGCCTTCCGGGTCGCGCTCGACGAGGTGTGCGAGGCCTTCGTACCGCTGCTCGACCGTCCGTTGAAGTCGCTGCTGTTCGCGGCACCGGACAGTCCGGAGGCCGCATTGCTCGACCGCACCGAGTACGCCCAGCCCGCCCTCTTCGCCCTGGAGACCGCGCTCTTCCGTCTCCTCGGCGACCTGCTGCCCGAGCCGGACCGGGTGGCCGGACACTCGCTCGGCGGTCTCACCGCGGTCCACGCGGCCGGGGTGCTGTCGACGGCCGACGCGGCCGCCCTGGTCGCCGCGCGCGGCCGGTTGATGCAGGAACTCCCGGCCGGCGGGCTGATGGCCGCCTGCGAGGCGTCCGAGGAGGAGGTGCTCGCCGTCCTCGCCGAGTACGACGGCCGGGCCGACCTCGCGGCCGTCAACGGGCCCGGCTCGGCCGTGGTATCCGGCGACGCGGACGCGGTGCGCGAGATCGTCGCCCGGTTCGGGGCCCAGGGCCGCAGGACCCGCCTGCTCCGCGTCAGCCACGCCTTCCACTCGCACCACATGGACGGGGCGCTCGACCGGCTGCGCCCGGTGGTGGAGGGGCTCGACTTCCGCCCGCCCGCGATCCCGGTCGTCTCCGACCTGACGGGGCGGCCGGTCACCGTCGACGAACTGCGGCAGCCGGAGTACTGGGCCCGCCAGCTCCGCTCGCCGGTGCGTTTCGGCGCCGTGGTCGCCACGCTGCACGAGGCCGGGACCAGGGCGTTCGTGGAGGTCGGCCCGGACGCCGTGCTCACCCCCATGGTGGGGGCCTGCCTGCCGGACGCGGCTCCGGTGGTCACACCGGTCCTGCTGCCCGACCGGCCGGAGGAGGAGTCCCTGGTCACCGCGGTGTCGCGACTGCACGCCGCGGGCGGGTCGGTCCGCTGGGACGCCTGGTACGGCGACCACCACCCGGTGCCCGCCGAGTTGCCGACCTACCCGTTCGAGCACCGGAACTACTGGTGGACGGACGTCACCGTCCCGGCCGGCCCCACCGCGGCCTCCGGGGCGGCTGTCTCCGGAGCTCCGGCCCAACCACGGCAGGACTCCGGGGCACCGGCCGACCAGGCCGACCAGAGCGGCCTGGTCGACGAGCTGTCGCTGCTGGACCTCGTCCGCGTCCACGCGGCCGAGGTGCTCGGCCACTCCGCCCCCGGCGAGATCGCGGCCGACGACAACTTCCTCGACATCGGCTTCTCGTCCTTCTCCGCCCTGGAGGTGCGCAACCGCCTCTGCGAGGCCACCGGACTGCTGCTGCCGGCGGTCCTGCTGTACGACCACCCGACACCCGCCGCCGTGGTCACCTTCCTGGAGGAGCAGCTCGCGGCGGCCTGACGCCAAGAGCGGTGGGGGCGGGCGCCGCGCCCCGCCCCCCCCCCGCCCCACCCGGGACGGGGGGGGCTACCCCGGGAGCGGGCGCCGGGGGGCCCCCCGCGCGGCGCCCGCCGGCGTGGCT
>NZ_JBHVOL010000040.1:14651-68654 GCF_042887925.1 Kitasatospora sp. NPDC057904
CACCCCACCCCCGCCGCGGTGTACACCTCCGGGGTGCCGCCGCGGGGGGGGCCCTCCCCCAACGCGGGGGGGGGCGGGGCGCCGCGCCCGCCCCCACCACGGCCCTTCCGGTACCGTTCGCGACTACCAGGCGACGGGCAGCCGGTAGACCCCCTGCACGGAGCCGCCCGGCTTGACGGCGAGCGCCTCGACCGGCTCCGTCGGCCGCAGGCCCGGTATCCGGACCGCCAGTTCGTACAGCGCGATCTCCAGCTCGGCACGTGCCAGGTTCTGCCCGATGCACTGGTGGACGCCGTAGCCGAACGCCAGGTGGCGCCGGTCGGCCCGGCGGATGTCGAGGCGGTCGGGGTCGGAGAAGACCTCCGCGGACCGGTTGGCCGCCGCGTTCGGCAGGTAGACCCCCTCGCCCTCGCGGATGACGACACCGCCGATCTCGATGTCCGCGGCCGCCACCCGCTGCAGCTCGTCCGCGACGGAGAGGAACCTGAGCAGCTCCTCGACCGCACCCGCGGCGGCGCCCTCGTCGGCCCGGAGCAGGGCCAGCTGCTCCGGGTGCACCAGCAGCGTCAGGACGCTGAGCGCGAGCATGTTCGCGGTCGTCTCGTGCCCGGCGACGAGCATGAACATCGCGATCGAGGTCAGTTCGGTCCGCCCCAGCTCACCGGTGGCGAGGCGGTCCGCGATCAGTTCGTCGAGCAGCCCCTCCCCCGGTCGCGCCTGCTTCACCGAGATCAGCTCGTCGAAGTACGCCATCAGTGCGGCGCTCGCCGCGGCCGCCTCCTCCGCCGTGCTGCTGGCCAGCACCATGCGGCGGGTCTGCTCCTCGAAGAACTCGTGGTCGGCGTACGGGACACCGAGCAGCTCGCAGATGACGGTGGACGGCACCGGCAGCGCGAACTCCTGGACGAGGTCCGCCTGCGGCCGCTCCTTCGCCAGCATGGCGTCGATCCGCTCCCCGACGATCCGCCGGATCGCCGGCCGGAGGCCGTTCACCCGCTTCACGGTGAAACTGGGGATCAGCATGCGCCGCTGCACGTCGTGCTCCGGCGGGTCCATGCCCACCAGCGCCGTGAGCTTCGCCGCCGCCATCCTCGGCACGAGCACCGGGAAGTCCGGGCGCGCCCGGTCGGAGGAGAGCCGCGGATCGATCAGCAGTCGCCGCGCCTCCTCGTACCCGGTGACCACCCAGGCCGTCCGGCCGTCGAACAGCCGGACCCGGGCCACCGGACCGGCCTCCCTCAGCCGCCCGTAGCCGGCCGGCGGGTGGTAGGGGCAGCCGCGCGTCATCGGGAAGTCCGGCAGCGTCTCCACGCCCGTCGCTGCGCCCGTCGTCTCACTGGTCATTCGATCCCCAGAACCCTCGGGTGACGGCCGGCTCTCGGCCGAAGCCCCCGGATTCTCCGCCGCCGGGGTAAGGCGGTTCTGAAGCCGGAGGCCCGACGGTCTCAGCGGGTGCGGCGCCTGGTGGGGGCCGGTGGGGTGAGGCGGACGGGCCGGTCGACCGGGGCGTTCTCGATGTCGTCGAGCTGGGCGAGGACCGTGGTGCGCAGGTCCGCGTAGTCCTCGAAGTCGTGGTCGTGGAAGAGGGTGTGGCCCGTCCACATCAGGTTGGCGCACACCCGGGCGGGGACGCGCCCGGTCTGCGCGCCCATGCCCACCAGGGCGACGGAGCGGATGCTGCCGGGGGCCTTGCGGTTCTGCTGGTGGACCGCCTGGAACGCGGCGGCGCACGCGAGGGCCACGTTGAGCGTCTCGCTGACGTTCTGCGAGGACTCCTCCATCGTGGGGGCGGAGATCAGGAACTTCGGGTGCTCCGCCCCGGACGGCACGCACACCGCGGCGCCCACCGGGAGGTGACCGGCGAAGCCGGTGCGTATCGCGCGCTGGACGCGCAGCTGGATGCCGGCGCCGAGGTGGCGCTTGACGGCGGCGTCGGTGCCGCCGTCCATCCGGCCGCGGGAGTTGGTGGGGCTGACCCAGGCGTCGACCTTCTCGTCGAGGATCGAGCCGGTGCGGATCTCGACCCCGGGCGTGTCGGCGAAGGCGGCCCGCCACGCCCGCACCACGGTCGAGTTGAGGTCGGTCAGTACCACCCTGAGCGGCGGCTGCGTGCGGTCCATGGGCGTGCTCCGATCGGGATCGCGTTCGTCATCTCGTTGGTCATCGCGTTCGTCATCGCGTTCGTCGACGGCTTCGTCGTCGCGTTCTTCCAACGGACTCGAAGCTAGCGCGCCGCACCGACAAACCCGGCCGGCGCCGTTGTCGGTGGGTCCTCGTACTGTCGGCAGCGACTTCCCGACGTCAGCACCGCGTGAGAACCCAGGAGTTGTGCCGCCATGAGCGAAGCCACCGCCCAGCCCGACCCGAACGACCCGCTCGCCCTCGCCGACCTGTTCAAGGGCGGCGGCGAGCCCTGGCTGCCGCTGCTCAAGCCGGTCATCGAGGCGCAGCCGGACGCGGCCTCCTTCATCGGCCCGAACCGCGCCCCCGAGGTCGTGCCGGTCCGCGAGCTGACCTTCCAGGCGCTCAAGCCCAACGCGCCGCACCAGTGGAAGGTGGTGGTCTTCGGCCAGAACCCGTACCCCCGGCCGGAGAGCGCCACCGGCATCGCGATGTTCGACAACACCTTCCACGACTGGAAGGACAGCCAGTTCGGCCGGGTCGTCAGCATCCGCTGCATCATCAAGGCCGCGGCGATGTGGAAGTACGGCATCCCCAAGAAGACGCCGATCGCCGACATACGCGCGCTGCTGAAGGAGCGGGACACCGTCCAGCCGCCGGAGTGGTTCCAGGCGATGCTCACCCAGGGCGTGCTGCTGCTCAACGCGGCCCTGACGGCGAGCAGCAGCGGCGGGGCGGGCCCCGACCGGCACACCGCGTTCTGGCGGCCGGTGGCGGAGCGGATCGTCGAGGAGATCCTCAGCGCGAAGCAGCAGGCCGCCGAGGAGGACCGCGCCGTCGTCTTCGCGTGGTGGGGCGCGCACGCGCGCAGCCTGAAGCGGGTCGTGCAGCGGCTGGAGAAGAAGTACCCCGGTGTCGAGGTCCGGCACATCGACCACGCCAACCCGGCCGCGCAGGGGGACATCTTCTGCGACGACGAGCACTTCGGCACGGTGAACGCCGCCCTCGCCTCGCTCGGCCTCGACGAGGTCGACTGGCTGCCGAGCAAGGGCTGGAACCAGCAGGCGGCCGAGGGCGGCCAGGCGGACGACGGCGTCGCCGAGCGCATGGGCGCGTTCATCGCGTCCACGATGGAACTGCACCAGCTGTACCTCGAACGCCTCGCGAGCGTGAAGGACGAGGGCCTCGAACTCCCGGCGATCACCGGGGTGTTCGACACGCCCCTGATGGACTTCCGGGACGCCGTCGGCCCGGTCGCCGAGCTGCTGCGCGGCCTGGGCGGGCACGTCGAGCGCTCGCACGAGTTCGGCAAGCGGCGGGCGGACGCCGACGCGGGCCGGGGGCTCTCCGCCGACGCGATCGCCGCGCTGTACCTCTACACGTGCGAGTCGGCGTTCTACCGCGAGATCAACGCCGTCCTGCGCTCCCCCGACCGTGCGAAGGTCGTGCCGTACCTCCCCTACCTGCGCCTGCTGTTCGCGGCGGTGTCCGGGCTGCCGGCGCGCACCGCGCCGCTGTGGCGCGGGGTGCCGCTGGACCTCCGCGCCCAGTACCCGCTCGGGCGGACGGTGACGTGGTGGGGCGTCTCCTCGTGCACCTCCGAGCTCGGCGTGGCCCGGTCGTTCCTCGGCAGCCGCGGGAAGCGGACGCTCTTCGAGGTGGTTCCGGCCCGGGCGGTGGGCATCCGCGACTTCTCGTCGTTCACGGGAGAGGAGGAGTTCATCCTCCTGCCGGGCACGCAGCTGAAGGTGACGGAGGTGAAGGCCGAGCGCGGCGGCCTGTGCACCGTCCGCCTGACGGAGGTGGAGGAGGAGCCGCTGGTGTCCTGAGTCGGAGCGCGAGCCAATCGCGGTCATGGGCGCGTCGCCGTGCGGCGGGGCGGTCGGCGCGGTTGTCTGTCCGGATGCGGATCATGAACCAGGGGCGACGGGCGGTCGGCCGATGGGTGCTCGTGCTCGCCGTCGGCGGCGGGCTGGCGGCGTGCGGGCCCGCGACGGACGCCACGGACCGGGCCCCGGCGGCCGCGGACCGGCCCGCTCCCGAGGGGCTCGGCCCGGCCGCGCCGACGCGGATCCGGATCCCCCGGATCGGCGTGGACGCGCCGGTCGCGGGGGTCGGGCTCGACGGCCGGGGGCACCTGGAGCCGCCGTCCGAGACCGACCGGAACCTGGCCGGCTGGTACCACGACGGCGTCTCCCCCGGCCAGGTCGGCACGGCCGTCGTGCTCGGGCACGTCGACACCCGTCAGGGCCCCGCGGTGTTCCGGCGGCTGGGCACGCTGCACCGGGGCGACCTGATCGACATCACCCGCGCCGACCGGCACACCGCCCGGTTCGCGGTCGACGCCGTCCAGGCCGACACGAAGGCCGGCTTCCCGGACGACCGCGCCTACGCCGCGGCGGCCGACGCCCAACTGCGGCTGGTCACCTGCGACGGCGACGCCACCGGCGCCCACGGCGACATCGTCATCTACGCCCACCTGGCCGAGACGGACTGACACCACCGGGGCGACGGCCTCACCACGGCCGCGCACGACCGGGCCGCGCACGACCGGGCGGCGCTCACCTCCGCGCGTGCCCGAGGTACGTGACCAACGGCCGGGCGCCCGCCGCGAGGACGAAGTCGACCAGCGGCGGGATCTCGTCGTCGGTGATCCGCCCGGCCCTGCGGGCACGGATCGCCCGGACGAGCGCGCGCGGGTCGCGCGGCTTGAACTCCCGGACGTCCTGGTTGCGCAGGCCGTGGCGGGCCAGGGCCGCGGTCAGTTCGGCCGGGGTGCGCAGCCGGTCGGCGGCGTAGCGGCCCGGGGGCATGATGCGGGTCATCGGGAGGGCCTGGAACGCGCCGAGGTAGACCAGCCGCGCGAGCGGCGTCCGGTTGACGGTGTCGTAGACGAGGGTGCCGCCGGGGCGCAGGACACGGGCGGTGTGCCCGAGGACGCGGTCGAGGTCGGCGGTGACCTCGAAGGTGTCCGCGACGTAGACGAGGTCGAACTCCCCGTCGGAAAACGGCAGTTCCTCGGCGGTTGCGGTCTCGTCGGCGATCGCCAGCCCGTCCCGCGCGTGGGCTGCCCGCGCCGCCGCGGTGGCCACCGGGGACGGGTCGACGGCGGTCACCCGGTAGCCGAGGCGGGCGAGTGCGGCGGCGGGCAGGCCGCGACCGCCGCCGACGACCAGGGCCGGACGCCCGCCGCCGTCCGGGGCGACCTCGGCGAGGTACGCCGTGCGGACGGCCTGGAAGGCGAGGGCGCGGATGTGCCGGCCGTCGATGGCACCGGGGTGCGCTGAGTCGAGCTCGATGTGCGGGGTGGTGCCCATGGCGATGCTCCTAACTGCTCGGGTCCGGGCCCGGTGCCGGACCCGGCCCCCGGATGGAGGTCGGGCCCTGACCCGGAGTCGGGGTCCTGCCCCGGAGCCGGAGTCCTGACCCGGAGTCAATGTTGCGTTCCCTGAGGAAACCTAACAGGGACAGGTTCCCTCAGGGAACCCAGGAACCGGTCTAGGCTGGCCGCCATGACCCGCACCTCCCTCGCCGACGTCGCCTGCTCGATCGCGCGCGCCACCGACCTGTTCGGCGACGCCTGGACGGCCCTGATCATGCGGGACGTCCTCGCGGGCATCGGCCGCTTCGACGACCTGGCGCACGACCTGGGCATCTCCCGCAAGACCCTGGCCGCCCGGCTCGCCCGGCTGGTCGACGAGGGCGTGCTCGTCCGCGAGCGCTACCAGGACCACCCGCCGCGCGAGCACTACCGCGCCACCGAGAAGGGCGCCGACCTGCACGCCGTCCTGCTCGCCCTGATGAACTGGGGCGACCGCTGGTACGCGGGCGAGGCGGGACCGCCGGCCCGCGTCCGCCACCTGGACTGCGGCCACGCCGCCACCCCCGTCATGGCCTGCGGGAACTGCGGAGAACCGGTCACCGCCGCCAACACCACCGCGCTCCCCGGCCCCGGCGGCCGGACCGGTCCGGGCACCCGCGCCCTCGGTCCGCTGCTCGCCGCCCGCGGCCGGGACGACGCGGCTCACCCGATCGTCACCACCCGCGCCCAGGCGGGAGGCCCGGGCGGGGGCTCGTAGTCCGGGTCCTTCTCCGCCCACCTCGGGGTGCCCCGGGGGAACAGCCCGACGACCGTCCGGCACGGCGGCTTGGTCGACGGCCACGGCGTCTGGCCGTCCGTCAGCGCCACGATGACGTCGGGCCGCGTGCGCAGCGCCGCCGTGAACCCCTCCCGCATGTCCGTGCCGCCCCCGCCGATCAGCGGGATGCCCTCGGCCTTGCACAGCGGGTGCACCGTCCCCACGGCCGCGTCGCAGGAGAGCACCGTCACCAGGTCCCGCCGACCGCCTACCGCGCGGGCGATCGCCGCGACCTCCAGCAGGGCGCTGCCCAGTTCGGCGTCGCTGACCGACCCCGAGGTGTCCACCACCACCGCCACCCGGGGCGGACGGCGGCGCAGGCTCGGCAGGACGATCCCGGGCAGGCTCACCGAGCGCCGGGCCGGGCGGCCGTACGAGTAGTCCTGGCCCACACCGCCGCCCGAGGCCGCCGAGCGGACCGCCGCACCGAGCAGCTCCCGCCACGGCTGCGGCGGGTGGAACGCCTCCTCGGCCCAGCGCCGCCAGCCCTCCGGGGCGTTCCCCGGCCGGCCCGCGATGCCCTCGGCCACCCGGAAGCGCACCGCGTCCCGCTCCTGCCGGCTGAGCCCGTGGGCGCCGTCCGGGCCCAGGTCCCACGGGCGCGGCCGGCCGTCGACGCCGCTGCCGCAGTCGAGCCAGGCCAGGTGCTCGGTGAGCTGCCCGATCCGGAACCGCCCGAGGTAGTCCTCCATCAGTTCGCCCGCCGGCAGCTCCAGGTCCACCGGGACGACGGCTCCCTCGGGGCACACGAGGCCGTCGCCGTAGACGTCGTCGTTGATCTCGCAGTCGGCCGCGATGTTCATCCGCAGCTGCTCCGCCGGGCCGGTCAGCCCGTGCCGCTTCGCGTAGCGCGCGCTGCGCCCGTGGTGGTCGCGCAGGAGGTGCGACACCTCGTGCACCCACACCCCGGCGAGGTCCTCGACCGGTGTCCGGGCGACGAAGCCCGGGGAGACGTAGCAGCGCCAGTGGGCGTCGACGGCCATCGTGGGCACGTCCCGCGACTCCGCCACGTGCAGGGCGAACAGCGCCGTCGCCAGGTAGGGGCGGGCCCGGGCGGCCATCAGGCGGGCGGCGAAGAGCTTGTCGACGTCGAGGCCGAGGGCGGCCGCGCTCACCGTCGCCGTCACCGGCCGCCCTTGCCCGCGAGCGCCGCCACCCGGTCCGCCACCCGGCCCGCCGCCGCGTCCGCGCGCCGGGACAGCGTCACCGCCCCGGCGAGCCGGTCGATCGCGGCCGGCACGTCCCAGTCGTCGCGGCGCAGCGAGGCGAGCGTGGTGGCGGGGACGACCACGACGTCCGGGGCGCCGGTCTCCATCGCGCGGACGAGCAACGTCCAGGCCGCGTCCCAGCGTTCGCGCGTCGCCCGGTTGCGGACGGCGGCCACGACACCGTCGAGGACGGCCTGGCGCAGGTCGCCGCGCTCGGGCAGGACGGCGGCGGCCGGGTCGGCGAGGAGGTCCTCCGGGTCCGGCAGGTCCATCCGGTCGATGCTCGCGAGGAGTTCCAGCCCGGGGCCGTCCCCGACGGTGCCGCGCACGAGCAGCGACAGGACGTCCCGCGAGGAGCCGGCGGCCGTGGCGAAGGCGATCAGGCGCAGCGCCATGTCCCAGCTGCGCGGGGACGGCCAGGCGCCGCCGCGGCGGGCCTCGCTGCTCGGCAGCTGGTGGACGAGCTTGGGACGGGCGGCGAGCAGCCCGCAGACGGCGCGCCGGGCGAAGGCCACCGCCTCGGGGAGAGCGGCCCGGTCGAGGCTCGGCAGGGTGGCGCGCGGCCAGGTGCCGCCGAGGCCGCGGACGACGACCTCGTGGTCGTGGACCCACTGGAGGTGGACGAAGCGGTTGGCGAGCGGCGGGCTCAGCTCCCAGCCGTCGGCGGCCGAGGAACGCGGGTTGGCGGCGGCCACGATCCGCACACCGGGCGGGAGTTGGAGGGCGCCGATGCGGCGCTCCAGGACCAGCCGGAGCAGCGCGGCCTGCACGGCGGGCGGCGCGGTGGACAGCTCGTCGAGGAACAGCAGCCCGCGCCCGGCCCGGACGAGGCGCACCGCCCAGTCCGGCGGGGCCAGCGGGACGCCCTGTTCGGCGGGGTCGTCGCCGACGATCGGCAGTCCGGAGAAGTCGGAGGGCTCGTGGACGCTTGCGATCACGGTGGTGAGCGGGAGGTCGAGGGAGGTGGCGAGCTGGGTGAGGGCGGCGGTCTTGCCGATGCCGGGCTCGCCCCAGAGGAGCACGGGGAGGTCGGCGGCCACGGCGAGGGTCAGGGCCTCCAGCTGGTCGTCCGGGCGGAGTTCGGTGGCGGTGTCGGCAAGGAGTGCCAACAGGTCCGCGGCGACGGTGAGTTCGGAGTTTTCGGGCAGGACGGAAAGAGCCATGGGGATCACCTTTTTGACCGAGGGTCAGTAGCAGCGGCTGTGCCGCGAGCACCAGGAGTGGAGGGGACGGGGCCTGGACGGGCAGTGACCGCCGGTCAGGCCGGCGCGGTAGAGGCCGTACGCGATCCGGCGCTGCGCCGCGGCCTCCAGTTCGTCCCGCAGCGGTCCGTCGCGCAGCACGGCGGCCGGGCCGAGCAGTTCCTCGACGACGGCGAGGGCCCCGGCGGTGTCGCCGTGGTCCAGGAGTTCACGGACGCCGTCGAGCCCGGCCGGGCTCCTGTGGGTGAGGTCGATCGCCCGCAGGCACGGCAGGGGCGGGCCCCCGAGGCCGACGAGCAGCTCCTCGCGGCGGATCTCCTCGGGGTCGTGGTCGAGCGCGGCCAACACCCCGTCCACCAGCCCGATCCGGTGCCGGGAGCCCCGGCAGTCGACGAACCGCGGCCCGTCGGGGGGCCGCATCCGGGCCGCCGGGACGTGACCGGCCACCAGGGCGGCGGCCACCAGCGGGTGCAGCCGGTCGGGCTCGACGAGCCCGGCGCGCAGCAGTTCCACGTCCGGCGGGATCCACGTCGCCGCGTCGGGCAGCACCGGCAGCCCGTCCGTCACGCCGGGCGCCGGCGTGCCGTCGACGCCGAGGACGAGCCGGTGGCGGCCCCCGAGCCGGACGGCGACGGGGCCCGCCGGCAGCCCGTCGGCCGCCAGCAGGACGCGCGCCTCCGCCGCCCAGCGGTCGACGGCGCACGGCAGGCCCGGCGGCACGGCCGGATGCACCGGCTGCGCCGCGCCGTCGCCGCCGCGCGCGCCCAACTCGCCTGCGCGGTCGGCGTCCCAGAGGTGCCGGTGCAGGTCGAGCCGGTAGCGGCGGCTCGGCCGCGGATGCGGATGCGCGCCCGCGTCCGCGCCGTCGGACCACAGCGCGAGGCTGATCCGCTGGCCGCCGTCCGCCCACGCGGGCGGGGTGCGGACCACCAGGTGCACGGGGCTCCGCCCGTCGCGCCCGGTGCCGGCGTACCGGGCGAGCGGGACGGTCAGGCCGGCCCGCAGCAGCCCGTCCGGAGCGGTCCTGGGCAGGTGCCAGCGCAGCAGGTCGGGCGCCAACCTACGGAGGTCGGCGCGGAGTTGCTCGACGAACGCACGGCCGTGGGTACGGGCGGCGGTCTTGAGGTCGAGGTCGACGTCGAGCCGCGCGGCGGCGCACGCCCCGGCCCAGTCGCCGGTGCGGCGGCGGGCGGTCGCGGACTCGATCATGGTGGGCGGCACGGCGAACTCGCGCACGCGCAGCCAGCGGAGGAGACGGGGATCCCGGTTCGCGGAGTGAGTGGCCATCAGCACTCACCTTGCGCGGACGGGACCTCCATCCTGAGAGAGGAGTGAGTCGTCATCGCCGGGGAGCATAGCCGCACGGCCGCTGATCCGCCAACGCCTTCCCCGGGACAACCCGTTCACAGCTCGACGAGCACCTTGCCCCGGCTGGCCGCCCGGTCCGTGTACAGGCTCCGGTAGGCGGCCGGGATGCTGTCGAAGCCGCGGTGCACGGTCTGCTCGTAGGCGATCTCGCCCCGGCGCACCAGGCCGCCCACCTCCTCTCGCAGGCCCGCCCAGTTCTCGTCGGTGAACCACTCCGGCGCGAAGATCCCGCGGATCGTCGTCCGTGGGAACATGATCATCGGCAGCAGCCGCGGCCCGGTCCAGTCCCCGCCGACCTGGCTGGCCCACTGCCAGCACACCGCGACCCGGCTGTCGATGTTCAGCATCGTGAACACGACGTCGGTCAGCGTCCCGCCGAGGTTGTCGAAGTACCGGTCGACGCCGGCCGGCGCCGCCTTGGCCAGGTCCTCGCGCAGCCGCTCGGGGTCGTCCCCGTCGCGGTACAGCACGACCGCGTCGAAGCCGAGCCCGCTCAGCCGGGCCACCTTGGCGGGCGAGCCGGTCGTGCCCACCACCCGGGCGCCGCGCAGCCGCGCCAGCTGGCCGACCAGCGAGCCGACCGAGCCGGAGGCGCCGCCGACCACGACGGTGTCCCCGGGCCGGACGTCCAGGAACTTCGTCACCGTCGCCCACGCCGTCATGCCCGAGCCGCCCAGCACGCCGAGCACCGTCGACAGCGGCAGCGCCTCGTCGTAGTGCGCGGGGTCGAGCAGCCGGTACTCGGGGAAGACCATCGGGAACGTCCCGGTCTGCCACGGCGTCGCGGCGCCCGTCCCGATGACGTGGCTGCGCCAGCCGCCGAAGCCGTGCACCAGGTCGCCGACGGCGAACCGCGCCCGCGGCCCCGCCTCGACCACCTCCATGACGGAGTCGCCGCCCGCGTGGTCGCCGATGGGCGTGTCCAGGGTGATCCCGTGGAGGTACGGGTCCACCGAGACGTACCGGGTGCGGAACAGCATCTCGTCCGGGGCCAGCCGGACCTCGACGTCCTCGACCACCTTCTCGTACGTCCGCTCGACGTCCGGTACGCCCTCGACGTGCTCGCGGACGATCCACTTCTCGATCCGAACCACAGGTGTGCTCCTCAGAACTCAGAACCGACCGAAGAACTCAGAACCGACCGACACGGTCGACGAGATGGGTGGGCGGCGGGGCGATGTCGTCCACCGAAGCGGTGAACGGGCGGCCCTCGTCGTGGCAGATGAACTGCATGACGTGCCGGCCGGAGGCGGCGGCCCGGATCAGCCCGCCGGTGGTGGCCCACACCCCGGAGAGGTAGAAGTCGCGCAGGCCGGGCAGCACCGGGCCGTTGCGCTTGATCTCCTCCTCCATGGTCTCGCCGCTCTCCACGAAGGGCTGCCAGCCGAGCACCGAGCCGTCGTAGTTGCCGGTGTAGCGCAGCTGGGTCAGCGGGGTCGACACGTCCTTGACGGTGATCGCGGACCGGATGCCGGGGTGGTGGCGTTCGAGCAGCTCGATGACGGCGTCGCGCACCCGCCGCTTCTCCCGCTGGTACTCCCGGCCGCGCCCGACCGGCAGGGTGTGCAGCTCCTCGCCGCGGCGGATCCGGGCGGCCTGCTCGGGGCCGGTGCTCAGCGCCCGCCAGGGGGCGATGTCGCTGAAGTAGCTCGCGAACACGACGCCGGTGCCGGCCGGGGAGAGCTCCGGGTAGTGGCGGCTGCGGAACTGGATGTTGATGCTCGGGTGCCGGATCCCGGTGAGCCGCCCGGCGAGGTCCTCGTCGAGCAGGTACGTCGTGCACGGGTCGCCGACCGGGAACGGCTCGCGCAGGCCGAGGAAGACGGCGACGTAGCCGGGGAAGACCTGGTCCCGCTGGTCGATGCACTCGGTGTAGAGGCGGCGGTACGTGTCGTTCAGGTAGCGGCCCTTGAGCAGGTCCATCACCGTCGCCCGGCCGTCGCAGGCCGACACCACGACGTCCGCCGGGATCTCGGTGCCGTCGCTCAGCCGCACCCCCACCGCGCGGTCGTCCTCGACGAGGATCTCCACCACCTTGGTGTTGCACAGCAGTTCGCCGCCGAGCCGCTGGTAACGGTCCTCGATCGAGCGCGCCAGCCCGAGCGAACCTCCCTCCGGCACCCCGGCCGACAGGCCCTCGTGGGCGGCCAGCTGGAAGTAGAACGGCAGCACCGGGAAGTTGGGGTGCTTCTCGTAGAGGATGAAGTTGAACGCCTCGCGCAGCAAGGGGTCCTGGAAGCGCTGCGAGTAGTCCGACATGAGGACGCCGAGCGAGCGGCGGATGAGGTTGAAGTACGGGACGAACGACGCCAGCATCCGGTACCGCGCCCAGCGGCTCATCAGCCCGACCGGGCTGAGGAACGGGTAGAGCGTGAGGCAGCGGCGGAACCGGCGCAGGTCCCCGCAGAACTGCCTGATCGGGCGGGCGTCGGCCGGCGAGAGGCCGAGCAGGTGCGCCTCCAGCCGGTCCGGGTCGGAGTAGAAGTAGACCGCCCGGCCGTCCCGCCCGCGCACGACGTTGAAGGCGTCGAAGTTGCGCATCCGCTTGCCCTGGAGGGCGCCCAGCTCCAGCCAGATCTGGTGCATCTCGTTGCCCGGACCGCTGCCGAGCAGCCAGCTGATGGTGGGGTCGAACGTGAAGTCGCCGCGCTCCCAGCCGGTGCAGCAGCCGCCGGGGATCTCGTGCATCTCCAGCACCTTGGTGCGGTAGCCGTTCATCTGGCCGTAGCAACCGGTGGACAGGCCGCTGAGGCCGCCTCCGACGATCACCATGTCCGGCCTGGTCGTCGAACTCATTCCGCCGCTCCCACGGTCGTCTCCACGGCCCCGAGGTCCGCCCGGCCGAGCCGCGGCACCCGGCCCCACTTGCCGGGGTGCCAGGGCTCCTGGTCGTCGCTGGGCCAGGCCCGGAACTCCAGGCCGAGTTCCCGGCAGAGGTACTGGACGGCGAACCGCCCGCTGGTGGCCGCCCGGATCAGGCCGCCCATGCCGACCCACTGGCCCGCCATCGAGAAGCCGCTCAGCCCCGGCAGCCGCATGCGGTCCTTGTTGACCAGCCGGTTGGCGGCGTCCTCGGCGTCGGAGAACGCCTGCCAGGCGAGGATGCTGCCGTAGGTGTTGCCGGTGAACCGCTCGGTCGTGACGGGCGAGGCCACGGTGAGCAGCTCGATCCGGCCCGCCAGCCCCGGGTGCGTCCGCTCCAGGAACTCCCGGACGAAGTCGGCGACTTCCTGCTTCCTCGCGCGGTACGCCCGGCGGTCGGCCGCGCGGAGCGCCTTCCACGAGGCGTGGTCGCTGAAGTACATGCAGTGCAGGATCGACTTGCCCGGCGGCGCGAACCCGTCGCCGTAGCGCGAACGCAGCTGCACCACGAGGCTGTCCTGGAGCGCGCCGGGCAGCCGGGCGCCCTCCTCGGGGGTGAGCAGGTACGTCGTGCTGTGCGCCCCGCCGGGCGGCAGCGGGCCGTCGACGCCGACGAAGACCGAGACGGCGGCCGGGTACAAGTTGCCCGGGCTGTCGAGGAGTTCGTGGTAGAGCCGGTCCGCCGTCGGGCTCGTCCAGCGGCCCTCCAGCAGGCGGTCGACGGTGGTCGGGCCGTCGCACGCGGACACCACGTGGTCGGCGTAGTGCGTGCTGCCGTCCCGCAGCCGCACCCCGACCGCCCGGCCGTCCTCGACCAGGATCCGCTCGACCCGGCGGCGGTAGCCGACCACCCCGCCGAGCGAGGTGTAGCGCTCCTCCACCGAACGGGCCAGGCCGAGCGAACCGCCCTGCGGGAAACCGGCGTTGCCGTTGTGCGCGGCGGCCAGCGTGTACAGGTACGGCAGCAGCGGGAACCCGGCCGGCTCCTGGAGGAACATGTTGGGCAGGGCCCGCCGGAGCAGCGGGTCCTGGAAGCGGTCGGCGAAGCCCCGCATCGGGGTGGTCGCGGTGCGCCAGAACAGCCGGAACGCGGGCAGGACGGCGCGCGCGGTGCGCAGGCGCTGGGCCGCCGTCCGCAGTGGCGGGGGCGTCACCTCCCAGGGCAGGTCGAGCGCGGCGAAGCGGCGGAAGTCCTTGCAGAAGGAGCGGATCAGCGGCGCGTCGGCCGGGGAGGTCTCCAGCAGGTGCCGTTCGAGCCGGTCGGGGTCGTTGTAGAAGGTGACGGCCCGGCCGTGCTCGTCGACGACGCGGTTGAAGACGTCGAACTCGGTCACCGACTTGCCGTCCAGCGCACCGAGTTCGCGCCACACCTGGTGGCCGCCGGCGCCCGGTGCGGTGCCGATCAGCCAGTCGATGCAGTAGTCGAAGAGGTAGCCGTCGCGGGACCACGCGGTGCAGCAGCCGCCGGGCAGCACGTGCTTCTCGAAGATGCGCGTCTCCATGCCGCTCATCTGCGCGTAGCAGCCGGTGGCGAGGCCCGCGATGCCCGCGCCGATGACGATCACCCGGGGCGGGCCGCCGGGAGGGCGCTCCCGGGCGGTCCAGTCCGGGCCGCGGTCAGGCGTGGCCATCGGCGCCGCCTCCGGCCAGGATCGTGCCCGCCAACTCGGCGTTCCGGGCCGCGAATTCGCCGTCCATCATCTCGGCGTGGGTGCCGTGCCCGCCGAGCACCGCGGTGCCGGCGGTGGAGGCGCCCTGCCAGGAGCCACCTGACCCGCCCGTGTGGAGGACCACCTGCTCGCGGTCGCAGACCACGGTGAGCGGGGCGGCGACGGTGCCGGTGTTGGGCGTGCGGCTGCAGAACTCCAGGTAGTCCCGGGCCTGTTCGAGGGTCTCCTGGGCGACGATCGTCGACCCGGTGTGCCGGTGCAGGTGCTCGCGGAGCTCCCGCTCGAACGCGGCGAGGTGCTCCTCGCCGAGCGCGTAGGCCTCCGTGATCCGGTAGGAGTCCAGGACGACGACGGCGCTCACCGCGCGGCCGCGCCGCTCCAGCTCCCTGGCCACCTCGAAGGCGAGGTTGCCGCCGAGCGAGTAGCCGAGCAGGGCGTACGGGCCGTCCTCGTGCAGCGCCTCGACGAGGTCCGCGTACCGGGCCGCCTTGTCGTCCCCGGAGAGGTAGTTGAAGGCGGCGATCCGGTGGCCGGGCAAGTGCGCGGCGAGCTGGCGGTAGACCAGGCCGTGCCCGCCGGCGGGCGGGAAGCAGAACACCGTCCGCTCGGGCGGCGCGTCCCGGTTGAACCACAGGTGGGGCTCGCCGCCCGCCGCCTCGCCGGTGATGATCTGCTCGACGGCGCGCGCCATGCCGTGCAGGGTGGTGACCGCGAAGAGGCGGCCGACCGGGACGGCGATGTTGAACTCGGTCCGCAGGTGGTGGATGAGCTCGATCAACCGGATGGAGCTGCCGCCGAGTTCGAAGAAGTCGTCCCGCAGGCCGACCCCGTCCACCCCGAGCAGCGCCTCCCAGTGGGCGGCCATCCGGGTCTCGTAGAGCGTGACCGGGGGCTCGTGCCGGTCGCCGCCGGCCTCGACGCGCGGTTCCGGCAGCGCGGCGAGGTCGACCTTGCCGCTCGACGTCAGTGGCAGGGCGGGCAGTTCGGTGAACCAGGACGGGATCATGAAGGTGGGAAGCCGCTCGGACAGGTGGCGCCGCAGCTCGCCGCGGTCCAGCACGGAACCCTCCGCCGGGACGCAGTACGCGCACAGGACGGCCTCGCCCGCCACGTCCTGACGGATCGTCACACACACTTGCGCTAGCTCCGGCCGGTCGGCCAACTGGGCCTCGACCTCGCCGAGTTCGATCCGGTGGCCGCGCACCTTCACCTGGTTGTCGATCCGGCCGAGCAGGTGCGCGGTGCCCCCGGCGTCCCAGTGGCCGAGGTCGCCGGTGCGGTAGAGCCGGACCGGCCCGTCCAGGTCGAGGGTGGTGAAGCGCTCGGCGGTCTGCCCGGGGTCGTTCGGGTACCCGTCGGCCACGCCCGCCCCGCCGATCCACAGTTCGCCGGGGACGCCCGGCGGCACCGGCTCGCCGTGGCGGTCGAGGATGTAGAGCGCGCTGTTGGGGAACGGCCGCCCGATGGGCACCATCCGGCCCGGTTCCAGGGCGTCCACCGGCCCCTCGAAGTAGGTGCTGTCCACGCTGGCCTCGGTCAGGCCGTAGGAGTTGACCACCCGGGTCCGCGGGCCGCACAGGGCGCTCAGCCGGGCGTGCTCGCCGGCCTTCCAGAGGTCCGAGCCGACGACCAGCAGCCGCAGGAAGTCCAGCCGCAGGCCCTCGCGTTCGCAGTGGGCGAGCAGGGCGCGGGCGACCGCCGGGACGAACTCACCGCCGTCGACGGCCTCTTCGCGCATCGTCCGGTACAGCCGGGCGGGGTCGAAGAGCAGCTCGCGGTCGACCAGGACGAGCGTGCCGCCCGAGCCGAGCGCCCGGGCGAGGTCGCCGGTGAAGACGTCGAAGGAGACGCCGGCCATCTGCAGGTGCACCCGGACGTCGGTGTCCAGCCGGTACTCGGCCCGCCAGCCCGCGGCGACCGCGGCGAGGCTGCGGTGGGCCACCCGGACGGCCTTCGGGCGGCCGGTCGAGCCGGAGGTGTGGATCACGTACGCGGGCCGGTCCGGGTCGGTGCCGGGCAGCGGGGCGTCCTCGGCCGCCGGCCCCGCGAGGTCCTCCAGGGTCACCAGCGGGACGGGCAGCCCCGCCGGGGCCGGGAGCTCCTGGTCGACGACGACGAGGACGGCGCCCGCGTCGGCGACCTGGTAGGCGAGGCGGTCGGCCGGGTGCCCGGGGTCGAGCGGCAGGTAGGCGGCGCCCGCCCGCCAGACCGCGAGCAGCGTGCCGATCAGCTCGGGCGACTTGGCCAGGCAGACCGCCACCACCGAGCCCTCCCGCACGCCGAGTTCGCGCAGCCGCAGGGCGGCCCGCTGGGAGCGGTGGTCGAGCTCCGCGTAGGTGAGCCGCCGCGCCTCGGCTGGCCCCGTGCGGCCGGGCGCCACCACGGCGACGGCCTCGGGGTGTTCGGCGGCGGCCTTGGCGAACAGGTCGGGCAGCGGCACGTCGTGGTCCAGGACGCGTCCGGCGCCGCTGAACTCGGTGAGCACGAGCCGCCGTTCGTCCGCGCCGAGCATCGGCAGCCGGTCGGTGGGCCGCTCGGCGGCGGCGCGCGTCATGGCGTCCACGAGGTTGCGGTAGTGCCCGGCCATCCGCTCGACGGTCGGGGCGTCGAAGAGGTCGGAGTTGTACTTGAACACGCAGTGGAAGCAGCCGTCCGCCGCCTCCTCGTAGGCGGAGAGCGTCAGATCGAACTGTCCCTCCTCCTCGGGCAGTTCGATGTAGTCGAGGCGGTAGCCGTCGCGCTCGACGGCGACCTTGTGGGTGAGCAGGATGAACATCGCCTGGAACACCGCCGAGCGGCTGGGGTCGTGCTGGAGCCCCAACTGCTCGACCAGCAGCACGAACGGGTACTCCTGGTTGTCCAGCCCGCCGAGCACCGTCTCCCGGACCCGCCCCAGCAGCTCGGCGACCGTCGGCTCCCCGGCCAGGCTCACGTGCAGCGGCAGCGGGTTGACGAAGTACCCGTAGACGGAGGCGAATTCCTCTTGCGTGCGCCCGGTCACCGGGCTGCCGACGATGATGTCCTCCTGCCCGGACCAGCGGTTCAGCAGCAGGTAGTAGGCGCTCAGCAGGACCATGAACGGCGTGGCGTTGTGCGCGCGGGCCAGCTCGTGCACACGCGCACTGAGCTCGGCGTCCAGCTGGAAGAAGACCGACGCGCCGTTGTGCGTCTGCACGGCCGGCCGGGGCCGGTCGGTGGGCAGGCTGAGGATCGGCACCTCAGCGGGCAGGTGGCCGCGCCAGTAGTCGAGCATCCGGCGGGCCTCGGGACCGGCCAGGAAGCGGTTCTGGTGGTTGAGGAAGTCGAGGTAGCGGGCGGGCACCGGCGGCAGCTCGGGCGTGCGGCCCGCCGTCAGCGCCTCGTAGACCTCGAACAGCTCCTCGATGAAGGTGAACGTCGAGATCGCGTCCGACACGATGTGGTGGACGGCCTTCATCAGCACCCAGTGCTCCGGCCCGCGCCGGAACATCCGCAGCCGCACCAGCGGGTCGCGCTCCAGGTCGTACGGCTTGCGGTACTCCGCGACGATCAGGTCCCGGACCTCCGCCCAGGGCCGTCCCTCGACGTCGACCAGTGCCGTGTCGACGACGGCCTCGTCCCGGATCCGCTGCACCGGGCGGCCCTCCTCCGCGGTGAAGGCGGCGCGCAGCGCGGGGTGGCGGGCGACGACGGCGCGGAAGGCCTCGGCGAACAGGCCGGGGTCGATCGCGGTGCGGACCTCGACGGCGCCGCCGATGTTGTAGGCGAAGCCGTCGGGGTGGAGCTGCTTGAGGAACCAGAGCGCCTTCTGGTTGTGGGTGAGCGGGTAGCACCGCTCGTCGGTGTGCAGGTCGACGGCCGCGCGCGCGGCCGTGCCGTCGTCGGCGGCCAGGGCGGCGAGGCCGTCGTGCAGGAGGTCCAGCAGTTCGCCGGCCGGGCCGTTGCTCAGCAGGGCCACCACCGGCAGCGCGACGCCGAGTTCGCCGAGGACGCGGGCGCGCAGCTCCATGGCGAGCAGCGAGTCCAGGCCGTGCGCGCCGAGCCGGGTGTCCTCGTCGATCCGCTCGGCGCCGATCCGCAGCACCGCGGCGACGGCGGCGGCGAAGCGCTCGGCGACCAAGGCACGGCGGCCCGCCGGGTCGGCGGCGCGGAAGGCGGCCAGGAGGCCGCCGGTCTCGGCCTGGGCGGGTTCGGCGGCGCCGGCCGCGAGGTCGGCGACGAGCGGCGGCGGCGCGGGGTACCAGGCGAGGAAGACCGGCCAGTCGACGACGGTCGCGACGAGCAGCTGGGCCCGGTCCTGCCCGATCACCCGTTCCAGGACGGCGGTGCCGGCCTCGGGCGGGAGCGAGCTCATGCCGCGGGCGTCCCGGTAGTGGGCGACGAGGCCGAGCTCCTCGATCATGCCGGTGGCCCACGGGCCCCAGTCGAGGCTGATCGCGGGCAGGCCGTCGGCGCGGCGGTGGTGGGCGAGCGCGTCGAGGAAGGCGTTGCCCGCCGCGTAGTTGGTCTGTCCGGCGGTGGTGAGCAGGGAGGCGACGGAGGCGAACAGCACGAAGTGGTCGAGCGGTTCGTCGCGGAGCAGCCGGTGCAGGAGGTGGCCGCCGGCCACCTTGGGCAGGTAGCCGGCGTCGAAGGCCGCGCGGTCCATCTGCGGGAGCAGGGTGTCGCGGACCTGTCCGGCGAGGTGGAACGCGCCCCGGACGGGCGGGAGTTGGCGGTCCCGGTAGTCGGCGAGCCAGGCGCCGAGGGCGGTCTCGTCGGTGACGTCCACGGGCGCCACGAGGGCCTCGGCGCCGAGTGCCTCCAGCTCGCGCAGGAAGGCGATGCGGGCACCGGCCGGACTGTCGGGTTCGGTGTGCCGCCACTGGTCGCGCTCGGGCAGGGCGGTGCGGCCGAGCAGGATCAGCCGCCGGGCGCCGCGCCGCACGAGGGTGCGGCACAGCAGCCGGCCGAGGGCGCCGAACGCCCCCGTGACGAGGTAGCTGCCGTCGGGCCGCAGGCTCAGCGGCAGCGGCTTGGTGAGCCCCTCGGCGGGGCGCAGCCGGCTGGTGAGGCGGCGGCCGCCGCGCAGGGCGATCTCCTGCTCGCCGTGCGCGGCCGACGCGGTCAGTTCGCGCAGCAGCGCGTCGACCTCGTCGAGCAGGTCCGTGGGGGCGTCGAGGCCGATCGGCCTTCCGTGCCCGGTGGCACCGTCCAGGTCGATCAACGTGCCGCGCTGGGCGACGAGTTCCTGTTGCCACAGCACCCGGCCGAGGCCCCAGGCGGGGGCGCCGAGCGGTTCGACGCGGTCGTCGGGGCCGGTGGCCTGGGTGCCGCGGGTGACGATGTGCAGCCGTCCGTCCGGTCGCGCGGCGGGCAGGGCCTGGGCGAGGGCGACGAGCGAGTAGGCGCCGAGGCCGGCCAGGCGGTCGAGGTCGGTGTGGAGGGAGTCGTCCAGGCGGGGCTGGTCGAGGTTCCAGAGGTGGGCGACGGTGCGGAACGCGGGGTCGAGGTCGGCGAGGAGGCGGGTGAAGTCCTCGGCCGCCCCGGGGCGGACGGTGGAGCCTTCGGGGGTGTGCCGGTAGCCGTCGCCGGGCCGCACGAGGTGGCAGCGGATGCCGCGCTCCCCCGCCCGGGCGGCCAGGCGTTCGGCGAGGCCGCCCGCGTCGGCGAGCAGGACGAGGCCTCCGGCGTCGGTCTCCTCGGACTCCCCGGCCTCCTCGGGCCCCTGCACCTCCTCGGACTCCTGTGCCTCCACCCAGGCGAGTTCGGTGAGCCAGCCATCGATGGTGACGAGGCCCACGGAGGAGGCGGCGCGGGCGACGTCGGCGACGCGGAAGCCGGTGATCCGGCCGAGCGGGGCACCGTCCTCGGCGTACACGGCGAGGTCGCCGAGGAGCTCGTCCCCGGTGTCGCGGGTGACGGTCGCGTGGGCCCAGACCGGCTGGTCGCCGACCGGGCCGAGGCGCACCTCGCCGATCGACACCGGCAGCCGCACGCCGTCGCCGTCGCCCTGGAGCACCTGGGCGGCGAGGAGCGTCTGGAAGCACGCGTCGAGCAGCACCGGGTGCACGTGGTGGCCGGCGGCGTCCTCGACCGTGGGGCTGATCCGGGCGAGCGCCTCGCCGGGTGCCGTCCACACCTCGTCGACGGCCTGGAAGGCGGGGCCGTAGTGGTAGCCCCGGGCGGCCAGCGCGCGGTAGCAGTCGGCCTTCCCGTGACGGGTGCCGCGCGCGCGGACGGCGTCGGCGTCGGCGTCGAGCGCGGGCCCGTGGGCGCGGCGCTGGCCGGTGCGGATCCGGCCGCTCGCGTGCACCACCGGGTCGCCGCCGGCGGGCAGCGACGCGACGCCGAACCGGCCGTCGTCCGGGAGGAAGGAGAACTGCGCCCTGGTGGGCTCCGCGTCGGAGAGCACCAGCGCCCGGGCGAGGTCGACGTCGGCGAGCACCGCGTCCGTCCCGCCGGTCAGCGTCCGGACGGCCTGGGCGGCCATCTCCAGGTAGCCCGCGGCCGGGAACACCGCGCTGCCCTCGATGCGGTGGTCGGACAGGTACGGCAGCTTCTCGACGTCGAGCGCGATCTCCCAGGTCGGTTGCGCGGCGGCGGTCCGGCGGCCGAGCAGCGGGTGGTCCGACTCGCCGCGCCGGACCTGCTCGACCGGCTTCGGCTCGGCCCAGTACCGGTCGCGCCGCCACGGGTAGCAGGGCAGCGGCACCGGGCGGCCGGCCGGGTGGAGGGCCGCCCAGGACGGCTCCACCCCGAGGGTGTGCAGCTCGGCGAGGGTGCGGGCGACGCGCTCGGGCTCGTCCTCGCGGCGGCGGACGGAGGGCAGCGCGCGGACGTCCGGGTCGCGGTCCGCCAGGCACTCGCGGATCGCGTGGCCGAGCACCGGGTGCGGGCCGACCTCCAGGTACAGCCCGTACCCGTCCTCGGCCATCAGCTCGACGGCGGCCTTGAAGCGCACCGGGTGGCGGACGTTGCGCCACCAGTACGCGGCGTCGAGCTCGGGCCCGAGGGCGCGGCCGTCGTCGGCGGTCAGGTAGAGCGGGACCTGCGCCGCGCGCGGCTTGATGCCCGCGAGCGCCGTCAGCAGCTCCTCGCGGATCGGGTCCATCCGCACGCTGTGGTAGGGGACTTCGACGTCCAGGAACTTCGCGAACACCCGCTCCTGCCGCAGTTCCTCGGCGAGGGCGCCGAGCGCGTCGGCGTCGCCCGCGAGGGTGACCGCGCTCGGTCCGTTCACGGCCGCCAGCGACACCCGCTCGCGGTGCGGGCGGATCCGGCGCTCCGCGTCGGCCTCCGGCAGGCCGACGGCGAGCATCGTGCCCGTCCCGGCGAGGCGATGCTGGAGGCGGCTGCGGTGCAGCACCACCGTGACGGCGTCGGCCAGGTCGTACACCCCGGCCTCGTGGAACGCGGCGACCTCGCCGGTGCTGTGCCCGACGACCGCGTCCGGCCGCAGGCCGCGGCTCCGCCACAGCGCCGAAAGACCGACCTGGAGAGCGAAGTTGGCGGTCTGCGCGAGCCAGGTCTCGGCCATCCGCGACTCGTCCTCGCCGCGGGCGAGTTCGTCGAGCAGCGACCACCCGGCCTGCGCGCGGATCTCCCGGTCGCACGCGTCGACCGCCTCGCGGTAGACCGGCTCGCTCGCATACAGCCCGCGACCCATCGCCCACCACTGCGGCCCCATGCCGGTGAACACCCAGGCCAACCGGCGCTGTCGGCGCTCGCGGGCCCGCCCCTGGACCACCCGGGGGTGCGGTTCGCCGCGCTCGTACGCGGCCAGCGCCTCGTCCAGGGACTCCCGGGAGGCGTACGCGACGGCGAGGCGCTCGGGCAGGTGCTCGCGCCGGTGCGCGAGGGTGTGCGCGAGGTCCACGAGGTCCGTGCCGTCGGCGAGTTCACGGCGGATGCCGGCGGCCAGCTCGGGCAGTGCGGCCGCGTCGCGGGCGCTCAGCGGTAGCACCGTGCACGCCGGCGCGGGCAGTGCCGCGGGATCCGGGGCGACGGGCTCGCGCGGCGGCGGCTCCTCCAGCAGGACGTGCGCGTTGGTGCCGCCGAAGCCGAAGGAGTTGACCCCCGCCCGCGCCGGCCCCTCGTGTTCGGGCCAGTCGACGGCGGTGCGCGGGATCTCGAACGGCAGCGCGTCGAGGTCGATGTCGGGGTTCGGCCGCTCCAGGTTGATGTGCGGCGGGATCCGCCGGTGCTCGAGCGCCAGCGCCGTCTTGATCAGCCCGGCCACTCCGGCGGCGGACTCGGCGTGCCCGATGTTGGTCTTGACCGAGCCGACGTAGCAGCGTTCCCCCGGCCGCCGCCCGACCGCGAGCACCCGGCCGAGCGCATTGGCCTCGATCGGGTCGCCGACCGGGGTCGAGGTGCCGTGCGCCTCGACGTACTGCAGGCCGCCGGGCCGCACCCCGGCCTCGGCGCACACCCGCTCGATCAGCGTGACCTGGGCGTCCGCCCGCGGCACGGTGATGCCGTTGGTGCGGCCGTCCTGGTTGACGCCGCTGCCGATGATCACCGCGTGCACCGGGTCGCCGTCGCGCAGCGCGTCCGACAGCCGGCGGAGCACCACCACGCCGACGCCCTCGGCCCGCACGTACCCGTCGGCGGCGGCGTCGAAGGCCCGCGAGCGGCCGTCCGCCGAGAGGAACCCGCCCTTCGTCTCGCCGATCGTGTACTGCGGCGCCATGTGCAGCAACGTGCCGCCGGCCAGGGCGAGTTCGGTCTCGCCGCGGAGCAGGCTCTGGCAGGCCAGGTGCACCGCGACCAGCGAGGAGCTGCACGCGGTGTCGATCGAGACGCTCGGGCCGCGGAAGTCGAAGCAGTGCGAGATCCGGTTCGACACCATCGTCATCATGGTGCCGGTGGCGGTGTGCGCGGCGAGCGTCTCGAAGCCGAGGTCGGCGAACTGGAGGATCTTGTAGTCCAGGGTGAACGCGCCGACGTACACCCCGACGTCCCGGCCCGCGAGCTCCGACGGCCGCTGCCCGCCGTCCTCCAGCGCCTCCCAGGTGACCTCCAGCAGCTTGCGCTGCTGCGGGTCCATGTAGGCGGCCTCGCGCGGGCTGATGGCGAAGAACTCCGGGTCGAAGGTGTCGAAGCCGTCGATGTACCCGCCCCGGCCGCCGATCAGCCGCCCCGGTTTGGCCCGGTCCCGGCTGCCCAGCGACGCGACGTCGTAGCGGTCGGCCGGCGTCGGGACGAGACAGTCCCGGCCCGCCAGCAGGTTGCGCCAGTACGACCGGTGGTCGTTGGCGTGGCCGGGCAGGCGGCAGCCGATCCCGGTGATCGCGATCCGTTCGCTGGGCACGTCGAGGGGCGAGGAGGTCATGGTCCAATCCGGGGGTTCGGTTCGCGTTCACGAATTCCCTGGACGGAGAAACTCGTTTCGACTGCGAACACGCGGTCCTATGGAAATCCGATTCCTAAGAAAATCCGATCACTGCTACCGGCGGGCACAGCGTGATTTATCACGCCTCGAATAATCCGGCAGAGACGGGTGGAAGCGGACATCTGACCCGACGGGCAATGGCGGACAGCACGCGCTCCCAGGCTTTTCGATGGCGGACGAACGGAAACGCCAGTGATGCTAGCCGGAGGCACCCACTACGAAGCTGATTCGACGTGCGGATTACACGAATGGCGGAATATTCCAGAGCGTCTTTGACGATCTTCTGGATCGATCGTGCACACCCCGGCAAAGCTGGTGCCAGACCATTGGCCACGAACCCCCACCCGCGGGGCCGCCGGAGGATCCATGTCCATCGATGAGCGCACGCTGATTCCCCTGCACCGCCGCAAGCCCGCCGCGCACGGCGCGCCCCGGCTCACCGCGCTGCCCAACGGCACGCCCGCCTGGCTGATCACCCGCTACCCCGACGTCCGGCAGGTGCTCACCGATCCGGCGTTCGGGCGGGCCGCGCTGTTCGCGCCGGACGCCCCGTCGCTCGGCTCCGTCTCCGGCCTGGAGGGCGATCCCGGCTTCATCAGCAACATCGACGGCCCGGAGCACCGGCAGCTGCGCGCCCTCATGCAGCAGGCCTTCACCCGCAAGGCCATCGACGCGTGGACGCCCTGGCTGACCTCCGTGGTCGAGCGGCTCGTCGAGGACATCGTCGACCAGGGCCCCCCGGCCGACCTGGTCGCCTCGCTGACCATGCCGCTGCCGGTCGACGTGATCAGCCGCCTGATGGGCGTGGAGGACGTCGACCGGCAGCGGCTGCGCCACTGGACCGACCACCTGTTCGCCGACCGCAGCCAACCCGTCGACGAAGTCCGGGCGGTGCTGGCCGAGTTCTACGCCTTCGCCGCCGAACTCCTGGACCGGCGGCGGCGCGAGCCCGGGGAGGACCTGGTCAGCCGCATGGTGGCGGCGGCCGACCAGCAGGGCGGCGTCTCCGAGGAGCGCATGGTCAAGCTGATCTGCGGGCTGATCGCCGGCGGCCACGAGACGACCGTCGCCACGCTCGGCAACTTCCTGGTCTACCTGCTCGACGAGCGCCCGGACGCCTGGCCGCGGCTCACCTCGGAGGACGCCGCCCAGGCGGCCGCCGACCGGCTGCTGCACACCATCCCGCTCGGCGAGGGGCAGGGCGCCCTGCGCCGGTCCGTCCGGGAGACGGTGGTCGGCGGGGTGACGATCCCGGCCGGCGCGGTGGTGCTCCTGGACCGGTGGAGCGCCAACCAGGACCCCGAGGTCTTCACCACCGGCCTGCCCGACGGACTCTTCGAACCGCTGGAGGCTCCGACGCTCGTCTTCAGCGCCGGACCGCACCACTGCCTGGGGGCCTGGCTCTCCCGCCTCGAACTGCGCCTCGCGCTCCACCGCCTCGCCACCCGCCTCCCGGGCCTGCGGCTCGCCGAGCCGGTCGAGGCCATCGAGTGGCGCTGCGTCTTCTCCACCCGCAGCCCGCGCCGGCTCACGGTGACGTGGTGAGGCCGGGCACGTGACCGGGCCCCCGACCAGGCTTCAGCAGGCGCAGGAGATGCCCGAGCGCGGGGCCGTCAGGTCGTCGATCGGCCGCTGCTCGGTGCCGTTGTCGGTGTCGTACGCGAAGCCCTCCCGGGCCCAGTACTCGAAGCCGCCGAGCATCTCCTTCACCCGGTAGCCGAGCCGGGCGAAGGCGAGGGCGGCCCGGGTGGCGCCGTTGCAGCCGGGGCCCCAGCAGTAGGTGACGACGGTGGCCCCGCGGTCGACCAGCCGCGGGGCCAGCTCCGCGATGCGGGCGGTGGGCAGGTGCAGGGCGCCCGGGATGCGGCCCTGGGACCACGCCACCTCGCTGCGCGAGTCGACGACGACCAGGCCCGGGACACCGGCCAGCAGGTCGGCGCGCACGTCCGAGACGTCGGCCTCGAAGGTGAGGCGGGAGAGGAAGTGGGCGGCGGCGAGGGCCGGGTCGGCGGCGGGGACGGAGAGGACGGCGCTGGTCATCGGGGTGCTCCTGGGGTGGTGGCTCGGTGCGATGTGCTCATCCTGGCCCGCGCCCCGACCCGCCCACGAGTGTCGTGATCGCCTGTCTTCGTCAAGATCCCGCCAGCTCCCGATGGGCCGTACCAGGGAGCTTTCAGGACCCCGCCAGCTCCGCGAGCCGGTGCGCCTCCACCGGCCTGTGCGCAGCCAACCGCTCGCGCAGGCCGCGCAGTTCGCGCCCGACCAGCGCCGGCAGGACCTCCTCCGGTGCCGCCTCCAGCGTGCGGCCGAGCAGCGCGACGGCGGCCTGCGGGTCGTGCGCGCACGCGTGACAGTCGGCGACCCGGACGGTGAACAGCAGCCGCGTGGACGGCAGTTGGGCAGACCCGAGGAGGTGCAGCGCGCTCTCCGCGGCGGCCAGCGCGTGCCGGGCGAGCACCGGGTCGCCGACGGCGGCGGCAACATCCCGCAGGGCCGCAGCCGCGCCGGACTCGACCCGCATCCGCATGGAGGCGATGGAGAGCCACGGCGCGTCGGCCTCGTCGCGCGGCCCGATGTGGTCGAGGTGGAGCCGGGCGCGGCCGATGTGCCGGACGGTCTCGCGGACGTCGCCGGTCAGCGCGTGCGCCCTGGCCCGGCCGATCTGGCCCATCGCCGCCGCCCAGTGCCGCCCGGGCGCGACCCGGCCGGTCTCGCGGGCGTAGCCGAGGGCGGCCGCCGGATCGCCGTCGAGCCGGGCCAGGGTGCTCATGTCGCTGAGCGCGGCGACCTGGGTGGCCGTGTCGCCGGCGAGTTCGGCCCAGGTGAGCGCCCGGTCGAAGCAGGCCATGGCGGTGGCGTTGCGGCCGCCCTGCATGCGCAGCGCGCCTGCGGCGTGCGCGTACTCGGCGGCGAGGCGGGCCAGCGGGCGCCGCTGATCGGCGGAGGCGGACGCGGAGGCGAGCCGGGCGAGGACGGCGCGCAGGGTCCGCTCGACGGCGGCGGCGAGGCCCGGGTGGGCGGCGGACTCGCCGGAGCGCAGCCGGGCGGCGAGGAGCCCGGTGAGCGCGTGCGCGGTGTCGGCGTCCAGGGGCGGGGGCGCGGCGGGGTCGGCCGCGCAGAACCCGGCGTGCAGGGCGGCGAGTTCGGCGGGTGCGGGCACGGCGCAGCCGTCGGCGCCGTGGAGGGGGCAGAGCAGTCCGTAGTCGGGCAGGCGGCGCGGCGGCGCGCACCACGGGGCTTGCGGGCCGCGCTCGTCGGGGTCGCCGGGCAGCGGCGGGCGGGTGAGGCCGGGGGCGAACGGCAGGACGGCGGCGTTGAGTTCGGCCTCCTCGGCCCGCGCGAGGGCGCCGCGCAGTTCGCCCCCGGCGGCGAGGAGGTCGTCGAGCCGGTCGGCGACGCGCGGGGTGACCCGGCGGGTGCCGTGCTCGATCTTGCTGACGGCGGTGTGGTCGTAGCCGATGCCGGCGCCGAGCTGGGCCTGGGTGAGTCCGGCCCGCCGCCGCCAGTGGCGCAGCCGGGCGCCGAACTCGCGCCAGGGCCCGTCCGGTTGGGGCGTCGACGGCTGGGGCGCGGACGGCCTGGGCGTCGACGGCCGGGTCGTCGACGGCTGGGGCGCGGCCACCCGGTTCCGGTGCACGGCTGCCTCCCGCGGTAGCGCTCCAACCCCGGCCCCCGGGACGTTCACGGACCGTCCGACGATGAGGACGGTACTCGATGGCACGCGATCCGTACATGACGTGGTCTCAACCAATTCGGGCTTCCGGACGACCCCGGGCGGACCCCCGGCGCCTTGACGGAATTTGCCAACCCTTGGGCACCTCCGCACCGCCCATTGACCCGGCCATGACGACATGTGAGGGTTCCGGCACCCGAGCGCGGACGGCCCGCAGCGAACGGCCGTCCCCCAGACGCGGCCCGCGGAACGCAGCTCCACGCACCACCACGCCGTCCGCGGTCGAGGACCCCCACGTTCGAGGAGCCTCGATGCAACGCAGACTGACCACGGGCCGGTTGCTCACCACGGCGACCACCCTGACCGTGCTGGCCGGCCTGATCGCCGCCACCGGCGCCGGGCCGGCCGCCGCCGCGGACCCAGGTCCCTCCGCCGCCCCGCCCAGTGCCCTGGCCGCCGCCGTCAACGCCGCCGACGCCGCCGCGGCGGCCGGCCTGGACGCCCTCGCCAAGGGCCCCGGCGAGACGTACGAACGGCGGGCCGTCACCCCCTGGCTGAACGGCCTCTACTCCGTCGCCTACGAGCGCAGTTACCGCGGCCTGCCCGTGGTCGGCGGCGACGCCGTCGTCATAGCCGACGGCCAGGGGCGCGTCCAGGGCCTCCAGTCCGCGGCCACCGGCCCGGTCGGCGGCTCGACGACCCCGCAGGTGAGCGCCGCGCACGCAGAGCAGACGGCCCGCACCCGGCTCGCCGCCGTCGACTCGGTGGACGCGCGCCGGCTCGTCGTCCGGGTCAAGGACGGCGCCGGACGGCTCGCCTGGGAGACCGTCCTGACCGGCCGCACCGACAGCGCGCCCAGCAAGCTGCACGTGTTCGTCGACGCCGCCACCGGCGAGGTGATCGACAGCTACGACGACGTCCGTGCGGGCACCGTCAACAGCAAGTGGAACGGCCCCGGACCGCTCACCATCAACACCACCAACTCCGGTGGCTCGTACAGCCTGCGCGACCCCAACCGGCCCGGCCTCAGCTGTTCCGACTACGACACCGGGCAGGTGCTCACCAAGTCCTCCGACTCCTGGGGCACCGGCGACCCGTCCAGCAGGGAGACCGGCTGCGGCGACGCCATGTGGGCCGCCCAGACCGAGTGGAACATGCTCCGCGACTGGCTCGGACGCAACGGCCACGACGGCAACGGCGGCAGCTGGCCGGTCAAGATGGGCCTGAACGACGTCAACGCCTACTGGGACGGCAGCTCCGTCTCCATCGGCCACAACCAGGGCGGCGAGTGGATCGCCGCGCAGGACGTCGTCGGCCACGAGTTCGGCCACGGCATCGACCAGTACACCCCCGGCGGCGCCAACAACGAGAACGGCCTCGGCGAGGGCACCGGCGACATCTTCGGCGCGCTCACCAAGGAGTACGCCAACCAGCCCTCGCCCTACGACTACCCCGACTACCAGGTCGGCCGGGAGGCCAACCTGCTCGGCCAGGGCCCGATCCGCAGCCTCTACCAGCCCTCGCTCGTCAACAACGACCCCGACTGCTACTCCTCCTCGATCCCGAGCACCGAGGTGCACGCGGCGGCCGGCCCGCTCAACCACTGGTTCTACCTGCTGAGCCTCGGCTCCAACCCCGGTGGCGGCAAGCCCACGAGCCCCACCTGCAACGGCTCCGCGGTCACCGGCATCGGCGTCAAGCAGGCCGGGCAGGTCTTCTACGGCGGCATGCTGCTCAAGACCAGCGGCATGACGTACAAGCGCTACCGCACCACCACCCTGACCGCCGCCAAGAACCTCGACCCCACCTGCGGCTTCTACAACCGCACCAAGGCGGCCTGGGACGCGGTCAGCGTGCCCGCGCAGAGCGGCGACCCGAGCTGCACGCCGTCCGGCAACAACGACTTCTCGCTCGCGCTCGGCCCGGCGTCCGGCTCCGTCCAGCCCGGCTCCTCGACCACGGCGACGGTCAGCACCGCCGTCACCTCGGGCACCGCGCAGAACGTCGGCCTGACCGCCTCCGGCGCGCCGGCCGGCGTCACGGCCACCGTCTCGCCGTCCTCCGTGCAGACCGGCTCCTCCGCGACCCTGACCCTGTCCGCTTCCTCGGGCGCCCCGGCCGGGACGTACGTCATCACCGTCACCGGCACCGCCGGCGCGGCCACCCACACCGCCCAGTACACCCTGACGGTCGGCGGCGGCACGCCCGGCGGACCCGCGCCCGACATCGACGTCGCGAAGATCCAGGCCGACCTCGCCCAGCTCAACACCATCGCCGACCAGAACGGCGGCAACCGCCGGGCCGGCAGCGCCGGCCACAGCCAGTCCGTCGCGTACATCAAGGGCAAGCTCCAGGCCGCCGGCTACACCGTCGCCGAACAGACCTGCAGCTCCTGCGACTACCCGTCCAGCAACCTGGTCGCCGACTGGCCCGGCGGCCCCGCCGACCAGGTCACCATGCTCGGCGCCCACCTCGACAGCGTCCAGGCCGGCCCCGGCATCAACGACAACGGCTCCGGCTCGGCCACCCTGCTGGAGAACGCCCTCGCCCTCGCCCAGCAGAACCCGGCCATGACCAGGCACGTCCGCTTCGCGTGGTGGACCGGCGAGGAGCAGGGCCTCCAGGGCTCCCGCTCCTACGTCGGCCAGCTGAGCTCCGCCCAGCGCTCCGCGATCAAGGCCTACTACAACTTCGACATGGTCGGCTCGCCCAACGCCGGCTACTTCATCAACAACATCACCACCGCGCCCGCCGCCCCCATGAAGGCGTACTGGGACTCGCTCAACCTCCAGCCCGAGGAGAACGTCGAGGGCCAGGGCCGCTCCGACGACTACTCCTTCCAGCAGGCCGGCATCGCCACCTCCGGCTACGCGGCCGGCGCGGACGCCGTCAAGACGGCGGCGCAGGCGGCCAAGTGGGGCGGCACCGCGAACCAGTCCTACGACTCCTGCTACCACCAGTCCTGCGACACCAGCGGCAACATCGACCCGACGGCCCTGAAGCGCAGCGCCAACGGCGTCGCGTACACCATCTGGAAGACCTCGGTCGGCGGCACCGCCCCGTCCAACGACTTCTCGGTGTCCGTCAACCCGGCCAACGGCTCGGTGACGCCCGGCGGTTCGGCCACGGCCTCCGTCTCGACCGCCACCACGTCCGGCTCCGCGCAGAAGGTCAACCTGTCGGCGAGCGGCGCCCCGGCGGGCGTGACGGTCTCCTTCAGCCCGGCCTCGGTGCAGTCCGGCGGCTCGTCGACCATGACGGTCGCCGCCTCCTCCTCGGCCGCCGCCGGCACCTACACCATCACGGTGACCGGCACCGGCACCGCCACCCACACCACCACCTACTCCCTGACCGTCGGGAGCAGCAACCCCGGCGGCACCTGGACCCCCGGCACCACCTACCAGGCCGGCGACGTCGTCACGTACAACGGCGCAAGCTACCGCTGCATCCAGGGCCACACGGCCCAGGCCGGCTGGGAACCGCCCATCGTCCCGGCCCTCTGGCAGCGCATCTGACGTCTCTGACGCGCAGAGGGGAAAAGGAGCTGCGCCGCGGCCCGTCGAGGGGGACGGACCGCGGCGCAGCCGCGCGCGTCGATGACGAGAGGAGAACACCGGGTCCGGTCGTCATTCCATGATCGCCACTGCCCTGCCATAGAGTTCCGTCCGGATCCGACGGACCGACAGCCGCCGCACCGAGGAGCAGCCCGTGGCCACCGAAGCGCTTTCCGTCCCCGAGCTTCCGCTCTCGGCCGTCGAGCAGTGGCGGGCCTCCGGGGCCGACCTCGTCGAGTTGCTCGCGCGGGCGCGGCGGGAGGTCGGGGGGATCGCCGCGGTCCCGCTCGGGGGCGAGCGGGCGACCGTGCTGGTGACGGATCCGGCGGGTGTGCAGCACGTGCTCGGGCGGCATCCGGACCGGTACGTGAAGCGCTCGCACCGGGCGCGGATGCTCGTCGGGGACGGTGTGCTGTCCGCCAGCGGGGATGCGTGGAAGCGTCAACGGCGGCTGCTGCAGTCCCAGTTCACCGGGACGGGCATGCGGCGCTACGAGCAGCGGATCGCCGAGGCGGCGCGGCGCACGGCCGACCGGTGGGCGGGGTACGCCCGCACCGGCGAGACCTTCGACGTCGGCGAGGAGATGCGGCGCTTCGCCCTCGACACGGTGTGGCGGGCCCTCACCGGACACGAGATGGATGACGCGACCGACCGCGAACTCCGTTCGGTGGAACGGGTGGTGGCCGCGATGCCGACCCTGCCCACCAACGCGGCCGACGCCCGCGACGCGGTGGCCGAGGACCTCGCCCGGATCGACGCGATCGCCCAGGCCGCCATCGACGCGGCGCGCACCACCCACGACTCCCCCGGCGTCCTGCACGACCTCCTCGAAGCTTCGCGCCAACACCCCGAGTACACCGACCGGTTGATCCGCGACGAACTCGTCACCCTCATCGTCGCCGGCCACGAGACCACCGCCACCACCCTCACCTGGCTGTATCTCCTCCTCGACCGCCACCCCGAGGCCCGTACGGCCGCCCCCCAGGCGCTCGTCAGCGAGACCCTGCGCCTCTACCCGTCCGCTTGGATGCTCCCTCGGCATGCCACCGAGGACGACGTGATCGCCGGCCACCACATCGCGGCCGGAACGGACGTCCTCGTCTGCCCGTACCTCACCCACCGGGACCCCGCTCTCTGGCCCGACCCGGAGCGCTTCGACCCCACCCGCTTCACCGCCACCGGGACCCGCCCCGCCCACCTCGCCGCCTACTACCCCTTCGGCCTCGGCGCCCGCGCCTGCCTCGGCACCCAGTTCGCCGTCCGCGAGACCACCGCCCTGCTCGAACTGCTCCTCCCGGCGTACACCCCGGCCTTCCTCTCCACCCCCACCGGCGCCGCCTACAGCATCACCGTCCGCCCCGACGGCCCGACGCCGGCGGTGCTGCTCACGTGACCCGGGACGCCTCCAGGGTGCGCACCCGCCTCGCCGCCATGGCCGACGCGGACCCCGAACGCCGCCGCTTCGGCTCCGACCACCACGACTACCGGCTCCGGCCGCCGCTCGCCGAGGAGACCATCCGGGCGTTCGAGCACCGGCACGGCGTCCAACTCCCGTCCTCCTACCGGAGCTTCCTCGCCGACGTCGCCGACGGCGGTGCCGGCCCGGACTACGGCGTCGTCGGACTCACGGAGGTCCTCGACGAGGAGGACGCCATCCACGGCGTGCGCGAGGACGACCTGCGCCCCGGCGTCCTGGCCATGCCGTTCACCGGGCACGGCCCGCACCCGGTCGCGGGAAGCCTGGTCATCGCGGAGGGCGGCTGCGGCATGTGGTCCCGTCTCGTCGTCACCGGCCCGAACGCGGGCGAGGTGTGGCACGACGACCCCGACTGGGGCGGTCTCACCCCGGGCCCGGACTTCCGCGACTGGTACGGGGCCTGGCTCGCTCCCGCCGAAGACACCTGACGGCGAGGCGATGGCCCGTCGGAGTGATCGCGCCGCGGTGTCCGCCCCGACGTCGTCGACCCCCGGTCGGCCGCTGCGACGATGGCGCCACATCGAGCGGTCCGCCGTTGCGGGACCGCGCCACCGAACGGGAACACCCGGCTCGGACCGGGCGGCGCCTCGACGGGCCCCGGGTCCGGGCCGACGAAACGAGGAGTCCATGCGGCCCACCCCACTCATGCGCTTCCTGCTCGCCGTCCCCCTGGCGCTGGCCCTCGCGGCCACCGCCGCGCCCGCGCAGGCCCTGACCCCGGCCGGCGGCGTGCAGCCCGCCGACCCACCGGCCGTGACCGCCGAGCGGGCGTGCGCACCGGCATCGCCCGCGGCGGCGGACGCGCCGACCACGGCCCTGACCACCCCGGACGGCACCGTCGCCGAGGTGCCGTCCGACCTGCGGGGCCCCTGCCTCGCCCTGATCCGCACCGACCTGCCCCCGCTGCAGCGCCTCCAGCCGGACACCGAGCCCCCGGGACTCGGCGCGCGCGACCTCCAGGCCGCCTACAACCTGCCCCGCAACGGCGGCGGGGAACGGACCGTGGCCATCGTGGTGGCCTTCGACGACCGCACCGCCGAGAGCGACCTCGCCGTCTACCGCGAGCAGTACCACCTGCCGCCGTGCACCACCGCCAACGGCTGCTTCCGCAAGATCAACCAGAACGGCGGCAGCACTCCGCCCCCGACCACCGACCCCGGCTGGGTCGTGGAGGCCGCCACCGACCTCGCCTCCGTCAGCGCCACCTGCCCGGACTGCCACATCCTGCTGGTCGAGGCCGACGACGAGCTGCTCCGCAACGAGATCCACGCGGTCGGCCAGGCCTTCCAGCAGAACGCCACGTTCATCTCCATGAGCTTCGGTGCGCCCGAATTCCCCAATCAGACGATCATCGACTCGTTCTTCAACCACCGCGGCATCGCCTTCGTGGCCAGCAGCGGTGACAACGGCTACCCCAACCCGACCTGGCCGGCGGCCTCCCAGTACGTCACCGCCGCCGGCGGCACCAGCCTGCACCGGGTCCGGCCCCCGTTCCCGCCGTTCAACCGCCCGGGCTGGTCCGAGAGCGCCTGGGTCGGCGCCGGTTCCGGCTGCTCCCTCTTCGAGCCGAAGCCGGCCTGGCAGCACGACCCCGGCTGCGCCAACCGCACCATCGCCGACGTCTCCGCCGTCGCCGACCCCGGCACCGGCGTCGCGGTCTACTTCACCGACCCCACCGACGGCGCCGGCTGGCACGTGATCGGCGGCACCAGCGTCGCCGCGCCCCTGATCGCCGGCATGTACGCGGTGGCGGGCACACCCGGCGCCAACGACTTCGCCGCCTCCTACCCCTACGCCCACCCCCGGGCCTTCAACGACATCACCACCGGCTCCAACGGATCGTGCGGCGGCTCCTACCTCTGCACCGCCCTCCCCGGCTACGACGGCCCCACCGGCCTCGGCACCCCCCACGGCGTCCGCGGACTGCGCCGCTGACCCTCCGACGAAAAGGCGTGGCGGTGCGGAGGTGAGTTGACCAGGATGACGCCGTGACGATCACCATCCGCACCGCGACCGCCGCCGACACCGCCCTGCTCGCGCGGCTCAACGACCACGTCCACGCCCTGCACGTCGAACACCGCCCCGACCTCTTCACCCCGTCCCCCGACGCGGCGGCCCACTTCGAGGAGCAGATCACCGCTCCGGCCGTCACCGTCTTCATCGCCGAGGCGGCGGACGGCACACCCGCCGGCTACGCGGTCGCCCGCATCGTCCACTGGCCGGGCAACACCTTCGCCGTCCCCGACGACGTCGTCTACCTCGACCAGCTCTCCGTCTCCCCCGCCGCCGCCCGCACCGGCGTCGGCTCCGCCCTCCTCGACGCCGTCCGCACCCACGGCCGCTCCGCAGGCTGCCGCCGCCTGACCACCGCCGTCTGGCACTTCAACGAACCGGCCCGCGCCTTCTACGAGTCCGCCGGCCTCAGCCCGATGAACCAGCAGATGGATCAACTGCTCTAGTACTGGAAGAGAACTTCCGGGTTGTCCGGCGAGGGGCCGTCCAGCAGCGGACTGTGGATCCCCTTCAGCGTCCGGTCGAAGAACGCTGTCACGTACTCACGCGTGATCACGATTCCACGTTCGGGGTCGAGGGCCGGCGTCGGGAACCCGGCCTGCTCCTCGAGCAGGTCCACGTCGGTGAAGCTGGGGTGGTTGGCGCCGGTGACCGTCAGCCACTTCTTGTAGCCGCCGAGGGCGGCCCAGGTCTGCCCCCACGTGGTGTCGAAGCCGTCGGCCACGTGGGTGTCGGTCTCGCCCAGCATGAGGAACGGGCGGTTGATCTGGCCGGGCACCGGGACCGGGTAGAACTTGCCGTCCATGTTCACCCCGGCCCGTACTCGCGGGTCGGCGATCATCGTGGCGGCGGCCGCCGCTCCGCCGATGGAGTGTCCGGCCATGCCGATCTCGTGCTTGTCGATGAGGTGTGCCAGGGGCCACGCGGTATTGCCGTGCGTCAACTGGTCGATCACGAAGGACACGTCCAGCGCGCGGCCGGCGGTGACCGTGTCCATGTCGAGGTTCGGGTCGTCGCAGATCGCGCACGGCGGCGTCCGGCCGTTCGCCAGCGTTTCGCCGCTGTCCCCGTTGGTGTCGCCGACGAGCGCGACGACGTAGCCCTGACTGGCCAGCTCGGTCGCGAGCGAGGTGAGCACCATGCGCGGGTCCCCGAACCCGGGTGAGAGGACCACCAGCGGATACTTGCCGTGTCGCGGCCGAGCGCCGTCGAAGGCGTGAGTGGTGACGCTGGAAACGTTCTGTGGGGTGATGCCGGAGCTCGCCGGTATCTTCGCGCGCTGGATGTGTCCGGCTGCCTCGGCGAGGGTCATGTAAGGGGCCGGAGTCCCGGTCCCGGGGACGGCCGGGTAGACCATCGTGACGGTCAGTTGGCGGGGGCCGGATGACGGCACCCACGGGTCGGGACGGCTCGCGTCGGTGAGGTGGATGACGTCCTCGCCGGCGGCGTAGGGGCCGGTCGGCGCGGGGAGCGCGCCTTGGAAGGACCGCGTGGGCGCGGTGGCCGTGGCCGGTGCGGCGTCGAACGCGTGCGTGGCCACCGGTGTGGCCGACGGTGTGGTCGTGGCGGCGAACCCGGCGCCGGTTCCGGTGACGAGGGCGGCGAGCGCCAGCATCGCGACGGCGTTGATACGGTGATTGCGTTTCATGGGATCGACGCTAGGTTCCGCGGCTCCGCATCGAATCGGCCCGTGGATGTAAACGTTCCGGTGTCGTTCGTAGCCCCGGCGAGGTACCGGAGTCACCCGCCGGGAGTACGTCGTGCGGCGCGGGGTTCCTCGCGCCGGCATCGTCGAGCGCCGACTTCGTCTTGGCCTCCGACGAACACGACGCCGAGCCCTACCGCCGGACCCACGACGGCAGCCCACTCAAAGCCGCATGAACCCCCGAAGGATCAACGCGGCGCTGCACTAGTGACGGTGGTGGTTGTCGGGCTGGCCCGGGTCGCCCGGGTGTTCCAGTCCGGCTACGAGGGTGAGGCGGGCTGCCCGTTCTCGGTCGAGCCAGCGGGTGAAGGCCGCGCGGCGGGTGGCGTCGTGGACGGTGGTGGTGATGTCGGGGGTGGTCGAGTGCTCGGAGATGAGGGTCGCTGTCCAGCGGCATGCGGTGACTCGTTCTCCTCTCGGGGCCTTGCGCAGGGCGTCGGCCAGGGCCAGCGGGAGCGATTCCGGGGCCGCCTCGCACTCACCGTCGGGGAGCGCCAGGCGCCAGACGACGGACGGCGGGCGGGTCGTCATCCGACGGTAGTGGGCCGATTCGTCCTCCGACGGCTCGACGTCCGCCGTGACGGCCTCGTAGACCGCCCGCACGGCGGCGCTGCCTTCGAAGGCCGCTGCCGTGATGGAGCCCAGCTCGACGGCTGCCTGTTGGTCGAGGTGGACGGGCGCCCCACCCGCCACCGCCAGGCCGCGTTCGGCGGCCACTGCCTCGCACAGGGCCTCGGTCAGCATCACCTGGGCGACCCACCTCGTGAGTTGGCGGTCCTCCGGACTACCGGGTCGTGGGAGGGCCGCCGAGCGGGGGCCGGTTCGGAGGGCGGCCAAACGGTGGTCGAGGTTCCTGCGTGACAGCGGGCGGCCGTCGAGGTGGCCGAGAGTCACCGGCGGACCTCCAGGGCGACGGTCGGGCTGTACTGGCAGCGGCCGAACCACATCACCTTGACCACTGCCCAGTAGGCGCCGGCGTCGGCGTCCTCGGGCACGGTGAGGTCGAACGTGGCGGTGGAGGATTGCCCCGCCGGGACGCGGAAGCCCCGGACGGGGGCTGGGATCGCCGCCCAGGTGCCCCAGGGGGAGACCACTTGCAGCTCGCCCCGGATCTCGCTCCGCGTGCGGTTGGTGAGGGTCAAGGTGAGGTTCGTCCGGACACCGGGAGTGACGGTGAGGGTCTCGGAGGAGACTACGACGTCAAGGCCCGTATCCCGGCCGCTCGTCGCCCTCGTGCCCTGGGTGGCCACCCACTCCTCCGGGGCCTCACCCGGGACGGGCAGCAGGTCGGGCAGGTCGCCGACGGCGATCGTCACCACGTCCTCGACCTCCTGGCCGTCGTGCTCCAGCCGCACGGCGGCGAAGTACAGGCCCGGCGGGACGTCCGCAGGCGGGGTGAGCGTCACCGGGAAGCGCACGTGGCCGCCCGCCTCCAGACGGTACGGGCGGCTGCCGAGGCTCGTCCGCCAGCCCTTCGGCGGCAGGACCACGGCCGTACCCTCGACCGCAGCGTCGCGGAGGTGCGAGGAGAGGACCGCAGAGACCGACACCTGCTCCCCCGCCGTCCGCAGCAGGCCGGGCGAGACGCCCACCGACACCGGCAGATAGCCGAGCGGTGCCGGGCCCCGGTTGTGCAGCCAGTAGCGGGCGTGAACCGGCTGGGCGGCCTCCGCCTCCGGGCCGAGGGCGGGACCCTCCGGGGGTGACGTGAGGGCGGGGGCCGCCAACAGCGTCACGATCTGCGAGCCGGAGAGGTCGAGGTCGGCCGGGCCCGCCGGCCGTTCCAGCAGGTCCGCCTGCCGCAGCTCGCCCAGGCCCAGCGCGCCGCCGAGCGTCACCGTCCGTCCGAAGCCCGTCGACTCCACCAGACGGACAGCGAGATCCGAACCCGCCGACGCCGCCGACCCGTGCGCGATCGGGTTGCCCGCCGGCTTCAGCGCGCTCAGCAGCACCTCCCGCTGCGGCTCGACGCGCAGCCACGACAGGGTGGACGGCAGCGGACCTTCCTGGGCGGGCACGACGCGGCCGTACAGCGGGTGGTTGAACTCCTGCCCCTGCGCGGGCAGCGCCTGCGCCCGCCAGTCGCCCGCTCCCCCGACCAGCGCATAGCTGAACTCGTGTGTCCAGCGCTGGAGTTGGAAAGAGGTGCCGTCGGGCACTGTCCGCCGGGGTGGGTCGATCCAGACGCCGGACGGCCAGCCGGTGCAGGAGCGCATCAGCGAGAGGTGCAGTGCGCCGGTCGTGTCCACCGCGAAGCCGGGCAGGCCGTAGCTCAGCAACGCGACTGTATGGTCGGCCAGTCGGGCGTCCGGATCGTGGACCGGGCAAACGGCCTCGATCCGCGCGTCCGCCAGGTCCGCCGCCAGTCCGGCCGGGTCCGTGACGACGAGCGCCGGGAGCGCCCGCAGGTCCCGCAGGTCGGCGCCGGGCCGCCACGCGTCCGCCAGCGGCGCGACCGCCGGCACCCACACCGCACCGTGCGCCTTGAGCACGCTCGCGTACTCCTCACCCGCCCGCTCGATCAAATCCCTGGCCACAGAGTTGACTTCCGGGCCGCCCACGACGATCCGGAAGTCCGGCAGGTTGGAGTCCACGTCCAGCCAGCCGTACCGGGCCCAGTCGGCGCCCGAGGTGGTGGCCGTGACGCCGACCCGGGCGAGCGCCACGACGAGATCGCGGACGCCGGCCGCCGAGTCCAGCGCCGGCACGACGACCTCCGCCACGCCCAACGCCCGCTCGCCGAGGACCGACCCCGCCGGGTCGCGGAGCACCGCGCGGGCCGTCGCGCCGAGGCCGAACCAGGTGTTGGCCGGGTTGTCGAGCGTCCACGGCGCCTCCGCCGAGTCGACGTCCGGCATCGCGAAGCCCCGCCCGACGACCGCGCCCGCGACCTCGCTGACCGGCAGCGCGCCGGGGAGGTCGACGGGGAAGCGCAGTCGCAGCAAGCGGTCGGCACCGGAGTGGTCGACCACCCGGGTCCGGCAGTCGACCCGGTCGAGCCCGTGCCACAGCGTGACCGTCTGCTCGTAGCGGACGGCGTCCACGGAGCCCGTGATCACCAGCCGCTCCCCGAGCGGCCCGACCTCCCGCCGGACGACAGCCGCCCCCGCACCAGACCCGACCACCGGCCCCTTGGGCAGCAGGTGCCAGGGGCCCTCGCCGAAGTCGGGGTGCTGCGGGTACTCCTCGTAGACGCGCAGCTCGTTGCCGATCGCGCCGTCGCGGATCAACTCCCGTTCGTGCAGCCGGTCGTAGACCGAGGCGAGACCGCCACCGCGCGCCGGATCGGCCCGAACCCGGTAGCGCCCGTTGGCGATCGTCCACCCGTCCTCGGCCGTCCAGGCGTCAACCGGCTCGCCCGCCGGCACCAGCCGCCACGTGCGCCACCCCAGCGCGGGAACGTCCGCCGCCAGGAACCGCAGCGTCCCCCGGTCGACGACGCTCGGCACCTCCGCACCGAGCGGGTCCAGCACCCGTACCGCGCGAACGTCCGGGGGCAGCCGCACGGCGACCAGATCCGTGCGGTCGAACGAGAGCGTGTTCGTCACGACCACCCCAAAACCGGTTCCCTCAAGGGAGATCCGGGCGGCCAGAGCGTCCAGCGCCGCGTCCCGCACCTCCGCCGCGAGGTCGTGCGCCTCGCGCCAGCCGCCGAGCAGGTCGAGGTACACCTGGTCGGACTCGGAGCCGGTGATGGCATCGTGGTGGGCGCCGTACGCGAGGTGGCGCCACACCTTGTCCATCGCCGCCGACGGGTACCGGCCGAGCCCGTGGACGGATGCCAGCGTGGCGAGCTTCTCGGCGTCCACGGCGGCGACCTCGCCCGCGCGCTGGGCCTGCTTGGTGTCGATGTACGAGACGTCCTTGCCGGTGTACACCGGGTTCATGTCGCGTGTCTGCGGGCTCAACTGGCGCCCCGTGGAGGCCAGTTCGGCCCGGACGGCGTCGAGGAAGTCCCTCGGCGTCCCGCACACGAAGCGCGGCCACAGGTACTTGGCGGCCCAGGAGCGGTGGATCGCGGTGACCCACTTGTTGGGCGGGGTGTAGTCCGTCCCGACGGGCAGCAGCAGGTTCCGCGTCGCGCCGACGGGCTTGAGCTTGCGGTACAGGTCGTGGACGGCCCGTTCGGCGGTGGCGAGGTCCGGGGAGGAGTCCATCCACCAGCCGGCCGAGTAGTGGTGCGGCATGTAGTGGGTGAGGACGCCGTCGCCGCTCGGGGCGATCCACTCGAACTCGCTCGGGAACTGCATCACCCGGGCGTCGTCCTTGCCCTCGCGGAAGTTCTTCTGGATCGGGCCCCACTGGTGGAACGGCCCGCGCGCCCAGGCGCTGCCGGTGAGCCCGGCCGCGGCGAGGTGCCCGGGGAACTGCGGGTCGTGCCCGAACACGTCCAGCTGCCAGGCGGTTTGCGGATCGCCGCCGAGGATGTCGCGCTGGTAGCCGATGCCGTACACGATGTTGCGGATGGTCGTCTCGGCGCCGGTGAGGTTGGTGTTCGGCTCGTTGTAGGTGCCGCCGACCAGCTCGACCTGGCCGCGTGCCAGCAGCGTCCGGAGCTCCGCCCGCCGCTCGGGGTGCTGGTCGAAGTACGGTTTCAGGTAGTCGACTTCGGCGAGGACGAACTTGTAGACCGGGTCGCGCAGCGCGAGGTCCAGGTGCGCGTCGACGAGCGCGAAGCCGTTGCGTTCCCAGAGCGGGCGGGTGGTCGCGTCGGCGGAGAGCAGGTCCCAGGGGGAGGTGTAGGCGGCCTGGGTGTTCCACCAGACCGGGTCGTAGTGGAAGTGCGAGACGAGGAACATCGTCCAGCCGGGCTCGGCGACCTCGACGACGGCCTCGACGACGGCCTCGGCCTCGAAGTCCCCGGCCGTCACGGTGACCGGCAGCCGGGCCCCGACGGCGGCGCCGGTGATCTCCAGCGGGACTTCGACCTCCCCCGTGCCGGCCGCCTCGCCGCGCACGCCGGGACCGCTGACGGCGATCCGGGCGGCGGGGCCGTCGACGGTGACTCGCAGCACCTGGCGCGGGGCGTCCTCGGGGCCCACGAACAGGTCGGTGCTCTCGACGGCGGTGATGGTGACCGGCACGGGGAGGGTCCTTTCGGCGGCGATCGGGAGGCTACCTGCCTCGGGCCTCGAAGTCGTGGACGCCGGAGGCGGTGGCGGGCCGGGTGAGCGCGAGGTTGCTGCCGGAGGGCGCGGCCGTCCAGGCCACCGCGGTGGACGCGGCCGCCGAGCGGCCGTACGTCGTCGAGACCGCCTCGACGTCGACCACCGTACTGTCCTCGCCGCCCGCCCGGTCCAACTTGCCGACGAAATAGGCGTCGTTGGGCGTGGCACCGAGGAACGTCCGGGTGCCGTCGGCGTTGCGCCGGTACACCTCGTAGTGGTGGACGTTTCCGCCGGGCGCCGCCGTCCATGAGAGCCGCAGGGACTGGCTGGCGCCGGCCACCACGTCGCTCGCGCCGAGGACGGTGAGCCCTGCGGGCGCGGCCGGAGCCTCCACCGAGCCGTCGTAGACGGCGAGTTGGCCGATCCGGACGTCGTACGCGGGGTCGGACCCTTCGACCCGGAGCCCGATCTGGGCAATCGTGCGGCCCGCGTACGGCGACAGATCGAGGGTGTGGCGCTCCCAGCCCGTACCGGTGTCGGCGCCCACGTCGAGGGTGGTGAAGCTGTCCGGCGCGTCGGTGAAGGAGACTGCGGCCTTGAGCTTGGTCGGGCCGGCGCCCGGAGTCTTCACGACCATCGACAGCCGCGTGTCCGCCGCGACGGGCAGGCTGGTCTGGTAGAGCCGCACGGTGTTGGCGGAGTCGAGCGTGCCGGTGAGGCGCAACGAGGAGCCGCCCTGGTAGGCGTCGGTGAAGTCGACGGACGGGGTGAGCCTGCTGCCGTCGGAGTCGACGATCCAGTGGTAGGTGGGCGGGACGTCCTGGAGGGAGAGGTTGTTCCAGCCGCCGGTGGCCACGCGGGTGCCGCCGGCGTTGTAGAAGTCCCCTTGCCCGGTGTCGAAGTTGGTGACGAACGGCTTGGCCGTGACGGGCGAGGACTCGGCGACGTAGCTGGCGAGGCCGGGCCAGGAGTCGGACAGGTTGGTGTTGGAGGGGTCGGCGTTGGCGCCGACCCAGTAGCGGGAGTCCTTGGCGTAGAAGTCGTTGCGGTCGGTGGCCGACTTCCAGGTCCACTCGGGCCGGTAGAGGCCGAGCGAGGTGGTGTGCGGCTGCCCGGCGGGGAAGAGCGTGTTCCAGTCGACGCTCGTGTTGGAGCCGTTGGCCTCGGTGTCGATGCCGGAGTAGAGCTCGTACTCGCTGCGGCCGAGTTGCCGGGCCAGCGTGCGGGAGGAGTCCAGACCCGACGGCGTCCAGCCGAAGTTGAGGAACATCGAGTCCGAGGTGCGCTTCGAACCATCTTGCAGGAACGGCGAGTTCGCGGTGGTGAGCGCATTCTGCCAGTCGACGGCGCCGGAGGTGGTCATGGCGTCGTACCACATGAAGTCGGTGCCGCCGCTGCGCGCCTTGGTGTACTGCATGAGGTCGCGCAACTGCCCGGCGAGGGCCTGATCGCCGCCGCCCGTCTCCTGGTTGATGAACCAGCCGTCGAAGCCGTAGTACTGGGCGGCCTGGACGAGCTTGTCGGCGACGGGGTAGCGGTCGCCGGATTTCTGGACGAAGTCGCGCACCCACTGCAGTTGGCCGCCGTAGGCCGCGGGCGGGAAGAAGACGGTGCCGTAGACCTTGACGCCGTTGCGGTGGGCCGCGTCGATGACGGTCGGGTTGGGAGCGAGGATGAGACCTTCACCCGCTGAGCCGCCCCAGAAGACGAGCTTGTCGACGTACTGCCAGTAGCCGAAGGCGTAGTAGTTGGGGTCGGCGGAGCCCTGGGAGGGGTTGTTCGAGGTGGGGGCGAAGGAGACCAGGGAGGCTATCTTCCCTTCCCCCGCACGGGCGTTGGGGTTGGCCGCGAGGGACGGGTCGCTGGTGCGCGGCCGGAGGGGGACGCGGGAGCGGTTGAAGCGGGCGTCGGGGTCGGTGGACGGGTCCCAGGTGAGGATGGTGCCGGGGTACCAATACGACGCGTAGGGCTGATTGCCAGCCGCGGCGGCCTTCACCGGCGAGGATGCGGCGGGCGGGGGTGCGGCGGGCGAGGCGTGGGCGGCGGGCACGACGCCCAGCGCGGCGGCGAGCGCGGCACTGAGCAGCAGGGGGAGGCGTCTGGACATGCGCTGACTCCGATCGAGCGGAGGAGGGGGCGGGCCCACCGGCGCGGCGGGCCCGGGTGCATGCGGGCGTGACGATGCGCATCGGAGGAGGCGCCGGCGATCGGCTGACGGTACGCAATCAACGGGCAGGGTGCCGGACCCCCTCGGCGCAGCGAGGCTAAACCGGTTCAGAACCGCTGTCAACGACCCGCGCAACAACCGCCCCCACGGGTGAAACGGCCGCGGCCCCGGGCGGCGCCGTCGACTCCCGGACGGTCAGCCGCGGCGTCGGCATCTGGAGGTCCCGCCCGGGCCCGGCCCCGTCCAGGGCGTCCAGCAGGCTGCGCGCCACCTGCTCGCCGAGGGCGAAGGTGTCCCGGCTGAGCGCGGTGAGCGGCGGGTGGACGATCCGGGCGAGCACCGAGTCGTCGAAGGAGACGATCGACAGCTCGCCGGGCACCGCGACCCCCATCTCGCCGGCGACGCCCAGGCCGGCCACCGCCATCACGTCGCTGTCGTAGACGATCGCGGTGGGCCGCCGGGCGCGCGAGAGCAGCGTGCGGGTGGCCGCGGCGCCCTCGGCGTCGCTGAAGTCGGTCGGCACCGAGACCGCCTCCTCCAGCCCGAGCCGGCGCGAGGCGTCGCGCAGCGCGCGGATCCGCCGCTGGGTGTGCTGGAAGTGCGGGAGCCCGGCGAGGTGGGCGATCCTGCGGTGCCCGATGGCGGCCAGGTAGTCGACGATGGAGAGCATCGCCTCCCGGTCGTCGGCCCAGATCCGCAGCCGGCCGCCGCCCTTGCCGGGCCCGCCCAGGACGACCGCGGGCAGCCCGAGTTCGTCCAGTACGGGCAGCCGCGGGTCGCGGGTCTGCAGGTCGACGACGATGAAGCCGTCGACGCGGTGCTCGGAGGCCCAGCGCCGGTAGACCCCGATCTCGGCGGCGGTGTCCTCGACGACCATCAGGTGCAGCGCGACCGAGCTGGCCGAGAGCACCGCCTGGAGCCCGGAGAGCAGCTGGCCGAAGAACGGCTCGACCCCGATGGTGCGGGCGGGCCGGGCGATCACGAGGCCGACGGCGTCGGCCCGGGCGCCGCCGAGGGCGCGGGCGGCGCTGTGCGGCCGCCAGTTCATCTCCTCGGCGACCCGCAGGATCCGGGCCCTGGTCGCCTCGCTCACGCCGGGTCGCCCGTTGAGCGCGAAGGACACCGCGCCCTTGGAGACACCGGCCTGTCGGGCGATGTCGGCGATCGTCGGTCTGCCCACGGGACCCGACTCCTCTCGTCAACTTCACTCGGCCATGAGGGGCCAAGCTTGCAGGTAGCGCCCAACTGGCTGTTGGGTGGACTCCCACATCCAGCCTCCGCACCCTATGGTGCGGGGGCAGGGGCGGATGACCGCCGCCCCGCGTTCCACGCAGCCTCTGCCCGGTGGGCGATGTTGCGGGAAGCGTTCCGGTCGGCGTGCGCAACGACGCCGCACGACCGGCATGCGAAGGCGGCCTGATCAGGCCGGTTCCTACGGTCTGTGTAGTGGCACACGGAGCATTCCTGGCTGGTGTATGCCGGGTCGACGTACACCACCGGGACGCCGGCCCGTTTGGCCTTGTAGGCGACGAAGGCGCCGAGTTGGGCAAAGGCCCAGGAGTGCAGCGTAACCCGTTGGGGCTTGCGGAGCCGTGCCCGCTGCCGAATACCGGATAGGTCTTCCAGTCCGATTCCGGCAGTGGTGCGTTCAGCCTCGGTCACGATGCGCTTGGAGATACAGTGGTTGACGTCCCTGGCGCGGCGGGACTCCTTACGGGAGAGCCGCTTCAACACCCGCTTGGCTGACTTGGTGCCCTTCGTCTGAAGCTTGGCCCGCAGGTCCTGCATGCGCTTGCGGTGCCGGTTCAGGCCGCGTCCGGCGGCACGGTAACCGATGCTGGTGGTGGCGATGTTGGTGATACCGAGGTCCACGCCGATCCATCCGGTCGGCTCGAACGCCTCAGCCTCGGCTACGTTGCAGGCTGCCATCAGGTAGAACGCGCCATCGCGCGCCACCAAATCGGTTTCGCCCTTACGGTGCTCACGGAGCATCGCAAGGACCTCTGCGGAGCACGCGAAGGGGATGCTCTTCACGCGGCCAGCGGTGGTCCAGATGCTCACCGTCCGATCATCCAGCCGCCAGGACAGGCAGCGGTCGTCGTATGCCTGAGCGGCATCGGGGCGGAAACTGATCGGTTTGGACTCGGCGCGTTCGCGTCGCTTGTCGCCGGGCCCGCCGAGATTCCCGGCGCGGATGTTCGCCGCCAGGGTGGCATAGGCGTCGGCGACCTTGCGTATGACATGCAGCGCGGGCTGCGCGGACAGCCCGGCACCCTTCAGCTTGAGGTAGGCCGCGCTTTGCAAGGCCCTCCGGGACTGCTCCCCCGTACGAAAAGCCAGCTCGGAGACACGGTTGGCCTCTCGGTTGCACGTGGACAGGGTGTCGCGCAGTGCCGTCGCCACATCCGGCGACGGCATCAGCTTGACCTGAACTGCCGTCAACACTGGGTAACCGTAACATGCTTCTGCGTCACTCCAGCGGGTCTCAACCCAGCGCACAGCGAGGGCACAGCACTGCCTACACCTTGCACGCGGACTTTTGGCGCCACCCCCAGCCGCTAGCTCATATTGACAGCCGAGTTAGGTCGGAGCATAGTCCCTGAAATAGCTAGACCGGTTTAGCAAATGAGGTTTCAGGAAGACGGCACACCAGCCGGCGCAATCCCACCTACCCTGGACCGGGAGACCCTCAATGCGAAGAATCTGGGCGGCACTGACGACAACGGCGGTCACCGCCGCCGCACTCGCCGGCTGCGGACTCGGCTCCGGCGACGGCAAGAACGGCGACAGCGTGGCCAGTGCGGCCGCGACCGGCGAGGTCAAGGGGAAGGTCTCGCTCCAGACCTGGGCGCTCAAGCCGAAGTTCACCGACTACATGCAGGGCGTGATCGACGGCTTCAAGAAGAAGTACCCGGGCGTCGAGGTCGACTGGCTGGACCAGCCCGGCGACGGCTACTCCAACAAGGTGCTCAGCCAGGCCGCCGCGGGCGACCTCCCCGACGTGGTCAACCTCCCGCCGGACTTCGCCCTCCCCCTGGCGAAGAAGGACCTCCTCCTCGACGTCTCCAAGGCCGACCCGAAGCTCGCCGACGAGTACGTCAGCGGCAGCGTCGACGCCTACCGCTTCGTCGGCCAGGACGGCGTCTACGGCTACCCCTGGTACCTCAACACCGATGTGAACTACTGGAGTTCGGACCTCCTCAGCCAGAACGGCCTGGACCCGAAGAAGCTCCCCGCCAACCTGGACGAACTCATCGCCCAGGCCCGCGTCATGAAGGACAGGTCCGGCGGCAAGGCCTACCTGATGAGCCGCAAGCCGGGCATCGGCGACCTCTACAACGCCGGCGTGAAGATCATGGCCGACGACGGCAAGTCCTTCACCTTCAACACCCCCGAAGCCGCCGCACTGCTCGACAAGTACCGCGACGCCTTCAAGGAGGGCCTGCTGCCCAACGACGTCCTCACCAACACCTACGCGGGCAACAGCAAGCTCTTCAACTCCGGCACCGCGGCCTGGACCACCGCCGGCGCCAACTACATCACCTCGCTCGCCACCGACAACCCGACGCTCGCCCCCAAGGTCGTCCCGTCCGCCGCGTTCAACACGCCGCCGCTGTACGTCCAGGGCGTGTCCATCCCGAAGAGCACCAAGAACCCGGCCGCCGCGGTGGCCCTGGCCCGCTGGCTCACCAGCCCCGAGAACCAGGCCGGGCTGGCCCACCTGACCAGCGTCTTCCCGTCCACCAAGGCCTCCGCCGACGACCCGTTCTTCAGCAAGGGCGACGGCACCAACGCGGGCGACGCCAAGGTGATCGCCTTCGCCTCGCTGGCCAAGGCGAAGCTCATCCAGCCCGTCGTGATCGACGACGCGATGAGCACGGTCGTCAACCAGCAGATCGCCCTGGCGATCAGCGGCCAGGCGAGCTCCAAGCAGGCGCTCGACTCCGCGGTCCAGCAGTGCGACAAGCTGCTCAAGGGCTGATCCCGCGGGCCCGGACGGCGGGCGCCCCCACCCCGCCGCTCCCGGGAACGACCGCACCGCCCCCAGGCCCCAGGAAGGCACTCCGCATGACCCACCGGCGCTGGTTCACACCCTGGCTGCTCGCCGGGCCCGCGTTACTCTGGCTGGCCGTCTTCAACCTGTGGCCGGCCGTCAACACGGTGATCCTGTCCTTCACCAACGCCAAGCCGCTGGGCGGCGGCACGTTCACCGGCCTGGAGAACTACGGACGCCTCCTCGACGACGAGCAGCTCGCCGACGCCCTGCTCAACAGCATCGTCTTCATGCTGGTCTGCCTGCCCCTCCTGACGGTCCTGCCGCTGCTGCTCGCCCTCCTCGTCCAGCGGAAGGCCCCCGGCATCACCTTCTTCCGCACCGCCTTCTACACGCCCGTCATCGCCTCCGCCGTCGTCGTCGCACTGATCTGGGGCTGGGTGCTGGACGACCGCGGCCTCGTCAACGGCGTCCTCCAGCAGAGCGGACTCACCGACACCCCGGTCACCTTCCTCACCGACCGCTGGCTCCTGCTCTTCAGCGCCATCGCCCTGACCACGTGGAAGGGCCTCGGCTACTACATGGTCATCTACCTGTCCGCCCTCGCCAACGTGCCGCGCGAGCTGCACGAGGCCGCCGCCGTCGACGGCGCGAGCCCGCTGCGCCGGCTGTGGCACGTCACGCTCCCGGGCGTGCGGCCGACGATGATGCTCGTCTCCGTACTCATCTCGGTCAGCTCCCTGCGCGTCTTCTCCGAGCTGTACGTGCTCTCCAACGGCCAGGGCGGCCCCGGCGGCCGGGACATGTCCGTGGTGATGCTCATCCAGATGTACAGCCGCGGCTTCACCGGCCACCTCGGCTACGCCTCCGCGCTCAGCCTGCTGCTGTTCGTCATCACGCTCGGCCCGATGCTGCTCCTGACGCGCCTGAACCGGAAGGCGGACTGAACCCGATGGCGACCCGACGCTCCAGGGCCTTCAACACCCCCACCCCCGCGCGGACGGCGGCACGCTACGCACTCCTCGTCCTCGTGCTGCTCCTCGTCATCGGCCCGTTCCTGTGGCAGCTGTCCACGTCCCTCAAGGGCCCGGGCGAGGACGTGTACACCCGGACGCCGGACTTCCTGCCCGAGGACCTGACCTTCGGCAACTACGGGAAGGTCGCCGACACCATCCCGGTGTGGACCTACGCCCTCAACTCCGTGATCGTGGCCGCGATCTGCATCGCGGGCAACGTCGCCGGCTGCACCCTCGCCGGCTACGCGCTCGCCCGGCTGCGGTTCCGCGGCGCCAAGCTCGTGTTCGGCCTGTTCCTCGCCACGCTCGTGCTGCCCGGCGAGGTCACGATCGTCTCCCAGTACGTGCTCGTGCGCAGCCTCGGCCTGGCCGACAGCCTGGTCGGCGTGGCGCTGCCCGGCGCGCTCGCGATGCTCAACGTGCTGCTGATGCGGACGGCGTTCGCCGCCGTGCCCGCCGAACTCGACCAGGCCGCCCTGGTCGACGGCGCCACCGTGTGGCAGCGGCTGTGGCACATCGGCCTGCCGAACGTGCGCGGCATGCTCAGCGTGATCGTCATCTTCACGTTCATCGGCGCCTGGGACGACTTCCTGTGGCCGCTGATCGTGCTCAACGACCCGCAGAAGTACACGCTCACCGTCGGACTCCAGTACCTCAACGGCACGTTCTCCGCGAACCCCCGGCTGATCGCGGCCGGCACGATGATCGCCTTCCTGCCGATCGTCCTGGTGTTCGCCGCCTGCCAGCGCTTCTTCTTCAAGGGCGTGGAAGAGGGAGCCGTCAAAGGCTGATCCCCACCGTCCCGTCTACTCGTTGAGGATCCATGACCACCGCTCCGCACGTCCCCCGCTTCGGCGTCAACTACACCCCCACCACAGGCTGGTTCCACCACTGGCTCGACTTCGACCTCGACGCCGTCCGCGCCGACCTCGACTCGGTCGCCGCGCTCGGCCTCGACCACGTCCGGGTGTTCCCGCTCTGGCCGCTCTTCCAGCCCAACCGCACGCTGATCCGCCCGCGCGCCGTCGAGCAGCTCGCCGCGCTCGTGGACGCCGCCGGGGAGCGCGGGCTCGACGTCGCCGTGGACGGCCTCCAGGGCCACCTCTCCAGCTTCGACTTCCTGCCGTCCTGGACCCGGACCTGGCACCGGCGGAACGTCTTCACCGACCCCGACGTCCTCGACGGCCAGGCCGCCTACCTGCGCACCCTCGCCGAGGCACTGCGCGAGAAGTCCAACTTCCTCGGCCTGACGCTCGGCAACGAGATCAACCAGTTCGCCGGCGACCCGCACCCCGACCCCGACCGGATCACCCCCGGGCAGGCCGACGCGTGGCTGCGCCGCATGCTCGCCGCGTGCGAGGAGGGCGCGCCCGGCCGGCTCCACCTGCACGCCTCCTACGACGCCGCCTACTACCTCGACGGGCACCCGTTCACGCCGTGGCACTCGGCGCGGATCGGCGCGGCGACGGCCGTGCACTCGTGGGTGTTCAACGGCACCGCCCAACGCTACGGCGCCGCGTCCGCCGCGACCGCGCAGCACGCCGCCTACCTGGTCGAGCTCGCCAAGGCGTGGGCGGACGACCCGGCGCGCCCGGTCTGGCTCCAGGAGGTCGGCGCCCCGGCCCCGCACATCGCCCCGGAGGACGCCGCGCGCTTCACCGGCGCGACCGTCGAGGCCGTCCTGGACTGCCCGGACCTGTGGGGCGTCACCTGGTGGTGCTCGCACGACGTCGACCGCTCGCTCGCCGACTTCCCCGAACTCGAGTACGGCCTCGGCCTGTTGACCACCGACCGGAAGGTCAAGCCGGCCGGCGCCCGGCTCGCCGAGGCCGCCGCCGAGGCTCGCCGCGCGTGGCAGCCGCCCAAGCCGCGGACGACGGCGGTGGTGATCGCCGCCGGCGACGAGGTCACGGCGCCGAAGCGCTCGGTCTGCGGGCCCGGCGGCGCGGTCTTCGAGGCGTTCATGCGCCTCACCGAGGCGGGCGCCCGTCCGACCACCGTCCTCGCCGAGCACGCCGAGGACCGCGCGCACCTGGCCGCACGCGGAATCACCGAGGTGGTCCACCCCGACGACGTACGTTCTCTCTGAGCCGTTCCCCCAGCCAAGCAACGGAGCCGCCGACATGCACGATGACCGCACCCTGGTCGAGTCCCGCCTCAAGCGCGTCCTCGACGAGCGCATCCGCCCCGCCGTGTACCCCGAGTCCGTCCCGCTGACCGTCGGCATCTGGACGGCGCCCGGCGAGCCCGTCCCGGTCGCCGAGGGCCTGGCGGCGCCGCGCTCCCCGATCGCGGTCGGCGACGCCTGGGGCGCGCCGTGGGGCACCAGCTGGCTCACCGTGACCGGCACGGTGCCGCAGGCGTGGGCCGGGCGGACGGTCGAGGCGCTGATCGACCTCGGCTTCGACGCCAACATGCCCGGATTCCAGTGCGAGGGCCTCGTCTACCGCCCGGACGGCACGCCGGTGAAGGGCCTCAACCCGCAGAACCAGTGGGTGCGCGCGGCCTCCCCGGCAGTCGGCGGCGAACCGGTCCTCCTGCACGTGGAAGCGGCGTCCAACCCGGTCATCCTCGACTACCACCCGTTCCTGCCGACCGAGTTGGGCGACAAGGAGACAGCCGGCACCGAACCCCAGTACAAGCTCACCCGGATGGACCTCGCCGTCTTCGACGAGACGGTGTGGCAGCTGGTGATCGACCTGGAGGTCCTCGGCGAACTGATGGCCGAACTGCCGGTCGAGAGCGCCCGCCGCTGGGAGATCCTGCGCGCCGTGGAACGAGCACTGGACGCGATCGACCTGCAGAACGTCAACAAAACTGCCCCACAAGCCCGTTCGGCGCTGAACACCGTACTCTCCACCCCCGCGGCCCCATCCGCCCACCGGATCAGTGCGATCGGCCACGCCCACATCGACTCGGCCTGGCTGTGGCCGCTGCGGGAGACGGTCCGGAAGGTGGCCCGCACCACCGCCAACATGACGGCGCTGTTGGAGGACGAGCCCGACTTCCTCTACACCATGTCCCAGGCGCAGCAGTTCGCGTGGATCAAGGAGCACCGCCCCGAGGTGTACGCACGCGTGCGCAAGGCCGTGGCCGACGGGCGGTTCGTACCGGCCGGCGGCATGTGGGTGGAGTCGGACACCAACATGCCGAGCTCGGAGGCGATGGCACGTCAATTCGTCCACGGGAAACGCTTCTTCCTGGACGAGTTCGGGGTGGAGAACCACGAGGCCTGGCTGCCCGACACGTTCGGCTTCACCGGCGGCCTGCCGCAGATCATCCGCAACGCGGGCTCCAAGTGGCTGCTGACGCAGAAGATCTCGTGGAGCCAGGTCAACACGTTCCCGCACCACACGTTCCTGTGGGAGGGGATTGACGGGACGAGGATCTTCACCCACTTCCCGCCCGTGGACACCTACAACTGCTCGATGAAGGGCAGCGAAATCGCCCACGCCGCCCGCAACTTCAAGGACAAGGGGGTGGCCAGGCACTCGCTCGCGCCGACCGGCTGGGGCGACGGCGGTGGCGGCACGACGCGCGAGATGGTCGCCAAGGCCGCGCGGCTGAAGGACCTGGAGGGCTCGGCGACGGTCCGCTGGGAGCGGCCGGCCGAGTTCTTCGCGAAGGCCGAGGCCGAGTACCCGAGCCCGCCGGTGTGGGTCGGCGAGCTGTACCTGGAGCTGCACCGGGCCACGCTCACCAGCCAGGCGAAGACCAAGCAGGGCAACCGGCGCAGCGAGAACCTCCTGCGCGAAGCCGAACTCTGGTGCACCACCGCGACGTTGCGGACCGGAGCCGCCTACCCGTACGAGGAGCTGGACCGGATCTGGAAGACGGTGCTGCTGCACCAGTTCCACGACATCCTGCCCGGCTCGTCGATCGCCTGGGTGCACCGCGAGGCCGAGGCGACGTACGCGGCGCTGGCCACCGAACTGGAAGCACTCATCGGCCGCGCCCAGCAGGCCCTCGCCGGTGACGCCGCCGGCGGACACGACCTGGTCTTCAACGCGGCACCGCACGAACGCTCCTCGGTGCCCGCAGGCGGAGCGGCAGCAACACCGACCACGCCCGGCAACTGCGCCGCAACCGAACGCCCCGAAGGCGGATTCACCCTCCACAACGGCCTGCTGGACGTCGTCGTCGACACCGAAGGCCTGATCACCTCCGTCACCGAGGTGGCGAGCGGCCGCGAGACCGTCGCCCCCGGCACGAGGGCCAACCTGCTCCAACTGCACCCCGACTTCCCCAACATGTGGGACGCGTGGGACGTCGACCAGTTCTACCGCAACACCGGAACGGACCTCACCGACGTCGACGCGATCACCGCCACCACCCACCCGGACCGGGCGAGCGTCCGGATCGAGCGCTCCTTCGGCTCGTCCCGCGTCGTCCAGACGCTCACGCTGCGGGCGGGCGAGCAGCGCCTCGACATCGACACCGAGGTCGACTGGCACGAGACCGAGAAGTTCCTCAAGGCCGCCTTCCCGCTCGACCTCCACACCGAGCGCTACGCGGCGGAGACCCAGTTCGGCCACCTCTACCGCCCGACCCACACCAACACCAGCTGGGAGGCCGCGAAGTTCGAGGCCTGCAACCACCGCTTCGTCCACCTCGACGAACCCGGGTGGGGCGTCGCCCTCGTCACCGCGTCGACCTACGGCCACGACGTCACCCGGACCGTGCGCGACACCGACGGCGGGACGACCACCACCGTCCGCTTCTCGTTGCTGCGCGCCCCGCGCTTCCCCGACCCCAAGACCGACCAGGGCCTGCACCGCTTCCACCACGCCCTCGTCCCCGGCGCCACGATCGCCGACGCCGTCCGCGAGGGCTACCGCATCGGCCTCCCCGAACGGCGGGTCACCGGCAGCGAGGAGACAGTGACCCCCCTGGTGACGGTCGACAACGACGCCATCGTCGTGAGCGCCGTCAAACTCGCCGACGACCGCAGCGGCGACCTGATCGTCCGCGTCTACGAGGCGAACGGAGGCCGAGCGAGGGGCCGTCTGACCACGTCGTTCCCGCTGGCCGAAGCCCAGCCGTGCGACCTGCTGGAACGCCCGTGGGAGGGCACCCGGGGAGACGTGACAGTGACCGAGGGCACAGTAGACCTGGCCCTCCGCCCATTCGAACTGGTCACCGTGCGCCTGAGCACACAAGGCTGACAGACCGCACCCCCACCCCCACCAGTGCACCCCCTCAACCACCCCCCTCCCCCTCAACCACCCCCCCACCCCATACCGACCCACCCCCCTCAGCCACCCCCCACCCCCAAACCCACCCAAGGCGAGAGGGTCGGGCTGCGGGAGGGGGTGGCGGAGGGGGTGGCCGCGGAGAGGGGCGTGACGGGTGATTTTCAGACTGCCAACGG
>NZ_JBHVOL010000041.1:0-65433 GCF_042887925.1 Kitasatospora sp. NPDC057904
CGCGTTCCTATATTCCGGGGGGTGCGGGGGGGGTCCTGCCCCGGCCCCGCCCCCGCCCGCCCCCCGCCGCCCCCGTTTTCCGCATTCCGTGCGCGCGGGCGGCCGCTCGCATTTCGGCGGGAATATTTCCCGGTCGAGTGGGAGTAGAGTGTCGCTCGGCCGGGAACAGGGGTCCCCCTCACCCTCCCCGTGCGAACCGCCGCTCCGCCGTCCGTCCGTTGAGACCGCCCGGGGACCGGGTCCGGGAAACATGTCACGCGGATGTCAGAATTCTCCAGGGGATTTGTGTAATCCGTCCGCTATGTCCGGCGTGAATTGCGGAGTTCCTTCCGATTCGGCCCGTCCTGTCCCTTGATGCGGACCCGGAATTCACCGCGGAGGGCCCTGTTGCAGAGGGCGTCGATCCGGATACATTCAGCCGCGGTCGACGCAATCACCCGCTCACGGATGTCGTTCGGGGCGGTTGATCGCGGCGTGCACGGCTGCGCCCAGGGGGGGTTCCCCGGGCCGGCCTTCACAACCAACCCGGGCCCGCGACCTGCGGGACCGTGAAGGGCCAGCACAGCACTAGGGGAGTTCGGAATGGCTCAGGGCACCGTCAAGTGGTTCAACGCGGAGAAGGGCTACGGCTTCATCGCGGTCGACGGTGGTGCGGACGTCTTCGTCCACTACAGCGCGATCCAGATGGACGGCTACCGCACCCTCGAGGAGGGCCAGCGGGTCGAGTTCGAGATCTCCCAGGGACAGAAGGGCCCGCAGGCGGACATGGTCCGCGCGGTCTGACCCCTTCCGGCTCCAGGAGCTCGGCGCGGCCCACGGCTGGTGACCACTCGCTTCTCGACGGGCCCGCGCGACACGCGTCGTGCGGGCCCGTCGGCGTTCCCGCGGCGGCTCCCGGCTTGGCGATTGGGCTTGCACTCGACCACCCGGAGTGCTAATCATTGGCGTTAGCACTCACAGCTTGAGAGTGACAGCGGACCGGGTCGGTGAGGCCCTGGGAGCGGTAGGGGAATAGACCCCCGCACACCTTGGCCGTCCGTCGCGGGCACCCCTTGGTCCGAGCAGTCGACCGTGTCCCGGAGGACCACTTCAGATGGCCAAGATCATCGCCTTTGATGAGGAAGCTCGCCGCGGCCTTGAGCGTGGCATGAACCAGCTCGCCGACGCAGTGAAGGTCACGCTCGGCCCCAAGGGTCGCAACGTCGTGCTGGAGAAGAAGTGGGGCGCCCCCACGATCACCAACGACGGTGTCTCCATCGCCAAGGAGATCGAGCTCGAGGACCCGTACGAGAAGATCGGCGCGGAGCTCGTCAAGGAGGTCGCCAAGAAGACGGACGACGTCGCGGGTGACGGCACCACCACCGCCACCGTGCTCGCCCAGGCCCTGGTTCGCGAGGGTCTGCGCAACGTCGCCGCCGGCGCCAACCCGATGGCCCTGAAGCGCGGCATCGAGAAGGCCGTCGCCGCCGTCTCGGACCAGCTCCTGGCCCAGGCCACCGACGTGGAGACCAAGGAGCAGATCGCCTCCACCGCCTCCATCTCGGCCGCCGACACCCAGATCGGCGAGCTCATCGCCGAGGCCATGGACAAGGTCGGCAAGGAAGGCGTCATCACCGTCGAGGAGAGCAACACCTTCGGTCTGGAGCTCGAGCTCACCGAGGGCATGCGCTTCGACAAGGGCTACATCTCCGCCTACTTCGCCACCGACCTGGAGCGGATGGAGGCGACGTTCGAGGACCCGTACATCCTCATCGCCAACTCCAAGATCGGCGGCATCAAGGACCTGCTCCCGCTGCTGGAGAAGGTCATGCAGAGCGGCAAGCCGCTCGTCATCATCGCCGAGGACGTCGAGGGCGAGGCCCTCTCGACCCTGATCGTCAACAAGATCAAGGGCGTCTTCAAGTCCGTCGCCGTCAAGGCCCCGGGCTTCGGCGACCGCCGCAAGGCCATGCTCCAGGACATCGCCACCCTCACCGGCGGCACCGTGATCTCCGAGGAGGTCGGCCTGAAGCTGGAGAACGCCGGTCTGGACCTCCTGGGCGGCGCCCGCAAGGTCGTCATCACCAAGGACGAGACCACGATCGTCGACGGTGCCGGCGAGAGCGAGATGGTCGCGGGCCGCGTGAACCAGATCCGCGCCGAGATCGAGAACAGCGACTCGGACTACGACCGCGAGAAGCTCCAGGAGCGCCTCGCCAAGCTGGCCGGCGGCGTGGCCGTCATCAAGGCCGGTGCGGCCACCGAGGTGGAGCTCAAGGAGCGCAAGCACCGCATCGAGGACGCCGTCCGCAACGCCAAGGCCGCCGTCGAGGAGGGCATCGTCGCCGGTGGTGGCGTCGCCCTGCTGCAGGCCGCCGTCGCGTTCGACAAGCTGGAGCTCGAGGGCGACGAGGCCACCGGTGCCAACATCGTCCGCGTGGCGCTGGAGGCCCCGATCAAGCAGATCGCGACCAACGCCGGCCTCGAGGGCGGCGTCGTGGTGGAGAAGGTGCGCAACCTCCCCGCCGGTCACGGCCTGAACGCCGCCACCAACGAGTACGTCGACCTGATCGCCGTGGGCATCATCGACCCGGCCAAGGTGACCCGCTCGGCGCTGCAGAACGCCGCCTCGATCGCGGCCCTGTTCCTGACCACCGAGGCCGTCATCGCCGACAAGCCGGAGAAGGCCGCGGCCCCGGCCGGCGGCATGCCGGGCGGTGACATGGACTTCTGATCCGGGTCGTACGACCGGATCGGTGTTCCGATCGCGTGGGCGGTTCCCTTCGGGGGGCCGCCCACGCGGCGTTGTTTGGGAGAATCGACGGATGGCTGACATCGAGACCGCCCTGCACGAGGCCCGTGCGCAGATCCTGTCCGACCTCACCGCGCGGGACGTGGCGGACGCCGCCGTCGTCTCGCTCGTGGAGCAGGCCGTCACGCACCGGCGGTGGTGGCTGGAGCAGTGGCCGGACGGCACCGAGTACGTGCTCGGGCTGGTCGCCCAGGACGTCCAGGACGCGCTGCTGGAGGCGTACGGGCGCTGGCCGCTGTGCACCGCCTGCGCGGCCGACGGGGACCCGCACGCGCTGAGCGTGGAGCCGGAGCTGGGGCCGGACCCGCACTGGGTGTGCGGCAAGCAGGGCGCCGCCGTCGCGCCGGTCGGCAAGTTGGTCTAGGACACGCCCTGGTTCTCCAGTAGTTCGAGTTCGGCCGCCAGGTTGGCCCGCGCGGGCGCGGTGAGGCGCTCGTGGGCGGCCGGGGTGCGGTAGAGCGCGGGCAGGGCGAGGAGTCGGCGCAGGACGGCCGCCCGGCCCGCCCGGAAGTCCGGCTCGGGCACGAAGCCGTACTCCTCGCGGACGGCGGCCGCGTAGGCCGCGTACGCCTCGGGGGTGCCGCCGAGCACGGCGAGGTCCGCGTCGCACAGCACCTCGCCGTCGCGGTCGCCCGGAGCGGGGTCGTGGGTGACGGTGAGTAGGACGAGGCGCTCGACCTCGGCCGTCCGCGCGGCGGGCAGACCGGCGGCGGTCAGGGCCCGGACCGCGAGCGCCGCGCTGCGCTCCTCGTTCTCGGAACGGTCGGGCCGGTAGACGGCGTCGTGGAACCAGGCGGCGAGGCGGACGGCGTCCGGGTCGGCGGCGTGCGCGGCGAGGCCGTCGACGTGCCGCAGGACCGCGCGCAGGTGGTCGGCGGTGTGGTACCTGCGCTGCGGCTCGGCCCAGCGCCGGAGCAGCTCCCGCCCGTACGGCTCGGGGTCGACGGTGGTGCCGCAGCGGTGCAGCAGGGCGGTCCAGTCGGCGAGCAGGTCCTCGGTGTTCGGCATGGGCGCCATTGTGCTGGTCGTGTAACGGACGCCTCTCCGGGGGGACCGGTGCTGGACCTATATGCCGGTTGACGATATATGTAGACGCATGACAGAACGCTCGATGCAGGAGCCGACGCTGCTGCTGCTCACCGCACTGGCCGACGCGCCCAGGCACGGTTACGCGCTCATCCAGGAGATCTCCGAGATCTCCGACGGCCGGGTCAAGATGCGCACCGGCACCCTCTACGGCGCCCTCGACCGCCTGCTCCAGCAGGGCCTGATCGAGGTCGCCGCCGAGGAGATCGTGGACGGCCGGGCCCGCCGCACCTACGCGCTGACCGGCCCCGGCCGGACGGCGCTCGCCACCGAGGCGGAGCGGCTGCGGTCGGTCGCGGCCGAGGCGGAGCGCCGGCTGGCCACCGTCCGGTCGGCGCTGAAGGGGAAGCCCGGGACCGCGCTGCGGACCTTGACGAGGGGGAGTTTCGCATGACCACACCCACGATCGGAGCGCCCTCGGGCGCGCTGCGGGCCGCTCTCCAGCTGTACCCGTCCCGGTACCGCCGCGAGCGCGGCGAGGAGATCGCCGCCGTCTTCGCCGACGCCACGGCCGAGGCCGACCGCTCGGCCGTCGCCCGGGAGGTCTTCGACCTGGCCGCGTACGGGCTGCGGGTGCGGCTCGGGCTGACCGGCTCCGGGATGCTCGGGCGGGTGCTCGGGCTCGCCGCGCCGATGGTGGCCGGCGCGCTGGCCGGTTCGGGGCTGGTCCCGTGGGTCACCGACCCGGACGGGGCCTCCTTCAAGCTCACCTGGGACCACTCGTACACCACGTGGGCCACGATCCTCGCGCCGCCGGTGACCGCGCTGCTGCTCGCGATCGCGGCGCTGCTCGGGCGGTGGACGGCCGTGCGCGTCATCGCCTCGATCCAGGCGGTGCTCGGACTGGCCGTCCTGGCGCAGGCGTTCACCGGGCCGGTGTTCTTCGACCTGTGGTGGGCCGGGTACGTCGGCATGGCGACCCTGCCGGCCGCGCTGGCCGCCGTGCTGCTGCTCGCGGCGCCGACGGACCTGCTGCCGAAGCCGGGTTGGCGCACCCGCGGGGTGGTGCTGGCCTCGGTGGTCGGTGGCGCCGGGCTGGTGTGGCTCCAGCGCTGGGACGACACCACCTTCCCGCTGGACTCGCAGTGGTTCGCGGTGCTGCTGCTCGTGCCGGTGCTGCTGACCTTCACCGCTCTGCGCGGCAAGGAGTTCCCGGCCGCCGTGGGCGTCGCGGTGCTGTCGCTGACGACGTTCGCGAGCCTGTTCAACATCTGGCGCGAGTCGGGCGGGTTCTCCCGGCTGCTGCCGGTCGCGCTGCCGGTGATCGGGCTGATGGTGATCGCCGCGGTGGCGATGCACAGGATCGGGCGGGGCGGCACGGGCGGCCCCGGCGGCGGCGACGTCGACGAGGAGCGCGCCGCGGCGTGACCTCGAGCCGGTCGTCGGGGCCGGTGACCGGAAGCGGGCGGCGGGCTCGCCGGGGGTGGGCGAATGTGGCAGGCTACGGATATGTCTAGACCAATTTTCGAAGTCATCGCGCTGACCCCCCAGGACGCCCGGGCCGCCGAGTCGGGCGGCGCCGACCGGCTCGAACTGGTCACGGACATGGCTGCCGACGGACTCTCCCCGTCCGTCGAGGACTTCGCCCGGATCCGGGCCGCCGTCGACCTGCCGCTGCGCGTCATGCTCCGCCTCCGGGACGGCTTCGCGCCGGGCGACCTGGACGAGCTGCGCGCCCGCGCCGCCGGGCTCCGCGCCGAGGGGGCCGAGGAGTTCGTCCTCGGCTTCCTCGACGCGGACGGCGCCGTCGACCTCGCCGCCACCGCGGCGGTCGCGGACGCGGTGGCCGGCTGCCGGTGGACCTTCCACCGGGCGATCGACCACAGCGCCGACCGGGCCGCCGTCCGCGCGGCCGTCGGCGCGCTGCCCGGACTGGACACCTTCCTCACCTCGGGCGCGCCGGGCGGCGTGGACGCCGGGCGCGAGGTGCTCCTCGCGGAACTGGCCAGGAAGGCCGAACCCGGGTACGGGCAGCGGATCCTGATCGGCGGCGGCCTGCGGGCCGAGCACGTGCCGGAGCTGCGGGCGGCCGGCTTCGACGCCTTCCACGTCGGCGGCGCCGTCCGCGCCGGCGGGTGGCAGGCGCCGGTCGACGCGGCGAAGGTCGCCGAGTGGCGGGCCCTGATCGACGGCTGAGCGTGGAAGCGCCGACAGCCGGTCGACCGGTGTCCGTCGCGCGCGGGAGGGGCCGGTCCGGATGCGGGCCGGCCCCTCCGCCGCTATCCGAGCTGTTCGGGCAGCGGCTCCGCGTGCAGGACGGTCAGGCCCGAGACGGCGCGGGTGAGCGCCACGTACAGGCGGCGCAGGCCGGTGCGCTCGTCCGGTTCGCCGGCGATCACGGCGGCCGGCTCGTCCAGCACCACGTAGTCGTACTCCAGACCCTTGGCCAGTGAGGCCGGGACGAGCGTCAGCCGGGCCTCGGCGCTGGTCTCGGCGCCGGGGGAGAGGTGCGGCAGGCCGGCCGCGGCCAGCGCCTCGGCGAACAGCGGGACGCGCGCGTCGGCGGCGATCAGGCCGGTCGAACCCTCGTGCTCCAGGGCCCGCCGGCAGGCCTCGACCACCGCCTCCGTCAGCTCCCCGTCCGCGACCCGGCGGATCGCCAGCGACCCCGCGGTGTCGCGCACCGAGGTCGCCGGAGCCAGGCCGGGGGCGATCGCGGGCAGCAGCCGGGAGGCGTACGCGATGACCTCCTCCGGCACCCGGAAGCCCTTGGTGAGCTCCTCGACGTGGGCGCCCGGCTTGCCTAGGTGGTGCAGGGCGTCCGGCCAGCTCGCGGTGGCCCACGGGGTGGTGCCCTGGGCGAGGTCGCCGAGGACGGTCGCCGAGCCGGTGGTGCAGCGGCGGCCGACCGCGCGGTACTGCATCGGGGAGAGGTCCTGGGCCTCGTCCAGCACCACGTGCCCGAGCGAGGGCGTGCGCTGGACCAGGTCGCCGGCCTCGTCGACCAGGACGGCGTCCGCCGCCGTCCAGCGGGCCGTCTTCACCGAGCGGCCGGGCTTGGGCCACAGCACCGCCCGCTGCTCCTCGGCGGTGAGCACGCCCTCGGCGCACGCGGCCAGGAACTCCGGGTCGGAGAGCAGCCGCAGCACCAGCTTGGCCGGGTCGACCGGCGGCCAGCACTGCTTGACGACGGCCTTGACCGCGGAGTTGCGGGCCACCGCGTCCTGCACCCGGTCGTCCGGGGCCTCGCCGGACTGCTCCATCTTCAGCAGCACGGTGTGCGCGATGCGCTGCGGCAGGGCCTCGCCGGCGGCGCCGTAGCGGGTGTCGCGGCCCTTCAACTCCTCGATGATCTCCGCCAGTTCGTGGACGGGGACGCGCCAGCGGCGAGAGCCGCGGACCACCACGCAGGGCTCGGTGGGCAGCGCGATGCCCGAGCGGACGGCCCGGCGCAGCACCTCGGCCATCCGGGCGTCGCCCTTCAGCCGGGCCGACTCGGGGGTGTCCTCGCCCCTGACCTCGACGTGCCCGACCAGCTGCTGCACGGTGGCCTGCGCGACGTCGAGCTCCCCGAGGGCGGGCAGGACCTGCTCGATGTAGGAGAGGAACGCGTTGTTCGGGCCGATCACCAGAGTGCCGGTGCGGGCGAGGCGCTCGCGGTGCGCGTACAGCAGGTACGCGACGCGGTGCAGGCCGACGGCGGTCTTGCCGGTGCCGGGGGCGCCCTGGACGCAGATGGTGCCCGTGACGTCGGAGCGGACGATCTCGTCCTGCTCGGGCTGGATGGTGGCGACGATGTCGCGCATCGGGCCGACGCGGGGCTTCTCGATCTCGGCGGCGAGGAGGGCGGAGGAGGTTTCCGTCTCCTCGGGGTCGGTGAGGTGCTCGTCCTCGTACGCGGTGAGCTCGCCGCCGGTGTAGCCGAAGCGGCGGCGGCGCTCGACGTCCATCGGCTCGGTGCGGCTGGCCCGGTAGAACGGCTGGGAGACCGGCGCGCGCCAGTCGATCACCATCGGGTCGCCGTCGGCGTCGTGCACGTGGCGGCGGCCGATGTAGAAGTTCTCTCCTCCGCCGCCCTCGGACAGCTCCTCGCTGATCGCGTGCAGGTAGTCGAGGCGGCCGAAGAACAGCGGGGTGTCGGCGAGGTCGGCCAGGGCGGCGATCCTGGCCTCGATCTGGTTCTGGAGGACGGCGGCGGACACCCAGGTGCCGGTCACGTCGCGCAGGTCCAGCGACTGGACGTCCTCGCGCATCGCTCGCAGCGCGGACCGGGACGCGGCCAGGTGGTCGCGTTCGCGCTGGAGGGGGTCAGTGGTGGGGGTGGCGGGCACAGCGAACCTTCCCGGCTGCCCCGGTGGCGGGCGCAGCGGATCGATGGAGCTCACGGTGGGTACGGCCGGCCGGTTGCCGTGCGGTCGGCGCCTCCCCCGGCTGCCTGCGGGACTTCAGCAGGTACCACGGTTCGGGAGGGGGCAGACGGACGATCTTAGACCTGTCCGTCTCGGGGTTCCAGCCCCGCAGCTCTCAGGGGTGCGCATACACCCGGAGGACGAGGTCCGGCCCGGCGGATGCGGCCTTTGGAGTGATGCCTTCGGCCGGTCGGGTGCCTACCGTTGAAGACATGAGCACACGGAACCCCAGCACAGCCCCGGCCGGTGCCACCGCCCTCCCGGGCCGCCACCGCAACCCGCTCGCCACCGCCGTCCGCAACGTCGGGATCGCCCTGGACACCGCCGCGCGCGTGATCTTCCTCGGGCGCGACGGTGTCCGGTACTGAACCCCGCTAGAGCACGTCGTCCGCGTCGATGATGCGGTAGGCGTAGCCCTGCTCGGCCAGGAAGCGCTGCCGGTGCGCGGCGAAGTCCTGGTCCACGGTGTCCCGGGCGACCACGGAGTAGAAGTGGGCCGCGTGGCCGTCCGCCTTCGGGCGCAGGACGCGGCCGAGGCGCTGAGCTTCCTCCTGGCGGGAGCCGAAGGTCCCGGAGACCTGGATGGCCACCGTGGCCTCGGGCAGGTCGATCGAGAAGTTCGCGACCTTGGAGACCACGAGGACGCCGATCTCCTTGTTCCGGAACGCGTCGAACAGTTTCTCGCGCTGCGCGTTGCTGGTCTCGCCCTTGATCACCGGCGCGTCGAGCGCCTCCCCGAGCTCGTCCAGCTGGTCGATGTACTGGCCGATGATCAGCGTCTGGTCCTTCTCGTGCTTCCTGACCAGCGCCTCCACCACCCGCCGCTTGGTCGCCGTCGTGGCGCAGAAGCGGTAGCGCTCCTCCGGTTCGGCGGTCGCGTAGGCGAGGCGCTCGGAGTCGGTCAGGGTGACCCGCACCTCGCAGCAGTCGGCGGGCGCGATGTAGCCCTGCGCCTCGATCTCCTTCCACGGCGCGTCGAAGCGCTTGGGGCCGATGAGGCTGAACACGTCGCCCTCGCGGCCGTCCTCGCGCACGAGCGTCGCGGTCAGGCCGAGGCGCCGGCGGGCCTGGAGGTCGGCGGTGAACTTGAACACCGGCGCGGGCAGCAGGTGGACCTCGTCGTAGACGACCAGGCCCCAGTTGCGGGCGTCGAACAGCTCCAGGTGCGCGTACACGCCCTTCCGCTTGGTCGTCATCACCTGGTAGGTGGCGATGGTGACCGGGCGGATCTCCTTCTTCGTGCCGCTGTACTCGCCGATCTCGTCCTCGGTGAGCGAGGTGCGCTTGACCAGCTCGTGCTTCCACTGCCGGGCCGAGACGGTGTTGGTGACCAGGATCAGCGTGGTCGACTTCGCCTCCGCCATCGCGGCGGCGCCGACCAGCGTCTTGCCGGCGCCGCAGGGCAGCACGACGACGCCGGAGCCGCCGTGCCAGAAGCCCTCGACGGCCTGCGCCTGGTACGGGCGCAGCTGCCAGCCGTCCTGCTCCAGGTCGATGGGGTGCGCCTCGCCGTCCACGTACCCGGCGAAGTCCTCGGCGGGCCAGCCGAGTTTGAGCAGCACCTGCTTGATCTGGCCGCGCTCGGAGGGGTGCACGACCACGCTGTCCGGGTCGACCCGGGCGCCGACCAGCGGGACGATCTTCTTGGAGCGCAGCACCTCCTCCAGGACCGGCCGGTCGGTGGTGGTGAGCACGAGCCCGTGGACGGGGTGCTTGTTGAGCTGGAGGCGCCCGTAACGGGCCATGGTGTCGGCCACGTCCACCAGCAGCGCGTGCGGCACCGGGTAGCGCGAGTACGTCACCAGGGCGTCGACCACCTGCTCCGCGTCGTGCCCGGCGGCCCGCGCGTTCCACAGCCCGAGCGGCGTCACCCGGTACGTGTGCACGTGCTCGGGCGCCCGCTCCAGTTCGGCGAACGGCGCGATGGCGCGGCGGCAGTCGGAGGCCTTGGGGTGGTCGATCTCCAGGAGAAGAGTTTTGTCGCTCTGGACGATGAGCGGTCCGTCGTTCACGCGGGGGAGCCCTCCACTGGCTGACAGGGTGGTTTGACGCAGACCCTCCAGTGTCGCTCATTCCGCGGTGAACGTGGGTGGGCTACTTCCACTCGTACAGGACGGCCTTGCCGTTGCCCTGGGGGTCGTTCTCGAACTCGAACAGGCCGACCAGGTCGTTGAGGCGCAGGAAGGCGTCCGCGGAGCTCTCGAAGTAGATGCTGCCGCGCCAGCGGACGGCGCCGCCCTCGGTGAAGTGGCCGATGCCGCTGCCGTGCCAGCTGTAGGCCTCGCCCTTGTCGGACATGCCGATGCCCTGGCCCTCGCCGAACAGCGAGCCGTCGGGGCGGAGCTCGGCCTCGTAGGTGACGAACTCCCGGGCGGGGTGGCCGAGGACCTGGCCGGTGCCGGTCATCGAGACTTCCAGTGCGGGGCTGCCGACCGTGGCGAGGACCCGCCGGCCGCTCTCCGTGGTGGTGAACTCCGCTATCCGATCGCCGAGCATGGTGGATGCCTCCTTGTCGGGTGCCCCTGTCTCCGGACTACGCCGGGTGCGCCCGGGCCGCAACCGCGTGGTGACCACGGCGGGTGTCGCTCGTTGGGCCGGGCATGAACAAGTCGAAGCGTGTTCTCACCGCCCTCGCGCTCATGGGGACGGCCTTCGCCGCCACCGCCTCCTCCGCCGGCTCGGCGCACGCCCTCGCGGGCATCGGGGAGGGGCCGGGCGGGCTGCTTGCCGCGCCCGGGTTCCTGCTGGCGGACACCGTCACCGGGGGCGAACTGCCGGTCGGGCAGGGGCAGATCGGCACCCTGGCGGACCAGGCGGTCAAGGAGAAGATGAAGGAGTCGCAGGGGCACTGAGCCCGTTCAGTCCTCCAGTTCGGCCACGCCCGTGATGCGGTGCAGGGCGAAGGTGCGCAGCTCGTCGGCGTGGTGGTCGAAGGCGGTGACGAAGCCGCCCTCGACCTTGACCGGGTCGATGATCCGCTGGCTGGCGATGCCCTCGGCGTTGAGGTAGCCGATCCACATCCGCTCGCCGAGCAGGACGGCGGTCTGGAGGGTGGCCAGCGTCTCGGCGGCGGCCGTGCGCGGCAGCTTGCGCGGGTCGGGGGCCGGCTCGCGGCGGGTGGCGGTCGCGGCGCGGTCGCCGGCCCGGATGGCCTTGATGGCGGCGGCGAGCAGGGTGTCGTCGGGGCTCGGGGGGCCGTCCGGGACGGGCGTCGGCGCGGTGCGCGGCGGGGTGCGGTGGCTGTCCGGGCGGGTGATCAGCACGTCGCCCTCGGCGGACTCGGCGGCCGGGGCGTAGCCCATCGTGCGCAGCGTCGCGAGCAGGACGTCCGGGGCGGCCTGGGAGGCGAGGACGGTGGGGGCGAGCAGCCGCAGCCGCAGGTCGGCGGAGCGGCGGTCGGCGAGGACCTCGCCGAGCAGCGAGGTGTCGTCGCAGCGCAGGTACGAGGACGCGGCGCCGACCCGCAGGACGCCGTGCCGGCGGGCGACGTCGTCGATCAGGTACGTCAGCGGCTGCGGGACGGGCGTGCGCGAGTGCTGCTCCAGGAAGGCCCGCAGGTCGGCGGCGGTGCGTCCGGCGTCGAGGGCGCGGCGCACGGACGCCGGGGTGAACCGGTAGACGGTGGCGCCGCCCTTGGACTCGATGTCGGCGCAGAGCGCGAGCGCCTGGGCGAGCGGGGTGAGCAGCGGACCCGGGGCGATCGCGGTGAGGTCGGGCTGCAGGATGACGTGGTCGAGCGGCCGGGGCAGCAGCGGGGCCAGCACCTCGGCCGGGTCGGCCTCGGCGGTGAGCAGCGCGCGGGCGGGGGCGGCGAGGGCGCCGCGGCCGGTGATCCCCAGGAGTTCGGCCTCGGCGAGGGCCCAGCCGGCGAGGTCGTCGCGCAGTTCGTGGCCGCCCGGGCCGGTCGGGCCGCCGCGCAGCGGGCGCTGCCAGCGCAGGGTGGGCAGCAGTTCGGCGGCGGTGGCGGGGGTGCCGGGCGGGAGTTCGGCGAGCAGCGCGAGGGCGGCGCGGCGGACGGACGGGGCGAGCGTGCGGTCGAGTTCGGGGCCGAGGGCGGCGCGCGGCTTGCCCTTGCCGTCCGGGGTGCCGGTGAGGCCGGGCACGCGGGTGGCCGCGAGCCAGGCGGTGGCGAGGACGGACCAGCGCTCGGCGGTGTCCTGCTGGAGCCAGGTGTCGTACGCCGGGGTCGGGGCCCAGCACTCGTCGGCCTCGCCGTCCGGGGCCAGCAGGCCAGCGGTGTAGGCGAGTTCGAGCCAGAAGGGGGTCTGCTGCTCGGTGGTCTCCAGGGCCTGGGCGGTGCGCTTGAGGTCGCGCACGCCGAGGCCGCCCGCGCGCAGGGTGGGCGGCGGGGTGAGGCCCCACAGGTCGAGCAGCTCCTCGACGGTCTTGACGGCGGTGTGGGCCTGGCCGGCGGCGGCGCTGTCCACAGCCTGTGGATCGCGCGGTGGAGCGGCGGGCCGGGGCTCGGGCTGGGCGGGCTCGACGGTGCGGTGGGTGCGCCCGCCGCGCAGGTGCAGGGCGAGTTCGCGCGGCAGGACGACGCTGCCGGGGCCGCTCGGCAGCAGCAGGCCGCGGGCGAGCAGCCACTCGACGGGGCTCTGCGCGTCCTCGGCGGTGACCGGGCGGGCCGCGTCCGGGACGGTGCCGGTGGGCGGGCCCCAGACGAGGCGCTCCAGCAGCCGCAGCGCCGGCTCGGGGGCGGTGGCGAGCAGGGCGTCGCAGCGGGCGCGGTCGGCGAGCAGCGCGGTGAGCGCGGCGACGGCGGTGACCGGGTCCGGCGTCGCGGGCCGGCCGGCGGAGGCGAGCAGCTGCTGCAGCCGGGCCGGGGACATGCCCATGGTGGCGTCGGCGAGCGTCGGGCCGAGGCCGGTGCGTCCGGGATTGGCGGCGGTCGGCGCGAGCGCCTCGCGGACGGCGAGGACCAGGCGCAGCCCGTTGTCCGGACCCCACAGCAGGGCGCGGTCGCGCAGGGTGGCGATCGCCCGGGGCAGCGCGGCGGCCACGGCGGACCGGTCGGCCGGGGTGAGCGGGGTGGCGCCCGGGTGCGGCTTGACCTTCGCGGGGCCGGTCAGCAGCGTGCGGACGGTGGTGAGCGTGGTGCCGTCCGGTGCGGTGGCCAGCGCCTCGGCGACCTGCAGGGTGAACCGGTCGAGCCGCTCCAGGGCGCGCAGCGCGGAGGCGCGCGACGACAGCCGGGCGGACAGCTGGGTGAGGTCGCCGGGCACCGGGTTGAGCAGGTCCGGGCGGGCGCGGAGCAGGGCGGCCAGACCGTCGTCCGGGCGGGCGCGCAGCTCCTCGGCGAGCGTGCGTGGGCCGGCGGCGGACCTGCCGGAGCGTTGGGGGCCCTGCTGTGTGGTCATTCGACCTAGGTTAGTCGGGTGCGGCGCCGGTGGACCCGGGGTCGGGACTCGCGTGGGTGGGGGACTGGTGGGTAGCGTCACGCCGAGGGCGGTTCGGTGGGTCGGGCAGGGTACGGGCGAGGCGGGGTGTCGGGGATGACGGACGGCGAGTGGTGGCGCAAGAGCGGGCCGTGGAGCGCGCGGTCGGGCGGTGAGTCCGCCGGGACCCGCGACGGTGCCCGGGACGGCTCCCACGACGGCTCCGACGACAGCGTGTACGACGCCGCCACTGCGCCCGGCGTGCCGGGCATGTCAGCCGTGCCGCTCGACCCGCCGCGCGAGCCCGCGGAGGAGGCCGACCCGGACGCCGTACCGCCGCCGCAGGTGATCCACTCCGGCGGGGGCGGCTGGGACCTCGTGATGCTCAACTTCTCGGACGCGCCGGCGGCCCCGCCGAAGCAGATCCCCGAGCAGCGGGCGGCGGAGGGCGACGAGCCGCCCGCGCAGCCGACTGGGCCGCAGTCGGCGGCCGGGGCGAAGCCGAAGAAGGCACGGAAGGAGAAGAAGGCCGCCAGAGCCGCCGGTTCCGCGAAGCCAGGGCAGTCCCCGAAGTCCTCGAAGCCTCCGAAGAAGAGCGCACTCGCCGGCCGCCGCCCGTCCCCGCTGCTCCTGCTCGCCTCCGCCCTCCTCGCGGGCGGCGCCTGGACCGGTTTCTTCCCGGCCATGCTGGCGGGCTGGGGCCTCGGCTACCTCTCCAGCCAACTCAAGGACCTCACCCGCAAGTTCGCGATCTTCGGCATCCCGCTGATCACGATGAGCGCGTCCACCCTCTACCAGATGCGCCAGACCCAGCACGGCCAGGCGGGAGCCGGACCAGGCTCGCAGCTCGGGCAGATGACCTGGGCGTCCGCCCCGGGCGTACTGCGCCTCTCGGCGGCCCTGACGGCGGCGTTCCTGCTGCTCATGGCTCTGCGCCGCAAGCCGCAGCAGGAAGGGTGACACCTCGCAGCAACACGGCGGCCCTGCACCCTTGGGTGGGGTGCAGGGCCGCTTCTGTGTTCTGGTTAGTAGACCTGGCCGGCGTAGCCGTAGATGCCGGTGTATGCGCCGCTGAGGGCGTAGGAGGGGTCGGTGGGGCGGAAGATGCCGTAGGTCATGCGGCCCTTGGCGTACCAGTCGCCGACGATGGGCTGGTCTCCGGGGTTGCCCCAGGTGGCGGTGGAGACGGTGGCGTCGTCGTGGCGCAGGGCGAAGGTGCCTGCCCGGTAGATGCCGAGCTGGAAGTGGCCGGTGGCGTCCCAGTCGCCGGCGACGGGGGTGTCTCCGGGCTGGCCGAAGGCGGCGGTGGTGAGGGTGCCGTCGTCGTGGCGGACGATGAAGGTGGCGGTGCCGGGGCGGTAGAGGGCGAGTTGGGCGTGGCCGTTGCCGTCCCAGTAGCCGGGGACGGGGAGGTCGCCGGTGTCGCCGAAGGGGATGGCGGTGACGGTGCCGTTGTCGTGGCGCAGGGCGAAGGTGCCGTTGCGGTAGATGCCGAGCTGGTCGTGGCCGAGGCCGTCCCAGTCGGCGGTGGCGGGGAGGTCGCCGGCCTGGCCGAAGGCGACCTGGGTGATGTCGGCCTTGCAGCAGTCGCCGGTGGAGCGAAGTGCCCAGGTGCCGTTGTTGAACAGGCCGTTGGCGGCGGGCTTGCCGGTGGTCCAACGGCCGGCGATCGCCCGGTCACCCGGATCGGGGACGTTGATGTGGGCGAAGCCGTCGGCCGTGGCGGAGCGGCCGTGATCGTCCGTCACGGTCAGCCGTACGGTGTAGCGGCCGGGCTTGGCGTAGTCGTGCGGGACCGGGTCGGCGGGCAGCGACCGGAACCATTGCTCCTGGCCGTCGCCGAAGTCGACGGCGTACTGCCAGACCGGCCAGGGGCTGTTGGAGCTTCCGGTGACCGAGATGCTCTTGGGGGTCAGCGCCGAGCCGTGGACCTGGACGGCGGCGGTGATCGGCCCGCTCGCCACATCGGCTTGCACGGTGGTCTTCTTGACGGTGCCGTTGCTGTCGGTCGCGGTCAGCGTGGCGGTGTACCGCCCCGCTGCGGCGTAGGTGTGCGTCAGCGGGAAGGTCGGCGCGGTCACGACCGGGCTGCCGTCCCCGAAGTCCAGGGTCGTGGTGGCCGGGTACCAGGGCGAGGTCGTCCCGCCGAGGAACTTGACGGCCATCGGCTGGTCGGGCATGTACGCGCCGGTGGTCAGCGAGACCTTGAACGGGTTCTGGTACTCGGCCGCCCCGCGGTCGTGGTAGCCCACGCCAGTACCGGTGTTGGGCACGAGCGGGTCGTCGACGCGCGGGTTGCCGTAGACGTCGGTGTCCAGCTGGCCGGGCGCGGTGGCGTCGGCGGAGTCCAACGCCGCGGTCTCGGTGGTGGGGGTGACGTCCTCGCCGAGCCCGCTGCCGTCGGAGAGCTTCGGGTCCACCGTCAGGTCGTGCTGCCCCTGGCCGGTGGCGGTGGTGAGGTCGGCGGGAGTCTTGTAGAGAGTCCCGTCCCAGTAGTAGGCGTGGGTGTCCGGGCTGTCGGTGTACAGCACGTTGTAGTCGGACCTGGTGCCGGGGACGGAACCGGATGCCACCATCACGCCGACGCCGACGCTCGCTTCGCAGTTCCGGTGGACCTGGACGATGTTGTTCACCACGGTCGAACCGGTGGAACTGCCGTTGAGGATGATGCCGGTGCCGCAGGTAGCGCTGATGGTGTTGCTGTTCACCACCGTGCCGGGCGCGCTGTCGGCGACGATGATGTTCGAGGCGCGGAAGCCGTAGACCCTGGAGAAGGCGTTGGTGGTGACGATGGTCCCGGTCACCCCGGGCTCGATGGCGACGCCCGCCCGGCCGCTGTCGACGATCTGGTTGCGGCTGATCGTGACGTCGCTGGTCTTCCCGGTGAGGCGGATGGCCGACGTGTCGTTGTCCAGGTTGTGGGGCGGCGGCTCCGTGGCCTGATGGCCCGCGTCCTCCACCTGGTTGCCGTCGAGCGTGATGCGCTGGGAGTCGGTGATGAGCACCGCTTCCTGCGGGGATTGGGTGATCCAGAAGTTCTTGATCGTGATGTCGTGCACCCCGGACGCGACGAAGGCGTGCTGCGACTTCGTGGTCGACGGCCACCCGCCGGGGTGGAACTCGGTGCCCGTCCGGTGGCCTGCAGGCATGCCTTCGCCCCGGATGGTGATCGGGTGCCCCGGCGTGCCGGACCGCTTCAGCGTGACCTGTTCCGTGTATTCGGTGTAGGTGCCGCCGACCCGGATGGTCTGGCCCGGCTGCGCCGCGTCGGCGGCGGCCTGAATGCTGCAGAACGGCCGGTGCATGTCGGTGCCCGGGCCGCTGTCCGAACACGTAGTGGAGCGGCTGGACACGAACAGGAATTCGGAGTCGGCATGCGCGGCCATGGCCGGCAGCGCGCTCACGATGACGGTCGAGCTCACGAGTGCGGCGGCGAGGCCGACGCGACGTCTGCTGGGCACTGCTTGATCCCCCTGGGGTGTGCGGAGCGCGCCGGGCCGCCGCCTGTGTTCGGGCGTGGAACGTTCGACCGGCGCGAGCGCGAACGATATCCAAGGCGGCGGACACCACCCTGCGGTGGGGGCCGGTTCGAACAGCCCGGCAGCCCCGCCCCTCCGGTGTGAGGCTGCGAGCCAGAGCGGCCCTGCACCCTTGGGTGGGGTGCAGGGCCGCCGTGTTTGTGTGGGTTAGTAGACCTGGCCGGCGTAGCCGTAGATGCCGGTGTATGCGCCGCTGAGGGCGTAGGAGGGGTCGGTGGGGCGGAAGATGCCGTAGGTCATGCGGCCCTTGGCGTACCAGTCGCCGACGATGGGCTGGTCGCCGGGGTTGCCCCAGGTGGCGGTGGAGACGGTGGCGTCGTCGTGGCGCAGGGCGAAGGTGCCTGCCCGGTAGATGCCGAGCTGGAAGTGGCCGGTGGCGTCCCAGTCGCCGGCGACGGGGGTGTCTCCGGGCTGGCCGAAGGCGGCGGTGGTGAGGGTGCCGTCGTCGTGGCGGACGATGAAGGTGGCGATGCCGGGCCGGTAGAGGGCGAGTTGGGCGTGGCCGTTGCCGTCCCAGTAGCCGGGGACGGGGAGGTCGCCGGTGTCGCCGAAGGGGATGGCGGTGACGGTGCCGTTGTCGTGGCGCAGGGCGAAGGTGCCGTTGCGGTAGATGCCGAGCTGGTCGTGGCCGAGGCCGTCCCAGTCGGCGGTGGCGGGGAGGTCGCCGGCCTGGCCGAAGGAGACCTGGGTGATGTCGGCCTTGCAGCAGTCGCCGGTGGAGCGAAGTGCCCAGGTGCCGTTGTTGAACAGGCCGTTGGCGGCGGGCTTGCCGGTGGTCCAGCGGCCGGCGATCGCCCGGTCACCCGGATCGGGGACGTTGACGCTGATGAGGCCGTCGGCCTTCGCGGTGCGGCCGTGGTCGTCGTTGATGGTGAACCGCACGAGGTAACGGCCGGGCTTGGTGTAGTTGTGCCGGACCATGCCACCGGGGTAAGGCGCCCCCGGGGTGGTCTCGATGGTGCCGTCGCCCCAGTCGACGCTGTAACCGGTCACCGTCCACTGGCTGTTGAAGGAGAGGTACGCCCAGGCGTTCCTGGGGTCCGTCGCCGAGTGGGAGGCCCCGATTCCGGCGGTGAGCGGGCCGATCGTCGTGTCGACGTCCCTGGTGGTCGTCTTGACGGTGCCGTTGCCGTCGGTCGCGGTGAGGGTGGCGGTGTGGTGGCCCTCGGCGTAGGTGTGCGTCAGCGGGAAGGCCGGCGCGGTCACGACCGGGCTGCCGTCCCCGAAGTCCAGCGTGGTGGTGGCGGGGGACCAGGGCGAGGTCGTGCCGCCGCCGAACTCGGCGTCCAGGGGGTGTCCGTACTGGCCGGTCGTGAGGGTCAGCGAGACGGCGAACGGGTTCTGGTACTCGACCGCTCCACGGTCGTGGTAGCCCACGCCGGTGCCGGTGTTGGGCACGAGCGGGTCGTCGACGCGCGGGTTGCCGTAGATGTCCGTGTCCAGCTGGCCGGGCGCGGTGGCGTCGGCCGAGTCCATCGCCGCGGTGTCGGCGGTGGGGGTCAGGTCCTCCAGGGAGGCGGGGGCGGTGAAGATCTTGGGGTCGACCGCCAGGTCGTGCTTGGCCTGGCCGGTGCCCGCGGCGAAGTCGGCGGGCGTCTTGTAGAAGATGCCGTTCCAGTCGTAGACGTAGTCGGCCGGGCCGTCCGCGTACACCACGTTGTAGTCGGCCCTGGTGCCGGCGACGGACTCCGGGGACACGGCGAGTCCGATCCCGACGTTGGGGTCGCACTTCCGGAAGATCTTGACGATGTTGTTCACCACCGTCGAGCCGGTGGAGCCGCCGCTGAGCGTGATGCCGGTGCCGCAGGTGCCGCCGATCGTGTTGCTGTTGACGACCGTGCCGGGTGCGCCGTCGGCGACGATCACGTTCGAGCCCGCCGCGGGGCCGATTCCGGTGAACGCGTTGGTGGTGATGATACTCCCGGTCACCCCGGGGTCGACGGCCACGCCCGCCCGGCCGCTGCCGGCGATCTGGTTGCGGCTGATCGTGACGTCGCGGGTCTTCCCGGTGAGGCGGATGCCCGGCGTGTAGCCGGCCGGGGCGCCCGGCGCCCCGCCCGTGATCTGCATCCCCGCCCACAGCACGCTGTTGCCGTCGACCGTGATCCGCTCGGAGTCCTGGACGAGCACCGCCTCGTCCGCGGGCTGGTCGATGGAGAAGTTCCTGATCGCGATGTCGTGCACCCCGGACGCCAGGAAGGCGTGGGGGGCCTTCGCCGTCGAGGGGTACCCGCCCGGGCGGATCCGGGTGCGCGGCTCCTTGGGGTTGGCGCGCTTCTCGCCCTGGAAGACGATCGGGTGGTCCGCGGTGCCCGATCGCTTCAGCGTGACCTGTTCCGTGTAGTCGGTGCCGGAGACGAGCACGGTCTGACCAGGCTGCACCACGTCGGCGGCGGCCTGGATGCTGCAGAACGGTTGGTTCTGCGTCCCCGGTCCGCTGTCCGAGCAGGCCTTGTGAGTCTTGATCACGTACAGGAACTCGGTGTCGGCGTGCGCGGCCACGGCCGGCAGCCCGGCCACGACGGCGGTCGAGCTCACGAGTGCGGCGGCGAGGCCGACCCGACGCTTTCTGGGCACTGCTTGGTCCCCCATCAGTTGTGCGGAGCACGCCGGTCCGCTTGGTGTCCGAGTGTGGAACATACGGCCGACGCGTGCGCGAACTGTATCCAAGGGGGACGACGCCCCTCTGGGCGGGCCTCGGCTTCGATCCGCCTGCGCGCCAACCGGCCGCTGCCACGCGAGGAGTACGGCCGTCCTGGCGATCGAGTGGTGCTGCGGCGACACCTTCGAGGCTCTCTTCGCCACCAGACGGAGGAGGGGTGAGGCTGTCCCGGGTGAGGGCAGGGGGGTTAACACCCGTACAGGACGGGTGATTTCCCCGTTCTCCGGGGCGCTCCTGAGAACCAGACTCGGGGCATGCCCACACAGCCCGCGACGATGACGGTCGCGCCCGAGGCCCTCGCCCCGCAGCCGGAGACCGGCGGCAGCGACTTCGCCCAGTTGAGCCGCCGGATCGCCGCCGAGGGCCTGCTCGCCCGGCGGCACGGTTACTACGCCGCCCGCGCCGCACTGGTGCTCGCCGCGTTCGTCGGCGGCTGGTGCGCCCTGTTCGCGCTGGGCGACACCTGGTGGCAGCTCGGTCTGGCGGCGGCGATGTCCGTCGTGTTCGCCCAGATCGGCCTGCTGTCCCACGACCTGGCGCACCGGCAGGTGTTCTCCCGGCGCGTGCCGAGCGAGATCGGCGGCCGGATCGCCGCGAACCTGCTGATGGGGATGAGCTACGGCTGGTGGATGAACAAGCACACCCGCCACCACGCCAACCCCAACCACGAGGAGCGCGACCCGGACGTCGCCCCCGACCTCGTCGTCTGGTCCCAGCGGCAGGCCCGGCAGGCGAGCGGGCTCGCCCGGTTCATCGGGCGCCGGCAGGCGTTCCTGTTCTTCCCGCTGCTCCTGCTGGAGGGCCTCAACCTCAGCTTCAACAGCTTCCGTGCGCTGCGCGGTCCCGCGGTCAAGCGGCCGTGGCTGGAGGGTGCGCTGCTGGTGGCCCACTTCGCCGGCTACTTCGGGCTCGTCCTCGCCGCGCTCCCGGTGGGCAAGGCGGTGGCGTTCCTCGCCGTCCACCAGGCGCTGCTCGGCGTCTACCTGGGCGGCGTGTTCGCCCCGAACCACAAGGGCATGCTGATGGTCACACCGGAGATGCGGCTCGACTTCCTGCGCCGCCAGGTGCTCACCTCGCGCAACGTCCGTGGCGGCCTCGCCGTCGACGCCGTGATGGGCGGCCTCAACTACCAGGTGGAGCACCACCTCTTCCCCAGCATGCCGACGCCCGCGCTCGGACGGGCGGCGCGGATCACCCGCGCGTTCTGCGCGGAGAAGGGCATCCCGTACTACGAGGTGGGCCTGTTCCGCTCGTACCGCGAGATCCTCGCCCACCTGCACCGCACGGGGGAGCCGATCCGCTCGGGCGATTGAGGTGGGGAAGGCAGGCTGGTGACGCTTCCTCAGGTCGGCCGGGCCTGCCAAGATCCGCTGGTGAAACACGTGACGTACCGTCTTCCCCCGGCGCAGCTGCGCCGTCAGTGGATCTTCTCGACGCTCTTCCTGGCCGGCGGTGCCTACCTGGTGTACCGCGGTTCGCTCTTCCCGTTGTCCGCCCGGACCGCCGTCGGCATGGCCTTCGGCGTTCTCCTGATCACCGGTGGACTCCTCCAGGTGAACGGCGTCTTCACCAGCGTGAGCTTCGACGAGCGTGAGATCCGGTGGACCGGTGTACTGGGCTCCCGCAAGAGGTTCGCCTGGGCGGACGTCACCAGCGTCGAGGTCGTGAAGAACCGCAACCGCCCCGATTCCGGGGACGTCGTGCGGGTCACCCACCGGGACCGCGGCGACTTCAAGCTGCCGGCCGTGATCGGCATGCCGGGCGCCTGGCGCGACCCGGCCTTCGAGGCCAAGGCGGCCCACCTCATCGCCACCTGGCGCGAAGCCGCCGTGGCGGCGGCGTAGCCGACCCGGCCCCTCGCTCACGCACCGGAGCGGGGGGTCGCACCGTTCTTGTGCGCCGGGGCGTCGAGGATCCGGGCCGTGATCAGCTCCGGCTGGTCGGTGGTCAGGGCGTGTCCGGCGTCGGGGACGAGTTCGATGCGGGCCGTGGGCAGCAACTCGCGGAGGCGGGCCGATACGGCCCGGGAGTCGTGCAGGGCGCTGCGCTCACCGAGGAGGACGTGGGTCGGGGTGTGCAGGCGTCCCAGTTCTTCGTCGGTGAAGGTGTGGGCGAGGGGGAGCCGGCGGCGGAAGCCCATGGTGGCCTTCATCAGGGCCATCAGTTCCGTTTCGAGGATGGTGCTGTTCCCGACCACTCGTGCCAGGCGGGGGCGAAGTGCCCTCGGGGCGAGGCCGGCGAGGCCGCCGGCGATCACCCAGGCGTAGAAGCGCCACCCGAGGTCGGCCATGCCCGCCGGGTCGAGGAGCGTGAGGCCGGCGCGGCGCGGAAGCGGGACTCGGCCCGGGCGTTCCTGAACTCGCTGATTCGCATGGTACATGTGTATCACAGGCATGATACGGGTGTACCAGGATCGGTGGAGAGGAAGTTCGCGGGATGGCGGAGAAGGCCGACCACGAGGAACGGCGCCGGCAGATCGCCGAGGCCCTGCTGCGCATCGCCGACACCCAGGGCCTGCAGGCGGCGAGCATGCGGGCGGTCGCGGCGGAGGCCGGGGTGTCGCTGCGGCTGGTGCAGTACTACTTCACGACGAAGGACGGGCTGCTGCTGGATGCCCTGGCGAGGCTCGGGGTCCAGCTCCAGGCCCGGATGGAGCGGTGGATCAAGGAGGCCGGGTCGCCGCCCACGCCGCGGAGCATCGTGACGGCGATCCTGGCGTGCATCCTGCCGACGGACGCCGAGAGCCGGCGCATCACGCGGACGTATGCGGCGTACTACACGCTCGTGCTGAGCGATCCGGGGGCCATGGAGAAGAAAGGCCCGCTCCAGCCGGATCTGCTGGAGGGCTTCCTGGCGAAGCAGATCCGCGCGGCGCAGGAGGCGGGGGAGATCGGGGTGGGGAAAGATGCGGCGGTGACGGCCGCCGGGCTGCTGGCCATGGTCAACGGGCTGGGGTCGAGCGTGCTGGGCGGCCAGCGCGGCGGGGAGGAGGCGGTGGCGATCCTGGAGTACCACCTGGAGGAGTTGTTCGGCGCGGGAAGTCGGTGAGGCCGACTTCCCGCAGCCGCCTACTTCGCGAAGCCCGCCAGCAGTTCGCGCGGGTCGAAGGTCACGCGGATCCGCGTGATCCTGCCGTTCTCGATGTGCATCCAGTTCACCGTGGGCGTCGCCGGGGCAATGCTCGTGTGCAGGTCGTACCAGGTGATCACGTCGTCGCCGTCGGCCACCCGGACCTGGACGTCGATCTTCTCCAGCACCTGCCCGAGACCCTTCAGTCCGCCCAGGGCCTCCTCGACCCCTGAGGCGGTGCCGAGCGCGCCCACGAAGTCCACGTCCTCCGCCAGCAGTTCCCGCACCGCCTCGAAGTCGCCGGCCTCCCAGGAGGCGAAGTAGGTCTCGGCGATCTCGCGTGCACTCTTCGTCGTCGTCATGCCTCCATGGTCCGCCGGTATCCACCCATCCGTCCAACAGATAGATCGAATGCCAGCTATCATCATCAGTTATGGAGATGCACCAGCTGCGCTACTTCGCCGCCGTCGTCGACGAGGGCTCCTTCACCGCTGCCGCTGCTCGCCTGCATGTGAGCCAGTCCGGCATCAGCACCCAAGTCGGCAAGCTGGAACGCGAGTTGGGCCAGCAACTCCTCGAACGCGCCAGCCGGGGAGGCATCCGCCTCACCCCCGCCGGCGAGGCGATCCTCCCGCTGGCCAAGAACGCCCTCGCCACGCTCGACGACATCCAGCACACCGCCGCCGAGTTCGCGGAGGCCGTGCGCGGGCGCGTGCGCCTGGGCATGATCACGGGCTGCTCGATCCCGCCGTTCCTCGACGTCGTCGCCGACCTCGGCCGCACGCACCCCGGGATCGAACTCAGCCTGCACGAGGACGACTCCGAGCTCCTCCAGTCCCACGTCCTCGCCCGCACCCTCGACCTCGCGCTGATCGGATTCGCGGGCGAGGCCGACCCCGAGCTCGACGCGAGCGTCTTCGTCGACGAGCCGATCGCCGCCGTCGTGCCGATCGGGCACCCGCTCGACCGCAAGACCGTCCGCCTCGCCGACCTCCGAACCGGCGAGAAGATCCTCGGCCTGACCAGGGGTACCGGGATCCGCGCCGCCTACGACCGCTCGTGCCTCCAACTCGGCCTGGAGCCCCGCGTGGACATCGAGGCCGGCTCGCCGACGACGCTCCTGCGCCTCGCCGAACGCGGCGCGGGCGTGGCCGTCCTGAGCCCGTCGTCCGCCGTCGGCGTCCCGACGCTGCGCGTCATTCCCCTCAAGGACGCGGCCGTTCACGCCCGCCTGGGCCTCGTCGCCCGTCGTGACCGGCACTCGCCGGCCGTACGGCTGCTGCGGGCCAAGCTCCGTGCGGCACTCGGCGGTTCGTGACCCGGACGTCACGCCCCCAGGAAGCGCTGCAACTCGTCCAGCATGTAGTTGGCACCCGTGTACCCGATGCCCTCGAACCACAGCTGGTCGTCGACGGGGAACGCCCGGTGCGCCTTCACGGCGCCGAGCGCCTGCCACGCGGAGCTCGCCAGAACGGTGCCGGCGCCGGACCGCTCCGGATCGCCGTACGTCCCGTAGAGCAGGAGGTCGCCGTCCGCCCTGGCGATCTGGTCGAGCGGGACCTCGAAGTCGGACTGGTCGACGTTCTGCGCGTCCGGCCGCCCGATGCCCGCGTCCGACAGCACCACCCCCGGGAAGCTCTGCTTGCCGTACAGCCGGATCCCGCCGCCCTCGACGAACCGCACGAGGCTCACCTTCCGCCCGGACACCTTCGCGTCCGAGAGCGCGGCCGTCACCTGCGAGACGTGCCGCTGGTACGAGCCGACGAAGGCCGCGGCGGCCGCCTGCCGGCTCAACGCCTGGGCGTGCAGCTGGAAGTTGGCCTTCCAGGGGGCGCCCGTGGTCTGGGTGAGCACGGTGGGCGCCAGCTCCCGCAGGGCGTCGTAGCGGTCGCCGTCCCGCATCTGGTTGGACAGGATCAGGTCCGGCCGCAGCGACCGGATCGTCGCGAGGTCGGGCGCCCCGGCCGGCCCGACGTACGCGATCGCGGCCGTCCGGGACTGCGGCCAGTACTCCGGGTAGTGCGCGTCCAACGCGGGCCGCGCGGCCCCGATCGGCGCGATCCCGAGCGTGAGCGCCGAGTCGAACACGTCCGTGTCGAGCGCGACGACCCGCAGCGGCACACCCGGCACGACCACCGGCCCGACCGCGGTATTCACCGTCACCGGAGGCACCGCCGCACCCGACCCGCCCGCCGGGACCCCGTCCGTCCCCGAGCCCCCCGCCCGATTCGTCGTACACCCGGCAAGGGCGGCCCCACCCAGCCCGACCAGCAGCGCGCGACGGGTGATCCGGTGCATCGGCGATTCCTCGGACGGTCGGACGACGGGGGAGACGAACCCTGCCGATTATGTCCGAATTGCCACCCGACACCCGCCCGCGCCGCCCGGCCCCGGAAGGACGTGGCGCGGTCCGTTCGCCGTCAGGCCGCCGTCCACGGGGCGCCGGGGACCACCAGGGGGGTGCCGGTGACCGGGTCGGGGACGACGACCGAGTCGAGGCCGAAGACCTCGCGGACCAGGTCGGCCGTCACGACCTCCGCCGGGGTGCCCTGGGCGACGATGCGGCCCTCGCGCATGGCCACCAGATGGTCGGCGTAGCGGGCGGCCTGGTTGAGGTCGTGGAGGACGGCGACGACCGTGCGGGCGCGTTCGGCGTTGAGGCGGCGGACCAGGTCGAGGACCTCGACCTGGTGGGCGATGTCGAGGTAGGTCGTCGGCTCGTCGAGGAGCAGGACGTCGGTGCCCTGGGCGAGGGCCATCGCGATCCAGGCGCGCTGGCGCTGGCCGCCGGAGAGCTCGTCCATGCTGCGCTCGGCCAGGTCGGCCGTGGAGGTGCGCTCCAGGGCCTCGGCGACGGCGGCCTCGTCCTCCGGGGACCACTGCTGCCACCAGCTCTGGTGCGGCTGGCGGCCGCGGGCGACGAGGTCGGCGACCGAGATGCCCTCGGGGGCGGTCGGGGACTGCGGGAGCAGGCCGAGGCGCTGGGCGACCCGCTTGGTCGGGATGCGCGCCAGCTCCTCGCCGTCGAGCAGGACCGCGCCGCGGGCGGGCTTCAGGAGGCGGCCGAGGGCGCGCAGCAGCGTGGACTTGCCGCACGCGTTCGGGCCGACGATCACCGTGACCCGGCCCTCCGGCACCGTGACGTCCAGGCCCTCGACGACCGTGCGCGCCTCGTAGGCGAGGGTCAGGTCACGGGCTTCCAGCACGGCCATCAGGCACCTCCACGGCGGGATCGGACGAGCAACCACATCAGGTAGGGCGCGCCGACCAGGCCGGTCACGACGCCCACCGGCAGTTCGGTCGGGGCGAGCAGGCGCCGGGCGATCAGGTCGGCGAGGACGACGATCAGGGCGCCGGTCAGCGCCGAGCACAGCAGCGGGACCTGCGCGGAGCGGGCGAGCCGCAGGGCGATCTGCGGGGCCATCAGGGCGACGAAGTCCACCGGGCCGGCCGCGCCCGCCGCGCACGAGGCGAGGACGGTGCCGAGCAGCGCCATGCCGAGCCGGATCCGGTCCAGCCGCAGGCCGAGGCCGACGGCGGTCGCGTCGTCGAAGGAGATCGAGCGCTGCGCCCGCGCCGCCCACAGGGCGACGGGCGCGGCGGAGAGCAGCACCCAGGCGAGCCGGCCGGCCTGGTCGTAGCCGGAGCCGTTGAGGCTGCCCGTCATCCAGACCTTGGCGGCCTGTGCCTGGAAGCCGTCGCCCTTGGTGAGGAAGACGGAGGTCAGCGAGGAGAGCGCGACGCTGATCCCGATGCCGATGAGGACGAAGCGCTGCGCGTGCAGCCCGCGCCGCCAGGCGAGCGCGTAGACGAGCACTCCGGCGACGAGGCCGCCGAGGACGGCCGCGTACGGGGCCTGGCCGGTGGAGCCGACGACGCCGTACGCCATGAGGCCGACGACGGTCGCGGTGGCGCCCCACGTGACGCCGACGACGTCGGGGCTGGCGAGCGGATTGCGGGCGACGGTCTGGACGAGTGCCCCGGCCAGCCCGAGCGCGGTGCCGACCAGCAGGCCGACGACGATGCGGGGCAGCCGGAACTCGCCCACCACCAGCTCGTTCGGGTTCGGCTTCCCGAGCACGACCTCGACGACGTCGACCGGCGACACGGTGGACTCGCCGAGGCACAGCGAGGCGATCACGGTGCCGGCCAGTGCCGCCAGCAGCCCGAGCGCGACGAAGGCCGAGCGCCGGTGCAGCAGGAACGACGCCCGTCCGGCCCGGACGACGGTGTAGCCGCGCAGGGAAACCGACGTCACGCCGCCACCACCTTGCGCCGCCGCACCAGCGCGACCAGCACCGGGACGCCCACGAGCGCCGTCATCACCCCGGCCGGGACCTCCGACGGCGGGAAGAGCACCCGCCCGAGCGTGTCCGCGAGGAGCAGCAGCGCCGGGCCGAGCACGGCGGAGAAGGCGAGCACCCACCGGTTGTCGGCCCCCGCGACGGCGCGCGCCGCGTGCGGGACGGCCAGGCCGACGAACGCGATCGGGCCCGCCGCCGCGACCGCGGAGCCGGTCAGCACGGTGGCCCCGAGGGCGCCCACCGCCCGGACGAGGCCCGTCTTCGCGCCGAGCCCCTTCGCGGTGTCCTCGCCGAGCGCGAGCGCGTCCAGCCCGCGCGCCACCGCGACCACGAGCACCGTCCCGACCAGCAGGAAGGGCAGCAGCTGCCAGGCCACGTCGGAGGTCCGCCCGGACAGCGAGCCGACGTGCCAGAACCGGAACCGGTCCATCGTCGCGGCGTCCGTCGTGAGCACCAGCGTGTTCAGCGACGCGATGAACGCGGAGATCGCCGAGCCGGCCAGCGCCAGCTTGACCGGTGTCGCGCCGCCGCGCCCGCGCCCGGCGAGGCCGTACACGAGCACGGTGGCGATCACGGCGCCCGCGAACCCGAACCAGACGTACCCGGTCAGCGTCGAGACCCCGAAGCCGGAGATCGCCACGACCACGCCGGCCGCCGCGCCCTGGGAGACGCCGAGGATGCCGGGGTCGGCGATCGGGTTGCGGGTGAGGCCCTGCATGACGGCCCCGGCGAGGCCGAGCGCCGCGCCGACGGCGACGCCGACGACCGTGCGCGGCACCCGCAGCTCGCGGACGACGACGGCGTCGGCGGTGTCGCCGCCGTGCAGCAGGGCGTCGAGCGTCTCGGAGAAGGGGATCGTGCGGCTGCCGGCCGAGAGGCTCAGCAGCACCGCGCCGGCCAGGACGGCCAGCGCGGCGACGAGCCACGGTATGCGGCGGTGGGAGGTCCGTCGCCGGCCGGGCGGCGGCGCGGCGGTGGTGTCGGTCATGGGCCCTCTTCCGCAGACAACTCAGGTAAACCTAAGTTCCGCCGCGAAGCCCCGGCAAATCGCCTCGTCCCCGCACCGGCCGTTGGATAGCCTGGCGCCATGCCCGCGACTTCCGCCACCCCGCTCACCGTCGGCTTCGACCTCGACATGACGCTGCTGGACACCCGGCCGGGGATCCGCGCCACGTACCTGGCGCTGTCGGCCGAGACCGGTACCCCCATCGACGCCGACCTCGTCGTCACCCGGCTCGGCCCGCCGCTGCTGGACGAGATCCGCAACTGGTTCCCCGAGGACGAGGTCGAGCGCGCCGCCGCCCGCTACCGCGAGCTGTACCGGGAGTACGCCTTCGCCCCGACCGTCGCCCTGCCCGGCGCGCACGCGGCGGTCGAGGCCGTCCGCGCGCACGGCGGCCGGGTCGCCGTGATCACCGGCAAGTACGAGCCGAACGCCCGCCTCCACCTGGAGCACGCCAAGCTGCACGCGGACGCGCTGGTCGGCGACCTCTGGGCGGAGACCAAGGGCGACGCGCTGCGCGAGCACGGCGCGACGGTCTACGTCGGCGACCACCTCGGCGACATCGTCGGGGCCCGCCGCGCGGACGCCGTCGCGGTGGGCGTGGCCACCGGGCCGTACGGCGCGGACGAGCTGCGGGCGGCCGGCGCGGACGTGGTGCTCGCCGACCTCACCGGGTTCCCGGCCTGGCTCGCCGGGCACCTGGGCGCGTAGGGCGCGTCACGCCTGCGAGGCCGCGCGGCGCTTCTGGGCGCGCGCGTTCACGAACAGCCCGACCAGCGCGAGCAGGAAGCCCGCCGGCATCAGCATGCTGAGCCAGTACGCGGCCGTCGGCAGCGGCGTGAGGTGCAGGAACAGCGGGACGAAGGTGACCAGGGTGGCGAGCGCGCCCACGCCGAAGACGATCGCTCCGGCCCGGACGTAGGCGTCGCCGCGGTCGGCGCTCTGGCTGCTCACTTCTGCTTGCTCCTCGGGAGGTGCTCGGGGGCGCTTCGGGGTGCTCGGGGGTGCCTTCGGACGTGCCCCCGGTGTCCGGGGGCGTTCCGGGCGCGAGGGGTCGCGCCGGGGCACTCCAGTCTGGCAGAGCCGGGCGGGGTGCTCCCGGCCCGGCTCCCGCCGCACCGCTTCGCAGACGAGCGGTTCGGTCACGTTGCGCAGTTTCCCGGAAGCTGGGAGTTTCGATCCCTGCTGAGCGGGGGTATGCACGGGTTGCCTAGGGGTGCGAGTGGCGCGCCCCGACTTCCCCGGAGCCGGAGGTGTGAGCCGCATGGACAGCGCTGAGCCGCGCCCAGGGCGCACCAGTACCGGCTCTCCCGTGATCGCGAGAGCCCCACGGGCCCAGGTGCCCGAGTCGCCGGACCGCGGAACTTTCGCGGAACGCGGATGAGGCAGTGACGGACCGTTAGTCTGCTCCTGACAGCGTGCTGACCATGAGCGCCCACGGGCGCCGAGCCGAGGTCGGCCCGCGCTTTCCACCACCCAGTGATCCCCGGCCAGGGCCGGGATCCCTCACACCCATTCGAGGACTGTTCGAGATGCCCACCGGCCAGGTCAAGTGGTTCAACGAGACGAAGGGCTTCGGCTTCCTGTCGCGCGACGACGGCGGCGACGTCTTCGTCCACACCAAGGCGCTGCCCACCGGTGTCACGAGTCTGAAGCCGGGCCAGCGGGTCGAGTTCGGCGTGGTCGCGGGCCACCGCGGCGACCAGGCGATGGCCGTGCAGCTGCTGGAGGCCCTGCCCTCGGTGGCCGCCGCCCAGCGCCGCAGCGCCGACGACATGGCGCCCATCGTCCAGGACCTGATCACCACGCTGGACGCGGTGCTCCCCGGCCTGCAGCACGGCCGCTACCCGGCGAAGCCGACGGGTCAGAAGCTGGCCGGCCTGCTGCGCGCGGTGGCCGACCAGTTCGACCTCTGAGCAGGGCCCCGAGGGGCGTCAGAACGCGAGCGCACCCGGGTCGAGCGGGGGTACCAGCCCCTCGGCGGCGGCCCGGGTGAGCAGCGCGCGGACGGCCGCGTAGCCCTCCTCGCCGAGGTCCGCGGTGAACTCGTTCACGTAGAGCCCGATGTGCTGGTCGGCGACGGCCGGGTCCATCTCCTGGGCGTGCGCGAGCACGTACTCCCGGCTGGCCGCCGGGTCCGCCCAGGCCTGCCGGACGGACGCGCGGATCGCGTCGGTGAGCGCGCGCAGCCGCTCGGCGCCCAGCGAGCGCTTCGCGACGATCGCGCCGAGCGGGATTGGCAGGCCGGTCTCCCGCTCCCAGGCCTCGCCCATGTCGGCGAGGCTGTGCAGCCCGTACTGCCGGTAGGTGAAGCGCGCCTCGTGGATCACCAGGCCGGCGTCCACCCGGCCGTCCCGGACGGCGGGCATGATCTCGTGGAACGGCAGGACGACGATCTCGCCGAAGCCCCCCGGCACGGCCTTCGCGGCCCAGAGCCGGAACAGCAGGTAGGCGGTGGACCGCTCGGACGGCACCGCCACGGTCTTGCCGGTGAGGTCCCCGGGGGCCGCCACGCCCGGCCGGGTGAGCACCAGCGGGCCGCAGCCGCGGCCGAGCGCGCCGCCGCAGGGCAGCAGCGTGTACTCCGCCAGGACCCACGGCAGGGCGCCGTAGCTGATCTTCAGGACGTCCAGCTCGCCGCGCTCGGCCAGCCCGTTCGTGACGTCGATGTCCGCGAACGTCACCTCGGGGGCGTCGGCGCCGGGCACCAGGCCGTGCGCCCAGGCGTGGAAGACGAAGGTGTCGTTCGGGCAGGGCGAGTACGCGATGCTGAGCCGTTCAGCCACGGCCGGCCTCCTCGGTGAGTGCCTCGGCGAGGGTCTCGACGAGTGCGGGGACGGGCAGCGCGGCGAAGGCCCGCTCCAGCGCGGCCAGGGCGTCGCCGATCCGCCAGGCGGCCCGGTCGCGCGGGCCCACCGGGTTGGAGACCGTCCGCAGCTCGAAGGCCGGCACGCCGAACCGGGCGGCGGCCTCGGCCACGCCGAAGCCCTCCATCGCCTCGGCCGCGGCGCCCGGGTGGCGGGCGGTCAGGGCGGCGGCCCGCTCGGCGCTGCCGGTGACGGTGGAGACGGTCAGGACGGGCCCGGTGACGGCCCCCAGCGCCCGTGCGGCGAGCGCGACGGCGGCCGGGGGAGGCGTGTGCCGGGTGGTGCCGAAGCCGAGCTCGGCGACGTCGGCGAAGCCCTCGGGGGTCTCGGCGCCCAGGTCGGCGGCGACGATCGCGTCGGCCACCACGGTCGCGCCCACCGGGGCGTGCGGGGCGAACCCGCCCGCGATGCCGGCCGACACGACCAGCCCGTAGCGGTGCGCCGAGAGGGCAGCTGCGGCGCCGGCCGCAGCGGCGGCCGGACCGACCCCGCCCGCCAGGACGTCCACGGCCCCGGCGCGGTGCAGCTCCCCGCCCGGCAGCGGCAGCGGCAGCGCGTGCGCCCCGCCCGGCAGGCCCCGCAGGACCGCCTCGGCCTCGGCGGGCACCGCGACGACGACGAGCAGCCGGGCCCGCTCGGGGCCCGACTGCTCGCTGTGCCCGTCGGCGACGGCGCGCGCGGTCATCGCAGGACCGTCAGTTGTCCTGGGTGTTCAGCTGGAAGTACCAGACGGCGGTCGGGTTGTCCGAGTTCTTGTCGCCCTCGACCACGGTCACCAGCGTCTTGCCGGAGGCGTTCAGCAGCTTGCCGGCCGACTGCGAGCCCGAGTAGGTCGCGTTCTTGGCGTAGGAGAACAGGCTGTAGCGCCCGCCCTGGGCCTGCGTGCCGCCGTTGGTGAAGGCCCACCAGCCCTTGTCGGCCACGTTCGGCGAGACGCCGACGCCGACGTTGTCGCTGACGACGACGTCCGAGGTCGGGAGCGTGCCGTCCTTGAGGGCCTGGGTGGCCGTCTCCTGGCACTTCTGCTGGTCGTCCTCGGTCAGCGGGTTGCCGTCGTTCCAGCACAGCGGGTCCGCGGCGAGCGAGGAGTTGCCCACGGTCAGGGTGGCGCGGTGGCTGTTGTGCGCGGTCTGGCCGGACGCGTAGGCGATGGACCCGCCGACCGTGCCGGCGCCGATCACGACGACGGCGCCGAGGGCGGCGATGACACGGGTATCGAGGCTCATGGGTCAGAATCTACCGGGCTTCGCCGATCACGCTACGCGGGGGTCGGCAACCGCGTGTTGCCGCCCGCGCCGCTCACCCGCCGGCCGGGCACCGGTCAGGCGACCCGGGGCGCCGTCGGGTGCCGGCGCAGGCCCACCCGGAACAGCGAACGGATCGTCCACAGCAGCACCAGGCCGACCACCGAGGCGGCCACCGAGAGCCCCAGCTCGCCGTTGAGCGGCAGCAGGATGCCGACCGCGCCGCCGGCCACCCAGGACAGCTGCATCAGCGTCTCCGAACGGGCGAACGCCGAGGTCCGGACCGCCTCCGGGACGTCCCGCTGGATCAGCGCGTCCAGCGCCAGCTTGCCGAGCGAGGCCGCCATGCCGGCCGTCCCGGCGATCATGATCACCGTCACGACGCCGTACCAGAGGGCCGAGGCCGCCGTCGCGCACGTCGCGAGCAGCAGCATCGCGGTGACCGTCGCCTCCGGGCCGCGCGTGCGCAGCCACGAGCCCAGGACGGAACCCAGTGCGTTGCCCGTGCCCGCCGCCAGGGCGACCAGGCCCAGCGCCAGCGTGGGCCGCAGGCCGCCGATCGGCTCCTCGCGCAGCAGGAACGCCAGGAACATCACCAGGAAGCCGACCAGCCACTTCATCGCCGCCATCGCCCGCAGCGCCAGCACCACCGAAGGGCCGACCGTGCGCAGCGAGGTCTTGACCGGCGGCGGCTTGTGGTGGATCAGGTGCGAGCCCTCGGTGTGCACCTCGGCGTGCAGCACGGCCCGCTGCTCGCCCTTCGCCGAGTCCACCGTGTGCGGCAGGTGGAAGGCCATCAGGGTGCCGATCACGAAGACCAGGAACGCCCCGCGCAGCGGCCAGCCGGGCCCGATCAGGTGCAGCAGCCCGCCCACCGCGGCGGCCACGCCGGTGGCCAGCAGACCGGCCAGGGTGACCCGGGAGTTCGCCTTCACCAGGGACAGCCGGTGCGGCAGCAGCCGGGGCACCACGACGCTGCGCACCACGCCGTACGCCTTGGACGCCACCAGCACGCCGAGCGCCTCGGGGTACAGCGCGATGCCGCCGCCCGAGATCACCCCGGCCATCGTCCAGGCCAGGACCGCCCGGGCCAGCATCGACATCGCCATGGCGGCGCGGCGGCCGTGCGGCAGGCGGTCCAGCAACGGGCCGACCACGGGGGCGAGGACGGCGAACGGGGCCATCGTGATCAGCAGGTAGAGCGCCACCCGGCCGCGCGCCTCGCCGGTCGGGACGGAGAAGAAGATCGTCGAGGCCAGGGCGATGGTGATCAGCATGTCGCCGAAGGAGTTCAGCGCGTGCAGCTCGATCAGCTTCGCGAGGCCCGACTCGCCCGCGCCCTCGGCCGACGTGGCCCGGCGGATCCGGCGGCCGGTGCCGTGCACCACCCGGCCGGTGCGGGCGCCGGCGGCGGAGGCGCCGCGGACGAGGAAGTTGCGGTGGGGGCCGGGGGGCTCCTCCACGTCCGCGTCGGGGTCCTCGCCCGGGTGCCCGGTGACCGGGCCGTCGCCGTGCTTCGTGAGGTCGACCCGGACGGGCGCGGACGTCCCGGAACCGTCCGCCGGCTGCGGTTCGCCCGCAGGGTGGACCGGGGGCTGCTGTCGCGGCACCGCGTTCGTCTCGTCCGGGCCGTCGGCCTGCGAGGCGCGCAGTGCGTGCTGCGACGGGTTTTCGTCCGCCACAAGGCCATCCTGCCCCAGATTCGCTTCTGCGACGCGGGATTCCGCTCCGCTCGGCGCGGCCCCCGGAGGTCCGCCGGAGCCCCGGACTGTGCCGGGGCGCCGACCGACGGGTAGCCTGCCCAAGGTCCGCCCGCCCGGGTCCCACGGCGCCGGCAGGCCCGGACGAGCGGCGCGGTCGGTACCCGCGGCGGCCTCCGGTCGCGCAGAATGGACGAGGTACCCCGAGCCGCGACGGAACAGGCAACACGCCGTGGGCGACAGAAGAACTGGGAGAGAATCGACGCCGTGAGTGCTGCGATGCGAAGCCGTACCCCCGATCGGCTCTGTGCAGAGGCCGTCGAACTCGCCCGCCAGGCCGCCGAAGAGGCGGTCGGAGCGGAAGCCGTCGGGACGCACCTGGGTGTCCAGGCGGACGCCGACCGTGTCGTCACCCACAGCTTCGAGTGCCTCGACGCGGCCTACCGCGGCTGGCACTGGGCGGTCACCGTCGCCCGCGCCCCGCGCGCCAAGAACGTCACCCTCGACGAGGTCGTCCTGCTGCCGGGCCCCGACGCCGTCCTCGCCCCCCAGTGGGTGCCGTGGAGCGAGCGCCTGCGGCCCGGCGACATGGGACCCGGCGACCTGCTCCCCACCGACGCCGACGACCTGCGCCTGGAGCCCGGCTGGACCGGCGAGGACGAGCCCGCGCCGAACTCCGCGGTGGCGCAGGCCGCCGAGGAGGACGTCGTCGTCAGCGACACCGGCGTCCAGCCGGCCCCGGTCCGCGCGCAGATCAACGCCGTCGCCGAGGAGCTCGGCATGGGCCGCAGCCGGGTGCTCTCCCGGCTCGGCCTGCACCTGGCCGCCGACCGCTGGGAGAAGGCGCACGGCCCGCAGACCCCGATGGCGCAGGCCGCGCCCGCCTCGTGCAACAGCTGCGGCTTCCTGATCCCGATCGGCGGCTCGCTCGGGCAGGCCTTCGGCGTGTGCGGCAACGAGTTCGGACCGGCCGACGGGCAGATCGTCTCCTTCGCGTACGGCTGCGGCGGGCACTCCGAGGCGGCCGTGATCCCGGCTCCGCCGGCGCCGTCCGAGCTGATCCTGGACGAGCTGGTGGTCGAGCCGATGCAGCTCCACCCGGACCGCGCCTCCGGCTCCGTCGAGCCGGACGCCCCGGCCGAGGAGCTCGGCCACTCCTGACGCGTGCCGCTCCGGCCCGTCCCGCCGCACCGGCGGGGCGGGCCGTGGTGTCTTCTGGACGCCTCCGGCGGGGGTGTGGGCGGGGGTTTGGGGTGGGGGTGCCTCCGGCGGGGTGGGCGGGGGTTTGAGGTGGTGTGGGCCCTGCGCGGGGGCGGGCCGAGGTGTCTTCCGGGGCGCCTCTGGTGGGGGTGCGGGCAGGGTCCGGGCCCGGGGTGGCGCGGGCCGTGGTCGGGAGCAGTCGGTGGGGCAGGGAAGAATGCCCTACGACGTACAGGGCGGCGGAAGGCGGCAGGTCCAGTGGAACCTCGGATCATCGGCAGCGGCACGGACGAGCACCTCGCGGACCCCTTCGGGAGTGCCGTGCTGCGCCGACGCGTGCTGGACGCCTGGGCCGCCTCGCCGGCCCGGTTCCGGGAGGACGCCAACGCCGAGGAGGAGCTCGCCCTCGGCGGCTACCGCGACCGGCTGGTCGTCGAGTTGGCGCAGAACGCCGCCGACGCCGCCGTCCGCGCCGGGCGCGGCCCCGGCCGGCTGCGGCTGACCCTCGCCGACGGCGTGCTCGCCGCCGCCAACACCGGCGCCCCGCTCGACGCCGCCGCCGTCGAGTCGCTGTCCACCCTGCGCGCCTCCTCCAAGCGCGGCGAGGCGCCCAGCGTCGGCCGGTTCGGCGTCGGCTTCGCCGCCGTCCTCGCCGTCACCGATGAGCCCGCCGTGCTCGGCGCCGCGGGCGGCGTCCGCTGGTCGCTCGGCGAGGCCCGCGCGCTCGCCGAGGCTCAGCCCTCGCTCGCCGACGAGCTGCGCCGCCGCGACGGTCACGTCCCGCTGCTGCGGCTGCCGTTCGCGGCCGAGGGCCCGGCCCCCGAGGGCTACGACACGGTGGTCGTGCTGCCGCTGCGCGACGCCGCCGCCGAGGACCTGACGCGCCGCCTGCTGCTCGCCGTCGACGACGCGCTGCTGCTCACCCTCCCCGGCCTCGCCGAGATCGTCGTGGAGACCCCGGACGGCACCCGCACGCTCACCCGCACCGCCTCCGAGCCGCGCCCCGACGGCGTCACCGAGGTGACCGTCACGGACGACGAGGGCGGCCGCCCCCGGCAGACGCTCTGGCAGACCGTCGGCGCCTCCGGCCGGCTCGATCCCGAGCTGCTCGTCGACCGCCCCACCGAGGAGCGCGCCCGCCCGTACTGGACGGTCACCTGGGCCGTCCCGGTGGCCGAGGACGGCACCCCGCAGCTGCCCGGCGTCCTGCCCGTCCTGCACGCGCCGACGCCGAGCGACGAGCCGGTCGGCCTGCCCGCGCTGCTCATCGCCTCGTACCCGCTGGACTCCACCCGCCGGCACGTCGCCCCGGGACCGCTCGCCGCCTTCCTGACCGAGCGCGCCGCCGACAGCTACGCCGACCTGCTGCGCGCCCGCGGCGGCGACCTGGGCTCGCTCGGCCTGGTGCCCGGTCCGCTCGGCGACGGCGCGCTGGACAACGAGCTGCGCGGGGCGATCCTCCAGCGGCTGCCCGGCACGCCGTTCCTGCCGCACCCGGCGCCGGTCGAAGAGGGCACGCCCGCGCTGCGGCCCCGGGACGCGACGCTGCTGGAGGGCGCGGACGGCTCGGTGGTCGAGGCGCTGGCGCCGATCTTCCCCGGTCTGCTGCCGGCCGGCCTGGAGCGCCGCACCGAGCTGCGCGTGCTGAACGTGCGCCGGGTGCCGCTCGCCGAGGTGGTCGACCAGCTCGGCGGCCTGGACCGCGAGCCCGCCTGGTGGTGCAACCTGTACGCGGCGCTCGGCGCGGCCGACCCGGAGGCGCTCGGCGCGCTGCCCGTCCCGCTCGCCGACGGCCGGACGGTCACCGGGCCGCGGCGCGTCCTGCTGCCCTCCGACGCCGCCGACTGGGCGGCCTTCCCCGGCTACCCCGAGTCGCTGGCCGGGGCGCTCGCCGCGCTCGACCTGCGGCTCGCCCACCCGGAGGCGTCGCACCCGCTGCTGGCCAAGCTGGGCGCCGGCACCGCGACCCCGGCCGGCGTGCTGGACACGCCCGAGGTGCGGGCCGCCGTCGCCCGCTCCTTCGAGGTGGCCGAGGACGACCTCGACGCCGCCCTCGAACTGGCCGACGCCGTCCTGGCGCTGGTCAGGGCCGCAGCCCCGGCCGTCGGCGAGCACCCGTGGCTGGCCCGGCTGGCGCTGCTCGACGACGAGGGCGAGCCCGCCCGGGCCGGCGAACTCGTGCTCCCCGGCAGCCCGTTCGCGGCCCTCGCGCGCGAGGAGGACGCCGGCTGGGTGGACGACGACCTGCTGGAGCGCTGGGGCCCCGACGTGCTCGGCGCGGTCGGCGTGCTGGCCGACTTCGTCCTGGTCCGGGCCGAGGACGTCGTGCTCGACCCGGACGACCTGGAGCGCCTCGACCCGACCGTCCCGGCCGACCGCGCGGCCGGCGGCCACCCCACCGGCCTGCTCGACGAGGCACCGGACGGGCTCGCCGAGTGGGCCGAGGACGCGCTCGACGCCCTGCACGCCGACGACGGCGACACCGTGGGCGTGCCGCCGGTGGCCGCTGAGCTGCTGGCCGTCCGCGACCTTGACCTGATCGACGACGACGCCTGGCCCGAGGCGCTCGCCGCGCTCGCCCGCCCGCCGTACCGGGACGCCGTCGTCAACCCCGTCCGCACCCTGCTGCCGAACAGCTCGTACGCCGACCTGCCGCCGTACACCGCGTGGTGGCTGCGCGACCACCCGGTGCTGGACGGCCGCGAGCCGGCCGGCCTGCGCGCCGCCGGGGCGGACCCGCTGCTGCGCGGCCTGTACGACGAGGCCCGCACCACGCTGGACGAGCAGTTCCTGCACGCCCTCGGCGTGCGGACGACGCTCGCCGCGCTGCTCGCCGAACCGCACGGGCCGGACGAGGTCCTGGACCGGCTCACCGACCCGGACGCCGAGGTCGGCCACCGCCAGCTGCACGGCATCCACAGCGCGCTGGCCCGGGTCGACGCCGGGCGGATCGAAGCCCTGGACGTCGTACGGGCGTTGCCGCCGCTGGACCCGGAGACCGGCCGCCGCCCGGCGCACACGGTGGTCGTCGACGCCACCGAGGCGGTCGTCGCGGACGCCCCCGACCTCGTCCAGCTCCTGCACTCCCACCCGCTGCTGCCGGTCGCCCCGGCGCTCGCGGCGGACCTCGCCGAGCGCCTGCACGTGTCGCTGGCCAGCGAGGTGGCGGGCGGGCGGGTGCTCTCCGAGGGCGTGCTGCACCGGGTGCCGGCCGTGGTGCGGGAGCTGCTGCCCGGCTGCCCGGTGGCGTACGAGGAGCACGAGGAGCTGCTCGTCGTCGGCCCGGACGGCAACGAGGCCGCGGTGGACTGGCGCCTGGACCGCGGGGCGGACGCGCCCGAGCCGCCGTACGACCCGGACACGGCCGAGGCCGGCGACGAGGACGACGAGTTCGAGGTGCCGCCGGTGCCGGGCCTGCTGCACGCGGCCACCCCCGAGGGGCTGGCGGCCGGGCTGGCCTGGTCGGTCGGGCAGTGGCACCGGCGGTTCGAGGTGCTGGCCGCGCTCAGCGAGCCGGACCGGGCCTACGAGCTGTCCGCGGCACGGGACTTCGAGGGCTGAGCGGGGCGGGCAGGCCGAGCGGGCCGGGCACGGCCGAGTCCGTTGTCCGGTGTCAGCGGGTCCGTCCGTCGGGGCGGGCCCGCAGCCGCAGGTAGAGCGTGACGGTGACGGTCAGCCAGACCACGCCGAGCGTCAGCATCCCGGCGGCCCGCAGCGACGGCTCGGACCTCGGCAGCACGTGCAGGACCGTCATCGCCAGGGCCGGCGGCGTGACCGCCAGCAGCCCGCCCAGGAAGGCGATGAACGCCTCCAACTCCCCACCCCTGCGCGCCATCCGGCACCCCCTCTCGGGGGCATGTTAGGCCGGACGAGGACGCCGCGTCACTCGTAGCCGCGGCGTTTCATGAAGCGCCAGGCGATTTCCAGGGCCATGCAGCAGATCACCGCGATGCCGACGCCCGTCCACGGGTCGCGGATGCCGACCAGGCGGAGCTGGAAGAAGTCGGACAGCCACGGGACCAGCAGCACCAGCGAGAACGCGCCGCCCATCGTGCCGATCAGCAGCAGGCGCCACCAGTTGTACGGGCGGGCGACGATGGCGAGCACCCAGATGGCGATCAGGAACAGCGTCAGCGTGGCCACGCTGGTGTCGGCCTTGAGGTCCGTCGCGTGGTTCGCCCTGGCCAGCGCGTAGGCCACGAACGTCCCGGTGCCCGCGATGGCGCCGCCCGGGATCGCCAGCCGCAGCACGCGTTTGACGAAGCCGGTGCGGGCGCGCTCGTTGTTGGGGGCGAGCGCGAGGAAGAAGGCCGGCACGCCGATGGTGAGCGTGGACAGCACGGTCGAGTGCCGGGGCAGGAACGGGTACGGCGAGTGGGTGAAGATCACCAGCAGCGCCAGCAGGACCGAGTACACGGTCTTGACCAGGAACAGCCCGGCGACGCGCTCGATGTTGCCGATCACCCGGCGGCCCTCGGCCACCACCGAGGGGAGCGTCGCGAAGGAGTCGTTCAGCAGCACGATCTGGGCGACCGCCTTGGTCGCGTCGCTGCCGGTGCCCATCGCCACGCCGATGTCCGCGTCCTTGAGCGCGAGCACGTCGTTGACGCCGTCGCCCGTCATGGCCACCGTGTGCCCGCGCGACTGCAGCGCGCCGACCAGCTCGCGCTTCTGCTGCGGGGTGACGCGGCCGAACACGCTCGTGCGATCGGCGGCGTCGGCGAGCGCCTCCGGCTCGGTCGGCAGCGTGCGGGCGTCCAGCGGCTGGTCCGCGCCGGGCAGGCCGAGGTGGGCGGCGACCGCGCCGACCGAGACCGCGGCGTCGCCGGAGATCACCTTCGCCCGGACCTGCTGCCCCTCGAAGTACCGCAGCGTGGCCGCCGCGTCCTCGCGCAGCCGCTGCTGCAGCACCACCAGGGCGAGCGGCGTGAGGCCCGCCGCCGGGTCCGGGGAGTCCAGCGGGACGGGATTGCGCCCGATCAGCAGCACCCGCAGGCCCTTGGCGCCCAGCTCGTCCACCTCGGCGAGCGCCGGGTGGCCGGCCGGCAGCAGGACGTCGGGGGCGCCGAGCAGCCAGGTGGCCTCGCCGCCCTGCGGCTCCAGCAGCTGCACGCCGCTCCACTTGCGGGCGGAGGAGAACGGCATGGCCTCGATCACGCGCCAGCCGTTCGCACCGCCCGCGGCCCCGGTCATGGTCCGCGAGCCGTCCCCGTAGGCGGCGATGACGGCCTGCATGGACGGGTTCGGCCGCGCGTCGGCCCCGGCCATCACGCCGAGCGCGTGCTCGATCGTCCGCGGCCCGACCGCCCCGGGCACGCCGTCGGAGATCACGCGCAGGTCGATCACGTCCATGCCGCCCTCGGTGAGCGTGCCGGTCTTGTCCAGGCACACCGTGTCGACCCGGGCCAGCCCTTCGATCGCGGGCAGCTCCTGCACCAGGCACTGCTTGCGCCCGAGCCGGATCACGCCGATCGCGAAGGCGACCGAGGTGAGCAGCACCAGGCCCTCCGGGACCATCGGCACGATGCCGGCCACCATGCGGCGCACCGCCTCGCGCCAGTCCCGGCCCTCGACGGCCAGCTGGCTGATGATCAGGCCGATCGCGGTCGGGACCAGCAGGTAGGTGATGAACCGCAGGATGCTGTTGATGCCGGTGCGCAGCTCCGACTTCACCAGCGTGAACCGGCTCGCCTCCTCGGCCAGTTGCGCCGCGTACGCCTCGCGCCCGACCTTCGTCGCGGTGAACGCGCCCGCGCCGGCCACCACGAAGCTGCCGGACATCACCTGGTCGCCGGGCTGTTTGAGGACGGGGTCGGGCTCGCCGGTCAGCAGCGACTCGTCGATCTCCAGGCCGTCCGCCTCGGTGACCTCGCCGTCGACGATCACCTTGTCGCCGATGCCGAGCAGCACGGTGTCGTCGAGCACGATCTCGCCGACGCCGATCTGCTGGACGGTGCCGTCCCGGCGCACCTGCGGGCGGGCCTCGCCGATCAGGGCCAGGCTGTCCAGGGTCTTCTTGGCGCGCAGCTCCTGGATGATGCCGATCGCCGTGTTGGCGACGATGACCAGGCCGAACAGGCCGTCCTGGATGGGGCCGACGACCAGGATGATCCCGAACATCACGCCGATGATCGCGTTGAACCGGGTGAAGACGTTGGCCCGGACGATCTCCTTGGCGGAGCGGCTGGAGCGCACCGGGACGTCGTTGACCTGTCCGCGCGCGACCCGCTCGGCCACCTCCGCGCCGCTCAGCCCGCCGCGCCGGCCGGGCAGCAGGCCGAGGGGGTGCGCACCGTCGGGGCGGTCGCCGTCGCCGGGCTGCTCTTCCGCGGAGTGGGCAGGCTGCGTCATGGCACCGACTCTACGGGTGCCTTATGTCCGATGCGTGCTACTAAAGGCCTATTCGGTCCGACCGGGTGGCCGGGGTCTACGCGGCCCCGTCCGGGCCCGTCCCTTCGGGGTGCGCGGCAGCCGCGGCCTCGGCGGCGCGGCTGCGGGCGATCGCGTCCCGGCGGGCGCGGCAGTACCAGAGGCCGATCAGGCCGAGCAGTCCGCCGGACAGGCAGACCCAGGGCCAGGTGCCGTGGCCGTGGTCGGAGAGGGTGCCCTGGAACGGCAGCAGCACCAGGAAGGCGACGAACCACAGCACCGTGCCGCCGCCGACGATCGCGACGTCGTTGGCCTCCAGCGGCGGAGGGGAGGGGTGCAGCGGGGTCTTGGGCATGGGGCCTAGCGTACGGGGCGCGGGTCCGGCGGGGGCCATCCGGCGTCCGCTCGGGGCCGCGTGCGGCTCTACGCGCGAAGATAGCGCGGGTTCGATCCGGAAACCATACTTTTAGTTCTGCGCCCGGCCACCGTCGACCAGGGCGTTCACCCCCCTCCTCCGCCCCCCACAGAGGACGCACGCATGCCTGTGGTCCAGCCGACCACCGAGTCGCCCGAGCCCGCCGACACCGCGCCCGAGCCGCCCTCCGGCGCCCTGGACCGCTACTTCCGGATCAGCGAGCGCGGCTCCACCCTGCCGCGCGAGATCCGCGGCGGCGTGGCCACGTTCTTCACCATGGCCTACATCCTGGTGCTCAACCCGATCATCCTGGCCAGCGCCACGGACCTGAACGGGACCCACCTGGACAGCGCCCAGCTGGTCACCGCGACCGCCCTCACCGCGGGTCTCACCACCCTGCTGATGGGCGTCATCGGCAATGTGCCGATCGGCCTGGCCGCCGGCCTCGGCGTCAACACCATCGTGGCGCTCCAGCTCGCGCCCAGGATGACCTGGCCGGACGCGATGGGCATGGTCGTCCTGGCCGGCTTCGCGATCATGCTGCTGGTCGCCACCGGGCTGCGCGAGCGGGTCATGAACGCCGTGCCGCTCGGGCTGCGCAAGGCCATCGCGATCGGCATCGGCCTGTTCATCAGCCTCGTCGGGCTGGTCGACTCCGGCTTCGTCAGCCGCATCCCGGACGCCGCCCACACCACCGTGCCGCTCCAGCTCGGCGGCAGCGGCCACCTGCTCGGCTGGCCGGTCCTGGTGTTCGTCGTCGGCCTGCTGCTCACCCTCGTCCTGGTGATCCGCAAGGTGCCCGGCGCGATCCTCATCAGCATCGCGGTCAGCACCGCCGTCGCCGTCGTGATCGATAAGTTCGCCGACATCCCGGCGCTCAAGTGGGGCCTGACCGTCCCGGCGTGGCCCGGCAACCCGGTCGCGGCCCCGGACTTCGGCCTGGTCGGCAAGGTCAGCCTGTTCGGCGGCTTCGAGAAGGTCGGCGTGCTGACCGGCGCGCTGTTCGTCTTCACCGTGCTGATGTCGTGCTTCTTCGACGCGATGGGCACCATCCTCGGCGTCGCCGACGAGGCCCACCTGCTCGACGAGAAGGGCGACCTGCCGGGCATCAACCGGATCCTCATGGTCGACGGCATCGCCACGGCGGCCGGCGGCGCCACCTCCGCGTCCGCGAACACCTGCTTCGTCGAGTCCACGGCCGGCGTCGGCGAGGGCGCCAGGACCGGCTTCGCCTCGATCGTCACGGGCCTGCTCTTCGTGGTGGCGCTCTTCCTCACCCCGCTCGCCACCATGGTCCCCGCGCAGGCCGCCACCCCGGCCCTGGTCACCGTCGGCTTCCTGATCCTGGCCAACTCGATCAAGGAGATCGACTGGGCCGACTACACGATCGCGATCCCGGCGTTCCTGACGATCGTGATGATGCCCTTCACCTACAGCATCACCAATGGCATCGGCTTCGGCTTCGTCGCCTTCTGCATCCTGCGCATCGCCGCGGGCCGCGGCCGCGAGGTCCCGATCCCGATGTACGCGGTCGCGGGCGTCTTCGCCTTCTACTACCTGATGCCGGCCCTCGGCCTGCTCTGAGCCTGCTTCGCCGGGTTTCCGACGGCCCCGCACCCCTTGGGTGCGGGGCCGTGTTCGATATCGAGAATGTTCCTGGACTGATATCGTTTTCTTGTTGTCGATCGAGGGAGAAGGCCATGGCTCGCACGGTGATCGATCTCGACGATGACCTTCTCGCCGAGGCGCAGCGCTTGTTCGGCACGACGACGAAGGTCGCCACGGTCAATGCGGCGCTGTTGGAGGCCGTGAAGCTGGCCAGGCGGATAGAGCTGGCCGATGCCATCGCCAACGGGGAGTTCGACCTCCTCGGGGAGCCGGGCAAGTCGGCTGCCGCGTGACCCGAGAGCGCTACCTGATCGACAAGTCGGCCCTGGCGCGCTGGGGCAAACCGGCGGTGCGGCCGGTTCTCGACGATCTCTCGCAGCGGGCGCTCCTCGCGGTGAGCGCCGCGGTCGAGATGGAGGTCCTGCACAGCGCCCGGAGTGCGGCGGAAGCGGACCGGCTGAGCCACCTGCTCCGGGGGTTCGACTACCTGCCGTGCACCGATGAGGTCTGGGACCGGGCGAAGGACATCCAGCGTCGTGCGCTGTTCCGCGGGAACCATCGCGCCCTGTCGATGGCCGACCTGCTGATCGCCGCGACGGCGGAACGGCACGGGGTCACGGTCCTGCACTACGACGGCGACTACGACATGATCGCGTCCATCACCGGGCAGCCCACTCGCTGGGTCGTGCCGGGCGGTACGGCCGACTGAACTACCTGATGCCGGCCCTCGGCCTGCTCTGAGCGCGGTACGCCCCGCACGCGGCCCCGCCCTCCTCCGTGGAGGGCGGGGCCGCGGTGTGTTTCGGCCGGGCTACTGGACGCAGAACTCGTTGCCCTCGGGGTCGGCCATCGTCGTCCATTCGCCGCCGTTCTCCTTCACGTGGCGCAGGACGGTGGCGCCGAGGGACCGCAGGCGGGTGACGGTGGCCTCGCGGGCTCCGGGGCCGGGGTGGAGATCGAGGTGGAGGCGGTTCTTCGTCTCCTTGGGCTCGGGGACGGCCTGGAAGAGGATGCGGCGGCCCAGGCCGGTGCCGGTGGCCGGGTCGAACGGGTCGTCCGGGTGGCGGACGGCGAGCAGGGCGCGGAAGGCGGGGCGGCCCTCGAACTCGGTCACGGCCTCCGCGGGGAGGGCGCCGGCCGCGAGGAGGCGGGTGACCAGGGCGCTGTTGTCCTCGACCGCGTAGTCGAGGGCGGCGGCCCAGAAGGCGGCCTGGCGGAGCGGATCGGCGCAGTCGACGACGAGTTTCCAGTGCAGCGGCATGTAACCGGTTATATCGGTTACCGGTCGAGGGAGACAATCGGACGCGTGGGAAAGGTGTCAAAAATGTGACTGTGTACCGGAGTTGGCCGGGGGCATACTGCCTGGACGGGGCGACGGGGAGGGGGCTCGACCGATGGTGCAACAGGATCCGCCCGGGGGAGACGAGGCCAAGCTGCTGCCGGACCTGTTCTGGACGGCGGACAAGGCCTCGCTGGACGGACAGCGCGAGACGCTCCGGTGGTACCGCGGGCTGATCGCGATGCTGGTGATCGCCGCCGTGATCGGCTCGTTCCCGGGCCCGGACAAGGCGGGCGACGGCGACATCGCGCCGCTCTTCTCGGTGGTGGCCTTCCTGGTCGCCGGCTACTTCTGGTCCCGGCTGCGCCGCAGCAACCCGCAGGGCCGCTGGTACGAGGCCAGGGCCGCGGCCGAGTCGGTGAAGACGCTCGCCTGGAAGTACTCGGTGCGCGCCCGCCCGTTCGACGGCGAGGCGGACTCGCCCGACGTGGACCGCGGCTACCTGCTGCAGCTCGAAGACGTGATGCGGGCCTTCGAGGACCCGGAGATCGTGCCGCCCGGCACCGTCCCCGAGATCACCCCCGAGATGCGGCTGGCCAGGGCCGGCTCGCTGACCGCCCGGCGGACGCTCTACCTGCGCACCCGGGTCGAGAGTCAGCGCACCTGGTACCGCTCCCGGGCCGAGGCGTGCGAGTCGCAGGCCGTGTCGTGGGGGCTCGGCATCGCGGTGCTGATCATCATCGGCGCGGCGGCGGCCATCGCGCAGGCGACCGGCGCGCTGCAGGTGCACGTCTTCGGCGCCAGCTCCGCCGCGGCCGCGTCGATCATCGCCTGGACGCAGCTCAAGCAGCTCCGCCCGCTGGCCGCCGCCTACCAGCTGGCCGCCCGCGAGCTGGAGAACGTCGGCAACCAGCTGTCCGACCTCGACCCCCGGGCGCCGGACGCGGAGACCCGCTGGGCCCGCCTGGCCGCCGAGGCCGAGGACGCGGTCTCCCGCGAGCACACCACCTGGCGGGCCCGCCGGGCCTTTCCCCGCTAACCCGACGGAGGCGAACGCGGGAGGTCAACTCCGGGGAGGGGCTGGGGAGATCCCGCGAAGCGTGCGCCATGCCGGGGCCACAGGTGTGCAGGGTGCGTGAGGGTCGGGCGGGGACGGGCCGACCGTAATCATTACGTGTCCATGCCCTGGTTTCATCGCCTCCGCGCGCGACCCCCAGTCCCCGTCGGAGGCCCCCTTGCGCATTCTCCTGATCGCCAGTGCGTTCAACAGCCTGACCCAGCGCGTCCACACCGAACTGCGCGGGCGCGGCCACCAGGTCGCCGTCCAGCTCGCCCTCGGCGACGAACAGGTGCGGGCCGCGGTGGACCGGACCGATCCCGAGCTGATCGTCTGCCCGATGCTCACCAAGGCCGTCCCGGAGGACGTCTGGCGTGCCCGGACCGTCCTCATCGTGCACCCCGGCCCCAAGGGCGACCGCGGCCCGTCCTCGCTGGACTGGGCGATCACCGAGGGCGCCGAGCGCTGGGGCGTCACCGTCCTGCAGGCCGTCGGGGAGATGGACGCGGGCGACATCTGGGCGTCGGTCGAGTTCACCGTCCCCGCGTGCGGCAAGAGCGAGCTGTACCGCAACGAGGTGGCCGACGCCGCCGTCGAGGCCGTCCTGCTGGCCGTCCAGCGTCACGAGGGCGGGCTGTTCACCCCCGAACCGCTCGACTACGACCGGCCCGACGTGCGCGGCCGGCTGCGCCCGTTCCTGCGGCAGGACGCGCGCCGGATCGACTGGTCCGCCGACGACACCGCCACCGTGCTCCGCAAGCTCCGCGCCGCCGACTCCCAGCCCGGCGTGCTCGACGAGCTGTACGGCCGCGATTTCTTCCTGCACGGCGGCCACCCCGAGGACGAGCTGCGCGGCCCCGTGCCCGGCGAGGTGCTCGCGACCCGCGACGGCGCGATCTGCCGGGCCACCGTGGACGGCGCGGTGTGGATCCCGCAGCTGCGCCCGCGCCGCACCCCGGGCGGGCCCGCCACCTTCAAGCTGCCCGCCGCGACGGTGCTCGCCGACGAGCTGCACCGCGTCCGCGAGGTGCCGGTGACCCCGGCCGAGGCGGCCCGCCGCGACACCTGGTCGGAGCTGCGCTACCACGAGGACGGCGACGTCGGCTTCCTCGAATTCGCCCACACCGGCGGGGCGATGAGCACCGAGCAGTGCCGCCGCCTGCTCACCGCCTACCGCGCGGCCGCCGACCGGCCCACCTCGGTGCTGGTGCTCGGCGCGGCCCGGGACTTCTACTCCAACGGCATCCACCTCAACGTCATCGAGGGCGCGTCCTTCCCGGCGCTGGAGTCGTGGGAGAACATCAACGCGATGGACGACCTGGTCACGGCGATCCTCACCACGACCGACAAGCTGACCGTCTCGGCGCTCGCCGGGAACGCCGCCGCGGGCGGGCTGATGCTGGCGATCGCCGCCGACGAGGTGTGGTGCCGCGAGTCGGCGGTGCTCAACCCGCACTACCGGCTGATGGGCCTGTACGGCTCCGAGTACTGGACGTACACCCTGCCGCGCCGGGTCGGCGCCGAGTGGGCGGAGCGGCTGACCACCGAGGCGCTGCCGGTCGGGGCCGAGCAGGCCCGCCGGATCGGCCTGGTGGACCGCACGGAGGGCGGGGACGCGGCCGGTTTCCGCCGCTGGACGGTCCGTGAGGCGGCCCGCCTCGCCGCCTCGCCGGAGCTCACCGCGCGGCTGGTCGACAAGAAGCGCCGGCTGGCCGCGGACGACGAGGAGCGCCCGCTCGCCGACTGCCGGGCGGAGGAGCTCCGGCGCATGCACGCCAACTTCTACCGCGCGGGCGAGCCGTACCACGGGCTGCGGCGGGACTTCGTCCGCAAGGTGTGCCCGGTGGCCACGCCGGAGCACCTGACCGGGCTGCTCGGCGGGCCCGAGTAGCGGGACGCGAAAGCGGAGGCCGGGCCCGGTGGGTTCGGGCCCGGCCTCCGCCGTGCGTGCGCTGAGTGTCGGCGAGCACTCAGAGCCGGCGAGCGCTCAGCGCCGGCGTGCGGCCAGTGGTGCGGCGTGGCCGACGACGACGGGCTGGGTGACGCTCTTGCTCGGCGACACCGCGAAGGCGAGCGCGCCGAAGAACACGTAGCAGCCGAGCCCGACCCCGAGCGGGAAGATGAACTCCAGCGCCATCACGCCGCCCTGGGTGTTCTGCGAGAAGTCGAGTTCGACGGAGAGCGCCGACATGCCCGTGTAGTGCATCGCGCACACGGCGACGCCCATCACCGGCGCCGCCGCCAGGACGGCCAGCGTGCCGCGGATGTTCAGCGCGGCCCAGAGCGCGGCCGTCGCCGCGAACACCGCGATGCCGATGGACAGCCCGACCGTCGTGCGGTCGTAGTGCACGTGCCCGGGCAGGACCATCGCGGCCATGCCGAGGTAGTGCATCGCCGCGACCCCGAGGCCCGTGGTCAGGCCGCCGGCGAGCAGCGACAGCACCGGGCGCCTGCTGTACCCGACGGTGAACAGGCCGACGCCGACGACGACGATCGCGACCACGAGGCTGAGCACCGTCGGCCCGGGCCGGTAGGTGATGTCGACGCCGCTGACGGAGAAGCCGAGCATCGCGATGAAGTGCATGGACCAGATTCCGGCGCCGAGCGAAGTGGCGGCGAAGAGCAGCCAGTTGACCCGGGTGCGGCCCTGGGAGACGAGCGCCCAGCGGGCGCTGCGCAGGGCGACGAACGAGCCGAGGCAGGCGACGAAGTACGAGACCGCCGGTGTTATCCAGCCGTGGTCGGCATGGTGGATCTCACCCAATGACAGCTCCCTGGACGGATGAGGGGGGAAGAGGGCGCCAGGGCTCGGGCGGACGCGGGACTGCCGGGAGGAACGGGACGGCCGGTGGGGCGCGTGGGAAGGCGTGCGCAGTGGGCACGGACGGGGTCCGCCGGGGGGAGACCTGGCATGGTGCCCCTGACATGTGGTGCCCCTGACAACGGGGCCCTGACAACCGGGACAGTAACCACTGCCCGGCGGCCGCACAAGGTTCGGCGTTTTCGTGAAGTCCCAGGTCAGCGTGGGCCTTTACGGGGCCTGCATGATCTTGGCACCAATCCCTGACACCCTCTGCGCAGGTCCGCCGGGCCCGTTCGTGGGTTAGTCCAGGGGGGCTAGCCCGAACGGGTGGCCGGCTGGGTCGATCAGCACCTTGAGCGTGCGGCCGTGCTGGTACGTCGGCTCGGTGGCGCCGAGCTCCAGGGCCCGGCCGATGGCCTCGTCGAGGTCGTCGACGTAGAAGTCGAGGTGGAAGTGCTTGCCGCCGTCCGGTTCCGTCCAGGGCTCCGGGCGGTAGCCGGTGACCCGTCCGAAGGCCAGCGGGCTGCCGCCCTCGGGGTTGTCGAGGATCGCGAAGTGCTCGTCCGCGTGGCGGGTCTCCCAGCCGAGCAGTTCGCCGTAGAACCCGGCCAGCGCGACCGGGTCGGCGCAGTCGATGGTGACCAGGGCGAGCCGGGCGAAGCCGGTGCCGTTCGGGGCGGCCTGGTCGGCGGCGAGGTCGGACATGTCTGGTCGGCCCTTCTGGGAGTCGAGACCTATGTCCAATATGGCACCGGGGCGATCTTCCGGCGCGGCGGTGGACCGCGGGGAGGGTGGGGAGGGCGGTAACCAATTTTCGTTAGCGAGAGTAATGACGTAAGCTAACGACCATGCCCGAGATGTCCGAGCAGGACCTCGCAGCGGTCAACCAGCTGCGATCGTCCACGATGCGCCTCTCCCGCCGGCTCAAACACCAGCGGGTCGAGGAGTCGCTGAGCCCTACCGAGATGGGGGTGCTGGGCACCCTCGCCCGGTGCGGAAAGGCCACGCCGGGTGAGCTCGCCCGGAAGGAGCACGTGCAGCCCCCTTCGATGACCAGGATCGTCGCGATGCTGGAGGAGAAGGGGCTCGTGCGGCGCGAGCCGCACCCCGAGGACCGCCGCCAGGTGGTCGTCAGCAGCACCGAGCAGGCCGAGGCGATCCTGGCGGAGAGCCGCCGGCGTCGCAACGCCTGGCTTGCCGAGCTCGCCGAAGGGCTCGACGAGGAGGAATGGGCCGTCCTCCGGGAGGCCGCGCCCGTGCTCTACAAGCTCGCACACCTCTAGGCACGCCCAGTCCGACCTGCCAGTCGGAGAAGAAGGAGCACCGCATCACCGCAGGACCGACCACGAACACCAGGAGCGCGACGGCCGTTGTACGGGCCGTCGCGCCGCGAGGGGAGAACACCGTGACACCGCCGGCCGCAGCCGCCGCCGCCATCCGTACCGACGAGCCGACCACCGACCCCGCCGCGGCCACCGCCGCGGCCGCCGACAGCCAGGCACCCGCCCCCACGGGGCTGCCGGGCAACGGCGACGACGACCCCGACGAACGCACCGCGGCGGACGACCCCGCCGCTCCTGGCCGCAGCCACGCGGCCGCATCCCCGACCGGTGCCACCTTCACGCGGCCCCGGGGGATGTTCTCCTCACTGCGCGTTCGCAACTACCGCTACTACTTCGCCGGCCAGGTGGTGTCCAACACCGGTACCTGGATGCAGCGGATCGCCCAGGACTGGCTGGTGCTCAGCCTCACCGGCAGCCCGCTCGCCGTCGGCATCACCACCGCGATGCAGTTCCTGCCGATGCTGCTGCTGGGCCTGTTCGGCGGCGTCCTCGCCGACCGGATGCCCAAGCGCCGACTGCTGATCTACACCCAGGGCGCGATGGGCCTGCTCGCCGCGGGCCTCGCCGTGATGACCGTCGGCGGCATCGTGACGCCGTACTACGTGTACGCGTTCGCCCTGCTCCTCGGCCTGGTCACCGTGGTGGACAACCCCACCCGGCAGGCCTTCGTGTCCGAGATGGTCGGCCCGAAGGACCTCGCCAACGCGGTCAGCCTCAACGCCGCCAACTTCCAGACCGCGCGCCTGGTCGGCCCCGCCGTCGCGGGCCTGCTGATCGCCGCGGTCGGCAGCGGCTGGGCGTTCGCCGTCAACGCGCTGTCCTTCGCCGCCGTGATCGGCGGACTGCTCGCGATGCGGGAGAGCGAGCTGCGCCCGACCGAGCCGATCGCCCGCGAGAAGGGGCAGCTGCGCGAGGGACTGCGGTACGTGAAGGAGCGGCCCGAGCTGCTCTGGCCGATGGTGCTCGCCGGGTTCATCGGCACCTTCGGCTTCAACTTCCCGACGCTGCTGGCCGGTTTCGCGCACGACACCTTCAAGGTGGGCGCCGGGCAGTACGGCCTGCTGAACACCGCGATGGCGGTCGGCTCGCTGGCCGGAGCGCTGCTCGCGGCCCGCCGGGGCGCGCCGCGCCTGCGCCGGCTGGTGGCGGCGGCGCTGGGCTTCGGCGCGCTGGAGGTCGTGGCCGCGTTCGCGCCCGACTACTGGACCTTCGCGGCGCTGCTGACGCTGATCGGGGTGTTCGGGCTGAGCTTCAACACCTCGGTCAACTCGATGCTGCAGCTGGCCACCGACCCCGAGATGCGGGGCCGGGTGATGGGCCTGCTGGTGCTGGTCTTCACCGGCGGCACGCCGATCGGCGCGCCGATCGTGGGCTGGGTCACCGCCTCGTACGGGCCCCGGCTCGGGTTGCTGGCCTGCGGGCTGGTGTCCGCGCTGGCGGCCGGTGCGGTGGGCCTGGTGCTCGCCCGCAGCGCGGACCTGAAGGTGCGCTTCGACCTGCACCCGGGCCGCGGCGGCCGGGTGGTGGCCGTCGTGCCGCGGACCCGTGCCACCTCCAAGTCCCAGCTGGCTCCGGCCTGCTGACGAATCGTCAGGCCTCGGGTGCGGCGACGCCCCCGAGGCCTGAGGTGTACCCGGACGCTGTCCCTAGAGCCGGATCTCCAGGACCTGGCCGACCCACACGCCGTTCGGCTGCTCGACCTCGAAGGACTCGGTCTCGGTGAAGCCGAGGGCCCGGTACTGGCCGACGAGCTTGCGGTCGTTGCCGCCGTAGCAGTCCACCCGGAGCAGGCCGATGCCGCGCCGGCGGGTCTCGTCGAGCGCGTCGGCGATCAGCGCGGCGCCGATGCCCGAGCCCTTGCGCGTACGGTCGGTCACCAGGTTGCGGACGTACAGCTCGCGCTCGTCCACGGCGGGGATGTACTGCCCCCGCTCCTCGGACAGGACGCACGCGCCGACGGTGCGGCCCTCGTCGTCCACGGCCAGGCGCATCAGGAACGGCTCGCGGCCGTACTTCTCGACGTGCTCCACCCGGGCCGGGAGGGTGGAGAAGGGCTGGTCGCCCCACTGGCCGGTGCGGCCCTGGCCGGCCAGCCAGGCCACGGCGTCGTCGAGCAGGGCGAGCAGGTCGGGCACGTCTTCGGGGCCCCCGTTGCGGATCTTCATGGAGAAAGTTCTAGTGCAGACGACGGCTCGGCGGAAGGGCGGAAGATAAGACCATGAGATTGTTCGTGGCGGTGCTCCCGCCGGTCGAGGCGTTGCAGGGGCTCTCCGACGCGGTGGCGCCGGTGCGCGGGCTGCCCGGGGCGGACCGGCTGCGCTGGACCACGGTCGACGGCTGGCACCTGACGCTGGCCTTCCTCGGGCAGGTGCCGGAGGACCGGTTGCCGGAGCTGGAGACGGCCCTGGCCGCCGTCGCCGAGGCCCACCCGGCGCACCGGCTGCGGCTCGCGGGTGCGGGCCGGTTCGGCGACCGGGTGCTCTGGGCGGGGGTCGAGGGGCAGGCCTGGGCGCTGCGCAGGCTCGCCGAGGCCGTGAACGAGGCCACCGCGGACGTCACCGGCGAGGTGGACGCGTTCGCCTTCCATCCGCACCTCACGCTCGCCCGGGCCGGTTCGTCGCGCGGGCACCGGAGGGCCGTCCAGCGGGTCGCGGCGGCCGAGCTGGAGGGACTGGCCGCCGCGCTGGCCGACTACCGGGGGCCGGAGTGGGAGGCCGCCGAACTGCGCCTGATGAAGAGCGACCTGGACGGCGGCTTCGCGCACTACGAGACCGTCCGCGCCTGGCCGTTGGCGCGCTGGGCGGTCGACTGATCACGGCCAGGCGCGCATCGCGACGGCCGCGACCTGCTCCAGCTCCGCCCGGCTCGCGCCGTCGCGGGCGCGCAGCGTCATGCCGTGGACGACGGTCGCGATGAACTGCGCCAGCGCGGCCGGGTCGGTGCCGGCCGGCTCCAGGCCGGCGGCGACGTCGGCGCGGATCCGGGACTCCAGGTCGCGCACGTTGGCCTCGCGCTGCTCGCGGACGGCCTGCACGACGTCGGGCGAGGTGCAGTTGACCGTCGAGCCGACCAGCAGGCAGCCCCAGGGGTGGGCCGGGTCGGTGAGCACGGCGGCGGCTTCGCGCAGCATCCGGTCGACGCCGGCCCTGGTGGTCGGCTCCTCCGCGAAGGCGCGCGCCGTGTGGATGCCGTACGTCTCCTGGTAGCGGGCCACGACCTCGGCGAAGAGCGTCCGCTTGTCGCCGAAGGCCGCGTACAGGCTCGGCGGGCGGATGCCCATGGCGGCGGTGAGGTCGGCGACCGAGGTGGCCTCGTAGCCGCGCTCCCAGAAGAGCCGCAGGGCCTGTTCGAGGGCGGCCTCGCGGTCGAAGGAGCGGGGGCGCCCGCGCGTCGTGCTGGTCATGGCCAGATTTTATATCGAGCGCTACAGAAGCCGTGCTACGGTTCCATTCATTAGCGATCACTACAGAAACAGATCGCTGCAGGAGTCGACCGGAGTGAGGGGGCGTGGCCATGGGCGCGCTGGCAGGGAAGACGGCACTGGTGACGGGTGGCAGCCGGGGCATCGGGCGGGGCATCGCCGAGCGGCTCGGCCGGGACGGCGCGCTGGTCGCCGTGCACTACGGCCGCAACGGGAAGGCCGCCGAGGAGGTCGTGCGGACGATCGAGGCGGCGGGCGGACGGGCCTTCGCCATCGGCGCCGAGCTGGGCGTGCCCGGCGACGCCGACGCGCTGTGGGCGGCCTTCGACCAGGGGCTGGCGGCGTACGGCGCCGAGCACGGGGCCGGCCACGGCGGGGGAGCCGAGGGGCTGGACGTCCTGGTCAACAACGCGGGCATGGGCCTGTTCGGGAGGGTCCACGAGCTGGCCGAGACGGGCTACGACGAGGTGTTCGCGGTGAACGCCAAGGCGCCGTTCTTCGTCGTCCAGCGAGGCCTGGAGCGCCTGCGGGACGGCGGGCGGATCGTCAACGTCTCGTCCGCCGTGACCCGGGTGGCCTTCCCGTCGGCCATCGCCTACGCGATGACCAAGGGCGCGCTGGAGACCTTCACCCTGGCCCTGGCCGAGGAGCTCGGGCCGCGCGGGATCACCGTGAACGCGGTGCGGCCCGGCGTCGTCCCGACCGACGTCAACCCGTGGCTGGAGGACCCGGCGGCGCGGGAGCGGACGGCCGGGCAGTCGGTGCTCAAGCGGGTCGCCGAGGTGTCGGACATCGCCGACATCGTGGCCTTCCTGGCCTCCGCCGACTCCCGGTGGGTCACCGGCCAGAACATCGACGCCACCGGCGGGGCCGGACTCGGCGTCTAGCCGGGGGTGAGCCGGAGGTACGCTCGTTGACCGTGGATCCCAAGACTCGCATGCGCATCGTGACCGGCACCCTGGTGCTCCTGCTGGTCGTCGTCCTGGTCGGCTCGCTGGTCAACCGGTAGCGGCGGCACCCCGGCGGGCCTCCCGCCGGGGGCAGTCCGGCGGCACTCCGGCGGCACCCTTGCAACACTCCGGCAGCAGCCACGCGGCAATGACGAGAGGGCCACCGCACGCGTGCGGTGGCCCTCTCGTCGTCGGTGTGCCGGGTGCTAGAGCGCCTCGACCACGTAGTCGATGCACTGCGTGAGCGCCTCGACGTCCGCCGGGTCGATCGCCGGGAACATCGCGATGCGCAGCTGGTTGCGGCCGAGCTTGCGGTACGGCTCGGTGTCCACGATGCCGTTGGCACGCAGTGCCTTGGCGACCGCGGCGGCGTCCACCGACTCGTCGAAGTCGATCGTGCCGACCACCTGCGAGCGCTCGGCCGGGTTGGCGACGAACGGGGTCGCGTAGGACGACTTCTCGGCCCAGCCGTACAGCCGGGACGAGGAATCAGCCGTACGGGCGACGGCCCAGTCGAGCCCGCCGTTGCCGTTCAGCCACTCCAGCTGGTCGGCCAGCAGGAACAGGGTGGAGAGCGACGGGGTGTTGTACGTCTGGTCCTTCGACGAGTTGTCGATGGCCGTCGGCAGCGAGAAGAACGGCGGGATGTAGCGGCCGGAGGCGGCGATCTCGGCGGCGCGCTCCAGGGCGGCCGGGGAGAAGGTGGCCAGCCACAGGCCGCCCTCGGAGGCGAAGGACTTCTGCGGGGCGAAGTAGTAGACGTCGGTCTCGGTGATGTCCACCGGCAGGCCGCCGGCGCCCGAGGTGGCGTCCACCAGCACCAGCGAGCCCTCGTCCGCGCCCGCCGGGCGCGCGATCGGCATCGCGACACCGGTCGAGGTCTCGTTGTGGGTGAGGCCGTAGACGTCCACGCCGGCCTCGGCGACCGGCAGCGGGTGGGTGCCCGGGGCGGTCTTGATCACGCTCGGCTCGCCCAGCCACGGCGCGGCCTTGACCGAGGAGGCGAACTTCGAGGAGAACTCGCCGAAGTCCAGGTGCTGGGACTTCTCCCGCACCAGGCCGAAGGCGGCGATGTCCCAGAAGGCGGTGGAGCCGCCGTTGCCGAGCACCACCTCGTAGCCCTCGGGCAGCGAGAACAGGCTGCTCACGCCCTCGCGCACGCGCTTGACCAGGTTCTTCACCGGGGCCTGGCGGTGGGAGGTGCCGAGCAGGGAGGTCTGGGTGGCGGCGAGGGCACTCAGGGCCTCGGGGCGCACCTTGGACGGTCCGCAGCCGAAACGGCCGTCTGCGGGCTTGATGTCAGCGGGGATCTGGATCTGAGCCACGCGCCGCAGCCTACCGGCCGGGGCACGGGCGGGGATACGGTCGTCCGCGTCCTGAGACTGTGATCTCGACTGCTCCCGGACAAGCCGAAGCGGGTCCGGCCGGGGCCGGACCCGCTGGTCAGGGACGGTGCGTCAGGGGGACGCCGGGGGCGTCCGCCTGACGTCAGTGGACGATGGCGTCCCAGCCCTCGATCTCCTCGGGGCGACGCGCGCCGGGGCCGATGTAGCGCGCGGAGGGGCGCACGAGCCGGCCCGTGCGCTTCTGCTCCAGGATGTGCGCCGACCAGCCGGCCGTGCGCGCGCACGTGAACATCGAGGTGAACATGTGCGCCGGGACCTCGGCGAAGTCCAGCATGATGGCGGCCCAGAACTCGACGTTGGTGGCGAGGACGCGGTCCGGGCGGCGGTTGTGCAGCTCCTCCAGCGCGGCCTTCTCCAGCGCCTCGGCGACCTCGAAGCGCGGCGCGCCGAGCTCCTTGGCGGTGCGGCGCAGCACGCGGGCGCGCGGGTCCTCGGCGCGGTAGACGCGGTGGCCGAAGCCCATCAGGCGCTCGCCCTTGTCCAGCGCGTTCTTGACCCACGTGACCGCGTCGCCGGTGCGCTCGATCTCCTCGATCATGCCGAGCACGCGGGAGGGCGCACCGCCGTGCAGCGGGCCGGACATCGCGCCGACCGCGCCGGACAGCGCGGCGGCGACGTCGGCGCCGGTGGAGGCGATGACGCGGGCGGTGAAGGTGGAGGCGTTCATGCCGTGCTCGGCGGCCGAGGTCCAGTACGCGTCGACGGCCTTGACGTGCTTCGGGTCCGGCTCGCCGCGCCAGCGGATCATGAACCGCTCGACGACCGTCTCGGCCTTGTCGATCTCACTCTGCGGGACCATCGGCAGGCCCTGGCCGCGGGCCGACTGGGCGACGTAGGACAGGGCCATGACGGCGGCGCGGGCGAGGTCGTCGCGGGCCTGCTCGGCGGAGATGTCGAGCAGCGGCTTGAGGCCCCAGACCGGGGCGAGCATGGCGAGCGCGGACTGGACGTCGACCCGGATGTCGCCGGAGTGCACCGGGATCGGGAAGGGCTCGGCGGCCGGCAGGCCGGGGTTGAACTTGCCGTCCACCAGCAGGCCCCACACGTGGCCGAAGGAGACCTTGCCGACCAGGTCGTCGATGTCCACACCGCGGTATCGGAGGGCGCCGCCCTCGCGGTCGGGCTCCGCGATCTCGCTCTCGAACGCGACGACTCCCTCAAGCCCGGGTACGAAGTCGGACATGCGACGGCTCCTTCAGTTCTGCGATCGGCGCTCCGCCGTGGTGGGGCGGGCACGCCAGTGACCGAATGGTGGTTGGCACTCGGTGCCAGAGTGGCAGGCACGGGGTGCATTGCGCCATACACCACCGTGGTGATGTTTCCCGCGGGCCCGCTTGACTTTTCCGCCGAGGGTCGGTCGTGCCCGGGAAATCTCCGGAACCGAAAGCCGTGTTCCGGACAATTCACCGTACGACGGGCGGCCAAGCGGTGGCGAGTCACCTTATCTCCCACCGGGGTTTGTCTCGAGGTAGCGGTGCCGGTTGCTTGTCGTACGGGATGATGTTGGCGTGCAGACCCCGGAACGCGCCCAGTCGACGCCCCTGAGCCCCGCCACCCGGAACCTGGCCGACGAGGCCCGGCCCGGTCCGGACCTCACGGTGATGCGCAAGCACTACACCCACGAGGGCCTGGTCGAGGAGCAGCTCGCGCCCGACCCGCTCGGCCAGTTCACCCGCTGGTTCCACGAGGCGGACGACGCCGGCGTGATCGAGCCCAACGCCATGGTGCTCTCCACCGCCGACGCCCAGGGGCGGCCCAACTCGCGCACCGTCCTGCTCAAGGGCTACGACGCGCGCGGCTTCGTTTTCTATACCAACTACGGCTCCACCAAGGGCTCGGAGCTCTCGGCGAACCCGCACGCGGCCCTGCTCTTCCCGTGGATCGCGCTGGCCCGCCAGGTCATCGTCCAGGGCCGGGTCGAGAAGGTCGGCCGGGACGAGACCGCCGCCTACTTCCGCACCCGCCCGCACGGCTCCCAGCTCGGCGCCTGGGCCAGCGAGCAGTCCAGCCCGGTCGCCGGCCGCGAGGTCCTCGAACGGCGCTACGCCGAACTGGAACGCCGCTACCCCGAGGGCGAGGGCGTGCCCGTCCCGCCGTTCTGGGGCGGCTACCGGGTGGTCCCGGAGAGCGTCGAGTTCTGGCAGGGCCGCGAGAACCGCCTCCACGACCGCCTCCGCTACCTCGCCGACCCCGCCGCCCCCACCGGCTGGCGCGTCGAACGCCTCTGCCCCTGACGGCGGGGCGGGGGCGCGGCGGCACAGTTGACCTGACGGTCCGTCATGATCAAGGTGCGGCGTAGTAGCATTCTGCCCGCGCGGACCTGGGTCGGATCCCACCGGGGCACCAGCCCGCCGTGCCGACACGATCGAGTGAGGGACTGATGGGCGTCACCGGTGCGGAAACCGCCGCTGGACTCGGCTCTGACCTGGTCGACGTCGCCGCCCTGCCGCTCGACGAACTCGACGCGCTGCCCGACACCGTCCTCGGCGACCTGCTGCGCCGGGTGGTCGCGGACGCGCTGACCCCCGGCGCGGAACCGCTCGCGGCGTTCCAGTCGGCGCTCGGCCGGTAGCGAGGGCGGTAGCGGGACCGGCCGGGGCGTGCGCCCCACCACCGGGTAAACCCCCCGGAGCCTCCGAGTTCGCCAACTTCCCCGCGCGGCCGGTGGAGTTCACGACATGCTGGGTATGAAACCAGCGCCGTCGCGACACCGTCGGGCCTCGGGGGACAGAGTGCTGCAGCCTTACTTCTTCTTCAGCTACGCCCGTGTGGACTTCGAGGCGGAGGACGCCTTCGTCGACCAGTTCTTCAACGACCTGAGAGACGAGCTCGGGCGCATCGAACCCGCCGCGCGGGCCGAGGAGCTGGCGTACCGCGACACCGAGCAACTGCGCGTCGGCGACGACTGGGCCGAGCAGCTCGCCACCATGCTGGGCCGCAGCCGCACGATGGTCGCGCTCTACTCGCCCGCCTACTTCGCCAGCCTCTACTGCGGCAAGGAGTGGACCGCCTTCCGCGGCCGCGTCCGGCGCCACCACGAGGACACCGGCGAGCTCATCCCGGCGCTGGTCCCGGTGCTCTGGGAACCGGTCGTCCCGGGCGAGTTGGCCGCCGAGGTCACCAAGATCCAGTGGGCCCAGCCGGACATGGGCGAGGCCTACGCGCGGTACGGCCTGCGCGCGCTGCTGCGCACCGGGCCGCAGGGCGACGCCTACCGGCAGGTCGTCAAGGTCGTCGCCGAGCGCGTCCGCGACGCGGCCGCGCGCCGCCTCACCGAGCTCGCCGACTTCGACCTCAACGCGGTGCGCGGCTACTTCCCCGGCCCGCAGCCGGTGGAGCCCACGGCCGCCGCGGGCATGGTCCGGCTGTTCATCGCGGCCGGCCGGGCCTCGGAGGCCGCCGCCGAGGGCGGCTCCCACGCCGGCGGCTGGTACGGGGCCAAGCCCTGGCACTGGGCGCCGTACCACCCGCCCACGACGCCGTCCCTCGCGGTGCGCGCCCAGCGGGTGATCACCGCCGCCGGACACACCACCACCCTGGAGGAGGTCGGCACGGGCCTCGGCGAGAAGCTCGACCAGGCCCGCGAGGACAGCCAGGTCAGCGTCCTGCTGGTGGACCCCTGGGTGGCCGGGCACGACCGCTACCGCACCGCACTGCGCGAGTACGACGACCAGAACCACCCCGTCACCGGCGTGATGGTCCCGATGGGCAGCGCCGACCCGGAGGGGGAGCGCGACGCGCTCTGGGCCGGCGTGCGCGGCGTGTTCCGCCGCAACTGGCTGCGCCGGAGCGACCCGGAGCACCTCTTCCGCGTCAAGGTGAACCGGGAGAACTTCGACTCCGACCTCACCATCATGGTGACGGTCGCTCAGAACAAGCTCATGGACGACAACCTGGACTGGGGGGACGATGACGGTGGCGCATTCGGCTTCGGCCCCGGCGGCACCGGCGAACGGGCGATCCCCGGGCTGGCCATCCCGTTCGGTCCGCAGCCGGCCCCGGAGACCCCGCCACGGGAACCGGGGCGGTGGCCCAACCCGCCCGACGTGCCGAACCCGCGCGACCACCACGACGACGCAGCGCCCCTGAGGGGAGACCAGGACGATGATCACTGAGCCCGGAACAGAGCCGGCCCGCGGCGGACCGGGATCGGTCGTCACGTTCTACTCCTTCAAGGGCGGCACCGGCCGCACCATGGCCCTCGCCAACGTCGGCTGGATCCTCGCCAGCCGCGGCCTGCGCGTCCTCGTCGTCGACTGGGACCTGGAGGCGCCCGGCCTCCACCGCTACTACCATCCGCTGCTGGTCGACCCCGAACTCCACTCCACCGAGGGCCTGATCGACCTGCTGCGCTCCTACGTCAAACAGGCGTTGCCCTCCGCCGTCGGACCGACCGGCCTGCCCCCGGCCGCCTGGCTCGACGAACCGGGCCGGCTGGACGCCTACGTCTGCGGCCTCGCCCTCGACCTGCCGGCCGGCGGACGGCTCGACTTCCTCCCGGCCGGCCGGCAGAACGCCGCCTACGCCGCCGCCGTCACCAGCTTCAACTGGCGCAGCTTCTACCACGGGCGGGACATCCGCGGCGGCGAGTTCCTGCGCGAGCTGCGCGAACGCTGGTCCCGTACGTACGACTACGTGCTCATCGACAGCCGCACCGGCGTCAGCGACACCTCCGGCATCTGCACCGTCCTGATGCCCGACTCCGTCGTCGACTGCTTCACCTTCAGCGCCCAGAACATCCGCGGCGGCGTCGACGCCGCCCGGGCCATCGCCGAGGCCGAGGAACGGGCCATCCGCGTCCTGCCGGTGCCGATGCGGGTCGAGGACGCCGAGCAGGAGCGCCTCGAAGCCGGCCGCGACTTCGCCCGCGAGGCCTTCGCGCCCTACCTGGGCCGCTGGCTGCCCGCCGAACGCCGGGCCGGCTACTGGGCCGACGTCGAGGTCCCGTACAAGCCGTTCTACGCCTACGAGGAGGTGCCCGCCACCGTCGCCGACCGGCCGCAGGAGGCCCGCAGCCTGCTCAACGCCTTCGAACGGCTGGCCGGCTGGATCACCGACGGCAGGGTCCGCACCCTGCGCCCGCTCGGCTCCGAGACCCGCCGCCGCCTCTACGGCGCCTACCTGCGCTCCGCCCGCGCCGTGCCCCGGCAGGTCTTCGTCAGCTACGCGCCCGAGGACCGGATGTGGGCCGAGTGGGCGGCCGGCACCCTCACCCGCTTCGGCTATCAGTCCTCCCTGCACAACGCCGCCGAGCCGTACACCGGCGGCCGCCCGCCCGAGGTCGCCGGGCCGCTCGACGGCCAGGGCCGGCTGCTCGCGCTGCTCTCGCCCGAGTACACCGCGCTGCCCCGCGCCGCCGAGGTCTGGCAACTGCTCCAGGGCCGCGAACTTGCCTCCGGCTCCCCGGCCCTCGTCGCCCTGCGGCTGCAGGACTCCGACGAGCCGGTGCCCCGCCCGTTCATCGGCCAGGCCGCGCCCGACCTCGTCCGCTCCTCCGCCGTCGCCGCCGAGTCCCAGCTCTACGGCGAGCTCGGCCCGCCGCCCGGCAGCGCCCGCCAGTCCGACTCCGACAGCGGCGAGTTCCTCGCCCCCGCGCGCTTCCCCGGCACCGCCCCGCAGGTCCAGGAGGCGCCCTCGCGCAACGCCTCCTTCATCGGCCGCGGCAAGCTCCTCGAACTGCTCCGCAACCGCTTCACCGGCGGCCCCGGCGCCGTGCTCAGCCAGGTCCTGTACGGCTTCGGCGGCGCCGGGAAGTCACAGATCGCCGCCGAGTACGCCCACCGCTTCAAGGCCGCCTACGACGTCGTCTGGTGGGTGCCCGCGGAGGAACCCGCCAACATCCCGCAGAAGCTCGCCGAACTCGCCCCGCGGCTCGGCGTGCCCACCAGCGACGACGTCGCGCACACCGCCGCCGCCGTCCTCGACGCGCTGCGCCGCGGCCAGCCCTACCGCCGCTGGCTGCTCGTCTTCGACAACGCCGGCACCCCCGAGGAACTCGCCCCCTGGCAGCCGGTCGGCTCCTCCGGCGGGCACGTCCTGATCACCTCCCGCAACCAGGGCTGGGCCCGGCACGCCGGCCTCGTCGAGGTCGACGTCTTCCTCCGCGAGGAGAGCATCCGGCTGCTGCGCCGCTTCAACAGCGGCCTCTCCCTGGAGGACGCCGACCAGGTCGCCCACCGCCTCGGCGACCTGCCGCTCGCCGTCGGCCAGGCCGCCGTCTGGCTGCAGGAGACGTCCATGCCGATCGCCACCTACCTCGAACTGCTCGACGAAGAGCTCACCGAGATGCTGGAGCGCACCGCCCTGCGCACCGCCGACTACCCGCACTCCGCCGCGGCCACCTGGCGCATCTCGGTCGAGGAACTGCGCCGGATGAACGCCCCGGCCGCCCAGATCCTGGAGATCTGCGCCTTCTTCGGCCCCGACGCCATCCCGATGCGGCTGCTCTACAGCCGCGCGGTCACCCGCGCCCTGCGGCTGCCCCCGCGCGCGCCCCGCGACAAGCTCGCGATCGGCGAATTCCTGCGCGCCATCAACCGGTTCGGGCTCGCCCGCACCGACCAGGGCAGCGAGACCATCACCGTGCACCGGCTCGTCCAGGCCGTGCTCCGGGACCAGGTCGAGGAGGAACGGCGGGCCGAACTGCGCGGCGTCGTCCACGCGGCGCTCGCCACCGCCAACCCCGGCGACCCCGACGTCCCCGCCAACTGGGCCGAGTACGCCGAACTCCTGCCGCACCTGTGGCCCTCCGGCGCCGTCGACAGCGCCGACGAGGACGTCCGGCAGTGGATCATCGACTCCGTCCGCTACCAGTGGAAGCGCAGCCTGCACGAGTCCGGCCGGGAACTCGCCGAGCGGACGCTCGAACACTGGAGCCGGGAGGGCTACGGCGGGCCCGGCTTCGACGTCGACAACGACGCCCAGACGCTCATGCTGCGCACCCAGCTCAGCAACATCCGGCGGTCCCAGGGCGCCCTCCAGGAGGCGTACGAGATGGACCGCGACATCCTGGACCGGTTCACCGCGACCCTCGGCCCCGAGCACTCGCACACCCTCGCCGTCGCCAACAGCCTCGGCGCCGACCTGCGCTTCCTCGGCCGCTACGACGAGGCCCGCACCCTCGACCGCCGCACCCTGGACGCGGCCCGGCGCACCCTCGGGCCCGACCACCCGCGCACGCTCATGATCACCAACAACCTCGCCGTCTCCGACTACCTGGCCGGCGACCGGCGGGCGGCGTTGGAGCGCCACCGCAGCAACTACCTCCAGCAGCGCGACGCCCTCGGCGCGCACAGCCTCTACGCGCTCTCGTCCGCCTCCAACTACGCGCGCGACCTGCGCGAGACCGGACGCCTGCGGGAGGCCCTCGACCTGCTGGAGGAGACCGTCCGGATCTACCAGCAGACCATCGGCGACGGCCACACCGACACCCTCCGCGCCCGCAAGAACCTCGCCGTGGCCCTGCGGCGGGCCGGCCGCTACAACGAGGCCCTGGAGATAGACGAGGACATCTACCAGCGCTACCTGGACATCAACGGCCCCGAGCACCCCGACACCCTCGCCGCCGCCACCAACCTGGCCAGCGACCTCAACGCCCTCGGCCTCACCGAGCGGGCCATCCCGCTCGCCGAGCGGGCCCTCGCGCGGTACCGCGACTACCTGGGCGAGAACCACCCGGTGACCCTGGCGGGCGCCAACAACCTGTCCGTCTACCTGCGGCTGGCCGGCCGCCTGGAGGAGGCGAAGGCGTTGTCCGGGCGGACCCTGGCGCAGTTCCGGACGGTCCTCGGGGACCACCACCTCTACATCCCGATCGCGATGATGAACCACGCGAACGACCTGGCGCTGGCCGGGGAGACGCAGGAGGCGCTGGCCCTGGAACTGGAGGCCGCGCCCCTCATGACCGCGACGCTCGGCCAGGACCACTACGACTCGATCGGCATCAACTCCAACCTCTCGCTGTCGCTCGCGACCGCGGGGCAGACCGAGCGGGCGGCCGAGCTGCGGGCGGACTGCATCCGCCGGGCCCGGGCGACGCTGGGGGAGGAGCACCCGACGACCGTGGCGGTGAAGGCGGGGCTGCGGCTCGACTCGGACGTGGAGCCGCCGCACGTGTGACGTGTCGTCAATGAATCGGTGCCCACTGCTGTCAGGGGGCTCGGCGGTGTGGCAGGGGGCATGGTCGTGCGGCAAGGGGATCGGCCGTGTGGCAAGGGGCTTGGCCGTGTGGCAGTGGGCTTGGCCGTGCGGCAGGGGGATCGGCCGTGTGGCAAGGGGCTCGGCCGGGCGGGGTTAGGCTCGCCGTATGGTGGCGTTCCGGCAGTTCCTGCTGAAGATCCACAGTCGGTGCAACCTGGCCTGCGACTACTGCTACGTCTACGAGGCCGCGGACCAGAGCTGGCGGGACCGGCCCCGGCGGATGGAGCTGCCGGTGGTCCGGCGCACCGCGCGCCGGATCGCCGAGCACGCGGCCGAGCACGGGCTCGACGAGGTCGTCGTGGTGCTGCACGGCGGGGAGCCGCTGCTCGTCGGTCCCCGTCATCTCGACGACCTGTTGGGGGAGTTGGCGGGAGCCGGGCCGCGGGTCCGGTTCAGCCTGCAGACCAACGGGCTCCGGCTGCTCGACGAGCCCGCGCTCCTGGACGTCCTGCACCGGTACCGCGTCGGCGTCGGGGTGTCACTGGACGGCACGCGCGCCGACCACGACCGGCACCGGCTGCTGCCCTCCGGCGCGGGCAGCTGGGAGCGGACCGCCGAAGCGGTGCGGCTGCTCGGCTCGCCCGAACACCGCTCGCTGTTCGCCGGATTGCTGTGCGTCGTCGACCTGGCGGCGGACCCGGTGGCCACCTACGAGGCCCTGCTGGAGTTCGCCCCGCCCCGGCTCGACCTGCTCCTGCCGCACGCGACCTGGCAGTCCCAGCCGGCGGGCGTGCGGCGCGTCCTGCCGTCCGCGCCCCCGGCCGGCGGGGAGGCGGCGCCGTACGGGGAGTGGCTGATCGCCGCCTTCGACCGGTGGTTCGACGCCCCCCGGCGGGAGACCGGCGTGCGGCTGTTCGAGGAGCTGGCCGTGCTGCTGCTCGGAGGGCGCGCGGCCAGCGAGGCTGTCGGGCTCGCGCCGGTGGACCTCGTGGTGATCGAGGCGGACGGCACGATCGAGCAGGCGGACAGTCTCAAGGCCGCGTACGACGGCGCCGCGGCGACGGGACTGGACGTGTGGCGGCACGGCTTCGCCGACGCTGCGGCGCATCCGGCCTTCTTGGCTCGCCAGCGTGGGGTGGACGGGCTCGGGCCGGTGTGTGTGGGGTGCCCGTTGGTCCGGGTGTGTGGGGGTGGGCTCTATGCGCATCGGTATGCGGGGGACGGGTTCGGGCATCCGTCTGTGTATTGCGCTGATTTGGATCGGTTGATTCGGCATGTGGTGGGGCGGTTGCGGGTGGAGGTGGGGGCCGCTGCGCGGGGCTTGGGGGGTCGTGGGCTTTCGGGTGGGTGGGGTTCGCCGGGGGTGGCTCCGGGGGTGGCCGCTCCGGGGGCTGGATGATTTTCCGACTGCCGACTCTGTGGGTGGGGTGTTCTCACCGTTGGCAGTCTGA
>NZ_JBHVOL010000042.1:0-36855 GCF_042887925.1 Kitasatospora sp. NPDC057904
CCACCCACAGAGTCGGCAGTCGGAAAATCATCCAGCCCCCGGAGCGGCCACCCCCGCAGCCACCCCCGGCACCCCCCACCCACCCGAAAGCCCACGACCCCCCAAGCCCCGCGCAGCGGCCCTCCCACCCCGATCCCCCAGGTGAAAGGATGGTCCCCGGACCCCCGCGACGGTGCGGCGGCCCGAAGAGCAGAGCCGAGGAGCGCAGTCATGCCGAAGCAGGCCCCGCAGAGCGACCCCCTGCAGGACGCCCCCGAGGTGTCCGCGCCGCAGCACGCGGCCGCCGGCCTGCCCGCCGTCGGCCACAGCCTCCGCATGGCCACCGAGCAGATGGGCGCCCGCCGCACCCTCGCCACGCTCCTCAAGGTGAACCAGCCGAACGGCTTCGACTGCCCCGGCTGCGCCTGGCCGGAGCCGGACAAGACGCACACCGCCGAGTTCTGCGAGAACGGTGCCAAGGCCGTCGCCGAGGAGGCGACCGAGCGCCGGATCCGGGCCGAGTTCTTCGCCGCGCACCCGGTCGCCGACCTGGCCGAGCGCTCCGGCTACTGGCTCGGACAGCAGGGCCGCCTCACCCAGCCGATGCTGCTGGAGGAGGGCGCGACGCACTACACCCCGATCTCCTGGGACGACGCCTTCGCGCTGATCGCCGAGGAACTCAAGGCCCTCGACACCCCGGACGGCGCCGCGTTCTACACCTCGGGCCGCACCAGCAACGAGGCCGCCTTCGCCTACCAGCTGTTCGCCCGCCGCCTGGGCACCAACAACCTGCCGGACTGCTCCAACATGTGCCACGAGTCCTCGGGTTCGGCGCTCACCGAGACGCTCGGCGTCGGCAAGGGCAGCGTGAGCCTGAAGGACCTCTACCAGGCCGACCTGATCATCGTGGCCGGCCAGAACCCGGGCACCAACCACCCCCGGATGCTCTCCGCCCTGGAGCGCGCCAAGCGGGCCGGCGCGAAGATCGTCAGCGTCAACCCGCTGCCGGAGGCGGGCCTGGAGCGCTTCAAGAACCCGCAGAACGCCCGCGGCCTGGTCGGCCACGGCACCAAGCTGACCGACCTGTTCCTGCAGATCCGCCTCGGCGGCGACCTCGCGCTGTTCCGGGCACTCAACCAGCTGGTCCTGGAACGAAACGGCGTCGACCGCACCTTCGTCAACGAGCACTGCCACGGCTACGAGGAGTTCGAGGCCCAGGCCACAACGACCGACCGGGACGAAGTCCTCACCGCGACCGGCCTGCCCTGGGAGCAGATCGAGGAGCTCGGCCGCATGGTGCTGGCCTCGAAGAAGATCATCGTCTGCTGGGCGATGGGCCTCACGCAGCACAAGCACGCCGTCCCGACCATCCGCGAGGTGGTCAACTTCCTCCTGCTGCGCGGCAACGTCGGCCGCCCCGGCGCGGGCGTCTGCCCGGTGCGCGGGCACAGCAACGTGCAGGGCGACCGGACGATGGGCATCTTCGAGCGGCCGAGCAAGGCGTTCCTGGACGCGCTCGGCAAGGAGTTCGCGTTCGAACCGCCGCGCGAGCACGGCCTCGACTCGGTGGACACGATCCGCGCGATGCGCGACGGCAAGGTCGGGGTCTTCTTCGCGATGGGCGGCAACTTCGTCGCGGCGACGCCGGACACCGAGGTCACCGAGGCCGCGATGCGGCGCTGCCGGCTGACGGTGCACGTCTCGACCAAGCTGAACCGCTCGCACGTGATCACCGGAGCCCGCGCGCTGATCCTGCCCACCCTCGGCCGCACCGACCGGGACGTCACCGGCTCGGGCGCCCAGTTCGTCAGCGTCGAGGACTCGATGGGCCAGGTGCACGCCTCGCGCGGCGGCCTGCGCCCGCCCGCGCCCGGTCTGCTCTCCGAGACCGCGATCATCTGCCGCCTCGCCCGTGCCGTGCTCGGACCGCAGGACACCGTGCCGTGGGAGGACTTCGCCGGCGACTACGACACCCTGCGGGCCCGGATCGCCCGGGTCGTGCCCGGCTTCGAGGACTACAACGAGAAGGTGCGCCGCCCCGGCGGTTTCACCCTGCCGCACGGCCCGCGCGACTCCCGGACCTTCCCGACGGCCACCGGCAAGGCCAACTTCACCGTCAACCCGCTGACCGCCCCGGAGGTCCCGCCAGGTCGCCTGCTGCTGCAGACGCTGCGCTCGCACGACCAGTACAACACCACGATCTACGGCCTCGACGACCGCTACCGCGGCATCAAGGGCGGCCGCCGGGTGGTCCTGGTGAACCCGGCCGACGCCGCCGAACTCGGCCTGACCGAGGGCGCGTTCGTCGACCTGGTGGGCGAGTGGAAGGACGGCGTCGAGCGCCGCGCACCGCACTTCAAGGTGGTCCACTACCCGGTGGCCCGCGGCGGGGCGGCGGCCTACTACCCCGAGACGAACGTACTGGTCCCGCTCGACTCGACGGCCGACATCAGCAACACCCCCACGTCGAAGGCGGTCGTCATCCGGTTCGAGCCGGACAGCACCGCGGGCTGAGCCTCCAAACAACGGAGAGGCCGCCTCTCAGGGCGGCCTCTCCATCCGGCTACGGGACTCAGGGCAGCAGGCCACCGATCAGCGGCAGCGTGGCAGTGGCGCTCCCGGGCGCCGAAGCAGTGGGCGTCCCCGTACCGGACGGCGTCGGCGTACCCGTCCCGGAAGGCGTCGGAGTGCCCGTCCCACTCGGCGTCGGCGTACCCGTCCCCGAAGGCGTACCCGTCCCCGAGGGAGTCCCGGTCCCCGACGGCGACCCCGTACCCGACGGAGTCCCGGTCCCGGACGGCGTCCCGGTCCCGGACGGCGTCCCGGGCGTGGTGGACGGGGTCCCCGGGTTCGGCGCCGGCGTGCCCGGGACCGGGGTCGTGCCCGGGGCCGGGGTCGTGCCCGGGGCCGGGGCCGGCACCGGCGGCCGCTGCTCGGCCGGGGTCGGGGCGATCGGCGTGACGGTGTCCCAGCCGGTCGGGAGGTCGGGCACCTTCCAGGCGCCGCCGGCGTCGTCGGCCGCGCCGGACGGGTCGGGGCGGACGGCCCCGAGGATCGCCATCGAGCCGATCGGCGAGACCTTGATCACCGCGCCCGGCCGGGGGGCCTGCACGATCAGCCCACCGCCGATGTACATCGCGACGTGGGTGGCGCCCTGGAAGTACACGATGAGGTCGCCGGGCCGGATCTGGTTCAGCGCGACGTGCGGGAGCTCGGCCCACTGCTCCTGGCTGGTGCGCGGGATCGGCTTGCCGGCGTGCAGCCAGGCCTGCGAGGTGAGGCCGGAGCAGTCGTACGAGTCCGGGCCGATGCCGCCCCACAGGTAGGGCTTGTTGAGCTGGGCCAGCGCGAAGGCGACCGCCGCGCGACCGGCCAGCGAGGGCGTGCGCTCGCCCTGGCCGAGGGCGCCGCTGGCGAGGAAGGCGAGCTGGGCCTCGTCGGCCTTGGCCTTCTCCAGCTTCTCCAGTTCGGTGCGCTGGGCGCCGGTGAGCGAGGAGACCAGCTGCTCGACGGCGGCGAGGTCGGTGGCGACCTTGGCCTTCGCCGCCTCCTGCTGGGCGACGAGCGCCTGGGAGGTCTTGAGGGCGTCCGCGGTCTGCGCGGTCAGCCCGGCGAGTTCGTTGCGGTCGGCCTTGAGCCGGTCGAGGAACTCGGACTGCGAGCGGCTGGCGGTGGCGAGCAGCTCGGCGATGGTGACGGCCTCGTACGGGTCCTTGGAGAGCAGGAGTTCGGCGTAGGCGGAGGTGGCACCGTTGCGGTACTGGGCGGCGGCGAGCTGCGCGGCGATGTCGGTGCCGGCGTCGACCTGCTTCTGCTGGCGTTCGAGGCGGTTCTGCAGGTCGGTGAGGGCGGTCTGCTGCTCGGTGACCTTGGCGACCGCGCCGTTGTACTGCTCGGTGGCGGCCTCGGCGCCCTGGTAGAGCGCGTGCAGCTGGTCGAGCAGCGGTCCGAGGGTGGCCTTGGCGGCGGCGAGCGGGTCGTCCCCCGGGGCGGCCGTGGGCGCCGTCACGCCGGGCGTGCCCGGGTCGGGTGCGGCGTACGCGGCCCCGGCGGCGAACGGGAGCGCCAGCGCGGCGGCGGCCAGCACGGCTCCGCAGCGCAGGGCGGCCCGCACCCAGGGTCGTACGCCCACCGTCTCGCCGCGCCGCGATTCCCCGCCCATGGGTCTTCCTCCCCGCCCTGCCCGTCCCCGGGTTCCCCGGATCCCGGCGATCCTCCCACGGGTTACCCGCCGGAAACAGGGCGCGCCAGGACCGGAAGGTGAATTCTCCGTTCACAGCCCCGTTCACGGTCCCGTTCACGGTCCCGTTCACCTGTGAGACAGGTCTCAGCAAACGTGTGCGAACCGGGGCGTTCTTCGCTAAGGTCCAGCTCAGCGCGACCCATGTCACTCCTGCGAAAGCTTACGGCCATCGCCAGGACACCAGCGGAACCACGATTCCCGGCTCAGTTCACCTTCCGTTCACCGAACCTGCCTACGGTCGCGAGCGACACCAACGTCCGTGCGACAACTACGACGATTGTTTGGGTATGGAACACATCTCGTTCCTGGTAGCCGTTGTGATCATCACGGCGCTCGCCTTCGACTTCACCAACGGGTTCCACGACACCGCGAACGCGTCCGCCACCGCGATCGCGACGGGAGCCCTCCGGCCGAAGGTCGCGGTCACCATCGCGGCCGTCCTCAACTTCGCGGGCGCGTTCCTGTCCGTGAAGGTCGCCACCACCATCTCCGGCGGCATCGTCAACGAGAAGACCGGCATCCACCCCGAGATCATCTTCGCCGCCCTGGTCGGCGCGATCCTGTGGAACCTGCTGACCTGGCTGCGCGGCCTGCCGTCCAGCTCCTCGCACGCCCTGTACGGCGGCCTGATCGGCGCCACGATCGTCGGCGTCGGCATGAACGGCGTCAACTTCGACACCGTGGTCACCAAGATCCTGATCCCGGCGGTCGCCTCCCCGTTCGTCGCGGGCCTGGCCTCCTTCGGCGCCACCAAGCTGGCGTACCTGATCACCCGCCGCAGCAACGGGGCCACGACGGACAAGGGCTTCCGCAAGGGCCAGATCTTCTCGTCCTCGCTGATCTCGCTCGCGCACGGCACCAACGACGCCCAGAAGACGATGGGCATCATCACCCTGACCCTGGTCTCGGTCGGCGCCCTGCCCAAGGGCGCGCTGCCCCCCACCTGGGTGATCGTCTCGGCGGGCGCCGCGATCGCGCTCGGCACCTACATGGGCGGCTGGCGGATCATCCGCTCGATGGGCAAGGGCCTGGCGGACATCCAGCCGCGGCAGGGCTTCGCCTCCGAGTCGTCGGTCGCGACCGTCATCCTCACCTCGTCGCACATGGGCTTCGGCCTCTCCACCACCCAGGTCTGCACCGGCGGCATCATGGGCGCCGGTCTCGGCGGCCCGAAGCCGGAGCTGCGCTGGAGCATGGTCCGCCGCATGGTCTACACCTGGGGCCTGACCCTGCCGGCCGCCGGCCTGGTCTCCGGCGGCGCGGCCCTGGTGGTCCGCCAGGGCACCTGGGGCGTGGTGCTGGTCGGCGCCGCGCTGGTCGCCGGCGCGGGCGGCATGTGGCTGATCTCCCGCCGCCAGCCGGTCGGCGCGGACAACGTCAACGAGGTCGGCTCCGTCGAGGACGTCACGGCGGTCGACGTCACCGCGCTCGACGTCACCGCCGCCGACGTCACCGCGGTCGACGTCACCCCGGCCGCCCCGGCGAACGCCGCCCCCACCACCGCCTCGACCACGGTCGCGGCCTGAGCGCCGCCGGCTGAGGAGCACACACCATGCACATCAAGTGGAACGCCCTGGCCCAGACCGCCGGAATCAGCTTCGGCGTCACCGTCGCCGTGGTCACCGTCTTCGCGCTCGGCATCCTGGCCCTGTCCCGCCGCGAGGCCGCGCTGACCGCCCGCGAGGACCGCACCGCCCAGGCCGGCACCGCCCAGGCCGCCGGCGGCCGGCTGGCGCTGGCCGGCGCGTACGCCTGCTTCGCCGTCTGCGCCGCGGCCGTCGTCTACGGCCTGGTGCTGATCGCCGCGCCGTAGTCCCCACCGCGCACACGCGAACGGGCCGGGAAGTGGATCCCCACTTCCCGGCCCGTTTCCGTGCCCGCGTACCGGAGGCGTCAGTTCTGCTGCGTGGTCCGCAGCGCCGTCTCCCGGATGAACAGCACCGTGACGAAGGAGGCCAGCGCGAACGGCGCGGCCCACAGGAACACCGTGCCGACGCCGTGCCCGAAGGCGTCCGTCACCAGCGGCAGGATCGGGGCCGGCAGCTTGTGCAGGTCCGGGATGCCGCCGTCGGAGGCCGCGTGCCCGGCCGGGATGTGCGCGGCGGCCAGGTTCTCGGCGAGGTAGTGGCCGACCTTGTTGTTCATCAGCGCGCCGAGCGCGGAGACGCCCATCGCGCCGCCCATGGTGCGGAAGAACGTGACGACCGAGCTGGCCGCGCCGAGTTCGTTGCGGGGCACCGTGTTCTGCACCGCGAGCACCAGGTTCTGCATGGTGAGGCCGAGTCCGATGCCGGTGATCGCCATGTAGACGGAGAGCAGCACGTAGCTGGTGTCGGTCCGCATGGTGCCGAGCAGGCCGAAGCCGATCGCGAGCAGCGCCGTGCCGGAGACCAGGTAGGCCTTCCAGCGGCCGTACTTGGTGATCAGCCGGCCGGCGACGGTCGAGGAGAGCGCCAGGCCGAGGATCATCGGCAGGGTCATCAGGCCGGCCATCGTCGGGGACTTGGCGCGGGCCAGCTGGAAGTACTGGCTGAGGAAGGTGGTCGCGCCGTACATGCCGACGCCGACCAGCACGCTCGCGAGCGCGGCCAGGGTGACGGTGCGGTAGCGGAAGAGGTCCGGCGGGATGATCGGCTCGGCGGCGCGGCGCTCGATGACGACGGCGAGCGCGCCCAGCAGCAGGCCGCCGCCGACCATGGCCGCGGTCTGCCAGGACAGCCACGCGTAGTTCTTGCCGGCCAGCGTGATCCAGACCATCAGCAGGCTGACGGCGCCGGTGATGGTCAGCGCGCCGAGGTAGTCGATCTTCGGCTTGCGCCTGACCACCGGCAGCTTGAGGGTGCGCTGGACCACCAGGATCGCGGCGATCGCGAACGGGATGCCGACGTAGAAGCACCAGCGCCAGCCGAGCCACGAGGTGTCGACGATGACGCCGCCGATGAGCGGGCCGCCGATGGTGGCGAGGGCGAACACCGCGCCGAAGTAGCCGCTGTATCGCCCGCGCTCGCGCGGCGGGACCATCGCGGCCAGGCAGATCTGGCCGAGCGCGACGACACCGCCGGCGCCGATGCCCTGGAGGGCGCGGCAGGCGATGAGTTCGCCGGTGTTCTGGGAGAGGCCGGCCAGGGCGGAGGTGGCGATGTAGATCAGCAGGGCGATCTGCAGCAGCACCTTCTTGCTGGCGAGGTCGGAGAGCTTGCCCCAGATCGGGGTGGAGGCGGTGAGGGTGAGCAGCGCTGCGGTGATCACCCAGGTGTAGGCGGACTGGCCGCCGTGGAGGTCGGTGAGGATGTGCGGCAGGGCGTTGGAGACGACGGTCGACGAGAGCACGGCCACGAAGAGGCCGAGCAGCAGGCCGGACAGCGCCTCCATCACCTGTCGGTGGGTCATGGGTCGGTCGTCGACGGCGGCGGCTGCGCCGGTCGCGGCCTCGGTGGTCACGGTCATCCCGGTCCTTAGAAATCGTTGACTTAGGCAACCATACGAGCAGATGGTTGCTTAGGGCAACTTTCTTCAAGGCAAAGTAAAGCCGGGCCCCACCCGCGCACCCCCGGGCAGCCCCTCCCGCGCGACCCCCGGCGGCCCCTCCCGCGACCCCACCCACACGACCCCCTGCGGTCACTCCCCCGCGGGCTCGCCGAACACGTCGTTGAAGCGGTGCAGCAGCTCGGCGAAGCGGACCACGTCCTCCTGGGACCAGCCGCCCATCACCTCGCGGACCCGCCGCATCCGGACGTCCCTGGCCGCGAGGTAGCGCCGCCGCCCGTCCTCGGTCAGCGAGACGAACGAGGCCCGCCGGTCCAGCGGGTCCGCCACCCGGGCGACCAGGCCCAGCTCCTCCAGCGCCCTGATCTGCCGGCTCACGGTGGCCTTGCCGACCGCGAAGTACACGCCGACGTCGGTCACCCGCACCCGCCCGGCCTGCTCGATGTAGCCGAGCATGCTGTACGCCATGCCCTCCAGCTCCGGGTGCACCCGGCGGGACAGCTCGGCGACCCTCGCCCGGCCGCGCCGGAACATCAGCGCGACCTCGCGGTCCACCGCCAGCAGCGCGCCCTCGTCCAGTGTTCGCCCGCCCGGCACCCGCTCGCCACTCTCCGCACTCACCGCGCCAGTATCCCGCAGCGGCGGTGGCCGGAACGCGGCGCGTGCGGTGCGACAAGCCAACTACTTCATGGTATGAAGTATCGGTTCTCGTAGTATCTGATTCCGCTCGAATCGCAGGTTTCCCTCGAAACATGGGTTTCCCCCCGAAACCGCAGGTTTCCCCCGATACCAAGGAGATGTGGATGGCCGCCCCGGGGCAGGGTTTCGTCGCCGAACTGAAGGGAGCGGTCACCCCGCGCGCAGCGCTGATGGTGATCGCCGTACTGCTGCTCCAACTCGGCTTCATCACGTCGTACGTCGGGGCGCTGCACAAGCCGGCCCCGCACAACCTGTCGATCGCGGTGGTCGCCCCGCCGCAGGTCGCGCCCAAGCTGGTCGGCGCGCTGGAGTCGGTGCCGAACGGCGCCGTGAAGCCGGTCACGGCACCGGACGCCGAGACCGCCACCGCGCGGATCAAGGACCAGAAGATCTACGCCGCGCTGGTCTTCAACCCGGCCGGCACCGAGGACACCCTGCTGACCGGCGGCGCCCGCGGCACCTCGGCCGCCAAGGCCGCCGAGAGCATCACGACCGCGCTGGAGAAGACCCAGGGCCGCACCGTCAAGGTCGAGGACGTCGTCCCGCTGGCCAAGGGCGACACCAACGGCCTCTCCGCCTTCTACCTGGTCATCGGCTGGTGCGTCGGCGGCTACCTGGTCGCCTCGATCCTCGGCATCAGCGCCGGCTCCAAGCCGGCCAACGTCCACCGCCTGCTGATCCGGCTCGGCGCGATGGCGCTGTACTCGATCGCGGCCGGCGTCTTCGGCACCCTGATCGCCGGTCCGGTCCTGGACGCGCTGCCCGGCTCGATCCCGAGCCTGTCGGCGGTGGGCGCCCTGGTGGTGTTCACGGTCGGCGCGTTCACCATGGCGCTGCAGTGCCTGTTCGACATCATCGGCATCGGCATCGCGGTGCTGATCTTCGTGGTGCTCGGCAACCCGAGCGCGGGCGGGGTCTACCCGGCGCCGATGATGCCGCCGTTCTGGCGCGCGATCGGCTCGTGGATCCCGAACGGCGCCGGCACCGCCGCGACCAAGTCGATCGCCTACTTCGGCTCGACCAACATGGCGATGCCGCTCCTCGTGCTCGTCGTGTGGGCGGTCCTCGGCGTGGCGGTCGCCCTGCTCGCCGTCGTGCGCGGCCCGCGCTCGGGCGGCCGGGAGCTGGTCCAGGAGGCCTGAGCCCCGCCCTGCGGAAGGATCCCGTGCCCCCCGGCCCCCGTGGCCGGGGGGCACGGCCGTCTCAGGCGCCCGCCAGCCGGCCGGGGTCGGCCACGACGGCGCGCACCACCCCGACGGCGGCGCCCAGCAGCGGGCCGCGCCGCCCGAGCCGGGAGACCGTGAGCCGGTCGTCCGACCACGGGCGGACGGTCACCCGGGCGCCCATCTCGGCCCGCATCGACGGCAGCAGCCAGGGCGCCAGCTGGGCGTACCCGCCGCCCAGCACCACCTCGGCGGGGTCCAGCAGGTTGACCGCACCGGAGGCCGCGATGCCCAGCGCCGCCCCGGCCCCGGCCAGCGCGGCGCGCACCTCCTCGTCCCCGGCCTCGGCGCGCTCGGCGAGCAGGGCCACCCAGTCGCCGCGGATGCCCTCCAGCCCCGCCGCGCGCAGCACCGCCGTCTCCCCCGCGTACTGCTCCAGGCAGCCGTGCGCGCCGCACGCGCAGCGCGGCCCGTCCGGGCGGACCGGCACATGGCCGAGCTCGCCCGCGTAGCCGCGCGCGCCGCGCAGCAGCCGCCCGCCGATCACGATCGCCGCGCCGACACCGGCCTCGGCCGAGACGTGCAGGAAGTGGTCCGGGCCGCCGCCCAGCCAGAGTTCGGCGAGCCCGCCCAGGTTGGCCTCGTTGTCCGCGTCGATCGCGAGCTCCGCCAGGTCCTCCGAGCCGGCCGCGCGCAGGGCCAGGCGCAGTTCGGCGGCGAGCGGCACCTCCTGCCAGCCGAGGTTGGCGGCCCGCTGGAGCACCCCGCCGGCGGTGCCGACCAGTCCGGGCACGGCGAGCGCGAGCGCGGCCGGGCGCAGGCCCGCCTCGGCGACGGCGCGGCGCAGCAGTTCGGCGAGGTCGGCCATGACGGCGGCGGGCGTGCGGCCCCGGTTGCGGATCTCCTGACGGCGCCAGGAGACGACCTCGCCGCGCAGGTCGACTACGCAGGCCCCGAGGTGCTCGACGCCGATCTCGGCGCCGAGGCCGCCGGGCCCGTGCGGGTTGAGGCCGAGCGCGGTGCCGGGCCGGCCGACCTTGCCGCTCGGCGCGGCCGGGCCCTCCTCGACGACCAGGCCGCCGGCGATCAGCTCCTCGGCGAGCGAGGAGACCGCCGCCCGGGTGAGTCCGGTCTCCGCGGCCACTTCGGCGCGGGAGCGCGGGGCCCGTGCGATCACGCCGAGCACCAGCGCCAGGTTGGCCCGGCGCATGCCCTGCTGGCTGGCGGGTCCGCTCCGGACTCCGTCCGGCTCACGCATGTGCCCACCCCGCTCCCTGGCTGGCGGTCACCCGGCCTCACCGCGTCCCGGGCACCTCCCGGGACGTCTCGTGTGCAGCGTAACCGGGTTCGAGGGGCGGCTGCGTCCCGGTGGCGACGGGCTCGGCGAGGCGGGTGAACACCCAGCGCTGCATCGCCCAGAAGCGGAAGAGCATCGCCACGAAGGTGCCGACGATCATGCCGCTGAGGAAGTCCGCGACCTCCTGGGCGAACGGGCCGACGTAGGGCTCGCGCAGGTCCAGGACGTACCGCGAGACCGCCAGCGGCACGTCGTTGACGGCGATCGCCACCACGCTGACCAGGAAGAACAGCACCGCCTCGCGCCGCTGCCCCTGGGCCCGGAAGGCCCAGCGGCGGTTCAGCACGTAGGAGACGACGGTGGCGATCACGGTCGCGATGGTCAGCGCGACCACCGGCTTGTGCTCCAGGACGGTGAACTTCAGCTCGAAGTCGATCACCGTGGTGAGCGCGAAGCAGCCGCCGCCGACCAGCAGGAACTTCACCAGCCTGCGGTGGCGCACCAGGAACGGGCGCAGCCTCGCCGGCACCCGGGCCAGGACGCGCTGAGTGGGGGACGGCATCCTCGCAGTCTCGCACGCGGTCCGCCGTCCCCCTCGTCACTCGGCGGAAATCCTCAGGACGCCGGTGGTCGTGCCCTGGTAGACCACTCCGCCGGGGGCGATCGAGCCCACCATCTGGAGCGTGTCGAAGAGGAAGCCGGCCCCCAGGAACCGGGTGCGCCCGACGGCGCCGGTGGCCGGGTCGATCTCGGCGTAGTAATAGGGGTCGAGGACCGTCGTGGCGGTGCTGCCGGGGATCAGCGGCTTGCGCAGGACGGTGTGGATCAGCCCGTCGCCGGTGGAGAGCCGCGGGACGGCGGCGGAGCGCACGGTGGTGTCCCAGACCAGGTCGCAGCCGGAGCCGTCGGGCCGCACGTCGACCCGGCTGAAGCCGCCGCGGAAGTCGGCGGAGGCGGGCACGCTCGGCCCGGCCTCGGCGGGCAGCGCGGGGTACGGGTAGCCGTTGGTGCTGCTGATGAAGACGCTGTTCCCGGCGCCGATCGGGGAGTTCTCGCTGCCGCTGCCGCCGGCCCTGAGCACCGGCACCGAGCAGACCGGCGAGCCGTCGGAGGTGCGGTAGACCAGCAGGTGCACGGTCGGCGCGGCGTTGTCGACGATGGTCGTGTAGTCGGTGCCGGTGCGCGGGCCGAAGAAGGTCGGGGTGGAGCCGGTGCCCCAGCTGAGCTGGCCGGGCTTGCGGCCTGGCCCGCGGTCGTACGCCTGGCGCCAGGCGGTCCGCGGGGTGCCGTCGGCTCCGGCGGTGAGCAGGTAGGTGGCGTGGGTGGTGGCGACGAGGGTGCCGGCGGGGGCGGTGGAGATCGAGTTGGCGATCCGTTCCCCGGCGGGGAGGGCGAGGCCGCGGACGGCGCCGGTGCGCTCGTCCGCGGTGCCGACGACCCCGCCGCCGGTGGCGAACCAGACCCGGCCCTGCCAGTCCGGCGAGATGCCGACGACGGCGTCGCCGGCCGGGACGGCGCCGGCCAGCGGGAGGCGGCTGTCCACCGTGAGCTCCCAGTCGCCGTCGGCGCTGCGGTGGTGGCCGATCCGCAGCAGGTCGCCGTGGCCGTCGACGGCGACCAGGCGGTCCCGGTCGTCCAGGTAGGCGTACACGCCGCCGAGCAACGAGCCCTTGGCGAGCGGGAGTTCGGCGAGGGACTCGCCGTCGTCCGGGTCCAGCAGGTGGACGGTCGGGGTGCGCCCGAGGATCGTGGTGCAGAGCGCGACCGGGAAGCCGTCGTAGCCGACCAGCACGGTCGGGCAGGCGGACTGCAGGGCCGTACGGTGCAAGGTGAGCGGGCCGGCCGGCGGCCCGGGCAGCCGGGTGGTGTCCGAGGAGCCGGTGTCGCCGTGCATGGTGGCGGTGCCGTCGGGGCCCGCGTACGGGTTGTGCGGCGGCAGCGGTCCGAACGGCGTGGCGGCACGGGCCGGGACCGCGAGGGCGAGCAGGGCCGCGGCCGCGAGGGCGGCGGCGCGGGAGGACAGCGCGAAGCGCATGGAGGGTGTCCCATCGGGTGAGCGGGCAGGCGTGGGCGCATGGCGGTGCGGCCACCCGGTGGGGGTTCCCGGCGGGGGCGCCGGGTGGAACACCGCGCTCAACGGACGCGGTGACAGATCGCCGAGCACGCGCGGGCGAGGTCGACGTCCAGTCGACGGCTCAGGTGCGCGTGGCGATTCACCCGGCCAGCCTCCCTTACTGACGACCCGTCTCACAAGACCGTCTCACCCTGCGGGCAGGGCCCGGGGCGGAGCGGCAGTGCCGCTCCGCCCCGGGCCCTGATCCCGCGTCAGGCGGCGGCGACGAGCACCTCGGCCGGCTCCAGGGCCAGCTTGAGCACCTCGCGGACGTCCGCCACCGGGTGCACGGTGAGCCGCTCCAGCACCTCGGCCGGGACGTCGTCCAGATCGGCCTCGTTGCGCTTGGGGATGATCACCGTGGTGATCCCGGCCCGGTCGGCGGCGAGCAGCTTCTGCTTCACCCCGCCGATCGGCAGCACCCGTCCGGTCAGCGACACCTCGCCCGTCATCGCCACGTCCGTGCGCACCTTGCGGCCGGAGAGCAGCGAGGCGAGCGCGGTGGTCATGGTGATGCCGGCGCTCGGTCCGTCTTTGGGGACGGCCCCGGCCGGGACGTGCAGGTGCACGCCGCGGTCACGCAGCGAGGTGACCGGCAGCTCCAGCTCGGCGCCGCGCGAGCGCAGGAAGGAGAGCGCGATGTGCGCGGACTCCTTCATGACGTCGCCCAGCTGCCCGGTCAGGGTCAGCCCGGTGCCGCCCGTCTCGGCGTCGGCGAGCGAGGCCTCGATGTAGAGGACGTCGCCGCCGGCGCCGGTGACCGCGAGGCCGGTCGCCACGCCGGGGACGGCGGTGCGCCGCTCGGCCGGCTCCTGGGCGGCCTCCGGCACGTGGTGCGGGCGGCCGATCAGGGCGCGCAGGTCGTCCGCGCCGATCACGGCGGGCAGCTCGCGCTCGCCGAGCTCGGCCTGCGCGGCGATCTTGCGCAGCACCCGGGCGATCGAGCGCTCCAGGTTCCGCACGCCGGCCTCCCGGGTGTACTCCCCGGCGAGCCTGCGCAGCGCCGCCTCCTCGACGCCGACCTGTCCGCTGCCGAGCCCGGCCCGCTCCAGCTGGCGCGGGAGCAGGTGGTCGCGGGCGATGACGACCTTCTCGTCCTCGGTGTAGCCGTCGAGCCGGACGAGCTCCATCCGGTCGAGCAGCGGCTCGGGGATGGCCTCCAGCACGTTGGCGGTGGCGAGGAAGACGACGTCGGAGAGGTCGAGCTCGACCTCCAGGTAGTGGTCCCTGAAGGTGTGGTTCTGCGCCGGGTCCAGCACCTCCAGCAGGGCGGCGGCCGGGTCCCCCCGGTAGTCGGAGCCGACCTTGTCGATCTCGTCGAGCAGGACGACCGGGTTCATCGAGCCGGCCTCCTTGATCGCCCGCACCAGGCGGCCGGGCAGCGCGCCGACGTAGGTGCGCCGGTGGCCGCGGATCTCGGCCTCGTCCCGGACGCCGCCGAGCGCGACCCGGACGAACGTGCGGCCCATCGCGCGGGCCACCGACTCCCCGAGCGAGGTCTTGCCGACACCGGGCGGCCCGACCAGGGCCAGCACCGCGCCTCCCCGGCGGCCGCCGACCAGCCCGAGCCCCTGCTCGGAACGGCGCTTGCGCACCGCGAGGTACTCGACGATGCGGTCCTTCACGTCGCCGAGGCCGGCGTGGTCGGCGTCCAGCACCGCGCGGGCGCCGGTGATGTCGTACGCGTCCTCGGTGCGCTCGTTCCACGGCAGCTCCAGGACGGTGTCCAGCCAGGTACGGATCCACGAGCCCTCGGGCGACTGGTCGGACGCGCGCTCCAGCTTGTCGACCTCCTTCAGCGCGGCCTCGCGGACGCCCGCGGGCAGGTCGGCCGCCTCGACGCGGGCACGGTAGTCGCCCTCCTCGTCGGCCGGGTCGCCGTTGAGCTCGGCCAGCTCCTTGCGGACGGCCTCCAGCTGGCGGCGGAGCAGGAACTCCTTCTGCTGCTTGGCCACGCCCTCCTCGACGTCCTTGCGGATCGTGTCGTTGACCTCCTCCTCGGCGAGGTGGTCGCGCAGCAGCGCCAGCGCGTACTCCAGGCGAGCGACCTGGTCGGCCTCCAGCAGCACCTTGAGCTTCTGCTCGGCGGTGGCGAAGGGCGCGTAGCCGATGTTGTCGGCGAGCTCGCCGACGCCCTCGATCCGGTCCACCCGGTCGACGATCTGCCAGGCGCCGCGCCTGCGCAGCCACTGGGTGGACAGCGCCTTGTACTCCTTGACCAGCTCGGCGGCCCGGCCGGCCACCGGCATGCCGACCGAGGACTCCCGGAACGGCGTGGTCTCGACCCAGAGGGCGGCGCCGGGGCCGGTGGTGCCGGCCCCGATCCGGACCCGCCGCACGGCGCGCACCAGCGCCGCCGGCTGCCCGATCGCGTGGGGGCCGTCGGCCAGCCGGCCGACCTGCTCGACGGCGGCCAGCGTGCCGACCGCCGCGTACGAGCCGTCCACCCGGGGGACCAGCAGGACCTGCGGCTTGTCGGCGCCGCCGGCCGCCGCGCGGGCGGCCTCCACCGCGGCGCGCACCTCGGTGTCCTTCAGGTCCAGCGGGACGACCATGCCCGGCAGGACGACCTCGTCGTCGAGCGGCAGCACGGGCAGGGTGAGCGGTGCGGACGTCGATGCCATGATCTCTCCCCAGTCAGTGAACTTGAGTCGACCTGACTAAGGCTTCGGGGGCGCCGGATGTTCCCCGAGCTTTGTTCGCCGTGAGCGAACGGAAAAGGGGTGCGGGCGGAGGCGGCGGGAAGGTCGTCAAAAACCCCCGAACGAGTTAACGGACGTCCAAGACCGGGGCGCCGCCGGCGGCCGCGGCCGGCCCGGGACCGGCCTCCGGAACCTCCGCGCGCAGCGGGCGCGGCCCGCGCCGGGGGCCGTGGCGCAGCCAGCGCCACAGCGCCACGCCGGTCAGCACCGCCACCGGGTGGCCCACCGCGGTGACCAGGTCGTTCTCGGTGGCGATCTGCTCGGCGATCAGCGCCGCCGCGCCGCCCAGCGCCAGCAGCCGCCCGCGCCAGGAGAGCAGCCCGGCGAGCGCGCCGAGACTGACCAGCACGCCGTAGCTGACCCCGATGTCCAGGTAGTCCATCGCCGCGGACTCCAGGTGCCCGGTCTCCACGGCGGTGATCACCACCGCCTGGGACAGCAGCGTGGCCGTCACGTGCCCGATCGCGAAGACCGCCGCCGCCCGCCGGGAACCGACCCGGCGCTCCAGCGGCGCGACGGTGAAGGCGAATCCCCAGAGGTACGGCATCCACACCGAGCCGGCCACCCAGAAACCACTGAGCAGCAGCGCCCGCAAAGGGTGGTGCAAAAGATTGTGGCCGTCCGAACTGGAGGCCTCCTGCAGCCGCAGGACGAGATCCGGATCCGCGAGTTCGGCAAAGGTCGTGGTGGCGCCCACCACGGCGAGATATCCGAGGGCGAAAGGGTTGCGCCGGGGCGTCGGCACCCGGGCCAGCAGCCACTCGGCCACCCCGGTGCGCAGCCCGAGCCGGAGCATCCCGTACGGCGGTCCGGCCCACGGCGGGCACGGCCCCGGGCGCGGTCCCGCCGGTCCGCCACCGCGCCGCAGTCCAGCCATGCCGCCTCCGCTCCACGCCCGCAGCAACCGGTCCCCGGCTCCCGCCCGGGGGAACCAACGTACCGGCGCGCGCCCGCAATCCCTCCCGCGGGGCGTTGTCGTGATCACGTTACGTCGAGGTTCTGAGAACCAGCTGAGAAAAGCCCGTGAAGACCGGGGAACCGGCCGACCGGCCGGATTCCGGCATTGGTCCAGACCTACTTCCGTTTGACCCGTCAGTAACGGCCCTGACCGGCGACTTGGCGTCAACTCGACTGCATACGTACCGTTACGCAGTGAAAAAACGCCGGGTAAGGTATCGGCCCGTGCCCACTCGTGAGTGGGTCCGAGAGCGGGCCGGAACCGGCCCAACGGGCCGGAAACGTCCGGTCCACCTGCCGGGAGGCAGCCGCTGTCCGTACGCTGCGAAGTGCGCGGGAGAAGCGGGTGGCCGACCTCCGCCCTCCGATCCGCGCACGCGACGGGACGGCGGACCCGGCACACAGTCCACGACGGAACAAGACTACGAAGCGGAGCCCCGCCATCCCCACAGGTGGCCGGCCCGCAGCCCTGGGGGCGGTGGCGTGACCGTGACAGAAATTCAGCAGGACAACAGCAACAGCGGCGGCACGGTGAGCAGCCAGCGCAGAGTGCTGGTGGTGGAGGACGAGCCCACGATCGCGGAGTCGATCGCGGCCCGGCTGGGCGCGGAGGGCTTCAAGGTCGCCGTGGCCCACGACGGCCCCGGCGCGGTCGACGGCTTCCACACCTGGCAGCCGGACCTGGTCGTCCTCGACATCATGCTGCCCGGATTCGACGGCCTCGAAGTGTGCCGCCGGATCCAGGCCCAGCGACCGGTGCCGGTACTGATGCTGACCGCGCGCGACGACGAGACGGACCTGCTGGTCGGCCTCGGCGTCGGTGCCGACGACTACATGACCAAGCCCTTCTCCATGCGCGAACTGGCCGCCCGGGTCAACGTGCTGCTGCGCCGCGTCGAGCGCGCCCAGCAGGCCGCCCGCACGCCCGCGCTCGGCTCGCTGCGCTTCGGCGAGCTGGAGATCGACCACGTGCAGCGCCGGGTGCGGCTCGCCTCGGGCGACGTCCACCTGACGCCGACCGAGTTCGACCTGCTCGCCTGCCTGGCCGCCCAGCCGCGCGCCGTGCTCACCCGCGAGCAGCTGCTGGCCGAGGTGTGGGACTGGACCGACGCGTCCGGCACCCGCACCGTCGACAGCCACGTCAAGGCGCTGCGCCGGAAGATCGGCGCCAGCTGGATCCGCACCGTCCACGGTGTCGGCTACGCGCTGGAGGCCCCGCTCTCCTAGCGGCGCCTCGGGCATCGGGCCTCCGGGGGGCCCGTGTCCCGAACCGCCGTACCCATGCGGGGGACCACAGGGACCAATGACCTTTCCACAGCAACGCAACGGCGACGCCGCCGGCACCCGGTCGCAGACCCTCGCCGCCCGCGCCGCCCGCCGGGTCTGGGCCGACATCCGGCCGCTCGACCCCGTCCGGTCGATCAAGGGCAAGCTCGCGCTGCTCGTGATCGTCTCCGTCTTCCTCGCCAGCGGCATGGTCGTCGTGGCGATGAAGTCCGAGACGCAGATCCGCATCATCATGATCTTCTCGATGATCGCGTCGCTGCTCTTCATGCAGTTCCTCGCGCACGGGCTCACCGCCCCGCTGCGCGAGATGACCGCGGCCGCCCGCGCGATGGCCTCCGGCGACTACAGCCGCCGGGTCGAGGTGAGCTCGCGCGACGAGATCGGCGAGCTGGCCGCCACCTTCAACCAGATGGCCGCCGACCTGGAGGCCGCCGACCGCCACCGGCGCGAACTGGTCGCCAACGTCTCGCACGAGCTGCGCACGCCCATCGCCGCGCTGCGCGCCGTGCTGGAGAACGTGGTGGACGGCGTGGTGCAGCCCAACCCGGCGACCCTCGGAGCCGCCCTGGAGCAGACCGAGCGGCTCGGCCGCCTGGTCACCCACCTGCTCGACCTCTCCAAGATCGACGACGGCGTGGTCGACCTCGACGCCCGCCCCTTCGAGGTGCGCGAGTTCCTCGACGGCGTGCTGCGCGGCGTCACCGTGGACGGCGCGACGGCGGGCGGGGCCTTCTCCCGGCGCGGGGACGTCCGGCTCGCGCTGGAGGTCAGCCCGGCCGGCCTGACCGGCGTCGCGGACCCGGAACGCCTCCACCAGGTGGTCGCCAACCTGGTCGACAACGCCTGCAAGCACTCCCCGCCCGGCGGCACCGTGACGGTGCGCGCGCGGCCCGACGGCGAGCCCGGCGGCCTGCTGCTGGAGGTCGAGGACGAAGGGCCCGGCATCCCGCCGGCCGACCGCAACCGGGTGTTCGAGCGGTTCAGCCGCAGCGGCACGGCCACCGCCCAGGGGCCGGGCTCCGACGGCGGCACCGGCCTCGGCCTGGCCATCGCCCGCTGGGCGGTGGACCTGCACGGCGGGCGGATCGCGGTCGCGGAGTCCCCGCGCGGCTGCCGGATCGAGGTCCGGCTGCCCGGCCCGCGCTGACCCGCGGCGGCCGGCCCGCATGATCGTCTCGTGCGATCCCCCAAGGGAGGTCCCGAAAGGGCTCCCGAGGGTGCGCAGTGGGGTTTGTGTCACAGATCCGACACAGACGTACACGAAGATCGTTCGAAGATTCGACCTGGCTTTTGTCCGTTTTCATCCCGATTTGCGGGGCGATCGGGCCTGGTCGGTTCCCCTCAGATGCGCGTTTCTAACGCACATTTTCGGCCAATCTGCAGGTCAGGACTGTGATCTGGACGACGCCTGCCCCCCGGGGACTGCGCGATCACTGGTCAGGGGCGTAGCCTTAATCCCCGCTGTCCAAACATCCCAAAAGGAAGCGGAAGAGGGCGGTTGCCGCCGTGTCGCCACAGTCCCAAGAAACCCCCAACAGCTCGGCTAGCTCCACTGGCTTCGGTCCCAATGAGTGGCTCGTCGATGAGATCTACCAGCAGTACCTCCAGGACCCGAACTCGGTCGACCGAGCCTGGTGGGACTTTTTCGCCGACTACAAGCCCGGTTCCGAGGTGACCCCAGTGACCCAGGCCGCGACCCAGGCCGGCCCCACGCCGACCCCTGCCGCTGCCCCCGCGCCCGCTGCTGCTCCGGCCGCCGCGCCCGCCCCCGCCGCGCCGGCCGCCCCGGCCCCGGTGGCGGCTCCCGCGCCGCTCGCCGCCGCGCCCGCCGCACCGCCGGCCCCCAAGGCCGCGGCCCCGGCCGCCCCCGCCGCTCCCGAGGCCACCGGCCCGGAGCTGGTCCAGCTGCGCGGCCCGGCGAAGGCCGTCGCCACCAACATGGACGCCTCGCTGGAGGTGCCGACCGCGACCTCGGTCCGCGCCGTCCCGGCGAAGCTGTTGATCGACAACCGCATCGTCATCAACAACCACCTGCAGCGCGCCCGCGGCGGCAAGGTCTCCTTCACCCACCTGATCGGCTACGCCCTGGTCCAGGCCATCAAGGCCCACCCGGGGATGAACCACAGCTACAAGGTGGAGGGCGGCAAGGCCTTCCTGGTCAAGCCCGAGCACATCAACCTGGGCCTGGCCATCGACCTGGTCAAGCCCAACGGCGACCGCCAGCTCGTCGTCGCGGCCATCAAGAAGGCCGAGACGCTCGACTTCTTCGGCTTCTGGCAGGCCTACGAGGACATCGTCCGCCGGGCCCGCGCCAACAAGCTGACCATGGACGACTTCACCGGCGTCACGGTCTCGCTGACCAACCCCGGCGGCATCGGCACCGTGCACTCCGTGCCGCGCCTGATGCAGAACCAGGGCACCATCGTCGGCGTCGGCGCCATGGAGTACCCGGCCGAGTTCCAGGGCTCCGCCCCGGAGACCCTGTCCCGCCTGGGCGTCTCCAAGATCATGACGCTGACCTCGACCTACGACCACCGCGTCATCCAGGGCGCGGCGTCCGGCGAGTTCCTGCGCGAGATCCACCGCCTGCTGCTCGGCGAGAACGGCTTCTACGACGAGATCTTCGAGTCGCTGCGGATCCCGTACGAGCCGGTCCGCTGGGCCACCGACGTCGCCACCACCCACGACGACGAGGTCAACAAGACCGCCCGCGTCATGGAGCTCATCCACGCGTACCGCGTGCGCGGCCACCTGATGGCCGACACCGACCCGCTGGAGTACAAGCAGCGCAAGCACCCCGACCTGGACGTCGTCCAGCACGGCCTCACCCTGTGGGACCTGGAGCGCGAGTTCGCGGTCGGCGGCTTCGGCGGCCAGAAGATGATGAAGCTCCGCGACATCCTCGGCCTGCTGCGCAACTCGTACTGCCGCACCGTCGGCATCGAGTACATGCACATCCAGGACCCGAAGCAGCGCAAGTGGATCCAGGAACGCCTGGAGAAGCCGTACTCCAAGCCCGAGCGCGACGAGCAGCTGCGCATCCTGCGCCGCCTGAACTCCGCCGAGGCCTTCGAGACCTTCCTGCAGACCAAGTACGTCGGGCAGAAGCGCTTCTCGCTGGAGGGCGGCGAGTCGCTCATCCCGCTGCTGGACGCCACGATCGACGCCGCCGCCGAGCACCGCCTCGACGAGGCCGTCATCGGCATGGCCCACCGCGGCCGCCTGAACGTGCTGGCCAACATCGTCGGCAAGCCGTACGCCCGGATCTTCGGCGAGTTCGAGGGCAACCTGGACCCGAAGTCGATGCACGGCTCCGGCGACGTCAAGTACCACCTGGGCGCCGAGGGCACCTTCACCGGCCTGGACGGCGAGACCATCAAGGTCTCGCTCGCCGCGAACCCCTCCCACCTGGAGACGGTCGACCCGGTCGTCGAGGGCATCGTCCGCGCCAAGCAGGACGTCCTGGACCAGGGCGGCACCACCTTCCCGGTGCTGCCGATCCAGATCCACGGCGACGCGGCCTTCGCCGGCCAGGGCGTCGTCGCCGAGACGCTGAACATGTCGCAGCTGCGCGGCTACCGCACCGGCGGCACGATCCACCTCGTGGTGAACAACCAGGTCGGCTTCACCGCCGCCCCGGCGTCCTCGCGCTCCTCGATGTACTGCACCGACGTGGCCCGCATGATCGAGGCCCCGATCTTCCACGTGAACGGCGACGACCCGGAGGCCGTGGTCCGCGTCGCGCGGCTCGCCTTCGAGTTCCGCCAGGAGTTCCACAAGGACGTGGTGATCGACCTCATCTGCTACCGCCGCCGCGGTCACAACGAGGCCGACAACCCGTCGTTCACCCAGCCGCTGATGTACGACCTGATCGACAAGAAGCGCTCGGTGCGCAAGCTGTACACCGAGGGCCTGATCGGTCGCGGCGACATCACCATGGAAGAGGCGGAGCAGGCGCTCCAGGACTTCCAGGGCCAGCTGGAGAAGGTCTTCGCCGAGGTCCGCGACGCGGCCCAGACGCCGGCCGTCGGCGCCACCGGCAAGCCGGTCGCCGACTTCCCGGTCAGCATCCAGACCGGCATCTCCCAGGAGATGGTCAAGCGGATCGCCGCCTCGCAGGTCAACCTGCCGGAGTGGCTGACCGTCCACCCGCGCCTGTTCCCGCAGCTGCAGCGCCGCGCCGCCTCGGTCGAGGACAACACCATCGACTGGGCGATGGGCGAGACCCTCGCCATCGGCTCGCTGCTCATGGAGGGCCACCCGGTCCGCCTGGCCGGCCAGGACAGCCGCCGCGGCACCTTCGGCCAGCGGCACGCCGTCCTGATCGACCGCAAGACCGGCGAGGACTACACCCCGCTGCAGTACCTCACCGAGGACCAGGCCCGCTACACCGTCTACGACAGCCTGCTGTCGGAGTACGCGGCCATGGGCTTCGAGTACGGCTACTCGCTGACCCGCCCGAACGCGCTGGTCATGTGGGAGGCGCAGTTCGGCGACTTCGTCAACGGCGCGCAGACCATGGTGGACGAGTACATCGCCTCCGCCGAGCAGAAGTGGGGCCAGCACTCGGGCGTCACCCTGCTCCTGCCGCACGGCTACGAGGGCCAGGGCCCGGACCACTCGTCCGCCCGCCCGGAGCGCTTCCTGCAGCTGTGCGCGCAGAACAACATGACGGTCGCCATGCCGACGCTGCCGTCGAACTACTTCCACCTGCTGCGCTGGCAGGCGCACAACCCGCACCACAAGCCGCTCGTCGTCTTCACCCCGAAGTCGATGCTGCGCCTGAAGGCCGCGGCGAGTGCGACCGAGGAGTTCCTGTCCGGCTCGTTCCGCCCCGTCATCGGCGACTCCACCGTCGACCCGGCGCAGGTCCGCAAGGTGGTCATCACCGCCGGCAAGTTCTACTACGACCTGGAGGCGGCGCGCACCGAGCGCGGCGTCACCGACACGGCGATCGTCCGGGTCGAGCGGCTCTACCCGCTGCCGGTGGCCGAGCTCCAGGAGGAGCTGGCCCGCTACGGCGACAACGTCCAGTTCATCTGGGCGCAGGAGGAGCCGGCCAACCAGGGTTCCTGGCCGTTCATCGCGATGAACCTGGTCGACCACCTGCAGGTCGTCATCGGCCGCAGCGCCAACGGCTCGCGCCTGCGCCGCGTCGCCCGCCCGGCGGCGTCGTCGCCGGCGGTCGGCTCGGCCAAGCGCCACGCCGCCGAGCAGCAGGCCCTGATCGAAGAGGTCTACTCGATCTGAGGCCCTGAGCCAGGCTGACGCAACCGGCCCCCGTCCTCCCCTCGTGGGAGGGCGGGGGCCGTTTCGTTTGCGGCAGAACCGTTTCCCCACGATGCCATGTCAAGGTCGCAGCTCTGCAACCAATCGGATACCGGCGTGCCGGGCCCGCTGACGGATCGATAGGTTATGCCTCGCCAGATCGCTGCCCCGGGAGCCCCGTCACCGCGGCCCGGGCCGGTCGGACGACCTCACCGCTCTCCCAGGGGGATGACCCAGATGACCGCCGACACGCCGAGGGACGCCAGCAAGCTCCCGCCGGTCTTCCAGCCGCTGCAGCCCGACGACCCCCGGGAGGTCGGCGGCTACCGGCTCTTCGCCCGGCTGGGCGCCGGCGGCATGGGCCGGGTCTACCTCTCGTACACGCCGGGCGGGCGCCCGGTCGCCCTCAAGGTGGTCCGCCCCGAGTTCGCCGAGGACGGCGAGTTCCGCCGCCGCTTCGCCCAGGAGGTCAGCAACGCCCAGCGGATCCACGGGCTCTACACCGCGCAGGTGATCGACTCCGGCGGCCTGGACTCGGACGCCCCCTGGCTGGTCACCGCGTACGTGCCCGGCCCGTCCCTCCAGCAGGTCGTGCGCGAGAACGGCGCGCTGCCGGTGCGCACCGTCCTGCTGCTGATGGGCGGCATCGCCGAGGCGCTGCAGGCCATCCACAGCGTCGAGGTGGTGCACCGCGACCTCAAGCCCGCCAACGTGCTGGTCGCCGGAGACGGCCCGCGGGTGATCGACTTCGGCATCGCCCGGGCCGCCGACGCCACCGCGCTGACCGGCACCGGCTACCGGATCGGCTCCCCCGCCTTCATGTCCCCCGAGCAGGCCCAGGGCCGCCCGGTCACCCCGGCCACCGACGTGTTCGCGCTCGGCGCGCTGGCCGCGTACGTGGCCGGCGGCGCGGCGCCGTTCGGCGACGGCCCGGACACCGCCGTCCTCTACCGGGTCGTGCACGAGGAGCCCGACCTGGACGCCGTCCCGGCCGACCTGCGCGAGCTGGTCCTGCGCTGCCTGGCGAAGCTCCCGGAGGACCGGCCGACGCCCGCCGAGATCATCCAGGTCGCCCGCAACCACCCGGAGGTCGGCGGGCAGCTGCGGTTCGGCGAGGACTGGCTGCCGCGCCAGGTCAACACCGAGATCACCCGCCGCTCGGACCTGCCCAAGACGCCGCCCACGCCGGTGCCGGCCGTCCCGGCCACCCCGCCGACCCCGATGCCGGCCGTGCCCGCCACTCCCCCGCCGCCGGCCGTCCTCCCGTCGCCCACCGGGCCGACCCACCCGGCCACGGCCGTCACCCACCAGCCGCCCGCGGGCCCCCCGCCCGGCTTCGTGCCGCCGCCGGTCGGCGCGTACGGCGCCCCGCAGCCGCCCACCGAGGCGCCGACCGCCCCGGTGCTCACCTCGCCGCCCACCGTGCAGCTGCGCAGCGAGCCGCCGACCTACGACACCCCGCCGCCCGGCCCGGTGGTCACCGACGTCCCCGAGCCCGCCAAGCCCGGGCCGAAGGCCAAGAAGGGCGGGGTGTCCTGGAAGGCCCTGCTCGTCGTCGCCCTGGTGATGGCGATCGGCGGCACCGCGGGCGGCGTCTTCCTGATGAAGAAGCTGAACGACGGCAAGTCGACCGGCAACCCACCGGCCGCCGCCCAGTCCCAGAGCCAGTCGGCCGCGCCGCTGCCGACGTCGGGCGCCGTCACCGCCCCGGCCACCGGCGCGAGCCCGTCCTCCGGCAACACCCCGGTGACGGCGCCGACGGGCAAGCCCTCCACGCCCGGCGCCACCGTCTCGGCGCCCGCCCGGCCCAGCGGCTACACCCCGGCACTCGACAAGGTCTCGCTCGCCATCCCCGGCGCCGAGTACACCAGCGACGCCTACCGGATCGACCTGAACGCCGGCAAGGTCGTCCCGCACGACACCAACCTGAAGTGGGGCTTCGGGCTCGGCAAGGCGAACTGCTGCGGCGGCCGGGCGGACGCCTTCTCCGCCTACGGGGACAACGCCTCCGACTTCGCCGTGATCAGCGAGGCCAGCGTCACGCCGGAGCAGTGCGCGAGCGCGATCGACTCCCGCCCGGACACCGACCTCAGCTTCAACCACGTCCCGGCCGGCCGGCTGCTGTGCATCCGCGACCGGGTGACCCAGAACATCGCCGTCGCCGTCGTGGAGGTCGCCGACGCGAGCACCGGGGCCGCCAAGGTGACCATCAGCTCCTGGCGGGCCAACGGCCAGGCCGGTCTATCCTGACCAGGTCAACCCCCATCCGACCGGAGCGAACCGTGTACTTCACCGACCGAGGCATCGAGGAGCTGCAGAACCGGCGCGGCGACGAGGAGGTCACCTTCGAGTGGCTGGCCGAGCGCCTGCGCGAGTTCGTCGACCTCAACCCCGACTTCGAGATCCCGGTCGAGCGGCTGGCCACCTGGCTGGCGCGGCTCGACGACGAGGACGACGAGTGACGCGGTGAACCGCCCGTGAGAGGCCCGGAGGCTACTGCCCTCCGGGCCTCTCGCGTTGTCCCGTAGGGGTGGCCTCAGGGCCGCGTCCGGGCCGGGATCAGGGGCCGAACCGCTTGCTTTTCCCGCCACGCGATATATCGTCTTCAGCAGGGAACGCGATACATCGCGAGTCGCAACGGGAGGCGGCAGAGATGAGCCAGTGGACGGTCGAGGGACCCGACAGCATCACCATCGACGAGGCCGTGCGCACGGTCAGCGTGCGGGTCGTCGACGGCACCGTGAACGTGGTGGCGGCCGACGGCCCGGCCCGCCTGGAGGTCACCGAGCTGCGCGGCGAACCGCTGCACGTGACGCTGGTCGACGGCGTCCTCACGGTCACCTACAAGGACATCAGCAGCTGGGGCGAGGTCGGCGACTGGCTCAAGTCCGCCACCTCGATCAAGAGCTTCTTCGGCTCGCTCAAGAACAAGCGCGTCGCCGGCGTCACCCTGACCGTCCCGGCCGGCACCGAGGTCAAGGTGGGCACCGTCTCGGCCGGCGCCACCGTCTCCGGCTTCGCCGGCCACGTGTCGGTGCAGAGCGCCAACGGCGACGCCACGCTGGTCGGGCTCAGCGGCCGCACCGACGCCAACACCGTCTCGGGCGACGTGGACGCCCAGTCGGTGGGCGGCCAGCTCAAGGTGAACACCGTGTCCGGCCGGCTCACCGTGGTCGCCGGCACGGCCGAGCGGATCCAGGCCAACTCGGTCACCGGCGCCGTCACCCTGGACCTCGACGTGCTCACCCCGGCCGACATCAAGGTCACCACGGTCAGCGGCCAGGTCGCCGTCCGGCTCCCCTCGCTCGCCGACGCCCGGGTCGACGCCGGCTCCACCAGCGGCGACGTCTCCAGCACCTTCGACCAGCTCAAGCTGGGCGGCAGCTGGGGCGCCAAGCGCCTGTCCGGCCAGCTCGGCGACGGCCAGGGCAGCCTCGCGGTGACGACCGTCTCCGGCGCCGTCACGGTGCTGCGCCGCCCGGACGCGGAGGACGAGGAGCCGGTGGTGGTCCGCGAGCTGCCGGCCGGCCCGAGCCTCGACAAGCCCGCCGGACCCGACCTCACCAAGGAGGCGTGAGATGAGCCCCGTCTTCGGCCACGGCCGGCTGCGGCTCTACCTGCTGAAGCTGCTGGACGAGTCCCCGCGGCACGGCTACGAGGTGATCCGCCTCCTGGAGGAGCGCTTCCAGGGCCTCTACGCGCCCTCCGCCGGGACGGTCTACCCGCGGCTCGCCAAGCTGGAGCAGGAGGGCCTGGTCGCCCACAGCACCGAGGGCGGCCGCAAGGTGTACCGGCTCACCGAGGCCGGCCGCACCGAACTGGCGGGCCGCCAGGCCGAGTTGGACGAGCTTGAGGTGGAGATCCACGACTCCGTGACGCAGCTCGCCGGGGCGATCCGCGAGGACGTCCGGGACAGCGCCAAGAACCTGCGCGAGGAGCTGTGGAACGCCGCGAAGGCGGCCCCCAGGCCGGACCGCGCCGAGGACGGGGACCCGTGGGCCGGGCCCTGGGGGGACAAGGAGTCCTGGCAGCGCGCCAAGGACGAGTTCACCCAGTTCAAGCGCCAGGCCAAGGAGCAGGCCAAGCGCGCCAAGGAGCAGGAGAAGGCCGCCAAGGCCAAGGCGAAGGCCGCCGAGGAGGAGGCCCGCCGGCTGCGCGAGCAGTCCAGGGCCGCCCGCACCGCGGCCCAGCAGGAGGCCCTGCGGATCAAGCGCCGGGTCGAGCAGCAGGTGCGCGAGCACGCCGCGAAGGGCGACTGGCCGACCGGGCTGGCCGAGGGACTCTCGGAGCTGACCAAGGGGCTGGCCGGGCTGGCCGACGCGGCCCGCTGGGGCCACCCGGGGGCGGAGACGCCCGGCGCCCCGGCCGACGAGGTCACGGTGACCAGGATCGACCTGGACAAGGACGAGCCGGCCGCCGCCCCGGCCGACCTGCCGCCGTGGGCGGCGACCGACCCGGCCGGCGACCCGGCCCGGGAGCTGGAGCGGCTGCTCGACCGCTTCCGCGACCAGGTCCGCGACGCGGCCCGGGACGGCGGGGTGACGCCCGAGGGGCTCGCCGAGGCGCGCTCGGTGCTCGGCGCGGCCGGCGAGCGGCTCAAGCGGCTACTCGGCTGAGGCGGGCCGCACGGCAGGCCGGTCGTACGGCAGGACAGCAGGACCGGACGGGCCCGGCGCTTCTCGGGGGAGAGCGCCGGGCCCGTCCGCACGTCCGGGGACGGGCCGACGGGCCGACGGCTCCCGCAGGTCCTGCGGGTCCTGCGGGTCCTACGGGTTGAGGACGATCTTGCCGAAGACGTCGCCCTTGGCGAGCCGGGCGAAGCCCTCCCGGGCCTCGGCCAGCGGCAGCACCGAGTCGATCACCGGCCGGACGCCGGAGGTCGCACAGAGCGAGAGCAGCCCGGCCAGCTCCTCCTTGGTGCCCATGGTCGAGCCGACCACCTTGAGCTCCAGGAAGAAGATCCGGTTGAGCTCGGCGGCCTTCGGGCTGGGGCCGGAGGTGGCACCGGAGATGACGATGGTGCCGCCCGGGCGCAGCGACTTCACCGAGTGCGACCAGGTGGCGGCGCCGACCGTCTCCATCACCGCGTCCACCCGCTCCGGGAGCCGGGCGCCGCTCTCGAACGCCGCGTCGGCGCCGAGCCCGACGGCCCGCGCGCGCTTGGCCTCGTCCCGTCCGGTGACCCAGACCCGCAGGCCGGCCGCCTTGCCGAGGACGATCAGCGCGGTCGCCACCCCGCCGCCCGCGCCCTGCACGAGGACGGTGTCGCCGGGCTTCACCCCGGCGTTCGTGAACAGCATCCGGTAGGCCGTCAGCCAGGCCGTGGGCAGGCAGGCGGCCTCCTCGAAGGTGAGCTCGGCGGGCTTGGGCAGCAGGTTCCAGGTCGGGACGGCCACCCGCTGGGCGAAGGTGCCCTGGTAGCGCTCGGTGAGGATGGACCGGGGCTCGTCCGGCCCCACCCCGTGGCCGGACTGGCCGATCACCGAGTGGAGCACGACCTCGTTGCCGTGCTCGTCGATGCCGGCCGCGTCACAGCCGAGGATCATCGGCAGCCGCTCGGCGGGCAGGCCGACGCCGCGCAGCGACCAGAGGTCGTGGTGGTTGAGGCTGGCGGCCTTCACGGTGACCACGCTCCACCCGGGGCGGGCCCCGGGCTCGGGGAGTTCGCCCAACTCCAGTCCGGACAGCGGGTCGTCGGCGTCGATGCGGGCGGCGTAGGCAGCAAACATGCTCGGGACGATAGCGGCGACGGCCGGGGCCGGGAACCACGCGTGGGTGTGACGCGTGTCCCGGCCCCGGCCGTCTGGTCCCTCGGTCGTCCTGCCGCGCCGGTCACCGGACCGGCCGCCCGGCTCAGATCCGGGCGACTCCCTCGGCGCGCGCGGCCTCGGCGACGGCCTTGGAGACCGCCGGGGCGACCCGGTCGTCGAACGGCGAGGGGATGACCTTCTGCGGGGTCAGCTCGTCGGCAACGACGCCCGCCAGCGCCTTGGCGGCGGCCAGCTTCATGCCCTCGGTGATCCGGCTCGCCCGGACCTGCAGGGCGCCCGCGAAGATGCCGGGGAAGGCCAGCACGTTGTTGATCTGGTTCGGGAAGTCGCTGCGCCCGGTGGCGACGACGGCCGCGTACTTGTGCGCGACCTCGGGGTGGATCTCCGGGTTCGGGTTGGCCATCGCGAAGACGAACGCGCCCTCGGCCATCGTCGCGACGACCTCCTCCGGCACGGTGCCGCCGGAGACGCCGATGAACACGTCGGCGCCGGACAGCGCGTCGGCCAGCGAGCCCTTGAGGCCGGAGCGGTTCGTCAGCGCCGCGATCTCGGCCTTGACGTCCGTCAGGTCGCCGCGGCCCTCGTGAACCACGCCCTTGCGGTCGCAGACCGCGACGTCGCCGATGCCGGCCGCGAGCAGCATCTTGGCGATGGCGATGCCGGCCGCGCCGGCGCCGGAGATGACGGCCCGCAGCGAGCCGACCTCCCGGCCGGTCACCTTGGCGGCGTTCCACAGGGCGGCGGTGGTGACGATCGCGGTGCCGTGCTGGTCGTCGTGGAAGACCGGGATGTCCACGGCCTCCTGCAGCCGGCGCTCGATCTCGAAGCAGCGCGGGGCGGAGATGTCCTCCAGGTTGACGCCGCCGAAGGAGGGCGCCAGCCGGACCACGGTCTCGACGATCTCGTCCACGTCGGTGCAGGCCAGCGCGATCGGCACCGCGTCGACGCCGCCGAACTGCTTGAACAGGATCGCCTTGCCCTCCATCACGGGCAGCGAGGCCTGCGGGCCGATGTCGCCGAGGCCGAGCACCGCGGTGCCGTCGGTGACCACGGCGACGGTGTTGGACTTCCAGGTGTAGTCGTTCACCAGCTCCGGCTGCTCGGCGATGGCCGTGCAGACCCGTGCGACACCCGGGGTGTAGGCGAGGGACAGGTCGTCCGCGTCGCGCACCGGGACGGTCGCCCGGATCTCCATCTTGCCGCCGCGGTGCAGTGCGAAAACGGCGTCGACCGGATCGTCGGTGTCCTGGGTGCTGCTGTGGATGATCTCCGCTGCCACGATGACCTCTTCGTCATTGTTCCGGCGAGGACGCGCGGCCGACGGACGGAGCGACCCCGTCCGGAAACCGGAAACCGGAAACCGGGTACGCCGAAGCGGACCCGGGGGCGGGGTCGGGGCGCTGCGTCGGGCGGCGCCCTCGGATGAGGGTTTTATGGGGTCTTTTAAAAGTCCGCGTCGTACTACCGGGCGAGCGTAAGTCGGACGAAGGCGTCGCACCTGTGCCTTTTCGTCCTCGTCACGAGCAGTTCATCGCCGCGCTGTCGCGTCACGGGCCCGGCTTCGGAAGCGCCGGGCTCCGGCGGCGGCAACGGCGATGACGCACGTACACCCGCAGGAGTGAACGCAGACACGGAGGGGAGCAGGTGTTCCGGATACGGAGCCGCGTGAGGACTTCCGTTCCTGAGCACCCCGAGCCTGTCGGGACTCGGCGGTCTGGTTCGCGTTCGGGGGTCACCCGGTACCGAATTCTGACACACCCGCCCACCGGCCCGGCAGGGCGGGATGACAGGATCGCTTGTCCGCCATCCGCCGTACACCACCACGGCACCCTGGCGACCGCACAGACCTCCCACAGGAGCAACCACCCTCATGCACCACCGCACCCGTTCCCGACGGTCCGCCGTCGCCGGCGCCGCCCTGGCCGCCACCGGAGCCCTGCTGTTGACCGGCTGCAACGACGGCGGACAGGCCGCCGCGAAGGACCCGGTCCAGGAGATCCGCGCCAAGCTCCCGAAGGCCCAGCGCTCCGCGGGCGCGCTGCGCATCGGGATGGACGTGAACTACGCGCCGGTCGAGTTCCGCGGCCCCGACGGCAAGCCGGCCGGCCTGGACCCGGAGATCGCCACCGCGCTGGGCAAGATCCTCGACGTGCGGGTCGAGCTGGTCGACACCCCGTTCGACAAGCTGATACCGAGCCTCCAGTCCAAGCAGTACGACGTCGCGATGTCCGCGCTGAGCGACATCCAGAAGCGCCGCGAGGGCCTGGACGACAGCGGCAAGCAGGTCGGCCCCGGCGTCGACTTCGTGGACTACTTCATCGCCGGCACCTCGATCGTCGTCCCCAAGGGCAACCCCAAGGGCATCAAGACCCTGGACGACCTGTGCGGCCGCACGGTGGCGCTCCAGCAGGGCACCACGCAGGACGAGATCATCACCCGTCAGGTGGCCGTCTGCGCACGCACCGGCCGCCAGCTGACCCCCCACAAGTTCGACAGCGACACCAAGGCGCTGGCCGAGGTCGTCTCCGGCGCCGCGGCGGCCGGCGTCAACGACTTCCCGGTGGCCGCGTACGCGGCGAAGAGCACCGACGGCGGCAGCCGCTTCGAGGTGACGGGCGCGCAGTCCACGTCCAACCCGTACGGGATCGCGTTCCGCAAGGGCGACACCGAGCTGCGCGACACCCTGGCGAAGGCCGTCGACCAGCTCATCCGCAGCGGCGAGTACGACAAGATCCTCGCCAAGTGGGGCGTCCAGGCGGGCGCGGCCCAGAACGCGGTGGTCAACGGCGGCATCTGACGGCGGCGTCCGGCAACGGCGTCCGGCAACGGCATCCGAAAAAACAGGGGGCGGCGGGCCTCCCGGCGCAGCGCAGAGGGATCTGCATACTTATACGCAGGGTGACAGGGACAAGGGAATCGTCCGAATAGCGGACAGCACGGCCCCTCGTTATCCGATTTTGATCTGAATGAGGGCCTTCCGACCGTCATCAGATGGCAGGATTCCCCCCATCTCGGATCGAGCCGACCACTGGTCGAGGCGGTTCGGTCAACGTCCACCTCGGCGGAGGGTGGCGGAAGCAGTATCCAAGCACCACCCTGGACACCCCCGGTCCAGGCGCACGAACCGGCCCTGCCCGTACGACGACGTACAGCGCCGTGTGTGTACCCGTACAGCGCCGTACGGCCTTGCTGCCCCGGTGCGCCGCTTCCCGCGGCGCGCTCCGCCCGACCTCTCCCTCAGGAGGAGATCCCCCTCATGACCGCCCGTACCCAGCGCACCCGTCTCCTCGCGGCCGGCGCCGTCGCCGCGTCCCTGACCCTCGGCCTCACCGCCTGCGGCAGCAGCGGTTCCTCCAGCGGCTCCTCGGCCGGCGCGAACGCGAGCGCCACGGTCCCGGCCGTGTCCGCCGACCCGTCGCTGGCCGCCCTCGTCCCGGCCGACGTCAAGTCCGCGGGCAAGATCGTCGTCGCCACGGACGCGTCCTACGCGCCCAACGAGTTCAAGGACGACAAGGGCAACATCGTCGGCATGGACGTCGACCTGGCCACCGCGATCGCCAAGAAGCTGGGCCTGAGCGCCGACGTGCAGAACGCCACGTTCGACTCGATCATCCCGGGCATCACGGGCAAGAAGTACACCCTCAGCATGAGCTCCTTCACCGACACGAAGGAGCGCGAGGCCACGGTCGACATGGTCACGTACTTCAACGCCGGTACGGGCGCCGCGGTCAAGAAGGGCAACCCGGACAAGGTCGACCCCAAGGACCTGTGCGGCAAGAAGGTCGCCGTCCAGACCGGCACCACCCAGGCCGACTCGATCAAGGACACGATCAACCCCGCCTGCGTCAAGGCCGGCAAGCCGACCGTCCCCAACGACGGCGACAAGTTCGACCTGCAGACGGACGTCACCCAGGCGCTGGTCTCCGGCCGCGACCAGGTCATGCTGGCCGACTCCCCGGTCGTCGACTACGCGATCAAGCAGACCAACGGGCAGCTGGAGAAGGTCGGCGACGTCACCGACACCGCCCCGTACGGCGTCGTGCTCGCCAAGGGCTCGGACCTGACCAAGGCGGTCCAGGGCGCCGTCCAGTCCCTGATGGCGGACGGCACGTACAAGAGCATCCTGGAGAAGTGGGGCGTCCAGGCGGGCGCGATCGACAAGCCCGTCGTCAACGGTGCCACCAGCTGAACCGCTCCTCTGAACACAACCCCTGAGGCCACACAGTGAACCCTTCCGACCAGGGGTCGGTGCCCCCGGGACGGCCTGAGACCATCAAGGCCGTCCCGGTCCGCCACCCCGGACGCTGGGTGGGAGCAGCCGTCGTCGCCGTCCTCGCGGCGATGCTGATCCACGCCCTCATCACCAACAGCCAGTTCCAGTGGGACGTCGTCGGGAAGTACCTCTTCGACTCCTCGATCACGCACGGCCTCGGCGTCACGCTCGAACTGACCTTCCTGTCGATGGCGATCGGCATCGCCGGCGGCATCACGCTGGCGATCATGCGCCTGTCGCCGAACCCGGTGCTCTCCAGCACGGCGTGGTTCTACATCTGGGTCTTCCGCGGCACCCCGGTGCTGGTCCAGCTGCTGTTCTGGAACTTCCTGGGCTCGCTCTGGGCCAACATCTCCATCGGCATCCCGTTCGGCCCGGCCTTCTGGTCCGAGCCGACCAACCAGGCGATCCCGCTGTTCGTCGCGGCGCTGCTGGGCCTCGGCCTCAACGAGGCCGCGTACATGGCCGAGATCGTCCGCGGCGGCATCCAGTCCGTGCCGCTCGGCCAGACCGAGGCCGCGCACGCGCTGGGCATGAGCCAGTTCAAGACCATGCGGCGGATCATCCTGCCGCAGGCGATGCGCGTGATCATCCCGCCGACCGGCAACGAGACCATCTCGATGCTGAAGACCACCTCGCTGGTCTCGGCGATCTCGCTGGAGGAGCTGCTCCGGGCCGGCCAGAACATCTACTCGCGCACCTTCCAGACCATTCCGCTGCTGCTCGTCGTCAGCATCTGGTACCTGCTGATGACCTCGATCCTCACCGTGGGCCAGTACTACGTCGAGCGGCACTACGCCCGCGGCGCCAACCGTGCGCTCCCGCCGACCCCGCTGCAGCGGCTGCGGCGGCTGTTCGCCGGCAAGCCCGTTCCGCGGGCCGAGAACGACGTGGTCCCGGGCATCGAGGGAGGCGGTCACGTATGACCGATCTGACCAAGCCCACCGACTCCCGGCCCGTGCCGATGGTCGAGGCGCAGGGCGTGCGCAAGTCCTACGGCCTCGTGGAGGTGCTCAAGGGCATCGACCTGGAGGTCCGCAAGGGCGAGGTGTTCGTCCTCGTCGGCCCCTCCGGGTCCGGCAAGTCGACCTTCCTGCGGTGCATCAACCACCTGGAGAAGATCAACGGCGGCTTCCTCTCGGTCGACGGCGAACTGGTCGGCTACCGGATGAAGGGCGACCGGCTCCACGAGCTGAAGGAGAGCGAGGTCGCGCAGAAGCGCCGGGACATCGGCATGGTGTTCCAGCACTTCAACCTGTTCCCGCACATGACCGCGCTCGAGAACGTCATGGAGGCGCCGGTCCAGGTCAAGGGCGAGTCCAAGGCCGAGGCGCGCGAGCGCGGCATGGCCCTGCTGGAGCGGGTCGGCCTGTCCGACAAGGCGAAGAGCTACCCGTCGCAGCTGTCCGGCGGCCAGCAGCAGCGCGTCGCGATCGCCCGCGCGCTGGCCATGAAGCCCAAGCTCATGCTCTTCGACGAGCCCACCTCGGCGCTCGACCCGGAGCTCGTCGGCGAGGTGCTGGACGTCATGCGTGGCCTCGCCGAGGAGGGGATGACGATGATCGTCGTCACCCACGAGATGGGCTTCGCGCGCGAGGTCGGCGACGCGCTGGTGTTCATGGACGGCGGCGTGGTCGTCGAGTCCGGCAACCCCCGCGACGTCCTCACCAACCCGCAGCACGAGCGCACCCGGTCCTTCCTCTCGAAGGTCCTCTGAGCGTGCGCTGAGCGAGCAACCCTTGGCGCCCGGCAGGCCGATCCTGCCGGGCGCCGCCGTTTTCCCGATCCGGGTAATAGGCTGGACGCAATCAGCCCGTTACCGAACCACTGGAAGGACCGCCGTGGAGCTCGCCTCCTACGCCGATCTCGCCGTTCGGCTGGTGAACACCGAGGAACCCGAGCGCGGCACCGACACGCTGACCTCGGTGGACGCCGTGCGCGCCCTGTTCTCCGAGTCCTCTCGCGCCGCCGCCCTGGCCGACGAGTCCGACCTGCCCCGCCTGCGGGCGGTGCGGACCAGGCTGCGCGGGGTCTTCGAGGCCGCCGCCGAGGGCGACGAGGTACGTGGCGTCGACCTGCTGAACAGCCTGCTCATGGAGTACCCCGTCAGCCCGCTGGTCTCCGGCCACGACTACCTCGACGACGCCGGCCGGCCGCGCTGGCACCTGCACCTCGCCGACAACTCGCCCACCGCCACCGCGCACTTCAGCGCCGTCGCGTGCATGGGCCTGGCCGTCCACCTCACCGAGCTCGGCGCCGACCGGCTCGGGATCTGCCAGGCCGCGCCGTGCCGCAACGCCTACCTCGACACCTCCACCAACCGCTCCCGGCGCTACTGCTCGGACCGCTGCGCCACGCGCGCCAACGTCGCGGCCTACCGAGCCCGCAAGCGCCAGGAGGCCCAGGACGCGGCGCTCGGGCCGCAGCAGTTGCAGGCCTAGACGCGCATCCGCCAGTGCCGTGGCACTAGAGCTCGGCGTCCACCCAGACGCCGAGGCGGCGGGCCAGCCCCGGGACCCGGACCAGCCCGGGGGTCAGCAGCAGTCGCTCCAGCCGGCGGCCGGGCGCCAGCCAGGCCGGGCGCGGGCGCAGCCGCAGCAGCACCCGGCCGAGCACGAGCTCGTCCGGAACGGCGCCGTAGCTGCGGCTGTCGCTGTCGACCGGCCGGTTGTCGGAGAGCAGCCACCAGCCCTTCGCCCGGCGCTCGGCCGCCCGCTTGACCACCAGCAGGTCCTGCTGGAACGGGTGCCGGAAGAGCACGACCGCGCCCGGGCGGATCCGCGCGCCGTACCGGACCAGCAGCTGGTCGCCCTCGCGCAGGGTCGGGACCATCGACGGTCCCGCCACGTCGACCAGCCCGAACGGCACCGTGCCCGCCCGTGCGCCGTCCCCCGGTTGCGTCATCCGCGCCACCACTCCTCCTCCCGGCCGCCGCGTCCCAGTGTGCCGTACGGACCGTCACCTGTCCGATGTCCGGATTACCCCGGTTCCGGATCGGCCTTTTGCCCTAGGCCCACCGCCCGATCGCGAAACCGGGAGGCCGGAAGGGTAGTCTCGGGCGCGGGAAGACGATCTAAGGAAGGACTCCCATGTTCTCTCGTCTGTTTGCACCGCGCGCCACCGCCCACGCCCACTGCGACCTGCCCTGCGGTGTGTACGACCCGGCGCAGGCCCGGATCGAGGCCGAGTCGGTCAAGGCCACCCAGGAGAAGTACCAGGCCAACGAGGACCCGCACTTCCGCGCCCGCGCCATCATCATCAAGGAGCAGCGCGCCGAGGCCGTCAAGCACCACATCTCGGTGCTGTGGAGCGACTACTTCAAGGCCCCGCACTTCGAGAAGTACCCGCAGCTGCACCAGCTGATCAACGACACCCTGAAGGCCGCCTCGGCCACCAAGGCGTCCACGGACCCGGCCACCGGCCAGGCCCTGCTGGACCTGATCGCCGAGGTCGACAAGATCTTCTGGGAGACCAAGCAGGCCTGAGCCTGACGCGTCGCCACGTCGAGAGCCCCCGCCCGGACCAGGCGGGCTCTAGCGATCCCCGCAACACCCTGAGTTCAGGGAGTTGCGGGGATCGTGGATTTTGAGGGCTTGAAGGCGAGGTTCTTCGAGGCG
>NZ_JBHVOL010000043.1:0-36649 GCF_042887925.1 Kitasatospora sp. NPDC057904
ACGCTCGGCTGGAGAACCCCAGCCGAGCGCCTGCGTGATCTACTGACGACCACGTAAGCCATCAGGTGTTGCGAGGACCCCAAGAATCCGCCCCATGGGAGAGGGCCCGACCTCGTCTGGATGTCAGCGAATGCTCACAGCGCGAGCTGAAAAACACACCTCGCAGCCGAGGGACAGACAGTTCTTCCGTCTCGCCGGGCTGGCTTAGCTCTCGACCCGGAAGGATCCCGGCCCCCAGTGGAGGTTGAACCTGAGCCAACCGCCAGGGCGCAGGCTGTGGGGTGTACCCGAACAGCCCTCGCCCAGGTAGAAGTCGACAACGCTGTTCGTCGCATTGTGTGCGCCCGACACCGGCCCCCGCGCCTTCACCGGCACTTCGTAGCAGCTAGATTCGGGGTCAAGGAACGTCACCGTCGGGGTCTTGTTTCCCACGACGTTGTAGAACGCCAGAGCGCCTGTAGCAGCCTGGGCAGACGTGGGGATGGCCAAGGCCAGCAGCCCGGCAGCGGCGAGAGTACCGATCGTCGTGACAAGGCGTCGCATGCTGGGACCTCCTGTTCACCGAGTCGCGACGTGCGACCCGCTGTCACAACCAACAGTATGGATATGTTCACACATCGTCACCGGCGCGAAGGAGTGCGGACGGCGTGTGACGGCTACAGAAAGAAACGGAACAGTCGCAACTACTTCCTAAGAATGGTCACAGCCCGGCCCCGGAGACCTAACCCCGACCGGCGGGACGCTGGCAGCAGAAAGGGCCCTCTCCTATTGATGGGAGAGGGCCCTTCAGCTGAACCAATCAGGCCGCAGCAGCAGCCTTCGCGGTGGCCTGCGCCGGGATGGCGACCGGCTCGTCCAGCAGGTCACCGTGCGGCTTGTTGTAGGCCTCGCGGTCGAGGATGCCCTCGCGAGCAGCCACGATGATCGGCGTTACAACTTGACCGGCGACGTTCGCAACCGGATCCACCCACGATGCGCCTGCGGCAGAGCGGGCTGGAGGTAGAAGGGCCATTCGTCATGGAATGGCGACCTGCCACTCATGCTGACAGGGGACCAGCCGAGAGCCGAGAGTCCCGCTGAGGACACACCTGGTAGAGCACTTCGGCGTCCGGCGCAAGCAGGACACACAATGTCAGGGCCGCAGCTTCTCAGCTCCCCGGCTGTGGTCGCTCCGCCACGGTCAGCGGTAGACGACGGGCGAAGCCCAGCTGGGGCCGGTGGGGCGGTCGTACACCCGCACAACGCAGGCACCCCTGGAACCCACAGCGAAGACGTAACTGTACGGGTGGCTGGGGTAGACCTTGAAGGCCCCTTGGTCGCCGATGGGGTCATCAGAGCCGCAGACGAGGTTGAAGTCGAGGTAATGCCCCCCGATGCGACTGCCCGGCGGGACGTAGACGCTCGCCCGGTACCCGGTGGGGTCGGGAGCGTTGCACACCCGCACGTCGTCGTTGGTGTTGCAGAGCTCCGACACCGTCTCTGAGGTCGGGGCCGGGTTGTCGGCTTTGCCGTCGCCCATGGCACCTGGAACGCCAGCCATCCAGCCTGCGAGTAGACCGAGCACAGCAAGGCAGGCCATCAGCCGCCGCTTGATGGCCTCGAAGCGAGCACGGGGCGTAAACGCCCAGACCGCGTAGTAGATGACGAAGGCGCAGAGCGCGATGAAGCCAATGAGAATGCACCCGCGTGGAAGCACCTTGAGCTGGCCCAGCACTATGGCGATCAGGTCGGCGATGACCCCGGCGAGCTTAAGCCAGTCCGTCAACCGCTTCACTTTCTCGCCCGGTTCTGCGGGGTTGCCCGGTTGTGTGGGGTCGTCCGGCTGTGCGGCAGATGTCGGCATAGGAGATGACTAGCCGAGGGTCGTATGCCCGCGAGGATGCTTTTACAGAAGCACAGCCGGCACGTACCGGTATCGAGACAAAGGCTCCCCGTAGTGGGCGTACCGCCCCCCCCCCCCCGCGCAAGGGCCCGGTTGTCCCCGAGGAGGACTGAGAGCGGCCCTACTGCCGATGAGCCCTCTCCCGGGCACCACCAGGGAGAGGGCTCATCGATGTCAGCTTTGTCAGGCAGTGGCAGCGACCTTCGCGCCGTCCTGCGCCGGGATGACGGCCGAGGACCCGTCCAGCAGGTCGCCCTTGGGGCTGTTGTAGGCCGTGCGGTCGAGGATGCCCTCGCGGGCGGCCACGATGATCGGCGTTACAACTTGACCGGCGACGTTCGTCGCGGTGCGCATCATGTCGAGGATCGGGTCGATGGCGAGCAGCAGGCCGACGCCCTCCAGGGGCAGGCCCAGGGTGGAGAGGGCCAGGGTCAGCATGACGATCGCGCCGGTGAGGCCCGCGGTGGCGGCCGAGCCGATGACCGAGACGAAGGCGATCAGGATGTAGTCCTTGATGCCGAGGTCGATGTTGTAGACCTGCGCGACGAAGATCGCGGCGATCGACGGGTAGATCGCGGCGCAGCCGTCCATCTTGGTGGTGGCGCCGAACGGGACGGCGAAGGACGCGTACTCGCTCGGGACGCCGAGGCGCTCGGTGACGCGGCGGGTGACCGGCAGGGTGCCGACCGAGGAGCGGGAGACGAAGGCCAGCTGGATGGCGGGCCAGGCGCCCCGGTAGAAGTTGAGCGGGTTGAGGCCGCCGGCGAACCTCAGCAGCAGCGAGTAGACGACGAACAGCACCAGCGCGCAGCCGACGTAGATGTCGGCGGTGAGGGTCGCGAAGGGCTTGAGCAGGTCCCAGCCGTACTTGGCGACGGACTTGCCGATCAGGCCGAGGGTGCCGAGCGGGGAGAGCCGGATGACCCACCACAGGGCGGTCTGGGTCAGCTCCAGGACCGACTCGCTGAGCTTGAGGACGGGCTCGGCCTTGGTGCCGAGCTTGATGACGGCGGCGCCGACGACGACCGCCATGAAGACGATCTGCAGCACGTTCACCTCGGTGAACGCGGTGACGATGTTGGTCGGGAAGATGCCGGTCAGGAAGTCGACCCACGTGCCGCCGCCCTTGGGCGCCTTGAGGCCCTCGGTGCTGAGGTTGGTGCCCTTGCCCGGGTCGGTGAGCAGGCCGAGGCCGAGGCCGATGGCGACGGCGATCAGCGAGGTGATCAGGAACCAGAGCAGGGTGCGGACGGCGAGGCGGGCCGCGTTGGTGACATTGCGCAGGTTGGCGACGCTCACCACGATCGCGGTGAAGACCAGCGGCGGGACGGCCAGCTTGAGCAGCTGGACGAAGGTCTTGCCGATGGTCTCCAGGGTGGTGGCCAGCCAGGAGACGTCGCCGGCGCGGGCGACGTAGCCGAGGCCGACGCCGAGCACGAGGCCGGCGACGATCTGCACCCAGAACGGCGTCTTGCGGATGCGGGCGAGCACGGACGGCGACGAGGTCGCCTCGGGCGCTGTGGACATGGGGGTGCGACTCCGGGGGAGGGCGGTGCTGACGGTGGGGTGCGGCGGGGACGGCGGCACGGCGCGCGGGCCGGGCGGTGAGGGCTCGGCCCCCGGTCAGGGGCGTGCCGCCGGAATACAGCAGGCGGCGCGACAACGGCGCGGGCTGTCCACGGCTCCCGGCAGACGGCACGCGCGGGCGGCGGTGGGCGGGGTGCCCAGGCCGTGCATCCGGGGTGCGTCCGAGGGGGTCATGGGCGACACGTTAGCAGTAAAGGTTTGAGATGTTCAAAGTAGTTGTTTGAGGTTAGGGCGGCGCAAGAGCGAGATCCGGACACGAACGAGCCCGACGCACCATCAGGCGGCCACTCCGGTCCGATTGACCGCCCGACGGTTATACGTATAACCTTGACAACGTCCCTGTTCCAGCACGCCCCACCGGAGATCCGCCGATGGGCTATCTCGCCCTGCTCCGCGCCCCCCACGTCAGCCGCCTCCTCTTCGGCACCCTGCTCGGCCGCCTGCCCGCCGGGATGACCGCCCTGGTCATCGCCCTCGCCCTGCGCGAGGCCGGCGCGCCCTACGGCCGGATCGGTCTGGCCACCGCCGTGTACGCCCTGGCGGCCGCCGTCGGCGGGCCCGTGCTCGGCCGGATCGTCGACCTCACCGGGCAGCCCCGCGTCCTGATCGCCTCCGCCGTCGTCGCGGGCGGCGGGTACGCGCTGCTCGCCCTCGCGCCCGGCTCGGTGCTCGCCGCGCCGGCCGGCGCCGCGATCGCCGGGCTCGCGATGCCCCCGCTCGAACCCTGCCTGCGCTCGCTGTGGCCGGCCGTGGTCGAGGAGGAACAGCTGGACACCGCCTACGCCTTCGACTCCGCCTCGCAGCAGATCCTCTACGTCGCCGGGCCGCTGGCCGTCGCCGGGATCGCCGGCCTCTTCAGCCCCGTCGCGGCGCTGTGGGTGGCGGCCGGACTGGGCCTCGCGGGCGCGCTGGTCGTCGCCACCGCCGCGCCGGCGCGGGCCTGGCGAGCCCCGGCGCGCGAGCACTCGGCCGGACTGCTGGGCCCGCTGCGCTCCCCCGGTCTGGTGCTGCTGCTGGTCGGACTGGCCGGGGCCGGCTGGGCGGTCGGCGCGCAGAACGTGCTGTTCATCGCCTACGCCGAGCACCACGGGGGCGCCCTGCCCGGCGGTGCCGGCACGCTGCTGGCACTGGCGGCGCTCGGCGGACTGCTGGGCGCGCTCGCGTACGGGGCGGTGAAGTGGCGCAGCGGCACGGGCACCCGGACGTGGGTGATGGCGCTGGTGATGGCCGCCTCCTACCTCCCGCTGGTGGTGCTGCCCGGGCCGTACCCGATGGCCGCGCTGGCGTTCGTCTCGGGGATCGTGCTGGCCCCGCTGCTGGCGGCGGCGTTCGTGCTGGTCGCGGAGCTGGCGCCGACCGGGACGGTGACGGAGGCGTTCGCCTGGCTGGTGACGCTGTTCGCGACCGGGAACTCGCTCGGCTACGCCGTGTCCGGGAACCTCGCGGAGGGCTCGCTGCGGCCGGTCGCGCTGTGCGCGGCGGGCGGGATCGGGCTGGGCGGCCTGCTGCTGTTCGGCGCGCGCCGGTGGTTCCGGGCGGTGCCGCTCGCGCCGGTGCCGCAGCCGCAGCCGGTGCCCGTGGGCTGACCGGCCCCCAGAGACGACTGTGCCCGCCGGAGGTCTGGACCGGCGGGCACAGTCATGCGTGGGCCACGGCCGGTCAGCGGGCGGCGGCGGTGGACGAGCGCAGCACGAGCGAGGTCGCGAGCGGCGGCGGCGGGGCCACCCGCTCGCCGCGCAACAGGCCGGCCAGGGCGGCGGTGCCGGCCCGGCCGAGCTCCTCGCCGGGCAGGTCGACGGTGGTCAGCGGCGGGGCGAGCAGAGCGGCGACCGCGACGTTGTCCATGCCGACCACGGACAGGTCGTCGGGCACCCGCACGCCCAGCTCGGCGGCGGCCTGGTAGACCCCCGACGCCACCACGTCGTCGTCGCAGATCACCGCGCGCGGTGCGTCCGGCCGCTCCAGCATCCCGCGGGCGACGTTCCGGGCGGCCGGGTGTCCCTCGTTCAGTCGGACGCCCAACTCGACGACGTCCAGGTCGAGTTCGGCCACCGCCTGCTCGAAGGCGGCCTGCCGGACCCGGAAGGTGTAGGCGGAGTGGATCGAGCGCAGCCGGCCGATCCGGCGGTGGCCGAGGGCGGCCAGGTGCTCGACCGCGGCCCGCATGCCGCCCGCGACGTCGAGCTCGATGGTGGGCCGGGCGCGGTCGGTGCCCGGGTCCGCGTCCAGGAAGACGGCGGGGGTGTCGGCGGGCAGCTCGCCGAGTTGGCTGTCGTCCGGGGAGCAGATCAGCAGGCCGTCGAAGCGGCTGGTGGTGGCGGCCTCGGCGAGGGTCGCGCTGCCCCAGCCCGAACTGACGACGACGGCCAGGCCGTGCCGCCCGGCCTCCTCGTGGACGCCCTCCAGCACGCGCCCGAAGAACGGGCCGAGGAGGTTGGGGACGGCCAGCAGGATCATCCCGCTGCGGCCCAGGCGCAGCTGGCGGCCGGCCGCCTGGGGGCGGTAGCCGAGGCTGCGGGCGGCCTCGCGGACGCGTTCGCGGGTGGCGTCGGAGACCCGGGAGCCGGCTTCGGAGCCGGAGAACACGAGCGAGACGGTGGCCTGGGAGACCCCGGCGAGCCGGGCGACGTCCCGGCCGGTGGGCCGCCGCGCGGGGGCGGGCCAGGTGCCGGCGGCGCCGTCGGGCGGCGGCTCGGGGGTGTGCGGCTCGGGGGTCTGCGGGAGATCGGCGGAGGCGGACACGGCGGCGGGAGCGGGTCCGGGGCGGGCCGGCCTCAGTTCCGCGCGGCGGCGGCGCGGGCGGCCTCGTCGGCCGCGTCCTCCTCGGCGTTCTGCGCGGCGATCCGATCGGCGGTGCGGCTGCGCATCCCGGAGACCTTGGTGGTGATCTGGGCCGACATGTCGTCGCGCTGGCGGCTCAGCAGCACGTAGCTGAGCGGCGCGGAGGCGATCGCGGCCAGCAGGAAGAGGAAGATCACGCCGGTCTGGCCGCTGACCGGGATGACCCCGAAGTGGCCGAGCAGGAGGGCCACCAGCAGGCAGCCGAGGAAGATGCTGACCCGCAGGGAGGTGTAGCGGAGCGTGGCGTGCGACTTGGCGGGGCCGTTGCTGCTGCTCACTGGGGCACGTCCTTCACTGCGCTGGGGGTCGGGGCCGGTCCCCCAGTGAAGCATGCCCGACGGGCGGAGCGGGGGACGGGTCGCCCGTCCCCCGCTCCGGGCCGTCCGGGACGGCCGCAGGCGCGGGTACCGACGGCCGTCCCGGCGCGGGTGTCGGCGCGGGCCGGGCCCGGCCGTCAGTGCAGGTCGAGCCAGAAGGTGATGTCGTCGCGGTCGTCCCCCGGGGCGACCCGGATCGCGCCGGGGACCCGGCCGACCTCGCGGTAGCCGCAGCGGGCGTAGAACCGCTCCAGGCCCTGGCCGCCGCGCGCCGTCAGCCGCAGGCCGTCCAGCCCCCACTCCCGGGCGGCCCGCTCGGCCTCGGCCATCAACTCGACGCCGTACCCGCGGCCCTGGGTGTCGGGGTGCACCATGACGCGCTTGAGCATCCGCCAGTGCTCCATGAGGTTGAAGCGCATCGACTCGAAGAAGAGCACCCCGACCAGCCGGCCGGTCTCCGTCTCGTGGGCGACGAGCAGGCGGTCCGGCCCCTCGGGGGCGAGCCCGGCGAAGTGGTGGTCGGCGGTGTCCCAGACGTCGTCCTCCGTGACCGGCGCCACGAAGCCGACGGCCCCGCCGGCGTTGGTGACGTCGGTCCACAGGCCGACGATCGCGGCCCGCAGGTCGGGGTCGGGCTTCGGGTCGAGGGTGAAGGTGAGCGTCATGGGTGCGGAGCCTAATCGGTCGTTACGACAGGGCGGGCAGGACCCGGTCCTTGCGGCCGGTGCCGCGGAGCGCCAGGCAGAGGCCGACGGCGATCGCGCAGAGGGCGCCCGCGCCGTACCAGGTGGCGTCGTAGTTGCCGAGCGCGTCCCGGGCGAAGCCGGCCAGCCCGGCCACCACGGCCGCGCCGATCTGGTGGCTGGCGAGCACCCAGCCGAAGACGATCGGCGCGTCCTCGCCGAAGTGCCGGCGGCACAGGGCGACGGTCGGCGGCACGGTGGCCACCCAGTCCAGGCCGTAGAAGATCACGAAGGCGAGGATCGGCGGCTGCAGCGAGCCGGCCAGCAGCTGCGGCAGGAGGAGCAGGGAGATCCCGCGCAGCCCGTAGTAGACGACCAGCAGGAGGCGGGAGTCGACGCGGTCGGTGAACCAGCCGCTGGCGATGGTGCCGACCACGTCGAACAGGCCGATCATGGCGAGCAGGCTCGCCGCCGTCGTGACGGGCATGCCGTGGTCGTGGGCGGCCGGGATGAAGTGGGTGCCGACCAGGCCGGCCGTGGTGGCGCCGCAGATCGCGAAGGAGCCGGCGAGCAGCCAGAACGCCCGGGTGCGGGCCGCGTCGCGCAGCACGCGCAGGGTGCGGGCCAGCGCCCGGCCGTCGGCGGCGGGGGCGGGCGGGGCCTCGGTCGCACCGTAGGGCAGGAGGCCGATGTCGGCGGGCCGCTCGCGCATCAGGAGCAGGACCGGGACGGCGACCGCGCTGGCCGCGAGCGAGACGACGACCACCGCCGAGCGCCAGCCGTGGTGTTCGACCAGCCAGGCGCCGACCGGAAGGAAGATCAGGTTGCCCGCGGCGCCGGCGGCCGTCAGCACGCCGGTGACCAGGCCCTGGCGGGCGCGGAACCAGCGGCCGGTGATGGTGGTGGCGAACGCGCCGGCCATCGAGCCGCTGCCGAGACCGACCAACACGCCCCAGCAGAGCACCAGTTGCCACGGCTCACGCATCAGCATGGTGAGCCCGGAGCCGACCGAGATGGTGAGCAGCGCGCAGACGACGACCAGGCGCACGCCGAAGCGGTCCATCAGGGCGGCGGCGAAGGGGGCGGTGAGTCCGTAGAGGGTGAGGTTGACGGAGGTGGCGCTGGAGATGGTCCCGAGCGACCAGCCGAACTCGTTGTGCAGGGCGTCCATCATCAGGCTGGGCGTGGAGCGGAAGCCGGCCGAGCCGAGCAGCACCAGGAGCGAGACGCCGGCGACCACCCAGGCGTAGTGCACGCGCCGGGCGGGGCGGGCTGGTGTGGCGGCGGAGGGGGTGGGGGCGAGGACGTTGCGTTCGGTCACGCGGTCGAGTCTCCCGGGGCGGCCGGACGGCGACGAGTGGCCTGAATGCCAGCTTTCGAAAGAATCGGGCCACGATCTGGCCTAGGCTGGCCCGGCCCGCAGCCGTACGGGCCATGCGGGCAACGCGGGCAACGCGGGCCATGACGGAAGGAACGAGAAGGAACGAGATGGCGCACCTGGTCGCGGTCCTGGCCCTGAAGGGGGTCATCGCCTTCGAACTCGGCATCCCCGCAAGGATCTTCGGCGGCGCGAAGGGGCCCGGCGGCGAGCCGCTGTACGAGGTGGCGACCTGCACGCTGGACGGCCGGCCGGTCGCCACCAGCGCCGACTTCCGGGTGGCCGTCGACCACGGGCCCGAACTCCTGGAGCGGGCCGACACGGTGGTGATCCCGGCCTCGGCCGACGCCAGCCCGGCCACCGCCGACGCCGCCTACACCCCCGAACTGGCCGCCGCGATCGCCCGGATCCGGCCCGGCACCCGGCTGATGTCGATCTGCACCGGCTCCTTCCTGCTCGCCGCCGCCGGCCTGCTGGACGGCCGCCCGGCCACCACGCACTGGCGCTACACCGAGCGCTTCGCCGAGCTGTACCCGCGGGTCCGGCTGGACCCCGACGTGCTCTACACGGACGACGGCGACGTCCTCACCTCCGGCGGGGTGGCCGCCGGGGTGGACCTGTGCCTGCACGTGGTGCGGCGCGACCACGGCAGCGCGGTCGCCAACGCGGTGGCCCGCAACTGCCTCGTCCCGCCGTGGCGCGAGGGCGGCCAGAAGCAGTACGTGGAGGCCCCGAGCCCGGTGGAGCACGGCGGCACCGGGACGGCGCCGGTCCGCGCGTGGGCGCTGGAGCACCTGGACGAACCGCTCGCCCTGCGTCAGCTCGCCGACCGCGCGGGGATGAGCGTGCGGACGTTCACCCGGCGCTTCCGCGAGGAGACCGGCAGCAGTCCGGGCCAGTGGCTCACCGTCCAGCGCACCGAGCGCGCCCGGCAGTTGCTGGAGCGCACCGACCTGACGATCGACCAGGTGGCCCGGGAGTCCGGCTTCGGCACCGCGGCCTCACTGCGGCTCCAGTTGCGCGGACGCCTCGACGTCGCGCCGAGCGCCTACCGCAGGACGTTCCGGGCGGTGTCCTGAACTCGACGGCGAACCGGACGGCGAATCGGATGACGACTCGACGACGACCCGACGACGACCCGGACGATGGACCGGATGACGAGTCGGATGGCGGCCGGCCGTGCACACCCCGAGCGCGGCACGGCGGGCCGCCATCCGATCGCAACGCACGGGCCCTGAACCCGCACCGGCGCTCCGCACTCGCCGAGGAGGTCGCACCCCTGGCAGGCCGTGGTCCCCCCTGCTGACACGATCCCCCTGGACAGCAGCACCACGACGGCCGTACGGGTGTCCCCTCGGCGTCCCCTCGCGACGGAGAGCTGCACCCAAGCGTGATCAGTCGGATACGTCACGTCAATGGGTTGTCGGAAATTCGGAATGGTTGCGTCAGGTTTCGGCCGGTGATCGTTGCGGCGGTCGCGCCCCTGGTCGGCCCGCTGATCCTGGTCGACCCGGTGATCGTGGTCGGCCCGCTGATCCTGGTCGGCCCGCTGATCGCGACGCGGCGCCTACTGCGCGAGCGCCGCCCAGTCCACGCCCGCCAGCGGGTCCGCCGGCCGGGCGTCCGCGCCGATCTCGCACCACACCCGCTTGCCCGAGCCGTCCGGGTACCAGCCCCAGCGCTCGCAGAGCAGCTCGACCAGTTCCAGGCCGCGCCCGTTGGTGGCGTCGGCGTCCGGGCCCGCGTGCCGGGGGGCCGGCGCCACCTGGCTCGCGTCCGCGACCTCCACCCGCAGCGGGACGGCCGGTGCCGGGGCGCCCGCCGGGGCGGCGCAGTCCACCGGCAGGCACAGCCGCAGCACGGCCGGACAGCCGGTGTGCACCACGGCGTTGGTCACCAGCTCGGAGACCACCAGCACCACCGTCTCGGCCATCGGCGCGTCCGGGTCGACCCCGTGGTTCAACAGCCGCGAGCGCACCCACCGGCGGGCCCGGCCCACCTCGGCGGGATCCGCCTGCACCGCCAGCTGTACCTGAAGAACCTGCACCGCTCCACCACCCGCACTCGCAGTTCGGCCATCGTCCCGATCGGGCCGGTTCGGCCGGCCGGCAGGGCCGTCGCACGTCCCACCCGGTGCTGGCCGCGACACGAATACGCCTCAGGATGAGCGGGCGGACGGACCGCAGCAAGCGCTTCGGGCATATTCCAGCGATCGGGGGACAGGGCAGTGCATACTGTCCCGTTCACTCTGGCGAACCTCGCACCGGCGCTCGGCCGGACCGCGGCCGACCACGCCGGACCGGCAGTGGCGAACCTACCGCCGCACACCCCCGACACCCGGCCCGCCACTCGCGAACCACCCGTGCGACATATGTCCGACCGTTCTCGAACAGCGGCATCGGCGGACGGTCCCACGAGCCGAACGTCCCACCATGTGACGATCCGAAACTCGGCGTTCCCTTCTTCGGGGATTCCTCCCGCCGCCCGACGGCCGCAAGATACCGTTGAGTAAGCCAGCGGACCCCGGTCAGGAGGGTGGTGTGCGATGGCCGCCCCCGGCCCGATGGCCACCCCGGACCGCGGTGCCGCGACGGCCGCGGACGCCGGCCCCCGCTGGGACGAGCAGCTCCAGCGGCGCCTCGCCCGCGGCGAGGAGACCGCGCTCGGCGAACTCTACGACCTGCTCGCGCCGATGGTGCACGGGCTCGCCGGGCGGATACTGGCCGACCAGGCCGCCGCCGCCCAGCTCACCCGCGAGGTCTTCGCCCACGTGTGGGAGCACCCCGAGGCCTTCGACCCCGCCCAGGGCTCGCTGCGCTCCTGGCTCGGCGCGCTCACCCACCGCCGTGCCGTCGACCGGCTGCGCCTGCGCCGGGCCGCCGAACCGGGCGCCGGGCCCGGGTCCGCCGAGGACGAGATCCGCGAGGTCGCCACCGCCGCGCGCATGCAGTACGTGGTCGACTCCCTCCCCCACAGCCTGCGTGAGACCATCGCCGTGACGTACTACGACGGCCGCACCTACCAGGAGACGGCCCGCCGGCTCGGCATCAGCGAGCAGGCAGCCAAGCAGCGGATGCGGCTCGGCCTGGAGCTGCTCGCCACCGAACTGGCCGACGAGCGCGCCCGCCAGTGCGGCCGGACCGTTCGGGACGGGGCCCGCGGCCGGACCACGCAGGACGGGAACGGGGGCACGTGACGACCACCGGGGAGCAGCACGACGCCCTGCGCTCGCTGCTCGGCGCCTGGGCCCTCGGCGCGTGCCCGCCCGCCGAGGCCGCCGAACTCGAACTCCACCTGCGCGCCTGCGCGGAGTGCGCCGAGGAGGCCGCGCGGCTGCGCGAGGCGGCCGGCTGGCTCGCCGTGGACGAGCCGCTCGACCAGCCGGGCCCGCTGCGCCAGCAGGTGCTCGACTGGTGCCTGGCCCGCCGCCCGGCCGAACTGCCCGTCCCCGCCTGGGGAGTTCCGTACGCGGCGGAGACCGCCAAGCTCGACGCGCTGCTGCGCGACCTCGGCCCGGAGGAGTGGCAGGAGGTCGCCGAACTCCCGTGGCACGGCGGCACCGAGTACCTGCGCCCGGCCGAGGTGCTGTGCCACCTGACCGCCGTCGACGGCTACGTGGCGCTCGCCCTCGGCCTGCCGGACCCGGTGCCGGCCGTCCCGGGCACCGCCGTCACGCCGGTCGAACGCCGGGTGCCGCCGCAGGAGCCGGACGCCCGGCCGCGGGCGCCCCGGGTGCCGCCGCAGGGCGGCCGGTACGCCGGGATCACCGAGCGCACCGCGCGGCTGCTCGCCGGGGCGGCCGGCGCTCCGCCGCAGTCGGTGCGGGCCCGCTGGCGGCGGCAGACCCACGACCTGGTGCGCGCCGCCGCCCTCGCCCCGCAGGGCAGCACGCCGGTGGACTTCGGCTTCGCCGCCGTGCCGCTGCGCGACGCGTTCGTGGACCGCGCCTTCGAGTGCTTCGTGCACGGCGAGGACGTGGCCCGCGCGGTGGCCTACCCGTACGACCCGCCGGCGCCGCAGCACCTGCGGCAGATGGTGGAGCTGGCGGTCCGGATGGTCCCGCACGCGCTGGCCGGGCTGCGGGCCGCCCAGCCGGCCGGGGCGGCCGGAGTGGCCGGGGCGCCCGGGACCGGGCGGGGCGGGCGGCGGCTGCGGCTGGTGATCGACGGCCCGGCGGCCGGCGAGTGGCTGATCCCGCTGGACGGCCCGGACGAGGGCCGCGGGGACGGCCGCGCGGAGGTCCGGCCGGGCGGCGAGCCGGTGGCGTCGATGGTGCTGGACGGGCTGGAGTTCTGCCAGCTGGCCGCCGCGCACCGCGATCCCGAGCGGGTGCCGGTCGGCGAGCACGGCGACCGCGCCGCGATCCGCGAGGTGCTGCGCGCGGTGCCGCTGCTGTCGCGGCCCTGAGCGGCCCGAGCGACGCCGACCAACCCCCGAGCCCCGAGCGGCCCTGAGCAAGCCCGAGCCCTGAGCAACCCCGAGCGGCCCGAGCGACGCCGAGCAACCCCGGAAGCAACCCCGAGGGACCCGCCCGTCAGGCGAAGACGACCGTCCGGCTGCCGTTGAGCAGCACGCGGTGCTCGCTGTGCCACTTGACCGCGCGGGCCAGCGCCTGGCACTCGACGTCCCGGCCGAGCGCGACCAGCTGGTCCGGGGTGACGTCGTGGGTGACCCGGGCCACCTCCTGCTCGATGATCGGGCCCTCGTCGAGGTCGGCGGTGACGTAGTGCGCGGTGGCGCCGATCAGCTTCACGCCGCGGGCGTGCGCCTGGTGGTAGGGCTTGGCGCCCTTGAAGCTCGGCAGGAAGGAGTGGTGGATGTTGATCACCCGGCCGGACAGCGCCTTGCACAGGTCGTCCGAGAGCACCTGCATGTAGCGCGCCAGCACGACGAGTTCGACGTTCTCGCGCTCCACCAGGTCGAGCAGCTGCCGCTCGGCGTCGGCCTTGGTGTCCCGGGTGACGGGGATGTGGTGGAAGGGGATGCCGAAGCCCTCGGTGAGGTCGCGGAAGTCGGTGTGGTTGGAGACCACCGCGGCGATCTCCACCGGCAGCGCGCCGATCCGGCTGCGGAACAGCAGGTCGTTGAGGCAGTGCCCGAACTTGCTGACCATGAGGACGATCCGCATCCGCTCCTCGGTCGGGTGGATCTGCCACTCCATGCCGAACGAGGCGCCGATCGCGGCGAAGCTGGCCCGCAGCTTGTCCGCGGTGACCGGCTCGGCGGCCGAGAAGTGCACCCGCATGAAGAACAGGCCGCTCTCCCCGTCCCCGAACTGCTGGCTGTCGATGATGTTGCAGCCGGTCATGAAGAGGTAGCTGGAGACCGCGTGGACGATGCCCTGCTTGTCGGGGCAGGACAGCGTGAGGACGTACTGGGCACTGGCCGGCTGCTGTTCCACGTGGGGGTATCCCGTCCTATGGTCGTGCGGTTCGTGAATGGTCCAGCGTGTCACATCCTGGACAGCACCCGTCCCGGTGCCCGTACTGCGGGACGGCACCGCCCGTTCCGCAGTACGGGCACCGGGCCCCCGCTCAGACCGAGGTCAGGATCCGCAGCACGTCCAGCGACTTGGGCGCCGCGTCCGGGTCGTCCCCGTCGTTGACCGCCAGCAGCACGTGCGCCTCGCGCGCGGCCCGGACGGCCTCGGGCCAGCCGGGGTGGCCGACGTAGGCGGTGGCCGGGGCGTCAGCGCCGACCTCGTGCAGCAGGCTGACCACCCGCAGCACGGCGACGTCCACCAGGGCGGCCTCGGCCGCGTCGCGGAAGATCGCGCCGACGTACTTCTCGGCGGACCAGCGGTCCAGCCAGGTGTCCTCCACGAGCCGGTAGACGGCGTCGGTCACGTCCCCGTACCCCTCCCGGCCGGACAGCCAGGCCTCCTGCTGGAAGGCGGGGTCGGACAGCATGTGCAGGGCCGAGCGCAGTCGGGCTCGCCAGCGCCACCAGGGCAGGTCGTTGAGCGGCATGCCGCCCATCGTGCTGGAGCGGTGGCCCGGACGAGAAGGGTTTCGGGCGGACCGGTGCGAAGAATCTGTGCTGGCGGACATGGGGAACGATCGTACGTTCCCGTGCTGTTCGTGCTCCACTCGCGGGATCTACACGCGTTCCCCTCGGGAGTTCGGCACCCGTTTTCCGAGCGTTCACATTTCGGTCCTCTCGGCTTGTGCCGCCGGGGCTTGGCTTGCTCCGGTGCGCCGGAGGGCGCCCCAGAGAGGGAATACCGATGACCCGCCGAAGGGACACCTTCCAGGCCCGGAACCAGATCGCGCGGCAGCGCCGGACCGCGCGCCGCCCGATCGCCGCCGCCGCGATCGCCGCGGCCCTGCTCCCCACCCTCTTCTCGGCCTCCGCGTGCGGCGGACCGGCCGATGCCACGACCGGCTCCGACCTCACCGTCATGACCTGGGCGCCGGCCGGCACCGGCTCGGCCGACCGGCCCGGCATGACGGCGCTCGCCGAGGCCATCGGACGCGACGTGAACAACAAGGGCGGCTTAAACGGACGACGGCTGCGGGTGCTCACCTGCAACGAGCACAACGACGCCGAGGGTGCCAAGGCGTGCGCGCAGCAGGCGGTGGACAACAAGGCGGTCGCCGTCATCGGCTCCTACAGCCAGTGGGGCGACGCCTTCATGCCCGTCCTGGAGCGTGCCGGGATCCCGCTGATCGGCGGCTACGGCCTCTCCCAGCCGGAGTTCAGCAGCCCGCTGTCCTACCCGGTGGACGGCGGCATGCCCGCGCTCATCGGCGGCAGCGGCCGCCAGCTGGTCGACGCCGGGTGCAGATACGTTTCCCTGGTGCGCCCGGACACCCCGGCCGGCGACAACCTGCTCGGCTACCTGGCCAACGCGCTCAAGCCCGCCGGGCTCAAGCTGCTCGACGTCAAGGCGCCCGAGAAGTCCAACGACTACACGCCGGTGGTGCGCAAGGCGATCGGCAAGGACGAGCCGGGCAACTGCGTGACCATCGCGCTCGGCGCCGAGCCGACCGGCAACCTGCTGGACGCCTACCGGCGGCTGGGCCCGAGGAACACCAGGATCGCCTCGGTGATCGGCAGCGTGCAGCAGTCGGTGGTCGACTCCACCGGCGGCGACAGCGGACCGCTGGGCGGCGCGTTCGTCACCAGCTGGTACCCGCCGGAGTCGGCCAAGGTGTGGGACGGGCTGCGTGACGTCGTGCGCGCCGACGGCCGGACCATCGACGTGTCCGACCCCGGCGTGGAGACCACCTGGGTCGCGTACGAGGTGTTCCGCGTCGTCTCCGACAAGCTGACCTCGGCCGGCAAGGCGGTCGACTCGAAGACGATCACCGCCCTGCTGGACAGCGGCGAGGGCGTCGACGTCGGCCTCACCCCGCCGCTGAGCTGGGGCACCACCAACATGCTGCCCAGCACCGAGTCGCCGCGGCTGGTGAACACCTGGGTCACCTACCAGGTGGTGAAGGGCGGCCGGATGACCCTGCAGCAGCCGGGCTTCGTCGACGTCCGCTGGGTGCTCACGGGCAGCAAGCCCCCGGCGTGACGGTGTGCGGGCCGCCCTCGTGAGGCGCGGGCGGCCCGCCCCTCCGACGCCCTCCTACAGGTCGCCGTCGCCGCGGCTCGGCAGGCCGGTCTGCGTCGCGATCGCGTTCCAGAGCGTGGACGCCTGCTTCTTGGCGTTCGTCGCCGAGCCGCTGGCCGTGACCGCGTTCTTGTAGTGCTGGTTGTCCTGCTTGCCGCACGCACCCGGGGCCTGCGAGTCCGAGGCCCAGGCCGCGTACTCGTCGTCCGCCTGCGCCGAGGCCGTCCAGGCCGCGTTGAGCTGCTCGACCAGCTGCGCACCACCGGGCAGCTTGTCGGTCTTCAGCTGGCCGAGCTTTGTCTGCAGCTCGCGCCGCTTGCCGGCCGCGGCGGTCAGCGCCTGCTGCGACTCCGGCAGCTGGTTGCACTTCTGCACGGCGCCGACCGCGTTCACGACCGCCGAGCGGCTGTCGCTCGCGGTGCCCAGCAGGTCCGACAGCGGCTGCGCCTGCGCCTTGACCTCCGGGTCGACGGCGGCCGCCGAACCGCTCGCGCCCGCCGGGCCGGTCGAGGCGCTGCCGGCCGAGGCCACCGGCGGGGTCTTCTTCTTGTCGCCGCTCGTGCTGTCGTCGCCGCCGCTCATCAGCACGGCGACGAGGATCCCGGCCGCGGCGCAGCCGGCCACCACGCCGCCGATGATCAGCTTCGAGGACGGGCGTCCGCCGCCGCGCTCCTCGCGGACCGGCACGGCGGTGGTCTGGTACTCGGCGCCGGAGTAGTCGACACCGGAGTAGCCGGGCTGGACCGGCTGCGGGTGGGCGGCCGGCGGGTAGCCCTGGTGGCCGTACGCCTGGTCCGGCTGCGGTGCGTAGCCGGGCGCCTGCTGCGGGTAGCCGGGGGCGCCCGGGTAGCCGCCGGCCTGCGGGTCCCCGGTCGGGTACGGCGGGAGGTGCTGGGTCTCCGGCGCCGGGGCGCCCTGCGGGTAGCCCTGGGCCCCGAGGGCCGGGGCGCCGCCCCACGGCGCGCCCTGGGCCGGCATGGCCTGCGTCGGCAGCGCGTGCCCGCCCTCGCCCAGGTACTCCGGCTGCCCGGACGGCTGCCCCACCGGCGGCATCTGCTGGCCGGGGGCGCCCTGCGGCTGACCCGCCTGACCTGGCACGACGGCCTGCGGGCCCTGCTGCTGGCCGGGCTCAGGGCGGAACAGGTCGTCCAGGTTGAAGTCACCCGAGTTGGGATACGAGCGGCGCTGGCTCAACGCGATTCCTCACCTGTGCACGACCGCGCGCTGACGGCGGACCACATCTCGTCGGTTCTTGGGAGCATCACAGTTCCTTGGACGTCGCGCCCACGCTACCGGTTCGCCTCACCGGGTGACCACGTGGGCGGGACATCACGACCTGCTCCCCCGCGGGGGCCGATCCGCTCAGGCGGCCTCCGCGTCCGCCCTGGCGTGGAACTCGCGGACCACCCGCTGCTCCCGGTAGGGCTCCAGCCGGCGCCGGAACTCGTCCAGGTACTCCACGCCCCGGTTGGAGCGCAGCCCGCTCAGCAACCGGACCGCCTGCGCGCCCGTCTCGCAGGCGCGCTCCAGGTCCCGCTGCTGCAGCTGCGCCGTGGCCAGCAGGACCAGGTCCACCGCGCGGCGGCGCACCCGCGTCGGCGGGTGCAGGTCGAGCGCCCGGCGGGCGTAGTGCTCGGCCTGGCCGGCCTGTTCCAGGTCCCGGTGGCAGTGGGCCAGCTCGTCGGCGAGGTAGGCGTCGTCGAAGTGGACGATCCAGTCCGGGTCGTCCTCCGGGCGGCGCTTCTCCATCATCTCCAGCGCCTTGGCCGCGACCGCCTCGCACGAGCGGGCGTCGCCGAGCAGCGCGTGGCCGCGGGCCTCGGCCGCGTAGAACATCGCCATCGCCGTCGGGGTGGCCACCGTCCGCGCGCCCTCCTGCGCGGCGCGGGCGAGTTGGGCGATCTCGCGCGGGTTGCCCAGCGTCGCCGCGAGGTGGCTCATCGAGGCCGCGAGGACGTAGCCGCCGTAGCCGCGGTCGTCCGCCGCCTGCGCGAGGCGCAGCGCCTGGATGTAGTAGCGCTGGGCGAGTCCGGGCTGTCCGGTGTCCACCGCCATGTAGCCGGCCAGCTCGGTCAACCTCGCCACCGCGGCGAAGAGTTGGCGCCCGGTCTCCTCGCGGTAGGCCCCGCCGAGCAGGCCGGAGACCACCGAGTTGAGGTAGTGGACGACGACCGGGCGCACGTGCCCGCTGCCGAAGCGGTGGTCCAGGTCCACCAGCATCGTCGTGGTCGCCTTGATCGCCGCGACGTCCGTCGGGCCGACCCGCGGGCCGCCGGTGCGCGCCACCACCGGGTCCGGCGGGGTGATCAGCCAGTCCCGGCTGGGCTCCACCAGGGCGGAGGCGGCGACCGTCGCCCCGGTCAGGAAGTCCCGCCGGCCGACGTCGCTGCGCCAGAGCTCGCAGACCTGCTCCAGGGCCGCGCCCAGGGTCGGCGCGAACTGCAGCCCGATGCCGGAGCTGAGGTTCTTGCCGTCCGCCATGCCGATCTCCTCGACCGACACGCTGCGGCCGAGCTTGCGGCCCAGGGCCTCGGCGATCACCGCCGGCGCCTGCCCGCGCGGCTGTTGGCCGCGCAGCCACCGGGCGACGGAGGTCTTGTCGTAGCGCAGGTCCAGTCCGTGCTCGGCGCCGCAGAGGTTGACTCTCCGGGCCAGGCCGGCATTGGAGCAGCTGGCCTCCTGGATCAGTTGCTGCAGACGCTCGTTGGGCTGTCGTGCGACGAGTGGTCTCGCGGCCATTGGGCTTCGCCTCCCCACACCCTCCGGTCCCGGCCGGCGGGCGACGATTCTGCTGATCTGTTGCCGACTGTCCGACCGTCCAAGGAATCTGACACCAGGTTAGCGATCAGCAACGCCAGCGGGATACCCACGGTGACGAACCGCACCCCCCACGCGCCCTGGGAAATGCTCCCGTGCGCCCCCTCTGCGCCCGCCCCCGCCCGCCCCAACTCGGTTGAGTCACCGGTTCGGGTGACATTGCCATCATGCGCCCATCCGGGCACCGCGGGGCCGTAACCAGGCTCACACACGGTAGTTGAGCAGCGCGTGGAAGACATCCCCGACTCCCCCGACCAGGGCAAGAACGCCGGACTGCCCCCGCTGCTCATCGAAGCCGTCAGCTACGCCGAGAACCGCCACTGGGAGGTCGCCCCGGGCGCCTGGCTGATCGACGGCGACGGGCCCGCCCGCTGCTCCTGCGGCGACCCGCGCTGCCCGCTGCCCGGCGCCCATCCGCTGGACGCGGACTGGGCCCGCAAGGCGAGCGCCGGCCCCGGGGCGGTGCGGCGCTGGTGGACCGAACGGCCGCAGGCCTCCATCCTGCTGCCCACCGGCCGCTCCTTCGACGTCCTGGACGTCCCGGAGGTGGCCGGCTGCCTGGCGCTGGCCCGGATGGAGCGGCAGGACCTCCAGCTCGGCCCGGTCGTGGCCGTCCCCGCCTCCCCCGGCCGGATCGGGCGCCGGCTGCACTTCCTGGTGCTGCCCGGGGTCGCGGCCAAGCTCCCGGAGATGCTCCGCAAGCTCGGCTGGCCGCCCGGCCGGCTCGACCTGGTCGCCCGCGGCGAGGGGGACTGGACGGTCGCCCCGCCGTCCCGGGTCGGCAGCACCGGGTACGCCCAGTGGGCCCGTTCCCCCTCGGCGCTCAACCGCTGGCTGCCGGACGCCGCGGAGCTCATCAGCCCGCTGGCGTACGCGTGCGGCCGCGAGGCCCCCTCGGCCCGCCCGCAGAACGCCCAGCCGGCGGGGGTGCACTGAGGCCGTGGTGCGCCGGAGGGACGTCGGCCGGGCCGTTCGGCCCAGCCGGATTCACCCTCCCCCGGACAGCCGCCCTGCGCCTATCGGGTGAGGGCGTGCGCCGCGCGACACAACGCGCGCGAGTGACGGGCCTTGTCTCCCACCGGAGGCGGGGCCCGTCATACGCATGTGCGGATAAAGGCCCGGTCTACCCGCTGGTCAACCGGAGAAGCCCCTCGTACGAGTGACAGCGCTCAAGGATTGCCATGATCGGCCGAGGGGAGGAATCCGGTGCGAGGGGACGCCGGAAGGGACGCTCGGACGGGGAAGCCGGGCGGGGCGGTGCGGAGGGGAAGCGGGAGGGACCGGAGGGGACGGGAGGGAAGAGGGGGACCGGGGAGGACGAAGAGGCCCGCTGCACGGGGAGCAGCGGGCCTCTTCGTCGTGTGCGACCTCGTACGACCCGTGTGCAGCCGCGTGCCGCCGATGTGCCCTCGCGTGCGCCGTCGTGCGCCGCCGACGGCGCGGACGGCCTGGCGGCTCGGACGGCTCGGCGGCGGCTCAGGCCTGGGCGACGAACACGTGCTGGGCGATGTCCTTGCCCAGCTCCGCGGCGTTCTCGCCGGTGCCCACCAGGACTCCGCCGACGCCGGGGCTCACCATGACCGTCGAGCCCGGGCGGACGCCCGCCCGGCGCAGCCTGCGCATCAGGCCCTCGTCGGTCTGGATCGGCTCGCCGATCCGGCGGACCACCACGCTGACGCCCTCCTCGCCCGGCTTGACCGAGTCGAGCTGGACCAGCGCGGCGTCGAAGCCCTCGCCCTCGGCCTTGGCGTCGCCGAGCTCGTCGAGACCGGGGATCGGGTTGCCGTACGGGGACTGGGTCGGGTGGCCGAGCATGGCGAGCACCTTGCGCTCGACCGTCTCGCTCATGACGTGCTCCCAGCGGCACGCCTCCTCGTGCACCTGTTCCCACTCCAGGCCGATCACGTCGACCAGCAGGCACTCGGCGATGCGGTGCTTGCGCATGACGCGCACCGCGAGCCGGCGGCCCTCCTCGGTGAGCTCCAGGTGGCGGTCCCCGGCGACCTGGAGGAGGCCGTCGCGCTCCATCCGGCCGACCGTCTGGCTGACGGTGGGGCCGCTCTGCTCCAGACGCTCGGCGATCCGGGCGCGCATCGGGACGATGCCTTCCTCCTCCAGCTCCAGGATGGTGCGAAGGTACATCTCAGTGGTGTCGATCAGCCCAGACATCGCCGCTGGCTCCGTTCTTCGGGGTCCTCACCGACAATTCTGACGTACCGGCCCGACAACCGGGCCCGCCCGGGGGCTTCCGGTACCGGTTTTCGTTCCTGTTGACAGCGGGACCGCCGAGGCACCACCGTGCTCGCCGTAGCTTTCTCCACTGGCGGCCGGGACCTTCCGGGCCGCCCCACCCGGGCCGGCTCCCTCACCGGCAGAGAGCGGAGGCACCAGATGAACGACCTGGTCGGCCGGTACTTCGACGCCGCGATCGCCCATCTCCAGCGGGTCCGCGAGGAGGAGGCCGAGCCGATCGAGGCCGCCGCCGCGCTGCTCGCCGAGGCGGTCGCGCAGGGCCGCCGGGTCTTCACCTTCGGTGCCGGGCACTCCTCGCTGCCCGCGCAGGACGTGGTCTACCGGGCGGGCGGGCTGGTGCCGGTCAACCTGCTGAACGTGCCCGGGATGGCCGGGGTGACGGTGATGCCCGCGCCGCTGGCGAGCGCCCTGGAGCGGGTGTCCGGCCTGGCCACGACGAGCCTGGACCTCACCCCGGCGACGGCGGGCGACGTGCTCTTCGTGATCTCGCTGTCCGGCCGCCAGGTCATGCCGGTCGAGCTGGCCCGGTACGCGCGCGACCGCGGGCTGAAGGTGATCGGGGTCACCTCGCTCGCGTACCCGGGCGAGGTGCCCTCGGCGCACCCGTCGGGGACGTACCTGAAGGACAACTGCGACGTCGTGCTGGACAGCAAGATCGCGGTCGGCGACGGCGAGCTGACCCACCCGGGCGCCCGCACGACGTTCGGCCCGGTCTCGACGATCGTCACCAGCGCCCTGATGCAGGCCGTCGTCGCCTCCGCCGTGGGCCGCCTGGCGGAGGCGGCGCAGGCCGGCACCGCGGAGGCGCCGCCGCTGTTCCGCTCGGGCAACGTGCCGGGCGGGACGGAGTGGAACGTCCGGCAGATGAGCGACAACGCGGAACGGATCTTCTACACCTACTGAGCCGCACCCACGGCCCCCGGGCCGCTCCCGCCGGGCCCCGGGCCGCCCGCCGGACAACCACCCGGGGGTTCCCGGCCATTGCGGGCCGGACGGCCGGGCGGCAGGCGTACCGGGGAGCCCGCCGGGGCAGGGAAGGGGTGCGACCGGAGCGACGGGTGGGGGCCGAACATGGCGTCTGGTGCGGGGCGTACCGGGTGGGTGCGGGAGCGGGACCTCCTGCCCGACCTCTTCTGGGCCGCCGACTCCGCCTCGCTGCACGGGCAGCACCGCTCGGTGGTGCTCTCCGCGTGGGAGCTGGTCCTGCTCCTCGTCGCCGCCGCGACCGGCTCGGCCGACGGCGAGGCGTGGGCCTGGCCGGCCGCCGTCGCCTACCTCGGCGCAATCGGGTTCGCCGTGGTGATCGGCCGGCAGAACCCGCAGGGCCTCTGGTACGAGGGCCGGGCCGCCGCGGAGTCGGTGAAGACGCTCGCCTGGAAGTTCGCCGTGCGGGCCGACGCCTACCAGCCGCCGCCGCGCGCCCTGCCGGACGCCGAGGGCCTGTACCGCTTCCAGCTCGGCCGGGTGCTGGGCGCCTTCCGCGGCGGCCCGGCGGTCGGGTCGCCGCCGGGCGCGGAACCGGGCGGGGAACCGCTCGCCGGGCCCGCCGGGATCACCGACGCGATGCGCGACCTGCGCGCGCAGCCGCTGGCCGTCCGCCGCGAGGTGTACCTGCGCGAGCGGATCGAGGTGCAGCACGCGTGGTACCGCTCGAAGTCCCGGTACTGCGCCCGGGCGGGCTTCTGGACCGGTGTGCTCGGCGTGGTGCTGCCCGCCCTCGGGCTGGTGCTCGCGGTGCTGCGGGCGCTCGGCGCGTTCACCTACGACGCGCTCGGCACGGTCTCGGCGGTGGCCGCGTCCGTCGCCGCGTGGGCGCAGCTGCGCCAGTACCGTCCGCTGGCCGCGGCGTACGGCCTCGCGGCCGACGAGCTGGACCAGATCCGGCGCCAACTGGCGGCGCTGGAGCTGGAGTCGGCGGACGCCGAGGAGATCTGGGCCCGGCTGGCCCGGGACGCCGAGGACGCGGTGTCCCGGGAGCACACCACCTGGCAGGCCCGCCGGGAGATCCGCACCACCACCGACCGGTGACCCCCCCACCGGTGACACTCAGGAGGCAGGCGCGTGGCGTTACGAATGGTCAAGGCCCCGGGCGGACGCGCACTCGCCGTGGAATCCCTGGGCGATCCGCGCGGCCGTCCGGTGTTCCTGCTGCACGGCATGCCGGGCAGCAGGGTCGGCCCGCACCCGCGCAGCACCGTGCTGTACCGGCTGGGGGTGCGCCTGATCTCCTACGACCGGCCCGGGTACGGCGATTCGACCCGGCAGGTCGGGCGGCGGGTGAGCGCGGCGGCGGCCGACGTGCGGACCATCGCGGACGACCTCGGCCTCGAGGCCTTCGCGGTGCTGGGCCGCTCCGGCGGCGGCCCGCACGCGCTGGCCTGCGCGGCGCTGCTGCCGGAGCGGGTGAGCCGGGTGGCGGTGCTGGTGGGGCTCGCGCCGCGCAACGCGACCGGCCTGGACTGGTACGCGGGGATGACCCCGTCGAACGTCCGCGCCTACCGGGAGGCGGAGCGCGGCCACGACCGGATCGCGGACACGATGGAGTTCCGCTCCCGCCAGATCAAGGACGACCCGGTCCGGCTGCTGAAGGGCCTGCGGCCCGAACTGTCGCCCGCCGACCGGATGGTGGTGGCCGACAGCGGGCTGCGGCGGATGCTGCAGAGCAACTACCGGGAGGCGTTCCGGCACGGCGCGGACGGCTGGATCGACGACGTGCTGGCGTTCACCGCCGACTGGGGTTTCAAGTGCGAGGACATCGCGGTGCCGACCTGGCTGTGGCACGGCGCGGACGACCAGTTCTCGCCGGTCGAGCACTCCCGCTGGCTGGCCGACCACATCCCGGGCGCCGAGCTCTTCCTGGAGCCCGGCGCCGCGCACTTCGGTGCCTTCCGGGTGCTGACCACCGCCCTGGCCTGGGCCGCCGGCTAGGGCGTCAGGCCTTCACCGGCGTCAGGCCTTCACGGGCGTCAGCGGCTCGTCCCCGGCCAGCACCGCCAGGACGTTGTCGACGGCCAGCCCGCCCATCGCCTGACGGGTGGCCACGGTGGCGCTGCCGAGGTGCGGGGCCAGCACGGCGCGCTCCTGGGCGAGCAGGGCGGACGGCACCGCGGGCTCGTGCTCGAAGTTGTCGACGGCCGCGGCGAACAGCGCGCCGGACTCCAGGGCGGCCGCGAGCGCCGCCTCGTCGACCACGCCCGCCGTCATGCTCACCACGACGGCCCCGCGCGGCAGTCGCGCCAGCCGCCGGGCGTCCAGCAGGTGCCGGGTGGCCGCACCGAGCGGGCAGGTGACGACCAGCACCGTGGACGTCGCGAGCAGCTCGTCCAGCGGCTTCCACCGCGCGCCCTCGGCCCGCTCCGGCGGCAGTTCGCTCCGGTTGTGGTAGCTCACGGGCATGTCGAAGCCGCGCGCCCGCCGGGCGACGGCCTGCCCGATCCGGCCCATGCCGAGGATGCCGAGCGGGGTGCCGGACAGCTCCATGCCGAGCAGGAAGTTCGGCGCCCACACCCACGGCTGCCCGGAGCGCAGCAGCCGTTCGCCCTCGCCGAGCCGGCGGGTGGCGGCGAGCAGCAGCGCCCAGGCCATGTCGGCGGTGGCGGTGGTGAGCACGCCGGGGGTGTTGGTGACGAGCACCCCCCGTTCGGCACAGGCCGCCACGTCGACGTTGTGGTAGCCGACGGCGTGGTTGGCGACGATCCGCAGCCGCGGCCCGGCGGCGTCGAGGAACTCGGCGTCCACCCGGTCGTCCAGGGTGGTGAGGACGGCCCGGCGGCCGGGCAGGGCGGCCAGCAGCTCCGGCCGGGGCATCGAGCAGTCGGAGTCGTGGCAGGTGGCGGCGTGGTGCGCGGTGAGCCGTTCGATCACCCCGGGCGCGAGGCGGCGGGTGACCAGGACCGGGGGCGGGGTAGTCATGGCTCCGGAGCGTACCCCGCCCCCCTGAACGTCCCTGCGAACGTTCCTCGACGCGTCACACCGGCTGCGGTTCCAGGTCCCGGTTGATCCGCTTCCAGCCGCGTGCCGACACCGTGTTGGGGTGCTCCTCGCCGAACTGCCGGATCAGCTCGGCGATCGAGCGGGCCCGCAGTTCCGCCGCCTGGCCGTGCCGCGCGGCCGCCCGCAGGGTGATCGCCAGGTTGGCCTCGCAGGCGACGGCGTCCGGGTGCCGGGGGGTGTAGCGGGCGCACAGGCCCTCGTAGGCGGCGCGGCCCAGTTCCTCGGCGCGCTGGGTCTGCCCGTCGTCGCCGTACGCGTTGGCCAGGTTGATCATCGCGTTGAGGGTGTAGGGGTGGTCCGGCCCGACGGAGCGGGTGAGCCCGTCGACGGTGGCCCGGCCGCGCTCGATGGCGCCCGGGACGTCGCCGCTGCCGCGCAGGTAGATGCCGAGGTTGTTGGCGCAGGCCAGGGTGAACGGGTGCTCGTCGCCGAACAGCCGCCGGTGGCCCTCGAACACGGTCGCGCACAGGTCCCGCGCGGTCTCCTTGTCGCCGGAGGCGCTGTGGTCGGCGGCCAGGTTGAGCGCGCAGGCGAGCGCGTCGGGGGCGTCGGCGCCGTAGCGCTCCAGGTAGCGCTCGTAGGTCTCCTTGGTGATCCGGCGGGCCTCGGCGAGCTGGCCGATCCGGCGCAGCGAGACGGCCAGCGACTTGGCGTTGCGCAGGTTCTCCGGCAGGTCGGGGTCGAGGACGTCGCCGAGGTCGGCGGTGACCTCCTGGAGGAGTTCCACCGAGCCCTGGTAGTCGCCGAGTTCGCGCAGGTCGCGGGCGAGGTTGGACTTGGTGGAGAGGGTGTAGGGGTGCTTGGGGCCGAGGACGGCGGTGCGCCGGTCGAGGGTCTCCTGGTCGAGTTCGCGGGCGAGTTCGCTCTCGCCGACGAGCCGGTAGTCGATCGCCAGGTTGTTGGCCATGGCGAGGGTGCGCGGGTGGTCGTCGCCGAACAGCTCGCGGAACTGGGAGAGGATCTCGCGGTCGAGTTCGAGGGCGGCCTGGAACCGGCCGAGGGCCCGGCGGTCGGCGCCGAGCGAGCCGGCCGTCATCAGGGTGTAGGCGTGGTGCTCGCCGAGCAGGCCGCGCTGGCGCTCCAGGGTGTCCTCGTCCAGGGCCAGGGCCTCGGCGTAGTTGCCCTGGGAGCGCAGGACGTTGGCGAGCTGGAAGCGCAGGAGGAGGGTCTGCCGGTCGCCCTCGCCGAGCTTGCGGGTCCACTCGGTGTCCAGGGCGTGGCCGAGGTCGCGGGCGCGGTCGAGCTCGCCGCGCTTCCACAGGTAGCGGACGCGGTCGATGAGCAGCTGGCGGGTGTCGGCCTCGTCGCAGTTGTGCGCCTTGGAGGGCGACAGGTGCGGCCAGATCTCGTCGAAGGCGGGCCAGTTGGCGGGGTCGTCGGTGTCGCCGAGGACGGGCCGGGCGCCGGTGAGGATGCGGTGCACCTCGTGGACGGCGACCTCCTGCTCCTCTTCGGTCATCTCGGCCCGGATCACGGCCTGGACGAGCCGGTGCACCTGGAAGCTGTTGCTGCCGGCGTCGACCTTGGCGAGCGCGTAGCGGCCGATGGCCTGGATGACCTTGCCCAGCATGAACTTGTCGCTGAGGTCGGCGTCGTACTTCACCAGCGCCCGGATCATCTGGTCGCTGTAGAAGAGGTTCATCGAGATCGGCTCGGGCGCGAAGAACGCGCACAGCTGGAGCAGCCGCACGGCGGCCGGGGACTGCTGGCGCAGCCGGCCGATGGAGACGTTCCAGGTGGCGCCGACCGGGGTCGGGTAGTCGGCGGGCCGGGCGACGGCCAGCGCGCGGGCGGCCTCGGCGTGCAGCTGGGTGACGTACGTCTCGACCGGGGTGCCGGTGGTGTCCAGCCACGCGGCGGCGACCTCGACGGCGAGCGGCAGGTCGCCGACGGCCTCGGCGACCCGGTCGGCGTCCGCCCGGGACAGGCCGCGGGCGCGCCGGCACAGGTGCTCGACGCTCTCGCCGCGGGTGAAGACGTCGACCTCCAGGGCCTCGGCGTGCCCGGTCCAGGCCTGGTTGCGGGAGGTCACCAGGATGTGGCCGGAGCCGCCGGGGAAGAAGCGGCGGATCTCGGACGGCTCGTCGGCGTTGTCGAAGATCAGCAGCCAGCGCGCGGTGGGCCGGCCCAGGCGCAGTGCCTCCCGGGCGGCCTCGGCGGCCTCGGTGACGGAGTCGCCGACGCGCAGGCCCAGGCGCCGGGCCAGTTCGGCGAGGGCGGGGGCGACGAGCTCGGTCTGCTCGGCGTCGATCCACCACACCAGGTCGTAGTCGGACATGAACCGGTGCGCGTACTCCAGGGCGACCTGGGTCTTGCCGACGCCGCCGAGCCCGTACAGCGTCTGCGGGGTGGGCAGGACGGCCGCCATGCCGCCGCGCAGCTGGTTGCGCAGCTGCTCCAGGACGGCGGCGCGGCCGGTGAAGGACGGGTTGCGCGGCGGGACGTCCCACACGGCGGGCTTGCTGCCGGGGAAGCGCGGCCCGCCGCCGTTGCCCTCCGGCAGGGCGGCCTCGCCGCGGCCGAGCGCGCGCAGCAGCGTCTGGACGGACTGCGCCTCGTCGCGGCCCACCAGGTCGACCGGGTTGCGGTTGCTGAACGGCGCGGTGAGCCGCACGTCGCCGACCCGGACGGGCACGAGCTGGCGGCGCGTCCCGGACGGGTCGGAGCTGACCACGGACTCCCACAGGGCCCGGGCCTGCGGGGAGCGCTGGTAGGCGGGCGAGAGCACGGCGACCGTCCGGTAGGCGGCGTCGATGCCGCGCTCGGTCTCCTCGCGCGGGTCGGTGCCGGCGCTGAGGTCCCGCGGCAGCACCCGGAAGCCGGCCCGGGTGAGGACGGACTCGATCCAGTCCGCCCACATCCGGTCCTCGGGCACGTACGACAGGTAGAGGTCGGCGGGCACGGAGGGGCGGCGGCGGGTGAACGCGTCGACGTAGCGCAGCCGCACCTCCTCGTCCACCGCCGGCAGGTTGGTGACCCGGCCCTCGGTGATGACGGAGGTCAGCCGCTCGCACGCGGCGAGCATCGAGGTGGGCGTGCCGGGCTGGTCGCCGAAGGTCGCGAGGATCTCCTCGTAGGCGTAGAACGGCCGGTACGGGATCTCCACCGAGCCCCAGTACTGGGCGAGTTCCTCGCCGCCCAGGCCGGCCGGCAGCCCGTCGAAGCGCACCCGGGCGAGGGCGCGGCCGGCGTCCGCCTTCTCCTTCTCGCCCTCGTCGATGCGCATCGGGACGGGCAGGATGCGGATGCCGCGCTCGCGGTAGCGGTCGTGGATGTGCTGGGCGATCCGGGAGGCGCCGTCGATCGACTGGTCGCTGAGGGTGAAGCAGACGACGAGGTCGTCGGGCATCTGCACGGTGCAGATCTCGGCGATGTCGGACAGGCCGGTGCGGGAGTCGATCAGGACGTAGTCGTAGCGCTTGGCCATGTCGGCCTTGAGGGCGTCGAAGAACTGCCCGCCGTCGAACCGGTCGTAGAAGATGTCCCAGTCCAGGTGGGTGACGGCCTCCGAGTAGTCCCGGTTGAACTGGCCGGCGGAGAGGAAGTCGAGGCTGCCGCCGCGCGGGAACAGCGGCCAGGACAGCGACAGGGCGTGCGGGTGGACGCGGGCGAAGTCGAGGTGCCAGCCCTCGGCGTGCTCGACCGGGCGCAGCGCCTCCTCCCGGTACTCGGCGATCAGGTCCATCATGCCGGTGGTGCCGGCGAGGGAGGCCGGGTCGAGGAAGGGGTGGAAGAACTTGGCCAGGCCGGGCGCCTCCAGGTCCCAGTCGACGGTGAGCACGCGGTAGCCGTTGGCGGCCAGGATCCAGGCCGTGTTGGCGAGCGCCATGGTGCGGCCGGTGCCGCCCTTGTACGAGTAGAACGTGATGATCCGCCCGCCGCGGTCCTGTTCCTGCGCCTGGCCGCGGGCCTCGCGCTGCGCGGCCAGGTCGGCGGCGGTGAGCCCCCCGAGGCGGAGGTTCCTGGTGGTGTTGTCACTCATCTGGGTCCTCCCACGGGCGCCGTCCCGTAGCCGGGGTCGTCGTCGGTGTCGTCGCGGTCTGGGTGGTCGTCGCGGTCGGTGGGGCCAGGTCCGAAGGGGTCGGGTTCGCGCCGGAACGCGTCCCGCAGGTTGGGCCGCGGCGCCGGGGGGTCGTCCGGCTCGGCCCGGGTGCGGCTCTCGAAGGCGTACTTGGCCTTCATCGCGGCCCGGGGCAGCGCGTCGTCGAAGTCGTCGAGGCTGGTGAGCCCGGCGGTGCCGGTCGCGCCGAGGAAGCTCGGGCGGCTGGCCCGGCGGGTGATCCGCAGCGTGCGGTCGCTCAGTTCGCCGAGCTCGCGCTCGCGTTCCTGGCACTCCGGGTCGTCCATGTTCCACGGCTCCAGGACGCCCACCCAGGTGGCGTCCGAGCGGTCGAAGCGCCGGACCAGCTCGCGGCGGCGCTCGTCGCACAGCGCCCAGCGGTCCAGCAGGAGCAGCCCGGGCGCGGCGGCCTCGCCGCCGATGATCGCCTCGGCCTCGTCGTCGAACTCGTGCACGGTCGGCTGGAAGCCCAACTGCCGCGCGAGGCGCACCGCGTGCTGGGCGATCGGGGAGCCGGAGGGGCGGTAGGGGTGCCAGTCGGTGCGCTTGGCGCCGTAGTAGTCGGGGCTGCGGTCCTCGGGCAACTCGCCCTGGTGGTAGGAGAGGACGGAGATCCGGAGCTGCTTGGTGGGCGCGGTGACGTTGAACGCGCTGGGCAGGGAGTTGAAGTCCAGCCGCCGCCCGACCGGGATCACCGTCTCCTCGGCGACCTGCACGATCCGCGCGGCCAGCCGGTGCACGGCCAGCTCGTAGGCGGCGCGGAAGTAGGTGAGCTTCATCAGCGCGTACAGGCCCTCGGTGGCGTAGTCCGGCCCGAAGCTCGTGTGGTTGAACTGGAGGTCGCCGGCCACCCTGGGCAGTTTGTAGCGGCTCATCGGCGCCCATAAGACCGGCACGATCCCGCTGGTGCGCTCGGAATCGAGGTTCGCCGGATAGACCGGCCGCCGGGTGAAGGCGTGCCATTCCTGGCCGCACGGAACGCTGTTGAAGTACCGCGGCGAGTACAGCGGCACGAACACCCGGCAGTTGGCCAGTTCCTCCGACAGCCGCTCCGCCCACAACTCGCCCTGGTGCATGGACTCGTCCATGAACCCCACCGGCACCCCGGCGGGCACGGTGGTCAGTTGGAGCACCGCCTCGCACAGGTCCCGGTACAGCTGGCGCACCCAGTGGTTCGGATCCCCGGCACCGCGCGCGCCCGACCTCGGGGTGTGGGCGTAGGAGAGGAAGAAGTACGGCCTGGCGTCGTCCTCGTCCCAGCCCCGGTCGTTCACACGCGCCTCCCCCGGGCCCGCCGGCAACCTGTTCCCCGCAGCCCCCGTGCGCGGGGCTTCAGTGTAGGAACGACTGGCACCCCAATGGAATAGCACAACGACTCGCACGAATTGACATGACCGAAACGACGTGCTGGTCAGCTCTGCTTGAGGGAGTCCAGATCGATGATCCGATCAGCGGGCGGGAGGCTGACGGTGACGGGGGCGTCGTAGTCCGAGAAGTCCATCGTGGTGCCGTCCGAACTCCCGCCCACGTGCGGCGACTCGACCCGGAGGGGCCGCGCGGGCCCGTCCGTGGCGACGTACCCCTCGAACGATCCGTCCTTGGACGAGGTCGCGAGGATCCCGGCGGCCTTCCGCCCGTCCACGGTCGCGGTCCCCTCGGACGCGACGTCCTTGTACCAGTCGCCGTCCCCGAAGACGGGCGTGCTCTTGAGGTCGCAGAACGTGGTGACGGTCTGCAGGTCGTCCCCGTCCTTGATCCGCAGCCAGTGGTCCTTTCCGGCCGCCACCGCCTTGTCCCCGCCGAGCCTGGCCAGCAGCCGCTCGTCCTCCTTGAACAGCGTCTGCCCGCCGCTGCGCAGCAGCTCGGCCTTCCCCTGGTCCCCGAAGTCGAACGACCCCGTGCAGTCCCCGCCGGCCGCGGCCGACACGGCGAAGGTCATCTTCTGCCCCGAGTCGCTCTCGCTCCCGGTGATCTTCACCGACGCAGCCTGGGCGAACTGCTTGTGCCCCTGTTCCAGCACCGTCCCGGCACTCATGGCCGGTTCGTCACCGCTCCCGCACCCGGCAAGCCCGGCCAGGGCCAGCACGACCCCGCCGACCACAGCAGCCCGCTTGACACCCACGTCGAACCCTTCGCACAACGAACACCTGCGCGGATCCTACGTGCGGGCCCGCCCGGAACGGCGGGCGAGCCCGTGTGCCGTTGGCGACAGTCGGACGGCTCAGGACCGGGATCGGCGCAGGACGTGTTCGGCCAGGTCGACGGCCTCCCGGAGGGAGATCAGGCGGCAGTGGGCGGTGCCGATGCGGCGGGTGGTGAGGGTGGTGGAGGCGGCGAGGACCCGGGCTCCCAGGTCGGCGAAGTGGAGGTCGTCGAGGTCCGGGGCCTTGAAGGTGGTCCAGCCGTCCGGGCCGACGCAGCGGTACTCGCGCTGGGGGACGTCGGGCATCCGCAGGTCGGCGAGGTGGAAGCCGGTGAAGCGGGCGATCGGGACGCCGATCATCAGGACCTGGGCGTCGAGGTCGTAGAGGCGGCCCAGCGGGGACTCTGGGCCGAGGTGGGAGGTGAGCGGGTGGTGCGCGGTGATCGCCCGGGCGTGCTTGCCGACGGCCGCCCAGGACGTCTGGGGGTGGTCGCTGCGCCGGGCACGCCGATGCGTGCGGATCGTCTCCGAGAGCGTCCCCATGGTCGGCGAGCACGGCGTACTGGCCGGATCGAACGGCAGCATCCGGTCGAGGTGCTCGGCCCGGCGCTCCGGAGAGAGCCCGGCGGTCTCGGCCCGGTGGATCCGGGAGGTGGCCGAGTTCTCCGGGGTCGCCGTGTAGGCGACGAGGGTGCCTTCCCCCTCCTCGTCCCGCAGGGCTTCGAGCAGGGCCTCGACCACCGTCGTCGCGCCGCCGGGCACCGGGCCGAGCGCACGCAGGGACGCCTGGACGTGGAGCACCGCACCCGCGCGGACTCCGATTTCGGTGAATTCACGGGCGAGCAGGGCGAGTGGTGCGGCGGCGACGCTGCCGGCGCGGGATTCGGTGAGGATGACGGTACCCCGGGATCATGGGCCCCGGGTGAGGGAGCCCCGGGGCGGGTGGATGGTGGTCAGACCGCGGCGTGTTCCCGCCGGGCCCGATCGGCCGCCCGTTCGGCCGCCGCGGGCAGCGGTACGGCCAGCCAGGGGGCCACGGTGGCACGCATGCCGTCGGCGAAGCGCAATCCGAGCGCGGTCAGCGCGCCCGAACCGGCCAGCCGCTCGACGGCTTCCGCGGTGTACCGCCGCCACAGCGCGAACTCGCGCCGGGCCCGGTCCGCGGCCTCGCCCGGCAGCCCGTCGTAGGCGAGCGTGCGGGTGCCCCAGTACTCCGTGACCGCCAGGTGGGCGTACGTTCCCTGGAGCAGGCCCTCCAGCGGCCGGGGGTCGGGCCGCCAGGGCGCGAAGTACAGCGTGTCGTCGCCTCGGTCGTACAGGTCCGTGAGGTCGAGCACCGCGCCCAACTTCACGTGCTGGAACTCGTGGGCCAGCAGGAGGGCGAGCGTCGGCGCCGTCGCCGGGCGGGCGATGCCCACCGCGCCGAAGGCCTGCCGAGCCGCCGAGCTGACGTCCCGGCCCGCGGGGCCCGGCCGCAACGGGGTCACCGTCGTGAGGCCGGCCCGGATGCCCTCCGCGTACCCGGGCAGGTCCCGCCCGAGCAGTTCCCAGGACTCGCGCAACGCACCCGTCCAGTCGAGGAGTTCGCCGCCCGAGAGACGGGCCGACACCGCGTGGGCGTGACTGTCGCGCAGCGGGTCGACGTCCTCCAGCGCGACCGTCCACCCGCCCGCCAGCCGGACCCGCCGCAGCGGCTCGTCCAGCAGGGTGCGGACGGTCCCGTCGGAGGCGCGGACGGAGAGGCCGTCCGCCGTGCCCGTCACGACGGCCTCCCCGTCCGGGAGGGCTAGGCGCCCGAGCGTCGGCAGGTGCAGCCACCCGCCGCGCACCGGCACGGCCACCGCGTCGCCCCGGGCGGCTCGCACCGCGGCGGCCGCGGCGAGCGCGGCCAGCGGCCCGAGCCCGGTGCCGAGGTCCCCGGCGAGCCGCCGGGCGGCCCAGGCGCGCGCGTACGGGTGGGCGAGGACGGCGTCGACGGCGGCGGGGGCGGCGACGTCCAGCGCGGCCAGCAGTGACCACGCCTCGGCCCGCCCCTGTCCGGAGGCGTCCCAGGCGGCGGCCAGCATCGCCCGGGTGAGGGCGAGTTGGGAGCGGCCGAGGGCGTGGACGGTGTCCGCGCTCCCGTAGCCCCGGGCGAGCTCGTCGAGCTGGTGGTCGGCGAGCGCGGCCGGCACGACCGGGGCGGCGTTCTGGGCAGGGACGGCCACCGCACCGCCGTACGCCGCCACGCCGTTGATGAGCGCCATGAGGTCCCCGCAGTAGACGGAGGGGTTGTCGAAGCCGCCTCCCCCATCGTCGCTCCGATAGCGGTGGGCGTACAGACCGCCTCCGCAGCTCCGGACGACGGGGCAGGTGCGGCAGGTGCCGCAGAGGCCGGCGAGACCGGACTGGCGGGCGGCGACGCCGGGGTGCCCGGCGAGGTCGTCGAGGGTGTGCTCGAAGACGTTCAGCCCGGTGGCGGGGGCGCCGTCGTACGCGGTCTTCAGGCTGTCGGCCTGCTCGAACGTACCGTCCGTCTCCAGCACCGCGAGGTCGGAGGGCTCCAGGCCGAGCGACTCGGTGAGGCTGGAGAAGCCGCGCCGCGTCCGGTGGACGGACTCGAAGGTCCGCACGGCGAACGGCCGCCGGTCCGCCTCCCACAGCTCGTGGACGGCGAGCAGCCAGTCGGCGTACGGGGTCGGCCCGAGCGTGGAGGGACGTTTCGGCGGGTCGTCCCAGGTGGCGTGCGGGAGCAGGAAGTCGACGGCGGGTGGCTGGAGTTCGACCAGGGCCCGGTAGACCGCGACCGGATCGTTCTCGACGTCGATCGTGCACAGCAGTCCGGCGAACAGGTGCCGGTACGCGGGCTCGCGCAGCAGCGCGACGGCCCGCAGGACCTGCGGGTGGCTGCTGCGCCCGTCGGCGAAGCGCCGGTGGCGGTCGTTGGCCGCGCGGTCCCCGTCGAGCGAGATGCCGACGCGGACGCCCAGTTCGGCGAACAGCTCGCAGAAGGCACGGCTCAGCAGCACGCCGTTGGTGTGGATGCGCAGGTCGAGGGCGCAGCCGGGCGGGAGCGCCGCCCGGAGCTCCTCGGCGGCGCGGCGCAGCCGGTCCGGGCCGGCGAGCAGGGGTTCTCCCCCGTGCAGGACGACCCGGACGGCGGGCAGCCGGTGGGCGGCCGCGTGCTCGCCGATGCGTTCGGCGGCCTTGGCCAGGATCTCGTCACCGACGGTTTTCGGCCGGGTGCGCCAGCTGCTGTCGGCGTGCTCGTAGACGTAGCAGTGGTCGCAGGCGAGATCGCACCGGCTGTGCATCTTGACCACGAATTGCGTCAGGGGAATTCGCGTCGTCATGGTCTGACTCGAAGGGTCGGTCTCGGCCCGCCGGTCAGATCGAGGAGTTGAAGGCCGCGACCGGCACGAGGCCGGATTCCGCGCCGGGGAGTGCGCGCCGCAGGCTCTCGGCGAGCTCTTCCGCGCCCAGCGCGGCCAGATCGGCGAGGGAGGGGCGCTCCGGCGTCTCCTGAGGGTCAGTCAGGTTGCCGGCCGGCCTGATGCTGGTTACCGGTGTCATATTCGTTTCCTTAGGCGCGGTTACGACCTGCCGAGGGTGGGTAAGCCACCCGGTTGCGACCAATGTAGTGCCCGCGAGGCACCAGCGCGGCACCTTGCGGTTTCGCGTTGGTGTCCGCAACGGCCCGACACCGTGCGGTGGCGCGTGGGACGCCGAGAATTCACCCGTTCGGCGGTCGCGCACTTCGCCGTGGCGCGCGCCGAAGCGGGATTCTTCGAGCCGCCGTTCGAATCGACCGGTCATCCCCCACCCGGTTCGCGGACGGACCGCACCACTTCCGCCGTGAACTCCAGACCGTAGTCGGTGAGTTCGCCGCTCGCCAAAAGTGTCTCACCCGCCGAGAGCGTGTGCGCCCGCCAGCGCTCGCCCTCCCGCTCCGCACGCTCCCGGCCGGCCCCCGAGGCGGCCTCGGTCCGCCAGAAGTCGGCCACCCCCAGGTGCGCGTACGTCCCCTGCAGCAGCGCGCCGACCGGGCGCAGGTCCGGCCGCCAGGGAGCGTGGTAGACGGCGGCGCCGTTGGGCCGGTGGAGCGGCACGAGGTCGAGCAGCGCGCCGAGTTGGACGTGCAGGAACTCGTGCACCAGGGCCAGCGCCAGCAGCACCGGATCGTCCGGCAGCGAAGCCGCCACCGCGCCGTACGCGCGCCGGGCGGCCGCGCTCACCGCCTCCCCGCCGGAAGCCGGCCGGAGCGGGACGATCGTGGTGACACAAGCGGCAACAGCCTCCGCGTGCCACCGGTGCCGCCGCACCAGAATCCCCCACGCATCCGCCAACCGCACCTCCCACACGGCCAGTTCGGAAGGCGTCAGGGGCCCGGCCGGCGGCCGCCCGTAGTCCACCCGGTGCGGCCCGACGTGGTCGATCACCGGAGCCCAGCGCAGCCCGTCGCACTCCAGAGCCAGCGGACGCCCGGCACCGAGCCGCACGAACTCACCCAGCCCACCCAACTGCACATCCTCACCAGCCGCCAGGCCGCGCAGGCAGTCGGCCGCCCAGGCGTCCAACTCCGGTCGCAGCAGCACCTCTTCCCACCGCACCCGGTCCGCCCGCTGCAGCGCGCGCACCTCGGCGTACGCCGCGTGGTACCCGTCGTCCTCCGGAGCCGCCCGGCGCAGCGCCACCAGCAGCAGAGCCCGCTTGCTCAACTGCCCCGCACGCAGGAGCCGAACAGCCCCCGCCCCTCCCCGCCCACCCGCGATCGCCCGAAACGTCGCCCGGTCCACCCCGTGCCGGGGCAACCCGTCCGCCCCCCGCGCGCCCGGCACCCCGACCGCCACAGCCTCACCCGTACCCGTCACCGCAACGTCCTCCCAGTCCGATACCACCCGGCGGCAGTCTCACCCCCTGGCAGACGGGAAACGCCGCCAACAGCCGCACATAACCCAAACGGCCGAAGCACCCCCCACCCCCTCACCTCCTTACCCCCATCCCTCCCCGCCGCACGAACGCACCCCCCTCAACCACCCCCCTTCCCCCTCCCCCCACAGGCGAGAGGGTCGGGCTGCGGGAGGGGGTGGCGGAGGGGGTGGCCGCGGAGAGGGGCGTGACGGGTGATTTTCAGACTGCCAACGGTGAGAACACC
>NZ_JBHVOL010000044.1:0-30304 GCF_042887925.1 Kitasatospora sp. NPDC057904
GAAGCCTGCAGCTTAAGCAGGGCCTGGCGGCCCTGCGGCGGTGCTGACGCACCGCCAGGTACGGGGGTGCCGGCTACGCCGTCACCGTGCGTGGCGCGGCCTCGGCTGCGCCTCGGCGGGTGGTGGGTGGTTGGGGGAATTCTCCTGCGGCGAATTCGTGGGCGCGGCACGCGCCGTTGGGGCGGGCATCGGGCGTCGCTGCGCTCCGCCATTTCCGGGGCATTGTCCCGGGCCTGCGGCCCGTCAATCGGTCGGCTTTCCCGTCGTATTGTGCCGGTGTTTTCACGGCCCTACGGGCCGGTTGGCTGACAGACTTTCCCGGGCTGCGCCCGGGGTGAGCGTTGACGATGTGACGCGAAATTCGGGTAGCAGCCCCTTGCCCCGATCGGGCAGGGGTGCCGGCCGGGGCCTGCGGCCCTCGGCGTTGACGATGTGACGCGGACTTCCGGTAGTGGCCACAACCCCACCCCCGGGGGCCTCCCCCGGTCCCGGCCGGTGGCCGGTCCAGCCTTGCCGTTGCTGGGCTGTCGGCATCCACCGCCGCCGGAGCGGGGCCTACGGCCCTCGGGAAGCGCCGGTGGGCCTCCGGTCTAGCCCGGGCCTCCCCAGCCCCGGTGGCGGCCCCTCACGAGCGGCCCGGACGGCGGCTCCTGACGGGCCCTCAATCGGGAATCCCGGCCGGGCATCCGAAGCGTTTCCAGCAGTGCTTCCGGAGCGCCGTAAAGCCATCCTACCGGTCCGCCAACGGGCGCGGAACGCGAACACACAACCTCGCGACAATCGCGCGCACCCGCCCTATTCGGCGAAACTTCCAGCCGAAATACGAATTCCCTTCCGCCCTCTTTCAGGCGGCAACCCGAAAGCCCCGAACGGCGCAGCGATCAGAAATCCCATTCAGGCACGCCAGAAAGGAGCCTACGGCCCTCCACGCCGACACGGCGACCGCCCTCCAGGTGCACCCAGGAAACCCCGCCCAGCGTCAACCAAGCAATTCCCGGAGCGACGCCACCAAACCGAACACCGGACCAGGACGGACGGGGCCTGGACGGCGGCCAGGACGGGCCCGGAGGCGGCCGGGCAACCGGGGACCGGCACGGCCGGGACAGCGGCCAGGACCGGCCACCAGGACCTCCAGGGCACGGGCCTGGACGGCGGGCCAAGCCCGGCGCAGCGGGAACCGCCGAGGCCGGCGGAACGGACAGCCCGGTGCAACACGACACCGCAACACGCCCACCCGCCTCGCTCCCGAACACATAACACCTGGTCAGACCCGCAACACGGCCCCGTGTTGCACCCCACCGCACCGCGTTGCACCCCGCCGCCGAGCACCACCGCCAGGACCAGGCCGTCGAGAAGGCCAGGCGCGGCCCCAGGCGACGCGGGCGGGCGGCGGGAACCGCCGAGGCCGACCGACCGGCGCAGCCGGTGCAACACGGCACCACAACATGACACCGAGCACTACCTCGCTCCCCCATCGAGACCAGCCACCCAGTCAACCCCCGAGCGCCACGACCAAAACCAGGCCGCCAGCCGGGCCAGGACACCGCCAACTGGGAGGCGGTGCCCTGGCCCAGGCAAGGCGTCAGGGGTGCGGCAGGGTGTTCGTGAGGATGTGGACGGTGGTGGTGAGCAGCGGGTGCAGCAGGAAGTCAACGACGGCTCGGGCCGCGGCAGTACACAGCAGGTTCAGAACGGCCGTGACGGCTGGCCGGCGAGCTGCGGTGCGCAAAGTGGCCAGGGCTCCGCGGACAGGTGTGCTGGGGCGGTGGGGGTTCACGTGGGTGCTCCTGAGGTCGGGGACGGCGGTGTGCCGGCCGGTCGTGGAGCAGTCGAGTGGTTCGGGGAGGGGTCCGGCGAGGCATGCAGGTGACGAACGGTGCGTCCGTCCTGGTCGTGGGGGGTTCGGCTAGGGTTCGGCGAGCGTTCGGAGCAGCCGGAGGGGAGCGCGTGGTGGGGGAAGCGGTGGCGGAGTTCGGGCGGGAGCTGCAGGTCTTGAAGAATGCCTCGGGGTGCTCGCTGACGGAGATCATGAGGCTCGGCGAGATCTGGTCGGAGAAGAACCCGGCCCGGGCGGTGAAGTTCAAGAAGCCGTCCCTGAGCGAGTGGTTCAACGGCAAGTCCGTACCGTCCAGCCCGCAGGTGCTCCGCGTCCTGGTCGAGGTGCTGGAGCCGCTCGCCGAACGGCGCGATCCGAGTCGCCCGCGCAAGGGCGTCGAGGAGTGGGAAGGGCTGCGTCGGTCAGCATCGCGTGAACGGCACCGGGGCATGGGGATCCCCCGGGGCACGGCCGGCGACGCTCACGTCCGCGGAGCCCGGGCCGGGCGGTCCGGTAGCGGGGAGGAAGGCGCGCGCGTAGCTGCGGGGCAGGCTCAGGACGCCAGCAGCGGGAAGGCCCCGGGCGCAGCGCCGTGGGACGGTGCCGTCGCAGCGGGCGACGCCGCGAAGGCCGCCCGCATCCTGGCCGCGCTGCCCCCGTACGAGCCGTGGCTGCGCACCCTGCGGACCAAGCCGATGGACCGCGTCCACACCACCGTCGACGACGCGTTCACGCTCGCCTGCGAGGAGCTGCGCGCCGAGGTCGTCGGCTTCATCGACCCGGCTCTGCAGCAGGCGTACACGGTGGTGGAGGAGACGGCGATGGCACTGGAGCTCGAGCTGGAGGGGATGTACGGGCCCGACACCGGGTCACCGTGGCGGGTCCTGACGAACTACGTCCCCCAACGCCCCCAGCAGCTCGACGGCCTGCACGCGGCCCGCGACCGTTTTGACGCGGCCTACCGGGCCCTGCTCGACGTGCTGAACCAGCGCGGGATGCTCCCGCAGCCGGACCAGACCGTTCCCGGCCTGTCCGAGGCACCGGACACCGGCAAGGCCAGAACGGACGACGGGCCCGTGGCACTGGCCGACGCGGCCCTTCGGGCACTGCGCCGGGCAGTCGAGTCACAGGTTCCGCTCGACGGATTCGACAGCGACCTGGAGATCGACCCCGGGGCGTCCGGCGACGAACTCGAATGGGAGGAGATGATGTGGGACCCGACCCTGCGTCAGCGCAGGGCCTACCGGGGCGCCCTACGGGAGGTGCGGGATGCCTTCGACGGACTCGCGCCGTACCTCCTGCTGGTTCTGGGCCCCGACCCCACACGCGAGGACCTGGAACGAGCGGACGAACGCGTGCGGCGACTGCGCGCTCAGCACATGCAGCCCTGACAGACCGCAGCGCCCGGCAGCCCCAGAGCAGCCAGCGAAGGCGCAGCAGTCTGGGCCGGCGGCACCCGACCTGAACCACCGGCCCGCACCACCAAACCGAACACGACCCCCGACCATCGCAATTCCGACCCGAATTCAGGCCACCACCAGCAACCAATCCACCAAACCAGCCAAACGGAATACCTGGCAGAAATCACACCCCGAAAACCGGCCCACAACACCCCACCGCCCCCACTCCACCGATAATCACCCACAGTAGCCAAGCCCAGACCCGTGCCAACCCCCACCCACACCTCAACAGGCACAACCAAAGGTCCAGACAACACGCTATCCGAGGCTAAAACACCCCCATCACGGCCAACAGGTCACACCCGTCGGCTCTTCGCCGGGTAGGGCCTGGCGTGCGGTAGGACGAGAGCCGCGATCGGCGGCCGGACGGCCAGGCGCAGCGGCCCGGCGCGCGGCGGCCGGGCGGTGCGGGCGGGCAACACCAGCGGGCCCAAGTCCTTGACGGGCGCGGTCCTGTTCGCACTGCGGGCACTCCAACCGGTCGGGGCCAGCCTTCCTGGTCAGCTCCAGATTCGAGGCCGCCTTCCCACCGATCGAGCCCCGGCACGAACCAGCACGGGCACAGCAAGGCGTTTGCGGCCCGAGCTGCCTCCAGCTGTTCTTCGGCCTCCCCAGGCGTTCGTTGCGCTCCTGGTGGCAGGTCCAGCAGCGGGCGCGCCACGGCGGCAACGGCGCAGTGCGCCGTCCCGGCAGCAGCCTCCAGCTTCGGCCGCTCGCCGTGTCCCTCAGTCACAGGCGATGCACACCTGCCTGGCCAGGCAAAACAGCAGGGGGCTTGACGGCACATAACATTTTTTGCCTCAGATGTAAACGGTTTGGGGCTGCCGTTCGTCTGCTGGGTATGAAGCGTCAAGGGCTCACTCAACTGCTCGGCTGGACCCCGGCGGTGCCGTTCGTGGCGCTGGGTGCTCACCAGTCGTCATGGATCGTGCTGGCCCTGGTCGGGGCCCTGGGGGTGGCAGTGCGGCAGCTGGCCGAGTGGCAGCGACGACGCACCCTGGTCGCGCTGGTCGAACGGTCGCCGCTGGGCACCGTCGTGGAACAGGAGAGTGGAATGGGCGGGCCCGGCATGCGGGTCCAGGTCGGCGCCCGGCCGGCCGGGGGAACGGACATGGACGAACGGACCCAGGGGGCCAAGTGACGACAGAGCACACCCGGCGCATCCCGGCAGACGTCGCCGACGCCGTCACCGCGCTGTACAACGCCGCGTACCGCGACGTGCTGCGCAGCACCACCGTGCTGGCCGGTGCGGCGGACGCCCCCGACCTCGTTCAGTACGCCTTCCAGAAGGCCGCGCTGAAATGGGACGAGGTCGGCTCCCGCTCGCTGGACGGCCAGAAGGCGTGGCTCAGGACGGTGGCCCGCAACCGGTTCATCGACGATCTTCGCCGCGATGTCCACTTCGACGAATTGCACTTCCAGGTGTGCGAGCACTACACCAGCGCCCCGCACAACCCGGCGGACGTCACCGTGGCCCGCGCCACTCTCGAACGCTGCTGGGCGGTGATCTCCGCCATGCCCCGGTCCCAGCGCGCGGTCGCCGTCCTGGCCTGGCGCGAGGGCCTCGCCCCGGCCGAGGTCGCCCAAAGTCTCGGCATCTCGCCCGCCACCGTGCGGGTGCATCTCCACAAAGCCCGCCTGCGTCTGGGCGCCGAAGTCGGCGAGCACCTGCCCTTCGCCCAGCCCGCCGCACAGGGCACCGCACAGAAGAGGAGGGCATCATGACGATCATCTGGCACTCCGCCGACAACACCGACCCACTGCCCGACCTGCTCCGGCGCATCGAGCAGGCAGTGCCGCCGCCGAGCGAGAGCGACGTCCAGCGGGAACTCGACCGGCTGACCACCTGGATGAACGAACCTGCCCGGCCAGCCCTCACACGCCCGGTGACGCACCCGCCAGCGGACGACATCCGGTTCCTGACCATCGCGGACGCCGCCGCGCTGCTGCGGCTGACCAAGCTGACCGTCTACCGCCTGGTCCACTCCGGCGACCTGTCGGCCATCCGGACCGGCAATGCCTGGTACGTGCCCAGGGACGCCGCCCTCGACTACCTCCACACCCTCGACGTCGCCCAGCCCCGGGACTGACCTCTCCCCCAGCCTGCGGCGGACCGCAGACACCCGCAGGGCCGACAGCACGGAGGCGGGCCCCGGAGAGTTCCCGGGGCCCGCCTCCGTAATGACTGGTGGCGACCGCGCGAGCAGGTGAAGGAGCCAGCCGCCCGTACCGGCAGCCAGCGCCTGGCCGAGTACGCGGCCACGGTGCTGGCCTGTGGCCGGGACCTGGACCCCGAGGACGAACGCGGCGATCGTCTCGTTAACCGCCATCACGTGCTGGGCACCAGTACGGGCAGCGCCCCGGGCCGTGGAGCCCATGTCGGCACGGGGCAGGCCAGGCCAGTTCCAGTGGCGCGGTCGCGGATCCGCTGCTCGGTTGAGTCGGGCCGTTGCCGGCAGGTTCATCCGTTCAGGCAGACGTGGCCAGAGTCTATGACAGAGCCGTCCTCGAACTCGGTCTCTTCATGCCATCCACACTTTTGACACTGCGCCTTGGCAGTCCAGCGCACCGATGTCGCACCAGTCCGGCCTCCTTCGCCCTCCGGTTTCCCGCGTCTGTTCCAGGGAGCAGTCCCACGACGAATGGGGTGCAGCCGGAGCGACTGATCGTCACTGACGGTGGAGAGGAAGGTCCCGTTGGATGAAAATGCCAGCCCAGTGACGTTCCCGCGGTGTCCGCTCTCAACGAAGCCAAACGACTCTCCAGTGGTCGGGTTCCACACTCCCACAACCCCGCCTGCGGCTGTGGCCAGAAGTGCGGCGTCGGGGGAGAACGCCAGCGCGCTGATTGAGCGCTCGTGGCCGAGAAGGGCCGGGCGCGCTTCCTCTCCTGTGGCCGCCAGCCACAGACAGATCCTGCCGTCGTCGCTGCCCGATGCCAGCATCTGCCCGTCTGGGGAGAACGTCACCGGTCCAACGGCTCCGGCATGGCCCACCAACGCTGATCGGACCTCCTCCCCGGTGATCGGACTCCAGATCCGTACTACGTCGATGTCGGGGACGCCCAGATATCGCCCGTCCGGAGAGAACGTCAAGGTAGGGAGTGAGCCACGACGATCGATGAACGCAGGTCTCATCTCTTTGCCTCGTCGCAGGTCCCAAATTCTGACCACATACGCGTCGGTGCTGGCTACCAGGTGGTCCACCGGGGAGATGGCCACAGCCTGAACGTCACCCGTGTGGCCAGACAGGGTCAGCCCGACCTGCTGGCCGCTGGCCCAGTCCACGACCCACACCTCGTCTGCGGCCCCGATTGCCAGTAGCTTCCCGTCACTGGAGAAGGCGAGCGAGGTGACCATCGCACTGCTGGGAACAGTCCTCATCTGCTGACCAGCTTCCGAGTCCCAGACCTGTGCTTCAGTACCTGAACTCACAGCCAGCAGTCGCCCGTCGGAAGAGAATGCGGTCACGTAGCCAATCTCGCTCTCCCCCGTGAACCTCTCGCTGAGTGCGAAGACCCGGCGCCCGGTCGACCTTCCTGCAAGCGCGACAGGCCATCTCGGTTCAGCCTGGGTCTCCTTCAGAGGTGCGGCGGCCACTGCGGTGGCTCGGCTCGGGCTCCGATTCCGTTGACGGGATCTCTGTACCTCTCTCCAGCGATCGCCCCATGCCTGCAGGTCAGGGGAGGTGTGCTCGATACGGGTCGGCCGACCGTTCGCATCCCACGAAAGCAGAGCCCGGATCAGCGCTGAGTAGAACTCCCAGCCGGGAAGCCGCTTGCCGTTGAAAGCTTCGCTGAGTGCGGAGGGCGACAGCGGCCGTCGACCGTGCGTGTTTCGAGCGCTGATCTCAGCGAGCGTCGGATTTCCGCGGCTGATCCTAAGGTTCCGCAGGTCGGCAGCAAGGGACTGCAGCAGCAGCTCGTACGACGGAGTCTCAATCGGCGCAGCTGTGCCCACGTGATGCGGCTCTCTCATATCCCCACCCAAAGTCGTCGAAGCCCAGGGTAGAGGCCCTATAACCGAAGAACACCGAAAACCAGCGAAGTTCACCGACTGCCCCACACGGTCGCCGAACTTCGCTCCAGTACGGCACAGTCCACCAGTATTCGCCGAGCAGCGAATTTCTTCGTGACACGCGACAACTGCTTATCTCACACGCTGAGCTGATGGGCATGACCGAAACCCAACTGCCATCGCCGGCTACCAACATCACCCCGATCGATTCCAAGCCCCCAGTGCAACCGGAGCACACCCTCGAAGAGCGCCCCATCCCGGTGCAGCGCCGGCTTCTCGATCTGATCGCTCTGGTCTGTCTTCTGACCAGCGCGACCACGATCTACGTCATCGCTGGGACCAATGCCGGCACGGTCGCCAGCGTTGGCCTGGGTCTGTTCGCCACCTGGAGGTCCAACCGACCAACCTGAGATGAACCAGCAAGCAAGCTCACGCGTGCCGAGTGCTCCGGTACTGGATGCGATCGGCAACGCACGCGGAGTGCAGGCCAGGTTCAGCTTCTGGGCGGTCGGCGCCGAGAGACCAAGGCCAGCTTCTCCCGCGCGTCCCAGCCGGTTTCGGGGCCGTCTTCCTGATTACAGTCCTGGTCGGAGTCGACCAGGGTGCCGTCCTCGAACAGCGCGTCGCCGCCGGCTCCGCAGGCACCGCATTCCTACTGGGCGTGCCAGGAGACCTTGGGTGGCTGGGGGTAGGGGTGGTCACTCGTATCCTCCGGGAAGTGGGTCGTCCCGGCCCGGGCCGGGGCCCCTGTCGGCACGGGCCATCCCGAGCACCGCAGCGGCCGCGTCCAGCCCGGCCGCACCCTCCCAGCCGCCACGTCTTGTGCCGGACGCCGTGTTGCCATCAGAGGCCACCAGGCCATGCAAACGCTCGGTTCATCGGATTAGACCTGCGGCCGGTCAGGTCCGTGACAAAGTAGGGACGGGTGGCCGGGGGTGGAAGGGTGCCTGGGTGGCTCGCGGTATGGACGACGACGCGTCACATCGTCTGGGCAATGCCGAGAAGACACAGGCACCACCGGGCCCAAGTCCTTTGCTGTGCAGGCCGGTTCGCAGCTCTGGTGGTCAGATCAGCCCGGACTCGACTGTCCGGGCCAGGATGTGTTCTGCCTCAGCCGCCGTCAGACGAAGGCTTGAAGAACCTCTCTGCCCGAAACAACGGACCGTGCATTCATATCCGCTGTCGGCGGCCTCGGTGACCGACACGCACATGTGCATCGGCACATCGCACCCCTGAAGACCTCGTTCGAGGTGAAGGTGGCGGCGCAGCGCGGCGAGTCTGTGGTGCGGTGGCAGGGTGCGGTGGGTACGGCAGCCGTTGCAGTTCAGGAGGTGCTGCACGCTGCCTTTGCGGGCGAGGAACTCCTTGCCCTGGCCTTCCATGGTGTTGCAGCTGCCGCACAGGGGCCCGCGGATCAGGCCGTGTTCGTGGCAGTGGTCCCAGGCGGCTGCGGGCCGGGCCGGTTCGCAGATCGCGCACAGGAAGTCCTCGGCCCGCGGTCCGCGTTCTCGGACGCCCGCGTAGGTGGCTCCTGCCAGTTCCTGCCGGTAGCGACGCAGTCCTGCGGCGGCGCAGGCGGGGCAGATCACCTTCCAGCCGCTGGTGGTGGATGTGTGCCAGGTCGAGTCCGTGCTGTGCGCGCCGCAGGTGCCGCAGACGTGGCTGCCGGCAGCCAGCGCGGTCTCGGCCTCCTCCCACAGGTCAAGGATGAGAGCGACGGTGCGCGGGATCAGCCATGTGTCGTGCGACCAGACCAGCGTGGGGACTGGAAGCACGCAGGCGATGGAGTGGTTGGCGCAGCGCTGGAGCAGGCCCTCGGGGGTCAGGCCGCAGGGAAGCGCCCACCCGTCGGAGCGGCGCTGGCAGAAAGATGTTCCGCACGAGCAGCCGTTCTTCATCCGCATAACGAAGCCCGCGTGGTCGGCCCAGCGACGGATCTGTTCTCTCCAGCCTGTGCGAGCAGGCGTCGCCGGCTTGGGCTTGCCGGGACTGTGTGGCCGTGGGTCGACGAGGTCGTTGGGGTCCCACGGCAGCGCGACAATGGTGCGCCCGGCCGCGCGCACCTCGGATTCGTCGAACTGCCACCGGTTTGCGAGCTTGTGGGCACGCACCGGCACATGACCGAAGAAGACGAAATCGTGCTCGGCGAAACGCTTGCGCTGGAACTGCTCCGGCACCATCGGGACCGGGCAGCCGCGCATCTCCTCGGCCAAGCACTGCACAGCCAGCTTTTGACTGATCATCCGACCAGCTTGCCACCCGACTCTGAAAACGGGCCCGGGTGATCGGCTGATCCGGTCTGGTGGCGCAGCTGCGAAGCTCTGCCGACTGAACTGGGTCGCGACCGCGGGTCCGGGCGCCTCTTCCCACGGGGGCTGCAGGTCGCTTCCGTCCTTCGTCAGTGGGGTTGTGGCGGGAAGGCCGTCTGCCAGGCTCCGAGGGCGTCGAGCAAGGCGGTCTGCTGGGCAGTGTGTCCTCCGGAGACGGCGAGGCGGTTCTGCTTGCGTAGCCAGGATCCGGGGCGGAAGTGGGAGTCACTCAGGTGGCCGGTTCGATTGGCCGGGCCGATGAGGCTGCCGCCTCCGGAGAGGTAGGCGGTCAGGCGACGGTAGGAACGGTTCCAGTCGGGCTCCAGCTGCCAGAGCGTGTCGAGGACGTCGAGGGCGTGGTGCTGGTGGTCGGTCAGACCCCCGGCCTTGCGCTGGCGGCGCATCCAGGCGCCGACGGCGTAGCCGTCCAGCGTTTCCTTGGCGGGGATGGCGAGGTGGCCGGTGCGGGCCGCCCAGGCGCGGGCGTAGGCGTGGCCGCGTTCCCAGGCTCCTGCGTTCTTCGACCAGATCATGCCGAGGGCATCGAGTTCGGTGATGCGGGCGGGGGCGAGTTCACCGCAGCCCTTGAGGTGGCGCTGGCGGGCGATCCAGGCCATCAGGGGGCCGTCGTGGTCAGGGTCGGTGGGGTCCAGATGGTGGTGCTCGGCATGGAAGGCGGCCGCATCGGCGTACATCCGCTCCCACTCGCGCCAGCGCGTGCCCTCTTCCTGGAGTCGGCGGCGCCGCTGGACTGCGCCGGCCAGGTGCGGGGGCACGTTGGGAACGTCGACGAAAGCCGTCCAGTCGGGGCCGTCCGGCAACGCTGCGGGGAAGGCGTAGCGGGTTGGGTGCTTCTTGTTGGGGTGGGAGTGCTGGGGCGGGCGCAGTCGGCAGTGCTCGGCGCTCTGCAGGAGGGGTGCCAGGGCGTGCCCGGGCGGGGCGAGGAGGCGGGTGCCGGCGGTGGTGAGGTTCAGGAAGTGCGTGGCGGCGTCCATCAGGGGGCGGGCCCAGGGCGGGAGTTCGTAGGTGGCGCAGCGAGCGGGGGTCCGGCCGTGGCGCGGGGCGTGGAGGGTGAGGGTGGGGTGGGTGGGGTGGTAGTCGGCGGGGGTTGCGGTCGCGAGGTGGTGGAAGGGGGCGCCGGTGACGAGGGCAATAACGAGCGCCGCGGCGTGTTGGGGGTGGGCGAGGTGGTGGATGCGTTCAGCGGCCTGGCGGAGAAGGCCGTCAGGCGGTGGGGGTGGCAGGTGGTCGTTGGTTGCCGGGGCGGGGGTGCAAGTGGTGCAGGGGGGTTCGGGGATGTCAGACAGGGCGAGGCGGGTCAGGGCCGGGATGGCCAGCCAGTCGAGGTCGGCGGCACGCGCAATGGGTGGGATGGGCGGGCGTGGGGCGGGGTCGGGCAGGGCGTACGGGGGCAGGCCGGTGGTGGTCGTGTGCGCGGTCGAGTGCAGGGCCGCGGTGAGGGCGGGCGGCGGGGTGCGGTGGCAGCCGACGGTCAGGTGGATGCCGGTGCGTAGCTGCAGGTCCAGCAGGCGGCGCCAAGTGGTCGGGGCGAGGAGGTGGGCGCGCAGGACGGTCAGGTGGTGGACGGAGGTGGTGAGGATCCAGGCTGCCGCGGCCGCCCACAGCGGGCCTTGGGCTCCGCTCCAGGGGCCGGGTGGCGTGTAGGGCTTGCCGAGGGCGGCGAGGATGTCGAGAGCGAGGTCGTCGGCGCGGGTGGTGCCCGGCGTCGGGTGCACGGTGATACGACCGGCAGCGGGATCGTGGGCAGCCAGCGCCGCCCTGATGAAGGCCGCGTCGTCGCCCGGGTCGAGAGCCAGGGTGACACCGGGCGCCGGGCGCGGGTTCACGTCCTGATACCGAGGCGGCCGTAGACCTGGCACAGCAGCTGTTCGTCGATACGGGTGCGGCCCTGGGCCGCCAGGCCGTCTGCGGCGAGTTTGGTGATCCGGGCCCAGGCGCGGAAGTTGCCGTGCGCGGCCTGCTTGTCGACCAGGGCGATCAGATCTGCATCGATGCCCTCCCACAGCGGGTGGAAGGCCGGGATGGTCGCCAGGACCTCGGGGAGGGTAAGCGGGTGGGCCTGCTGCCAGATGTAGACGCGGGAGGCGAGCATCGGCTCGCGGCGCAGCACCTTCGCGCAGCCGTCACCGCCGGCGAAGACGACGGCAATGTCGGTGGCCGGGTCATCCCACAAGTAGCGCCAGTACTCGAAACACTCCCGCGACATCCACTGCGCCTCGTCACAGACCAGGACGTGGAAGCCGCGGGCCAGGGAGTCTTTGAGGACGGCGTCGAACTCGATCGGGCGCGCGGGTGGCTCGCCGGGCAGGCCCAGGGCGCGGAACAGCTCGTGGCGGATGTCGCGCGGGGTGGGCCGGGCCCGAAACGCGATCCGGTAGGAGTTGTGCGGTGCGAGCAGGCGCAGCGAGGCGTTCACCGACAGGGACTTGCCGTTGCCCGCCGCGCCGGAGATGCACATCATCGCGCGGGCCTCCAGGGTGGCGGCGATGTTCTCCCGGGCGGTGCGCAGCGCTTCGGTCGCGACCGTGCAGGCGCCTTCCAGGTGCAGGTAGTGATCGGCGCGCTCCGGCGGCAGCATGCCGGGACGGACGGCGGGTGCGGTGGTCACGGTGAAGGGCTCCTACGAGGCTCAAGAGATCGGAACGGGCGGACAGATGGGGCCAGCGGATCCGAGTGGGGGCGCCTGGCCGGCGGCCCGGGCCGAGGCGAGGGGCGGGGCTTGAAACGGGTAGTTGACGCCCGGGTGCGACGGCGGTGTGGTGCGAGCAGCGGCCCCGCGGCGGGGTTCAGACCGACGGTGCCGGATCCACTGGGCCGCCGTCTGCGCGCTCAGGCCCGGCAGGTGTCGTGGTTCGGGGCAGGACCCAGCCGTCCGGGACCGGGGCGTGCGGGAGCAGTCCGGGCAGGGCCAGCGCCCGGAGGTCCCGGCCGCCGGCCGCCGCGAGCTCGGCGTCGGCCTCGGCCGCGGTCAGGGTGCCGAGCGGCCGCGGCGGGGCCGGGGTGGTCACGGCCGCGAACCGCTGGCGGCGCAGCTTCTCCGCGGCCTTCAGGTCCGCGCGCAGCCGGCGGGCGGCGGCGGTGCGCGCCGCGCGCAGAGCGCGGATCTGTTCCGGGCTCGCCTGCTCGGCGAGATGAGCGGCGCCAAGGTGGCGGCCGGTGGACGCGTCGAAGACCTCGATCTCGCCGTCGTGGTGCGGCAGGTGGCGCAGGCGGACCTTCGTGCCGGTGTAGCCGACCATCCACGGAGCGACATAGGCACGGCGGCGCCAGGAGATGCCGTTCGTGGTGATCGTGCGGGTACGGCCGTCGTCCTCCAGGGCGAAGAACGCGAGGTGCTCGGGCGGGACGTCGCGTAGCAGCGTCGGGTCGGCCATCCACGCCTCGGTGGGGGTGCGGCCGTCCAGGCCTGACGGGTGGTGCTCGGTGTTCCACCACCGCACCCAGTCCAGGAGCAGCGCGACGAACGCGGCGAACGTCAGCGCCGGCGCGTCCGGATCGGCGAGCCGGCCTCCGGTCAGTTTCTGACGGTGGGTGTAGCGCGGCAGGGAGACGAGGAACATCTCCTCCACCGCGTCATTCAACGCCTCGACCGTGCCCTTCAGGTGCGGGCTGTAGGCCGGCAGGTCCTGCACTGGAACGGCGAACGCGCCGAGCGCCGCCGTCACCGTGGCGCACAGGAACTCTTTGCCCCGGTCCACCCGCACCAGGGCAGGAAGGCCGCCCGCGGGACCGAACGGTTCGGTGCGGGTGATCGAGCTGCGCAGCGCGGCCAGCACCGCGTCCCGGGAGGGGGCGTGCGGCGTGACGGCCAGGCCGAGGACGTGCTTGGTGGCGCAGTCGATGAACCAGGTGATCCACGGACACGCCAACTCGCCCTCGACATCGACCTGCACCGGCACGTGCTTGTGGTCACCCTCCCAACACGCGTTCCTCCACAACACCGGCCGCTTCCCGAACACGTCATGCGCCCGCCGGGCCGCCTCCCCACCCCGCAGACCCGCCCGCTCCCCCACCGGCAGATCCCGTACCACCGCGCGGTGCAGCGCCGACAGCGACAGCACCGGCCCTGTATCGGGGTCGTCCGCCGCGAGGGCCACCAGTTCACGGTGGACAGCCGAGACGTTGCCTCCCCACAACGCCAGCAGACGCCGGATCTCCGGGGTGACGGTCAGTTGCGTGCGGGGGCGCGGCGAGAGGCGGCCTTCCTTACGTGCCGCGGCGACCCAGTACCACACCGCCCGCACAGTCACCCCGAGAGACGAGGCGACAAGACGCACATGAGCCGTGGTCAACTCACCCCGGCCGTCAAGATCCATCAACCGGGCCACCGCAGCTTCTCGTTCACCCCAAGCCACTGCGGTGGGCCGGTCCGGCACCAACTCGGGCGGATCCAGAGCGACCACCACTCCCCCACCTGTCGACGGCACGAGACCCGCGAACCCTCCGAGCTGGCGGTCTCCTTTCAGCGGCAGGCTGTCCTCCGTCTCCGTTGCTCATCCCGACACGCCGGGAGACAGCACTCGATCGAAGGGAAGCTTCGCAAGCGATGTTTCACCAGCGCCGAGAACACCGGCAGCCCACTGCTGGACCTGGCCGACAGGCCGAACCCGACGGCGGTCGGCGTCCACTCCTCATCGCGGCCTCGACGCGATGCTTCACCGGATTCCAGGCAGGCCATGCGCTACGACCCACCCGTAGGGAAACCCGGCCAGCCGGAGCAGACCGGCAGACGGCCAGGAGTGAACGCCTGCGCCGAACCCGGTGAAAACCACACGCCGAACACGAGCGGGCCGCACGAGGTGCGCCTGCCTGCGACCTGGCTACCGGCTGCCGGGCACCGGACGAAGCGCGTCGCGCAGCAGCTGGATCACGTCCTCGGTGAGGACGGTGCGGCGTTCCTCCGCCAGGGTGAGCAGTTCGGCGGCCTGTGCGGGGTCGGCGTCGAGGGTCGGGACCGAGCGGGTGAGCCAGGGGTGCGGGGTGAGTTCGCGGATCCGTGTGGTGGCGTCGGTCCTGCCCTGGGCGGCGAGCCGGGGGTGGGTGTCGCCGCTCGCGAGGACGGCGGCGCGCAGTGCGGTGAGGCGGTCGCGCCGGCTCAGCAGCCGGTAGCCCGCGCGCCGCACGGCCGGCCGCTGCGGGTCGGTGAGCATGTCCCACAGCAGGTCGGCGGGCAGCCGGGTGGCGCTGGGGACGAGGGCCGCGGCGGCCTCCTTGACCACCGCGGCGGAGTCGTCCCGCAGCAGCGCCGTGACCCGGGGCACGGGCACCACGTCGAGGCTCCGCAGGGCCCGCAGGGCCTGGACGCGGACCTGGGGGGCCGGGTTGTCCAGGAGCGCGGAGAGCAGGGGGACGTCGGCCCGGCCACCGGTCTCGGCGAGCCCCGCGACCGCCCCGACCTGCGGCTCGTCGGCCCGGACGGCCGCCTGGTAGTGCGTCAGCGGGTCCGTGCCGGTGCGGCGCGCCGCCTCCCGTGCCAAGGCCCGGACCTGCGCGGACGGGTCGTCGAGGTACGCCACCACGCTCTGCGGGGAGCCGGTGCGCATCAGCCCCGTGAGGGCGGTGACGCGCACCTCGGCGTGACGGCTGCGGGCCAGCCGGCGCAGCAGCTCGGTCTGGTCGGTCCACACCGCTTGCCGGGCGGCGGCCTCGGCGGCCCGGGCCCTGACCTGGCGGTCGGGGTCGCGCTCGGCGAGGGCCGCGAGGTCACGGATCCCGAGGCGGTGGGCGACGGCGTCCAGGGCGAAGCGGCGCACCGGCGCCTCGGGGGCCGCGAGGAGCGTTCCGGCCAGGGCCGTGGTCGACCCGGTCAGCAACGGCACGAGCAGCTGACCGTGGGCGAATGCGCCGCGTCGGCGCCGGTTGATCAGCAGGGCCGTACGCACGGTCGCCGGGGTGGCCAGCAGCGGGTCGCCATGGAGCAGCACGGCCAGGCCCGCGCTCGCCGCGTCCCTAACCTGGCGGACCCAGTCACTGGTGCGCAGCACGAGGAACGGCATCGTCCCGGGGTGCGGCTGGTCCAGCATCCGGCGCACCGCGCGCTCGCGGATGCGGCCGTCGGCGTGCAAGGCGGCGAGGGCGAGCGCGACCGGGTCGGCTTCGGTGGGCCGCGGGGTGGGGCGAGTCGGGTGCCACCACTCCCGCCGTATGAAAGCGTCCAGGCGCAGCAGCAACGCCGGGCGCTCCGTCAGCGTGCGCAGCGCCTCGAACGAGTCTTCAGCGCTTCCGGTCGCGCCGACCTCCAACAGCGCGGCGGTCAACTCCTCCAGCGCGCTTCCGTCCGCGGACCGCTCACCGGCGACCAGCAGCCGGACACGCTCCAGGGCAGCAGTGCCCGGGGAAGGCTGCGGGACGGGGTGCTGACGACGGAGGAAGAAGTTCACCATGCCATCCTGCTGGAGCCGGCCGACCTGCCGCTTCCCATATACGACGCCCACAAGAGCCCTGCCCAGGGCCGCACCGCCGCCAGCCGGACCCAGCAGCCGTGGTAACGATCGGCGTCCGTCCTTCACTGGACTTCGGCGTGACGCTTCACCACGACCTCAGCGCAGCCCCTCACCACTGCCCACTCACAACACGCCCCTGACCAGGAACCATCACCACCCAACCCCAAGTGAACAGCAACGCCGAACCCACTGAAAACATCACGCCGATCATCAGCTCGGCCCTCCCCGGCCCCCGGTGGCGGGCCCTCACGGACGCCCCGCACGGCGGTCCCTGACCGGCCCCCAAGCACAGACTCCGGACCGGAATCCGAAGCATATCCGGAGGCGTTTTCAGAGGCGCTTAAACGGGCACCGCACGGCTCAGTCACACCGGTCCCCGGACGAGCGCGATACGCGAACAGACAACCTCGCGGCAACCGTCCACACCGACTCTATCCGGCCGCACTCCAGACGGGAATACGAATTACCTTCCACTCCCTTTCAGGCGGCAATCCGAAACCATTTCAGGGCGCAGCGGCAAGAAATCGCATTCAGGCACCTCAGAAAGGGGCCTACGGCCCTCCACGCCGACACGGCGACCGCCGTTCCAGACCGCCGAGAAAATCCCGCTCGACGTCAACGGAGCAATTCCCGGAGCAGCGACACCAACCCGAACACCGCGCCAGGAAGGCAGCCGGGACGGGCCCCGAGACGGCCGAGCAACCCGGGGGCCGGGACGGCCAGGACGGCGGCCTGGACGGGCGGCCAGGGCCCAGCAGCGGCCGAGCCGGGCGCAGCAAGACGGCCTGACGGCCGACCAGGACGACGACCAGGCCCAGCAGCGGAGCGCGGCACCGGGCAACGCGGGCGGGCGGCGGGCGGCGGGCTGCCGAGGCCGGAGGACCGGCCCAGTCCGGCGCAACACGAAGTGCAACACACCCACCCACCCCCACTCCCAGCAACATAACACCAGGTCAGACCCGCAACACGACCCCGCGTTGCACCCCCGCACCCACCACCCGACCACCGGCCACCCCGCCCCACCCCGTGTCAAACGATCACAGCCGTTACCGAATCACCTCCGTCGACTTCTCGCTGACCGCCAGACCGCCCGCACCCTCGCGAACTTCCGTCGCATCAACCCAGTAGCAGCTGCACTGCTGGCTGATCGCGTCAAACCCGGACACGGAGGAGACATTCACACCGGACACCGCCGAGCTGGGGTCCGCCCCCATGGCCACGGCAGCAGCTGTCAGGCAGAAGACCAAGATCGCGCTTTTCACCATGCCTCACGAACGGCACAGGCCCTGCCGTGGTTACGCGACGCACCCGACGGTCGGCGGCACCAGCAGCAGCCGCGGCCCCTGTCGCACTCACCTGTCGCGCCCCCACCACACACAGGGAGTCAAGGGCATCCACCCACGTCACAGCACACGACACCCCCCCACGCGACAGGGGGACGCAACGGCCCGCCGACCACCACCAGGACGGCGCCCACGGCCACCACAGCGGCCTCCGGAGCGGCCTGACGGCCACCCAACCGGCCGGAGCGGGGCGGCAGCGCAGCCTGGACGGCGGCGCAGCGAGGCCGGAGCCGGGCGCAGCGGGACGACGACGGCGGCACCCGACAACCCGGACGGCGGGCCCGGGACGGCGGCACCCAGCCCGGACCACACCGAGCCCGACCCTCACCAAACCGAACACCAACCCCCAGCCACCGCAATTCCGACCCGAATACAGACCATCACCAGCAACCAATCCGCCAAAACAACCGGGTGGAATACCCGGCGGAATTCACCCCCGAATACACCCCAACAACACCTCACCGGCCCCCAAGTAGGCCTACCCGACCCCCAACCACCACACAAAGTCACCAAACCAGCCACCCACACCACCCACCACACACCCCCAACAGGCAGAACCAAAGGTCCAGACAACCCAGCGAAATAGGCCATTTCGCGCCCACCAACACCAACAGGTCACACCCTGCGGCCCTTCACCGGGTAGAGCTTCGCGTGCAGCACCCGGTCCTCCCACCACGGATCGTCCGGGGCGGAGACCAGCGCGGCCACCAGCTCGCGCTTGGTCGGGACCGGCAGCATCAGCGGGCCCAGCCCCATCTTCTCGGCCAGATCGGCGACCGAACCGACCCGGCGCGGGCGCACCCTACGCGCGTGACGAACGATGTGGGCTTCTCGTTGCACCGGCCATGAAGAAGATCGCCGTGCTCGCGGCCCTCGCCTCGGCCGCCCTGTGTCTGACCGCCCCCGCCCACGCCGCCTCCGGGGACCTGGTCCTCAACGGCCGCATCTTCGCCAACCCAAGCGGCTGCTACCGGGAGCTCAACGCCCCTCTGTCGGTCCAGAACAGGACCGGCACTGTCGCCTACGTCTTCGCGAGCAGGGACTGCACTGGCCCCGCCCAGACCGTCCCCGCCCGCCAATCCGTCTCATCAGCAGGAGGGCACAGCGTCCGAATCAGCTGACCCGTGCGCTACCAGAAAACACGCTGATCACAAACCCAGTTCACTACCCGCCCCGGGTAGAGCTTCGCGTGGAGCACGCGGTCCTCCCGCCACGAATCGTCCGGCGCGGACACCAGCGCGGCCACCAGCTCGCGCCTGGTCGGGGCGGGCAGCACCAACGGGCCCAGGCTCCTCCGTCTCCCGGTCCCGGGCGCACGTCGGGCACTCCGGCCGGTTGGGGCCAGCCTTCTCGGTCAGCTCCAGCTTCGAGCCCGTCTGGCCGCCGATCGAGCCCCGACACGTCCAGCACGGGCGCAACGCGGCGTTCGCGGAACGGGCGGCCTCCAGCCGCTCTTCGGCCTCCCGTTCCAGGCGCTCCTCGCGGTCCCGGTGGCAGGGCCGACACCGGCCGCGATGGTGTCCGGGGTGGGCGCTATGGTCCGTACACCCATTCACCGCTGGAGGGATGAGTCACCGATGGTCCGTGTCACGCCGCCGCGCCCGGTCGACATCGCAGCCGTCTTCCCGGAGTTGGCGCCGCTCGCCCGGCAGGCCACCCGACTGCACCCCCGCCCGGGCACGCCCGGCGTGCACGACAGCTCGGTCGGCGGACCGCTGCTGTGGCCCGCCGACGAGCCGTGGCCGGTCTGCGCGGGGCCGCACCCGGAGGAACACGACGGCGGGACCGCGGTGTCCGTCGCCGACGTCCGGCTTCGGCGGGCGCTGTACGAGACGACCAGCCGCACGGCGGAACAGGACGCGGCGCTGGACGCCACCTTCACCGGACACCCGTGGAGCGGGCAGCCGAACGCGATGCTGCCGGTCGCCCAGCTCTACACGCGGGACGTACCGCTGCTGCCGTGCCCTGAGGGCGCCGACGTGATGCAGGTGTTGTGGTGCCCGCTGGAACACGACCCCCAGTGGGCGCCTGCCCCGAAGGTGAGGTGGCGTTCTTCCGCGCCGGCCGGTGGGCTGCTGGCCGAGCCGCCTCTGCCCGCCGAGCTCGCCGAGCACGGCGAGTACCTGCCCGAGCCGTGCGTACTGCACCCCGAGGTCGTGACGGAGTACCCGGCCCCGCTGGAGCTGGCGGACGGCCTCGCGGAGCGCATCAAGGACTGGTGCGAGCGGGAGTTGACCGGTACCGACCCGCTGTACCGCAACGCCGAGGAGCGCCGGGCCTACTACCAGTTCGAGCTGGCGGTAGCCCCCGGGTGGAAGGTCGGTGGCTGGGCCCCATGTGCCTCCATGGACCCGTACACGGCGTACTGCGAGGAGTGCCGGGCCGTCATGCGGCCGTTGCTGACCATCGACCCCGACGTCGTGGGCGGCGGCAGCTGGGCCCCGGTCGAGGACCGGCGCCTCGACTTCGACCTCGGGATAGCCATCGGGCGCAGCAACGTCCTCCAGCTCTACCACTGCCCAGTCTCCCTGGAGCACCCGTGCATCGAGGTGGTGCAATGACCTCCCTCCCCCGGCACGTCCAGCACGGGCGCAGCGCGGCGTTCGCGGTACGGGCGGCCTCCAGCTGTTCTTCGGCCTCCCGCTCCAGGCGCTCCTCGCGGTCCCGGTGGCAGGGCCAGCAGCGGCCGCCGGGGCGGCGGGTCCACTCGACCTGTCCCCCGGGGCCGTACCCCCAGGTGCTCTCCTCCTCGGGAACGCCGCCGCAGTCGATGCAGACCAGGGAGTCCATCAGCTCCTGGTGGGCCTTGTGCTGCTCGTCCTCGCGGGCGGCCTGGCGCAGGTCGTAGGCGGCCCGGTTGTCCGGGTTCTCCAGCGCCTCGATGAGGGAGTGCCGGCCCGAGCGGCCGAAGCGCCACCACACCGGGCCGAACGGCCCGTGCTCGGCCAACAGCTCCAGCGTGGCGCGACGACGGGCACGGCGTCGTCGTACCCACGCCAGCCGTCGTCGTTGTAGTCGTGGACCTCCCTGCACCACCGGCCACGCCAGCACTCCGCCGACAGGTCCGCGACCGCCTCCTGCCGGCTGGCCAGCGCGACCGGCGGGCACCCGGACCGGGTGTGGCCAGGCCAGGTACGGCGCCACCAGTACACCGTCCGGTCCGCCAGCTCATGGCCGGAGCGGGCCGGATCGTTGTCGCGGACCCTGGTGCGAAACAACCCGCGGTAGCGGAGGAACTTCGCGGCGACGCCAGCCGGAGCCAGGCGACCTCCACCATCAACACCGGCACCCCGATCCCCGGGGCCCGCTACACACCGTCCGGCCGCACCTTGCGCCGCCCGCCGGGCAGCAGGAACTCGGTCTCGGTCGACCAGGGTCTGTCCGGCCGATCACGTCGGTTGTGACATCAGTGGCTGGCGCTGCGGGTAGGCGCCGCCCAGGTGCGTGCATCGGCGGCGACCGGCTGGCGTGACCCGAAGGAGAGGGCCTTCAGCGGTTGGCGGGGGTGGCGCGGCGTCACCGCGCGGGCGCCTGCACCGTCTCCTGGAAGTCGGCGACCGCTTCGCCGTACGACCGCGCCCAGTCCGTCAAGGCGGCGATCGGCTCGACGAGGGTCAGGCCGAGACCGGTCAAGGCGTACTCGGTGTACGGCGAAGGCGATGGCGGCGCGCTCGCGGGCGGACGGCGCTCCACCAGTCCGTACCCCTGCAGCTTGCGCAGCGTCTGGGTCAGCACCTTGCGCGAGAGGCCGCCGACGAGGCCGACGAGTTCGCCGTGCCGGCACGGCCGCCGGCTGAGCGCGAACAGGACGACGACCGCCCACTTGCTGGTGATGATCTCCACCGCGAGCCGGGCCGGGCAGTCGGCCAGGAAGACGTCTTGCGCCAAGTCATGCTCAGGCATGGGTCGACGGTACCAAGGCCCTCAGGTACCTGGAGGTGCCTGAGGGCTTTGTAGCGTCCTGTGCCATGAGTAGCACACCGCGCACGAAAACCTTCGTCCTCGTCCACGGTGCCTGGCACAGCGGGCGCGTCTGGGACCGGGTCACGCCCCTGCTGACCCGATCCGGGCACCGGGTGCTCGCCCCCTCGCTCACCGGCCACGGCGAGCGAGCCCACCTGCTCGGCCCGGACGTGGGCCTGGACACCCACGCCGCCGACATCACCGCGCTGCTCCACGACGGCAACCTCACCGACACGGTGCTGGTCGGGCACAGCTACGCCGGCATGGTGATATCCGCCGTTGCCCACCAAGTTCCAGAACGCGTCGGCGCCTTGGTCTTCGTCGACGCGATGGTTCCCGCTGACGGCGAGTCCGTGCTGGACGTCCTCCCCATGACCCAGCAGCTCCTCGACCTCGCCGCCGGCACCGACACACCCTGGCGCATCCCGCCCCTCCCCGAAGGAGCAGGCGCCACAGGCCTGTTCGGGGTGACCGACCCAGCGGACGTGGCCTGGCTGCGCACCATGCTCTCGGACGAGTCGGCGCGCTGCTTCGAACAGCCGGTCCGACTCGACAACCCGGCCGCGGCCGCCATCCCCCGCGTGCACGTCGAGTGCGTCGGCGCCGAGCCCGAGCCCGAGCGTGCCGCCGCCCGCCACCGGGCCGTTCCCACGACGCAGCCCAACGGCAGCCCGTCGCAGGTGTGGGAGCTGCGTAGCGGGCACGACTGCATGGTCACCGTTCCGGACCAGCTCGCCGCACTCCTGCTGAAGGCTGCCGAGTCCATGAGCGCGCGGGGCGGGGCGTCCTGCTAGCTAGGACTGTCCGGCCGATCATGGTGCTCGTCAGGGTGCTGGCGTGTCGAAGAGCAGCGTGAGCAACGAGACCGAGAGCATGGTCTGCCCGTGGGTGGAGCCCTGGGGAACTGACCATTGGATGCGCCCCGGCGAGGAGTTCACTGTGGTGACGGACCTGGAGCCCGAGGAGTCACCGTTCAACGTAGTTGTCCATACTCAGGGCATCACGGTGTGGGTGAACTCGGCCAACGACGCCGCGGTCGTCGACAGGAACGGCAGCCTCGTGCCATGCGGGCACCAGCGCCCCGCCGATCCGGGATGGTGACCGGTCTCAGCTTTCGTCAGGACCGGAGCCAGATGACGAGCGCGGCCGCAGTGACGGTGCCGAGGAAGACGTGGCCGCGCTTGCCGTACCGCGTTGCCACGGAGCGGGAGTTCTTCAGCCCCGGCGCCGTCCCGGGGCCAGGCCCCGGGACGGCGCCGCGAGCGGACCACCCGGCCGCCGCAAGTCGATCACGCCCACCCTGGCCACCGCTGGCCCGCCCGGCCCGGCCGCCCGCACCCATCGGAACGCCGAGCTGCCCGGCCGCGGCGCGAGCACCGGGCTCCGCCCTGGGGCCGGGGGACGGCCCGGGGGTTGGGCGAAGGAACGGAGTGGCCCGGAGCGAGACCCTGAGGGAGCCGCGCCAGGCGACAGAAGGGTCGTCGGCGTTTCTGGGAGGCCTGGACAAGGGGTCTGACCTGCGGTGATGCACCATCAAGGGGTGGGATGACCGGAAGCGGCATCGGAAGCGCGCCCACGGGCCTGTCCGGGCCCGGAACAACGTGCCGCGAGGCGATTCCCACCGGTCCCCGGCTGTCGTCCGGGGCGTCCGGGCGGCGCCGTTCGACGGTACTCGGCGCGGGCCTTCGGCACGCCTGTCTTCACGCCGTCAGCCGGCCGGTCCCGGTGGTCGTCGAGGCCGGGTTCATGTGCGGCCGGACAGGCGGCGGCGACGGCCCGGACGGCCGCTGCGCGATCCCGGTTTCCGGGGCATTCGTGTTCGAAGCAGGAGAAGGGCCGCGCTGGTCGAAGCCAGCGCGGCCGTCGTTCACCCGTTCGTCGTGCGCCTCAGTTCATCACGCAGAGCGCGCAGCGATCGGATCGCCTTCACGAGCTTCTGCGACAGGGGCGGAACCTGGTCGAAGAGATAGCCGAGGACCGTGATGCCACCGGCGATCCCTGCCACGATGGTGGTGACCCATCCGGCAGTTTCCATCTTGGGCCTTCCGAGGAAGAGGGACTGGGGTGCGGTGTCAGTCCGGTGACGGTGGATGCACCGGGTGCCCACGCGGCTCCCCTGCGGATGCCTCCGCAGCCGTTCTTCCTTGGCGCGCTGGTGGGAAGGTCCGCCCTCGCGCGCTGCGACTCCGGCGGGCCTCTCGGGTCTAGCCCGGCTAAGACCATGCCTCTCCCTTTGCAACGTGGCGTTCTCGTCCACGTACCACCTCGGACGGCTGCGGCGGCTGAACAGTTCCCGGCCGGTGCCTGCTTGTCTTCGCGCGGTCAGCTGGCCGGTCCCGGTGGTCGTCGGGGCCGGGGCGGTACGCAGCCGGGCGGGCGGCGGTGTCCGTGCCGGCGGCCGGGCGGGGAGGTACTGCGGGATGACGGCGGCCGGGCCCTCGGCGGCCTCCAGACGCAGCGGGTCGGTACCGGGGAGTTCGAGGAGGGCCTGGGCGAGATGGAGGTCGCTCTCCAGGACGGCGGCCGGGATACGGACGTGGCGCAGCGCGGCGATGGCGTCGGCGGCCTGTTCGGCGGGCCGCTGGGCGGGCTGTGGCGGGTCCGGAGGAGTCGGTGGGGCCGGGACGGCGGCAGGGCCGTGCCCCAGGGTGGCTGCTGGCGGCCCTGCGGGCGTGGCTGGGGGCCGAGGGCGGCGGGCCGGGTCGCGGCCACGCGGTGTCCGGGCGGCCGGCCTTCGCCGGACGCCACCAGGACCAACAGCCCCGCAGGATAGGGACGCGCGCCGTCCGGACCGTCACCCAGAACCGCACCCACCCACCACGAGCGGCCAGGGCAGAGGGACAGACAGAGGGGGTTGTCTGACCTTCCGGCGACCCGAGAACAGGCTCTGATCTGCGGAAACGCCCGATGACGGGTGGAGACGGCGGGGTACCTGCGGTGGTACCTGCGGGCGTACCTGCGGTGGTGTCCTCGGTGGTACCTGCGGTGGTGCCTACGTGGAACCCGGCGCGGCTGGTCGACGGCCTTCGGCCGGCCCCGCAGGTCGCGGCCGGCACCGCCGGACGCGAAAAGACCACCAGCCCGCCGCAGGCGCGAACCCCGAACCGACCAACCGGCCACGCCCACCAAGACCGGGAAGGAGAAGGGGTTGTCGGCATTTCCGGCCTGCTCCACTTGGGCTCTGACCTGGTGCGATACCGTACCGGAGCAGTTCGTCGGGTGCCCACAAGACACCCGGGTAGGTACCCTGCAAGGCGCCTGGCAAGGTGTCCGAGAAGACGCCTCACAAGATGCATGGCCGGTCAGCGGAGGGCCGGGGCTGCGTCGGCGTCGATCAGGCCCTCCTCCAGGGCCTGGCGCACCAGCAGGACGGCCAGCTCGGCGGTGCTGGTGACCAGGGGGCGGCTCCGGTCGGCCGGGTCGGCGACGAAGCGGCCGTCGACCACCAGGGCCCAGCCGTCCAGGCGGGCCGCGCCGTGTTCGATCCAGGCGAGTGCCCGGCCGGCCTTGCGGACGTAGAACAGGCCAGGGGCCCGGGTCCACCCGGCCAGGTCCCAGCCCGGCTGCTGCATCGGCGTGCTGATGTTCTGGATGAGGTCGAACCGGCCGAGGCCGCGCAGGTAGGGCTCCGGCGGGACGCTCGGCGGATTGTCCGCCTTTTGGCGGGGCAGGGCGACCGGCGCGGCGGGCGGGGCCGGGTCGGCGGCGGCCGGCACCGCGGCGGGCTGCTCTTGGTCGTCGCCGTCGGTCGCGGTTTCGCCTCGCGGGGCGCTGTCCATGTCCGGGATGGTAGCCGCCGAGGTCAGCGCCCGGGTCGGGTTTCGCCCCGCGCGGGGCGAAACCCGAGCGCGGGGCGGGCGAGGACAAGGGGTTCTGCAGCGCGGCCGGGGCGGTTGTCCCGCGCGGTGCTGCACGCCGAGGTGAGGGTGCAGCAGGTGCAGCGCGGTCCGGTGCTGCACGTGGCCGGAGCCCGGCGCCGGGCGGCAGCGTCGGCAGCGGCCAGGACGGATCCGGTACCCAGGTCGGCCAGCCGCCGGCGAACGGCCCGTTGCGGTCGTCCAGCATGGCGATCGCCCGGCCGCGGGCCTGCTCGATCTGGCGGCCCACGCAGTCGTCGACCACGCCGAGACGGCGCAGCTGGGCGTACTCCTCGGTGTCCTTCCAGTGGTGCCCTGACAGGTCGGGGTTGACGACGAGGCCCGCGAGGTCCGCGGTGACGTCGCAGGCCTCCACAGCGTCGACGAGCGGGGCAGGCAGCGGGCCGCCGGAGGGCACGGTGTCCTCGGCGCCCTGCTTCGGCCAGCACCGTCCCCGCCTGACCGGCCCCTGACTGGCCCGATATCAAACTCACCAACGGGCGACTCGACCAGCTCACCGCACTCGGGCTCGACTGGCACTGACCCGGTCAGGCCCGACGCCTCACGTTTGGATACAGCGGCATCACAAGACGGGCGTCAGACGTACGGTGAGTACTCCACATCCTGGTCGAGGCGTACGACGATGCGGATGTTGAAGTTGTGGCCGTCATTGTACCAACGAGTCCAGTCGGCATGACCGTTGCCATGCGCGTATGTGTACATCTTGCCGAAGTCACGGAAGTACCCGTCGCTGAACGGGCCGCCCTCCAGGTAGGCCGTGCAGTGAAAGCCGGGGTCAGCTGTCAGGTGCCCCTGCACTTGGAACCCGTTGCCGCTGCCACGCGCAGTGAGCCACCCGAGACACGCGTCATGACCCGCCCACGTGTACGTGTTCGTAAGTACGTGCGACGACGGTGCGGCAATCGCCGACCCCGCTCCCGTGCTGAGGGTCGCGGTCGCCACAGCAGCCACGGCCATTGCCCTGAACTTCTTGGACATGTTCCCCCTCTTTCAAGCCGTGCCGGTGCCTGCACGGCTGAACTACCGTCCTCTGCAGCCTAGTTGCTCAGAGTGCCAGTGGCGCTTCATGAACGCCATACGGCAATGGCAATTGTCAGGCCAACCAAGGGAAGCAGGCGACCAAGGTCGTACTGCCTCCACCCGCTGTGGCTGCGCTGGTCGGGGCGGTGGTGTCGGTCATCGTGCAGTGCCTCTCCTGTCCTTTGAACGGGCGCCGTCCCGTCCGGGGTGGGCCGGGACGGCGGGGTGCGGGGTGGGTCATCCGGCAACGGTCTCGACGTGCCGGTGGAACACGTCCGGGAGCGCGGTCTGCTGCTCGGTCAGCCTCCCCTCGGTGCGGGCCGCCCGCGGCCGCGTCGGGCCGGAGGGCCTGGCCGAGGACGGCGCCGACGTCCGGGTACAGGTGGAGGCCGGCCGCGTCGGCCGCCGGCAGCCACACCACCGGCGCCTGGCCGGGGTCATCCTGCTCGACCAGGGCGACGGCCACCGCCAGGTGGGCGATGAAGACCAGGTGCCGGCGCCGGAACGGCACGCTCTCGCCCGGCCGCTCGGTCTCCTGGTCCTGGACCAAGCGGAGCACCAGCGGGTCGGGCAGCACCGCCAGGTCGAAGCCGAGCTCCCCCAGCAGCTCCCGGGAAGGAGAGCTGTACTCCAGCCGGGGCCGCCGTGACAGCGCGGTGCTCGGCATCGTGCGGTCGGCGGCCGGCTACCCGTTCCCGAGGCCCTGGTCGAGCGCCAGGCGCAGCAGGGCGAGGGCGCCCTCGGCGCCGGGGCAGCGCAGGGGTTCGCCGCTGGCGGCGTCGGCGACGAGGCTGCTGTCGATCAGGGCGGTCCAGGTTCCGCGCTGGACGTCGTACTCCTCGATCCAGCCGACCGGCTGGCCGCCGTGCTGGAGCTCCTGGACGCCCGGGTGGTCGGGCCAGGTGAGGTGGACCAGGCCGTCGTCGAGCGCCTCGCGGTCGGGGTCACCGAGGCCGCGGTCGGAGGGCACGCTCCAGCCGGTCGGGCGCTTGAGGGCCAGGCGCTGCACGCCGGGCATCGCCCGCTCGGGGCGCAGCTGCTCGGTGTGCGTGCGGTGCAGGACGTCCAGGGCCTGGCCGACCGTGCGGTGGGTACTGGTCCCGCTGGCCGGGTCCGTCAGGACCACGGCGGCCTTGGAGCCGCGGTGCTTGGCGGCGATGTGTCCGGCCTGTCCCCACGGTCCGTCCGGCAGCGGCGCGGTCCAGCCGATCGGCCGGCCCCGGTAGAGGAGCTGGTGGACGTCCTCGGCCCGCGGGTCGTCCCAGGAGGCGAGCAGCCAGCCCTCACCGACCGTCAGGTCCAGGTCGTCAAGGCGGTCCGGCTCGCCGAACCGGAGCGTCGGGATCATGCACGCCGCACGGCGCAGCGCCTCGAAGGCCTCAGCCCACTGGCCAACATCAAGCAGGCCCGGCCTACGAACAAAGCAGTCCGGCCGCGCGTGCCGGCACCACGGTGCCGGTGTCGCCCGGAGCCGGGCACCCGGCTCCGTCGGAACCGACGGAGGCGGCTGCCCGGATCACCCAGGTGCGGGAGACCCACCGGCGGCACAGGCGGTGCAGCCAGATCGGAATGCTTCCGGCGCAGCGCCGCCAGCGCGTCCTCGACGCGCTCAGGCCGCGAGCCGTACGCAGCGCCGGTGAACATCGAAGAGGCAGCCGTAGCACACCGGCATACGGCGGCCCTCCCGGCGCTGGAGAGCAGGCCGCGGGCCATTGTGCGTCCGATCCCCAGATTCAGTCGCTTCAGTCCCTGCCATACCGCTGAGCTGTGTAAAGACGCAGTGACCGAAGCGCCGAGACGCTTCACAAGAGGCCGGCGCCCGCTCGAAGGGCGAGCGATCCGGCGCCGTCAGCCCGCCTGCCGCAATCCGTCCCCGGCACCGAAGACGTCATCGAAGCGATGCGCCCGCAACGTGCTCACCAGGCAGTAGGAACCGCCAGGATGTTGATGCCCGTAGCCGCTGTAGGACGCCACCTCCGACGGGGTCAGGACCCTGAGGTCACCGAAGACGTAGTACAGCGGCACGGACACTCCGATGGCCGTGAACTGCAGCCCCGCCAACAGGCTCTTGCGGGAGACGGAGAAACGATGGGAGTCCGTACTTCCCAGCGAGGTCTTGGCGTCGATGCACACCACCTGTGCGCCACGCGCGGCGATCATGTCGGGCAGCTGCCGCAGCGGCGAGTCCGTCAGGCGCAGCGCGGCCTGGACCGCTGGCGGATAGGTGCCCTGGCCGAACGGGTGGACCGTCCAGCCACGGCGTTCGAGTTCGTGCATGACGTGCTGTTCGTGCTGGTCCCCGATCGCCTTGCGGTGGGTCCAGTCGGCCACGCGGCCCTCCCCTTCAACACGCGTTCGTAGCACCAAAACCAGTGCTTCCGTACTACGAGGCTACCCGCTAAGCTGACGCCATGTCGGCATACGTTGACCCACGTTTTCGTCCCACGCTCTGGCCCGGCACCGCGATCCCCGTCCCCCCGCTCGTACGCCGCATCAAGGACGTGCGGATCAAGGGCGACTGGCTGCTGTGGACTCCGGTCCCCCACGACCGCGAACTGGTCCACCTGCCCGACGACTTCTACCTGCGCGAGCTCATGGAACTGCGCGCCGACGACCTCGAAGGCGCGGCAGCGCTGTACGCGTCCTACGGGTCGCTCTTCGGTGCCGACCGGGAAGACCTCCACATCGACACCCCGGACCTCTGGGAAGAACTCCAGAAGCTCCCGGAAGCCGACAGTGACGAGCAGCCCTACCCGTTCGCCGTGCACAGGGACGTCATCAGGATCTATCTGGAGACCGCCCAGGACGCCGTTGCCACCTGGATCGCCTGCCAGCGTGAAGGCGGTCTTGAAGCCCTGGTCGAACCCGAGATCACCGAAGAGGCCCTCACCGACAGCCAATCAGAGAACCTCGAGGTCAGCGAAACGCCGTGGCCGCATTCCCTCGAGCACCTGCGCGAGCTCGTCATCGATGACCACATCCACGCACTCGAACAGATGCTGAACAGGTCGCTGGGCCGGTTCAGCATCGGAGTGGGAGACCTGGCCGACCGCTCCCCCACCGTCCTGTCGGTGGCCTTCCTCCAGTTGTACAACCACCTCGTAGAGGAAGCCCACGTCCGCCGCTGCGCCAACGACAACTGCGGCCGCGACTTCGTCCGCCAACGCGGCCGCGCCGAATACGGCCAGCACCGCACCACCGGCGTCAAATACTGCTCCCGCGAATGCGCCCGCGCCCAAGCCCAACGCGACCTCCGCCGCCGACGCCGCACCACCGCCACCACCACCCCTTGATCGAATAGCTACTGGCTGAACCGCCACGCGGGCCACATCGGTCACGACGGCGTCCTCGGCGACGGGGCCCCAGCGACGACAGACAGGAAGATGATCGCCCTGTGATTCACAGACTGACCGACGAACCTCTCCCCCGTGCGCAGTGGCTACGAGAGGAAGGCTGGGGCGCCATCACCGACGCCTATGACCGGCTCGGACGGGCAGCCGTCGGCAATGACCGCCCACTGCTCGTCGGATCCGCCAAGGAACTGGTCGAGTCCGTTGCCCGTGTAACGCTCGCCGCGGCGGGAAAGCCCAGCGGAGACAACGCGGACTACCTCCAGTTACTGACATCCGCACACAAGACAGTCGAGCATGCTATCGGCCCGGAGCTGGCTGCCAACGACCCTCTGCGGCAGGTCCCCGAGGCCGCAAGGCGAATGGCGAGCCAACTGCGCGAACTACGCAACCGGTACGGCACGGGACACGGACGCGCGGTCGTCCACACCGTCACCGACGAAGTGGCCGAGGCATCTGTCCACGCGGCACTGATCTGGACGCGATGGGCACTGGCCAGACTGAACATCGTTCTCCTGGGAGCAGTACAGCCCCTCGTCTCCGGCCTCCTCGAGGGCGAGAGCTTCTACGGCGGCGACCTCACACAGCGGCTACTGAGGTTTTCAAGGTGGGGTCGGTGAGGTGAGTGACAGGCCGGTGCCCGTCAGACATCCCTCGATGAGGGTGGACCGGAGCTGGATATGTCG
>NZ_JBHVOL010000045.1:0-25100 GCF_042887925.1 Kitasatospora sp. NPDC057904
TCGACGTCACCGACCCGGACCGACGGGTCCGCCGCGACGGCCTCCAGCACCGCGACGAGCCGCGCGCCCAACGCCTCCGCCGTCGCCCGGTCGAAGAGGTCGACGGCGTACTCGACGCTCCCCGCCAGCCCCTCCTCCGACTCCGCGAGCTGGAAGGTCAGGTCGAACTTGGCCGCGTCGAACGTCGCCTCGTGCGGCGCCGCCCGCACCCCCGCGAGGTCGAGCGTCGCCGCGCCGGTGTTCTGGAACGCGAGCATGACCTGGAACAGCGGGTGCCGGGCCATCGAGCGCTCGGGGTTGAGGATCTCGACGAGGCGCTCGAACGGCACGTCCTGGTTGGCGTACGCCGCGAGGTCCGTCTCCCGTACGCGGCGCAGCAGTTCGCGGAAGCTCGGCCGCCCCGAGAGGTCGTTGCGCAGGACGAGCGTGTTGACGAAGAAGCCGACGAGGTCGTCGAGCGACTCGTCCGTCCGTCCGGCGATGACGCTGCCGAGCGGGATGTCGTCGCCGCCGCCGAGGCGGTGCAGCAGCGTGGCGAGTGCGGCCTGGACGACCATGAAGAGGCTGGTGCCCGTCTCCTTGGCCAGCGCCGCGAGGTGACCATGAACCGAGGAAGGGACCATGAACGTGACGGTGTCCCCGCGGTAGCTCGTCCGGGCCGGGCGGGGCCGGTCGGTGGGCAGCGGGAGTTCCTCGGGCAGTCCGGCGAGTGCCGTGCGCCAGTAGTCGACCTGCCGGTTGAGCTCGCCGGCCGGGTCGTGCTCGTCGCCGAGGACCTCGGCCTGCCACAGTGTGTAGTCGGCGTACTGGACCGGCAGCGGCGTGAACTCCGGTGCGGTGCCGCCCAGTCGGGCCGCGTACGCCACCGACAGGTCGCGGGCCAGCGGCGCCATCGACCAGCCGTCCGCCGCGATGTGGTGCACGACCACCAGCAGCACGTGTTCCTCGTCCGAGACGGTGAACAGTCCGGCCCGCAGAGGCAGTTCGCGCGCCAGGTCGAAGCCGCGCCCGGCCTCCGCCGCGACCGCCTCGGCGCTGTACGGCGCGCGGAGCAGCTCCGGCCGGGCCGCGTCGGCGGGCAGGATCAGCTGCTGCGGCCGCCCGTCGGCGTCGGGGAAGACGGTCCGCAGGCTCTCGTGCCGCGCGGTGACGTCGGCGAGGGCCGCCTCAAGAGCCGGCGGGACGACCGGCCCGGTGAGGCGGACGGCGATCGGCAGGTTGTAGGTCGCGCCGGGGCCCTCGAAGCGGTCGAGGAACCAGAGCCGCCGCTGGGCGGCGGACAGCGGCACGGGCTCGGGCCGCACCCGGGCGGTCAGCGCCGGGCGGGTGCTCGCGGCGTCGCCGAGGCGTTCGGCGAGGGCGGCCGGGGTCGGCGCCTCGAACAGGGCGCGGACGGGGAGTTCGGCGCCGAGCCGGGCGCGGACCCGGCCGGCGACCCGCACGGCGAGCAGCGAGTGGCCGCCGAGGTCGAAGAAGCCGTCGTCGATCGAGACGCTCTCCAGCCCGAGGACCTCGGCGTAGATCGCGCACAGCGCCTTCTCCTGCGCGGTGCGCGGCGCCCGGCCGGTGCCGGCGGCGCGCGGGCCGGGGGCGGGCAGGGCGGCGCGGTCGAGCTTGCCGTTGACGGTGCGCGGGAGGCGGTCGAGCGGGACGATCGCGGCCGGGACCATGTAGTCGGGCAGCCGCTCGCCGAGCACGCGGCGCAGCTCCTCGGCGGCGGGCACGGCGCGCCCGGCGGCGGGGACGGCGTAGCCGACCAGCTCGCGGATGCCGGGGCGGTCCTCGCGGACGACGACGGCCGCGACGGCGACGTCGGGGTGGGCCTCGATGGCGGCGGTGACCTCGCCGAGCTCGATCCGGAAGCCGCGCACCTTGACCTGGTCGTCGGCCCGGCCGAGGCAGTCGAGGCGGCCGTCGCGGGTCCAGCGGGCGAGGTCGCCGGTGCGGTACATGCGGGAGCCGGCCGGGCCGTACGGGTCGGCGGTGAAGCGTTCGGCGGTGAGGCCGGGGCGGCCGAGGTAGCCGCGCGCGAGTCCGGCCCCGGCCAGGTACAGCTCGCCGGGCACGCCGGGGGCGACCGGGCGCAGGGCCGCGTCCAGGACGTACGCCCGGTAGTTGTCGAGCGGGCGGCCGATCAGCACCCGGCCGGCGTCGGTGATCCGCTGGCCGACGGCGTCGACGGTGGTCTCGGTGGGCCCGTACAGGTTGTAGGTCACCACGCCGTCGATCCCGGCGAGTTCGGCGCGCAGCGCCTCGCCGAGCGCCTCGCCGCCGAGGGCGACGACCAGCGGGCGGGCGGATCCGTCGGTGGTGAGGCCGAGTTCGTGGAGCTGCTGGTAGTGGCCGGGGGTGGTGTCGAAGTGGTCGATGCCGCCGACCCGGCGCGCGTAGGCGGCGAGCGCGGCGGGGTCGTGCCGGGCCTCGTCGTCGATCAGGTGCAGTTCGTGGCCGCGCAGCAGCCACAGCAGCGGGTCGATCGCGGCGTCGAAGGAGAACGACGCGGCCAGCGCGGCCTTGAGCCGGCGCCCGCCGGTCGAGGCGATCTCGCGGGCGTAGAGGCGCTCGAAGTGGTCGTGGTAGAGGTTGACGACGCTGCGGTGCTGCACGGTGACGCCCTTGGGGCGGCCGGTGGAGCCGGAGGTGTAGATGACGTACGCGGCGTTGTCGGGGCGCGGGGCGCCGGAGCGCTCGGCGGCGGTGAGCGGGGCGGCGGACCACCGGGCGTCGTCCCGGACGGCCAGCACCTCGGCGGGGTCGGCGAGTTCGGCGACCGGGCGGGCGTCGTCGGTCATGTAGGCGATGCGGTCGGCCGGGTAGTCGCGGTCGACCGGCAGGTAGACGGCGCCCGCCTTCATGACCGCGAGCAGCGCGACGACGTGCTCGGCGCAGCGCGGCAGCCGCACGGCGACGACCTGCTCGGGCCGGACGCCGTCGGCGACGAGCCGGCGGGCCAGCCGGTTGGCCCAGGCGTCGAGTTCGGCGAAGGTGAGCGCGGTGTCCCGGAAGACCAGGGCGGTGGCGTCGGGGGTGCGGGCGGCGGCCGCCTCGAAGAGGCCGGGGACGGTGCCGGTGGGGTGGTCGCTCGCGGTGTCGTTCCACTCGACGAGGACGCGCCGGCGCTCGTCCGCGGTGAGCAGGTCGAGGGCGGAGAGCGGCCGGTCCGGGTCGGCGACCAGCGCGGCGAGCAGCCGCACGAAGCGGTCGGCGAGGTCCTGGGCGGTCTCCCGGTCGAACAGGTCGGTGGCGTACTCGACGCCGCCCGCGAGGCCGTCCGGCGTGCCGTCGGCGGTGAAGCGCTCGGCGAGCACGAGGGACAGGTCGAAGTTGGACATCCGCAGGCCGACCGGCTGGGACGTGGTGCGCAGCCCGTCCAGGTCGAGGCTCGCCTCGGCGGTGTTCTGGAAGGAGAGCATCACCTGGAACAGCGGGTGGCGGGCCAGCGAGCGGCCCGGGTTGAGCACCTCGACGAGCTGCTCGAACGGGACGTCCTGGTGGGCGTAGGCGGCCAGCGAGGCCTCGCGGACGCGGTCGAGCAGCTCGCGGAAGGTCGGGTCGCCGGAGGTGTCGGTGCGCAGCACGAGGGTGTTGACGAAGAAGCCGACGAGGTCGTCGAGCGCCTGGTCGGTGCGGCCGGCCACCGGGGTGCCGAGCGGGACGTCCTCGCCCGCGCCGAGGCGGGTGAGCAGGGCGGCGAGCGCGGCCTGGGCGGCCATGAAGACGCTCGCGCGGTGGCCCTGGGCGAGGACGGCGAGCGCGCGGTGGACGTCCGCGGGCACGGTGAGCCCGACGGTGCCGCCGCGGTGGGTCATCTCGGGCGGGCGGGGGCGGTCGGTGGGCAGGGCCAGTTCTTCGGGGAGGCCGGCCAGGGTGGTGCGCCAGTGCTCGATCTGGCGGGCGAGTTCGCCGCCGGCGGTGTGCTCGTCGCCGAGCACCTCCTGACGCCACAGCGTGTAGTCGGCGTACTGGACGGGCAGCGGCTGCCAGTCCGGCGCGGTGCCGCCGCGGCGGGCGCGGTAGGCGGTGGAGAGGTCGCGCGCGAGCGGGGCCATCGACCAGCCGTCGGCCGCGATGTGGTGGATCACGAGCAGCAGCACGTACTCGGTGCCGTCGAGGGCGAACAGGCGGGCGCGGAGCGGGATCTCGCGGGTGAGGTCGAAGTCCCGGGCGGCGGTGGCGGCGAGCGCCCGGGGCAGCTCCTCCTCGGTGACGCCGACGACCGGGACGGCCGGCGCGGCCTCGGCGGGGGCGAGGACGTGCTGGCGGGGGTCGCCGTCGGTGTCCGGGAAGACGGTCCGCAGGCTCTCGTGCCGGGCGACGACGTCGGCGAGGGCCGCGCGCAGCGCCGGGACGTGCAGCTCGCCGGAGATGCGGATCGCCATCGGCAGGTTGTAGGTGCCGCCGGCGTCCTCGAATCGGCCGAGGAACCAGAGCCGCCGCTGGGCGGGGGAGAGCGGGACGGCGGCGGGCCGCGGGCGGGCGGTGAGCGCCTGGCGGGCGCGGTCGGCGCCGCCGACCCGCTCGGCGAGGGCGGCCACGGTCGGCGCCTCGAAGAGAGCCCGGACGGGCAGTTCGACGTCGAGCTCGGCGCGGATCCGGCTGATCAGGCGAGTGGCGAGGAGCGAGTGGCCGCCGAGGGCGAAGAAGTCGTCGTCGGCGCCGACCTCGGGTAGTCCGAGGACTTCGGCGAAGAGGGTGGCGAGGAGTTTCTCGCGTTCGGTGGCGGGTGCGCGGCCGGGTGTGCGGTCGGCGAAGTCGGGGGCGGGGAGGGCCTTGCGGTCGAGTTTGCCGTTGGTGTTGAGCGGCAGGGCGTCGAGGGTGACGATCGTGGCGGGGACCATGTAGTCGGGCAGGTCGGCGGCGATGTGGGCCAGCAGGGCGGCCGGGTCCGGGGTTGTCCCTGCGGCGGGGACGACGTAGCCGACCAGCAGCTTGACGCCGGGGCGGTCTTCGCGGAGGACGACGGCGGCGCGGGTGACGCTGTCGTGTTTGACGAGGACGGATTCGATTTCGCCGAGTTCGATGCGGAAGCCGCGGACCTTGACCTGGAAGTCGGTGCGGCCGAGGTAGTCGATGGTGCCGTCGGGGGTCCAGCGGGCGAGGTCGCCGGTGCGGTACATGCGGGTGCCGGGGGTGCCGTGGGGGTCGGCGGTGAAGCGTTCGGCGGTGAGGGCGGGGCGGCCGAGGTAGCCGCGGGCGAGGCCGGCGCCGGCGAGGTAGAGCTCGCCGGGGGTGCCTTCGGGGACGGGGCGCAGGGCCGAGTCGAGGATGTAGGCGCGGGTGTTGAGCATCGGGCGGCCGATGGAGGGGCTGGCCGTGGTGCCGTCCAGGACGGCGGTGGTGGACCAGATGGTGGTCTCGGTGGGCCCGTAGACATTCAGGACGGACTGCCCGGTGGCGGCCATGGCCTGGGCCAGGGCACCGGGCACGGCCTCGCCGCCGACGAGCATGCGCAGGCCGGCCAGGGCATCCGGGACGTCGGCGGTCAGGCTCTGCCAGAGGGAGGGGGTGGCTTGGAGGACGGTGGCGTCGGTCTTGGTGATGAGGGCGGCGAGGGCTTCGGGGTCGAGGACCTCGTCCTTGCTCGCCACCACCACGGCGGCGCCGTTGAGGAGGGGGAGGTAGAGCTCCAGGGCGGCGATGTCGAAGGAGACGGTGGTGACGGCGATCAGGCGGTCGGTGCCGTCCATCGGCACCCGTGCCGACATGTCGGTGAGGAAGTTGTCGAGCGCGGCGCGGGGGATGACGACGCCCTTGGGCCGGCCGGTGGAGCCCGAGGTGTAGATCACGTAGGCGGGGGTGCGGCCATCGTGCTGAAGCCGGAGCGGTTCGGCGGACTGGGCGGTGAGCTGCTCCCGCACTGCCGCATCGTCGAGCAGCAGCGTCGGCGTGCCGGGCAGGCCCTCCGCCGTGGCCCGGGTGGTGAGCAGGAGCGAGGGCCGGGCGTCCTCCAGGACGTAGCCGAGGCGCTCGGCGGGGTGCTGGGGGTCGAGCGGGACGTAGCCGGCGCCGGACTTCTGGATGGCGAGCAGCGCGACGAGCAGGTCCGCGGTGCGCGGCAGGGCGACGGCGACGTAGCCCTCCGCCCCGGCGCCGCGCTCGACGAGCAGGCGGGCCAACCGGCTGGAGCGGGAGTCGAGTTCGGCGTAGCTGAGCCGCTCGTCCCCGCTGATGACGGCGGTGGCGTCCGGCGTCGCCGCGACCTGCCGGGCGAAGCGCCCGAGCAGCGGCTCCAGCACCGGCGCCGCCTGCGCCGAACCGGCCCACGCGTCGAGCACTCGGGTCCCGTCCGACAACCGCAGCCGCCCGACGGGAAGTTCGGCCACCGAAGCCGCCTCGCCGAGCAGGCGCAGCAGCGCAGCGGCGAGCCCGTCGACCCGCTCCTGCGAGAGCAGGTCGGGCCGGTGCGCGAGGTCCAGCGCCAGCGTGCCGCCGAGGCCGACGGTGAGGCTCAGCGGGTAGTGGGTGCCCTCGTGGTTGCGGCCGTCGACGACGCCGAGGCCGCCCGCCGAGCGGCGCAGGCCCTCGGTGTCCACCGGGTAGTTCTCGAACACGAGCAGGGTGTCGAAAAGTTCGCCGTGCCCGGCGGTGCGCAGCACGTCGCTGAGGCCGAGGTACTGGTGGTCCATGAGCCCGGCCTGCTGGTCCTGGAGGCGCTCCAGCAGGGCGCCGAAGGTCTCGGCCGGGTCGAGGGCCACGCGCACCGGCAGGGTGTTGATGAACAGGCCGACCATCGACTCGATGCCCGCGACCTGTGGCGGACGGCCCGAGACCGTCCCGCCGAAGACCACGTCGTCGCGGCCGGTGAGCCGCCCGAGGACGATCGCCCAGGCCGCCTGCACGACGGTGTTGACGGTGACGCCGCGCTCGCGGGCCCAGCGGACCAGGGCGGCGGTCTGCGCCGTCGGCAGCTCCGCCCGGGTGGCCACCGGGACGACCGGTGCGCGGGACGGGTCGGGGGCGGCGAGCAGCGTCGGCTCCTCCAGCCCGCCGAGCACCTCCCGCCAGGCGGCCTCGGCGGTGGCGCGGTCCTGGGCGGCCACCCAGGTGAGGTAGTCGCGGTAGGGGGCGACGGGCGGCAGCGCGCGCTCGTCGGAGCCGCGCCGCAGCAGCCCGTACAGCTCGAAGAGTTCGCCGATGACCGTCGCCCGGGACCAGCCGTCGACCAGGATGTGGTGCACGGTGACGAGGAACCGGTGCCGGTCCGCGCCCTGGGAGACCAGGGTGAAGCGGATCAGCGGCGGGCGGGCGAGGTCGAAGCGGCGGGCGCGGTCCTCGGCCGCGACGGCCTCGGCGGCGTGCGCCCACGCGCCGGATGGTCGGCCGGTGAGGTCGACGACGGTGAAGTCCGGGGCGACCTCGAACGGGATCAGCTGGACCGGCTCGCCGTTCTTGCGGTACCGGAACGCGGCCCGCAGGCCGGCGTGCCGGCGCAGCAGGGCGGCGCAGGCGCCGCGCAGCGCGTCGGTGTCCAGCTCGCCCTCGATGTCCAGCGCGAGCTGCATCGTGTAGACGTCCGGGCCCTGGGTGTCGTAGCGGGCGTGGAACAGCAGGCCCTGCTGGAGCGGAGAGAGCGGCAGGATGCTCTCGATGCGTGGCTTGGCCTTGGTCGTCGCCGCCATCGTCGCCGCCGTCGTCGCCGCCGTCGTCGCCGCCGTGGTCGCTGCCGTGGTCGCTGCCTTGGTCATGTCGCTTCTCTCCAACTCAGAACTCGAAGTCTTCTTCGAACGCGTCGATCTCGTCCTGGTCGAGATCCAGCAGCGGTGCGGGCCGTGCAGCCGAGGGAGCCGGTGCGGCGGGCCGGGGCGCGAGGGCCTCGACCGGTCCGGCCGAGGGGTCCGCGGCGTGGGCGACCAGCGCCCGCAGGGCCGAGAACCACGCGGCGGCCAGGGCGGCGACCTCGTCCTCGGCGAACAGCTCGCCGGGCCAGCTCCAGGAGGCCACCAGGTGCGGGCCGTCCGGGCGGTCCTGGGCCAGCGAGTTGAGCTCCAGGGCGTGGCCGGCGGGCATCGCGGCGTCGCTGCCGCCGAGGCCGCCGTCGCCGTCGTCCTCGCCGTCCCCGGCGCCGAAGCGGCCCAGGTAGTTGAAGCCGAGCTGCGGCTCGGGGAGGGCGGCGAGCACGCCCGCCGTCTCCGGGTTGAGGTGGCGCAGCAGCCCGTACCCGGCGCCGTTGTCGGGCAGGACGGCGAGCTGTCCGGCCACCGCGGCCAGGGCCCGCCCGGCGGCGGGGCCGCCGGCCAGCAGCTCCGGCCAGTCGGCGGCGGCGACCCCGGGGTCGAGCCGCAGCGGGAACATGCTGGTAAACCAGCCGACCGTCCGCGAGACGTCGGCGTCCGGCAGGACCCCGGCGAGCAGTTCCTCGCGGCCGTGGCCCTCCAGGTCCAGCAGGACGCCGGCCGACCGCTCCCGGCCGCGGGCGCGGTCCCAGCCGGTGACGGCGAGCGCGAACGCGGTGAGCAGCACCTCGTTGACGCCGGTGCCGAGCACGCTGGGCACGGTGGACAGCAGCGGGCCGGTGACGTCGGCGGGCAGCGTCACGGTGTACTGCCGGGCGCCGGCCGCGAGGTCGCGGGTGCGGTCGAGCGCCCTGGTGCCCAGCGGGGGCTCCTGGTAGCCGGCCAGCATGGCGGTCCAGACCGGGAGTTCGGCGGTGCGCTCCGGGGTGAGGGCGGCGCGGGCGAGGCCGCGGGCCCAGGCCCGGAAGGAGGTCCACACCGGCGCCAGGACGGGCTCCCGGCCGGCCGCGACGGCCTCGTACGCGGCCATCAGGTCCGGCATCAGGATCCGCCAGGAGACGCCGTCGACCACCAGGTGGTGCAGGACGAGCAGCAGCCGGCCGGGGGCCTGCGGGCCGGCGTCGAACCAGACCGCCTGGACCATGACGCCGTCGTCCGGGTCGAGCCGGTCCTGGGCGGCGCGGCCCTCGGTGTCCAGTCGGGCGGCGGCCTCGGCCGCGGTGAGGCCGGCGACGTCGACCCGGTGGATCAGGCCGGCGGCCGTCGGCGCGCCCTTCGGCGGCACCTCCAGGGTCCAGGCCGACGGGCCGCGGACCAGGCGGGCGCGCAGCGCGTCGTGGTGGTCCAGGACGGCCTGGAGCACGGCCGACAGCACGTCTGCGGTGAGCCCGGCGGGCACCGGCGCGAGCACCGACTGGTTGAACCCGTCGATTCGGCCGCCGAGTTCGCGCAGCCAGCGGATGATCGGGGTGGCCGGGAGCGCGCCGACCGCCGGGTCCGCGCCCTCCGGGTCGGGCGCGAGCGCGAGCTCGGCCGGGGACTCGGGCAGGGCGGCGGCCAGCGCCTCGACCGTCTTGTGCCGGAAGACCTCGCGGGGCGTCAGCACCAGGCCGGCCAGGCGGGCGCGGCCCACCAGTTGGACGGAGGTGATGCTGTCGCCGCCGAGGGCGAAGAAGCTGTCGTCGGCGCCGACCTCGGGTAGTCCGAGGACGTCGGCGAAGAGGGTGGCGAGGAGTTTCTCGCGTTCGGTGGCGGGTGCGCGGCCGGGTGTGCGGTCGGCGAAGTCGGGGGCGGGGAGGGCCTTGCGGTCGAGTTTGCCGTTGGTGTTGAGCGGCAGCGCGTCCAGCAGGACGATCGTGGCGGGGACCATGTAGTCCGGCAGCTCGGCGGCCACGTGGGCGCGCAGCCCGGCCGGGTCGGCGGTGCCGTCCGGCACGACGTAGCCGACCAGCAGTTTGACGCCGGGGCGGTCTTCGCGGACGACGACGGCGGCGCGGGTGACGCTGTCGTGTTTGACGAGGACGGATTCGATTTCGCCGAGTTCGATGCGGAAGCCGCGGACCTTGACCTGGAAGTCGGTGCGGCCGAGGTAGTCGATGGTGCCGTCTTGGGCCCACTTTGCGAGGTCGCCGGTGCGGTACATGCGGGTGCCGGGGGTGCCGTGGGGGTCGGCGGTGAAGCGTTCGGCGGTGAGGGCGGGGCGGCCGAGGTAGCCGCGGGCGAGGCCGGTGCCGGCGAGGTAGAGCTCGCCGGGGGTGCCTTCGGGGACGGGGCGCAGGGCCGAGTCGAGGATGTAGGCGCGGGTGTTGAGCATCGGGCGGCCGATGGAGGGGCTGGCCGTGGTGCCGTCCAGGACGGCGGTGGTGGACCAGATGGTCGTCTCCGTCGGGCCGTACACGTTGAGCACCGACCGCCCGGCCGAGGCCATCGCCTCGGCGAGTGCACCCGGTACCGCTTCGCCGCCGACCAGCATGCGCAGGCCGGAAAGCGCCTGCGGTACCTGGGCGGTGAGCGTCTGCCAGAGGGAGGGGGTGGCTTGGAGGACGGTGGCGTCGGTCTTGGTGATGAGGGCGGCGAGGGCTTCGGGGTCGAGGACCTCGTCCTTGCTCGCGATGACGACGGCGGCGCCGTTGAGGAGGGGGAGGTAGAGCTCCAGGGCGGCGATGTCGAAGGAGACGGTGGTGACCGCGACGAGCCGGTCGGTGCCGTCCATCGGGACGCGTGCCGACATGTCGGTGAGGAAGTTGTCGAGCGCGGCGCGGGGGATGACGACGCCCTTGGGCCGGCCGGTGGAGCCCGAGGTGTAGATCGCGTAGGCGGGCGTCCGGCCGTCGTGGACCAGCTCAAGAGGCCCGTCCGGCTGCTCGGAGACCGCCGCGTCGTCGAGCAACAGCACCGGGGTGCCGGTCGCCGGGAGGGCGGCGGCGGTCTCCCGCGTCGTGAGCAGGAGCGAGGGCCGGGCGTCCTCCAGGACGTAGCCGAGGCGCTCGGCGGGGTGCTGGGGGTCGAGCGGGACGTAGCCGGCGCCGGACTTCTGGACGGCGAGCAGGGCGACGAGCAGGTCCGCGGTGCGCGGCAGGGCGACGGCGACGTAGCCCTCCGCCCCGGCGCCGCGCTCGACGAGCAGGCGGGCCAACCGGCTGGAGCGGGAGTCGAGTTCCGCGTAGCTGAGCCGCTCATCGCCGCTGATGACGGCGGTGGCGTCCGGCGTCGCCGCGACCTGCCGGGCGAAGCGCCCGAGCAGCGGCTCCAGCACCGGCGCCGCCTCCGTCGAACCGGCCCACGCGCCGAGGACCAGCGCCTCGCCCGCCGGTTCGCCCAGCCGCAGCCGCCCGACCGGCTCCTCCGCGAGCGCGGCGGCCTCGCCGAGCAGGCGGACGAAGGTCGCGGCGAGCCCGTCCACCCGCTCCTGCGGGAGCAGGTCGGGCCGGTGCGCGAGGTCGAGGCCGAGGGAGCGGCCGAGGCTCACGGTGAGGCTCAGCGGGTAGTGGGTGGACTCGTGGTTGTCGCCGCCCACGATGCCGAGCCCGCCGGCGGCCGTGCGCAGCCCGTCGGCGTCGAGCGGGTAGTTCTCGAACACCACGAGGGTGTCGAAGAGTTCACCGAGCCCGGCGATCCGCTGGAGGTCGGCGAGCGGCAGGTACTGGTGGTCCATGAGCCCGGCCTGCTGGTCCTGGAGGCGTTCCAGCAGCGCGCCGAAGCGCTCTGCGGGGTCGAGCGCCACGCGCACCGGCAGGGTGTTGATGAACAGGCCGACCATCGACTCGACGCCCGGGACCTGTGGCGGACGGCCCGAGACCGTCCCGCCGAAGACCACGTCGTCGCGGCCGGTCAGGCGGCCCACCACCATCGCCCACGCGGCCTGGACCACGGTGTTGACGGTGACCCCGCGCTCCCGGGCGAAGCGGGCCAGCGCGGCCGTCCGCTCCTCGGGCAGTTCCAGCCGGGTGCGGACCGGCAGGACGGGGGCGCGGGACGGGTCGGGGGCGGCGAGCAGCGTCGGCTCCTCCAGCCCGTCCAGCACCTGCCGCCAGGCGGCCTCGGCGGCGGTGCGGTCCTGGCCGGCGATCCAGTCCAGGTAGTCGCGGTAGGGCGTCACCCGGGCGAGCCCGGCGGCGTCGCCGCGCGTGCCGTAGAGGGCGAACAGCTCGCCGAGGAAGACCGGCATGGACCAGCCGTCCAGCAGCAGGTGGTGGTGGCTGACGACCAGCCGGTGCCGGTCGGCGGCGGTGCTGATGAGGGTGAAACGCATCAGCGGGGGCCGGTCGAGGTCGAAGCGCCGGGTGCGGTCCTCGGCGGTGAGCCGGTCGGCCGCCGCCGCCCGCCCGTCCTCGGGCAGGTTGGTGAAGTCCACCTCGCGCAACGGGAGTTCGACGTCCGCCGGGATCACCTGGAGCGGCGCGGCGGTGCCGTCCTGGCGGAAGGCGGCGCGCAGGTTCGGGTGCCGGGCGAGGAGGGTGCGCAGCGCCGAGCGCAGCGCGTCCCGGTCGACGGATCCCTCGATGTCGAGGGCGAGTTGGACGGTGTAGACGTCCTGGCCGTCGGTGTCGTAGGTGGCGTGGAAGTAGAGGCCCTGCTGGAGGGGGGAGAGGGGGAGGAGGTCGGCGAGGGGGCCGTGCTCGGCCTCCAGGCGGTCGATCTGCTCCTGCGAGACCTCGACCAGCGGGCGGACGTCCGACGGAGTCAGGCCGCTGCCGTCGGTGGCGGCGAGGGTGCGCAGGGCGGTGAACCAGGCCTCGGCGAGCTCGCGGACACGGTCCTCGGTGAAGAGGCCGTCGGGCCAGGACCAGTCGGCGGTGAGCTGCGGGCCTTCGGGGGTGTCGAGGGTGGCGGCGTTGAGGTCGATGGCGTGGGCGAGCGGCATGGCGGGGTCGCGGCCGTCGCCGAGCGCGATGTCCGTGCACAGCGCCCAGTCGGCGTCCGTCTCGCCCGCCGCGAAGCGGCCGAGGTAGTTGAAGCCGAGCTGCGGACGGGGCGCGTCGTCGAGCGCGCCGTGCAGCAGGCCGTAGCCGATGCCGTTGTCCGGGAGGGCGTGCAGTTGCTCCTTGACGGCCTTGAGCGCGCGGGCCGGGTCGGTGGCCGTGCCCGGGTCGAGGCGGACGGGGAACATGCTGGTGAACCAGCCGGCCGTGCGCGTGGTGTCGGCGTGCTCGACGACGTTCTCGCGGCCGTGGCCCTCCAGGTCGACGAGCACACCCGTCCCCTGGCCGGGGCGCCAGGCGTTCACGGCGAGCGCGAAGCCGGCGAGCAGGACGTCGTTGACGGTGGCGCGGTAGCGCGCGGCGGTGTCGGTGAGCAGCGTGCCGGTGACGTCCGACGGCAGGGTCAGCGACAGGTGCCGGACGGTGGCCGCCGTGTGGACGGCCGGGTCCAGCTCCGCGAGCGGCGCGTCCTCGCCGGCCGACTGGGCCTGCCAGAGCGGGAGTTCGGCGGAGCGGTCGAGCGCGGTGAGCTGCTCGGCCCAGCGGCGGAAGGACGTGGGGACGGGCTCCAGCGGGGTGCCCTCGTAGGCGTGGGCGAGGTCCGGCAGCAGGATGCGCCACGAAACGCCGTCCACCACCAGGTGGTGCGCCATCACCAGCAGGCGGCCCTGCTGCTCTGACCAGACGGCCTGGAGCATCACACCGGCGTCCGGGTCGAGTCGCAGCTGGGCGGCGCGGGCCTCGGCGGCGAGGTCGGCGCCCTCGGCGCGGCGCAGGACGTCGGCGGCGCGGACGGTGCCCGGCTCGGGGACGTCGAGGTTCCACGCGTCGGCGCCGCGGACCAGCCGGGCGCGCAGCACGTCATGGTGGTCCAGGAGCGTCTGCAGCGCGTCGGCCAGGCGCTCGAAGGTGGCGCCGGCGGGCGTCCGCACGACCATGGTCTGGCTGAACCCGTCGACGGCGCCGCCGAGTTCGCGCAGCCACCCGACGATCGGCGTCTCCGGGACGAGCCCGTACGCGGCCCCGGGCTCCTCCACCGGCAGCGCGGCGGCGGTGCCGGCGACGGCGGCCAGCGCCTCCGGGGTGCGGTGCCGGAACACGTCGCGGGCGGTGAGGACCAGCCCGGCCTTGCGGGCGCGGCTGACCAGCTGGATGGAGACGATGCTGTCGCCGCCCAGCTCGAAGAAGCCGTCCTCGGCGGACACCTCGGCCACGCCCAGCAGGTCGCGGAAGATCCCGCAGAGGACCTCCTCGCCCGGCGTGCGCGGCGGCCGTCCGCGGCCGGTGCCGCGGTACTCGGGCGCGGGCAGGGCGCGGCGGTCGAGCTTGCCGTTGACCGTCAGCGGCAGCTCGTCGAGCGCGACGAAGGCGGACGGGACCATGTACGCGGGCAGCGCGGCGGCCAGGTGGGCGCGCAGCACGGCCTCGTCGAGGGCGCCGCCGCGCGGCACGACGTACGCCACCAGGCGCTTGATGCCGGGCTGGTCCTCGCGGACGACCACGGCCGAACGCAGCGCGCCCTCGTAGTGGGCCAGGACCGTCTCGATCTCGCCGAGTTCGATGCGGAAGCCGCGGATCTTGACCTGGTCGTCGGTGCGGCCGAGGTAGTCGAGCCGGCCGTCGGCGGTCCAGCGCACGACGTCGCCGGTGCGGTACATCCGGCTGCCGGCCGGGCCGTAGGGGTCGGCGGTGAAGCGTTCGGCGGTGAGGTCGGGGCGGCCGAGGTAGCCGCGCGCGAGTCCGGCGCCCGCGAGGTAGAGCTCGCCCGCGACGCCCGCCGGGACGGGCCGCAGGCGCTCGTCGAGGACGAGGGCGCGGGCGTTCGCCACCGGGCGGCCCACCAGCGGCCGCGCGGTGTCCGCGGTGCTCGCGGTGGCGCTGTCGACGGTGGCCTCGGTCGGGCCGTACAGGTTGTAGCCGGTGACGCCCGGGGTGCGGGCGAGCTCCTGCCACAGGGCCGGGCTCACGGCCTCGCCGCCGAGGGCGAGGATCCGCGGCCGGGCCGACGCGTCCCGCACCAGGCCCTGCTCGACGAGCTGCTCGGCGTAGGACGGGGTGAGCTCCAGGAAGTCGATCCGGTGCTCCCGGACGTAGCCGATCAGGGCCTGCGGCTCGCGCCGGGTGTCGTCGTCCACGAGGTGCAGTTCGTGGCCGGCGACCAGCCAGAGCACCGGGTCGAGCGAGGCGTCGAAGGACACGGCGGCGGTGAGCGCCGCGCGCAGCGGGCGGCCGGCGGCGGCGATGTCCGCCGCGTACAGCTCGGTGAAGTGGTGGTGGAACAGGTTGCCGAGGCCCGCGTGCGGGACGACGACGCCCTTGGGCTTGCCGGTCGAGCCGGAGGTGTGGATGACGTACGCCGGGTGCGCGGGCCGCAGGGCGGCGGTGCGCCCGGCGTCGGTCAGCGGGGTGCCGGCCAGCTCGCGCAGCTCGTGGACGACCGCCGGGGAGCCGAGGTCGATCCGCTCGCCGCCGCGGTCGGCGGGCAGTGCGTCGCGGGCGCCGTCGCCGGTGATGACGGCGGCGGTGCCGGCGTCCTGGAGCAGCTGGGCGATGCGCCCGGCCGGGAGCGCCGGGTCGACGGGGACGTAGGCCGCGCCGGCCTTCATGACGGCGAGCAGCGCGACGACCAGGTCGGCGGTGCGCGGCAGGGCGACGGCGACGAAGCGCTCCGGGCCGATGCCCCGGCCGGCCAGCAGGCGGGCCAGCCGGTTGGCGCGGGCGTCGAGTTCGGCGAAGGTCAGCCGCTCGCCGGCGGCCGTCAGGGCGGGGGCGCCGGGGGTGCGGGCGGCCTGCGCCTCGAACAGCGCGGGCATCGTGGTGGCGGGCACCTCGCGGGCGGTGTCGTTCCACTCGACGAGGACGCGGCGGCGCTCCTCGGCGGTGAGCAGGTCGAGTTCGGACAGCGCCCGGTCCGGCGCGGTGACCAGGGCGGTCACGGCGCGGGCGAACCGCCCGGCGAGGACGGCCGCGGTGTCCCGGTCGAACAGGTCGGTGGCGTACTCGATCCGGCCGCCGACGCCGGCCGGCGCGCCGTCGGCGCTGAACTCCTCGGCCAGCTGGAAGGACAGGTCGAACTTGGCGCCGTCCACCACGGCCGGGTGCGGCTCGACGGCCAGTCCGGGCAGGACGAGCTCGGCCGCCGCGTTGTTCTGCAGCGAGAGCATCACCTGGAACAGTGGGTGGCGGGCCAGCGAGCGCTCCGGGTTGAGCAGCTCGACCAGGCGCTCGAACGGCACGTCCTGGTGGGCGTAGGCGGCGAGGTCGGCCTCCCGGACCCGTCCGACCAGCTCCCGGAAGGTCGGGTCGCCGGTCAGGTCGGTGCGCAGCACCAGGGTGTTGACGAAGCAGCCGACCAGCTCGTCCAGGGCCTCGTCGGTGCGCCCGGCGATCGGCGAGCCGATCGGGACGTCCTCGCCGGCGCCGAGCCGGCCGAGCAGGGCGGCCAGGGCGGCCTGGACGACCATGAAGACGCTCGCGTTGGCCTCGCGGGCCAGCGCGGTGAGCGCGGCGTGCGCGTCGGCGGGCAGGTGCAGCGGCACGGTGTCGCCGCGGAAGCTCTGCTCGGCCGGGCGCGGCCGGTCGGCGGGCAGGGCCAGCTCCTCGGGCAGCCGGGCGAGGGTGCGCTGCCAGTAGCCGGTCTGGCGGGCGAGTTCGCTCGCCGGGTCGGCCTCGTCGCCGAGGACCTCGGCCTGCCAGAGCGTGTAGTCGGCGTACTGGACCGGCAGCGGGGTGAACTCCGGTGCGCGGCCGTCCAGTCGGGCCGCGTAGGCGGCGGCGAGGTCGCGGGCGATCGGGGCCATCGACCAGCCGTCGCCGGCGATGTGGTGGATCACCACGAGCAGCACGTGTTCGGTGGCGGAGACGGCGAACAGGTGGGCGCGCAGCGGCACTTCGGCGGCGAGGTCGAAGTCCAGCGCGGCGGCCGCGGCGAGCGCCGCGGCGTCGTACGGCGCGGTGTGCAGCACCGGGCGCGCCCCGGCGGCGGGGAGCACCTGCTGGCGCGGCCGGCCGTCGGCGTCCGGGAAGACGGTCCGCAGGCTCTCGTGCCGCGCGGTGAGGTCGCCGAGGGCGGCGGCCAGGGCGGCGGCGTCGAGCGGGCCGGTGAGGCGGACGGCGAGCGGCAGGTTGTAGGTGCCGGTGCGCTGCTCGAAGCGGTTGAGGAACCACAGCCGGCGCTGCGCGGCGGACAGCGGCACCGACTCCGGGCGCACCCGGGCGGTGAGCGCCTGCCGGGCCCGGCCCGCGGCGCCGATCCGCTCGCCGAGGGCGGCGACGGTCGGGGTCTCGAACAGGGCGCGCACCGGCAGCTCGACGCCGAACAGGGTCCGCACCCGGCTGACCACCCGGGTGGCGAGCAGCGAGTGCCCGCCGAGGTCGAAGAAGCCGTCGTCGATCGAGACCCGCGGCACGCCGAGCACCTCGGCGAACAGGCCGGCCAGCTGCTCCTCGCGCTCGTCGCGCGGGGCCCGCCCGGCCCCGGCCGCGGCCCCGAAGTCGGGGGCGGGCAGGGCGCGCCGGTCGAGCTTGCCGTTCGGGTTGAGCGGCAGCCGTTCCAGCGGGACGAAGGCGGACGGGACCATGTACTCCGGCAGCGCGGCGGCGGCCCGCGCGCGCAGCTCGGCGGGCTCCGGTTCGGCGCCGTTCGCCGGGACGACGTAGGCCACGATGCGCTGGTCCCCGGGGGTGTCCTCGCGGACCAGGACGGCCGCCTGGGCGACGGCGGGGTGCTTGGCGAGCACGGCCTCGATCTCGCCGAGCTCGATCCGGAAGCCGCGCACCTTGACCTGGAAGTCGGTGCGGCCGAGGTACTCGATCTCGCCGTCGGCGTTGCGGCGCACGAGGTCGCCGGTGCGGTACATCCGGGAGCCGGCCGGGCCGTACGGGTCGGCGACGAAGCGCTCGGCGGTCAGGCCGGGGCGGTTCAGGTAGCCGCGGGCCAGGCCCTCGCCGGCCAGGCACAGCTCGCCCGCGACGCCCGCCGGGACCGGCCGCAGGCCGGCGTCCAGGACGAGCGCCCGGGTGTTGCGGCGGGGGCGGCCGATCGGCGGGGTGCGCCCGGCGCCGTCCTCGCCCTCGTACCAGGCGGTGGCGTACACGGTGGCCTCGGTGGGGCCGTAGATGTTGGCGAGGCGCGCGCCGGGCACGGCGGCCCGGATCGCGTCCGCGGTGTGCGCGGCCAGGCCCTCGCCGGCCAGCACCACGAGGTCGGCGCCGAAGCGCGGGGCGCCGGACTGGCCGAGGGTGTGGGCGAGCGCCGACGGGACGGCGCTGACCAGTCCGTAGTGCCGGCCCTCGGGTGCGTCCAGCAGCGCGAGCACGTCGCGGACCAGCTCGATCCGGCCGCCGGACAGCAGCGGGCCGAACAGCTCGAAGACGGACACGTCGAAGTTGAGCGAGGTCGCGGCGAGGACGTCGGACAGGCGCTCGGGGCCGATGTCGGAGGCCGCCCAGGCGGCGAGGTCGGCGACGTTGCGGTGCGGGATGACGACGCCCTTGGGGCGGCCGGTGGAGCCGGAGGTGTAGATGACGTACGCGGGGTGGCGCGGGTCCAGCGGGAGCGGCCGCTCGGCGTCGGTGACGTCGCCGTCCGGGAGGGCGGCGAGCCGCTCGCGCACGGCCGGGTCGTCCAGCCGCAGCGCGGGGACGTCCGCGGGCAGCGCGCCGGCCGCTTCGGTGCTGGTGAGCACCAGCGCGGGCCGCGCGTCGTCGAGCATGTGGGCGATCCGGTCGGCCGGGTAGCCGGGGTCGACCGGCAGGTAGGCGGCGCCGGACTTGAGCACCGCGAGCAGCGCCACGACCAGGTCGGCGGTGCGCGGCAGGGTCAGCGCGACGAACCGCTCCGGGCCCGCGCCCTCGGCGATCAGCAGCCGGGCCAGCCGGTTGGCGCGGGCGTCGAGTTCGGCGTAGGACAGTTCGGTGCCGGCGTGCAGCACCGCCGGGGCCTGCGGGGTGCGGGCGGCCTGTGCGCGGAACAGCTCCGGCACGGTGGTCTCGGCGACCGGGCGGGCGGTGTCGTTCCACCCGTCCAGGACCAGGGCGCGCTCGGCGTCCGTCAGCACCTCGACGGCGGCGACGGGCAGGTCCGGGTCGGCGGTGACGGCTGCGAGCAGCCGGCCGAGGCGGTCGCCGAGGGACGTGGCGGTGGTCCGGTCGAAGAGGTCGGCGGAGTACTCCAGGACACCGGTCAGCCCGGCCGGTCCGCCGTCGGCGGTGAAGGTCTCCTCCAGCGAGAACAGCAGGTCGAACTTGGCCGCCGACAGCCGCACCGGCAGCGCGGTGGCGCGCAGCCCGTCCAGGTCGAGGGTGGCCGCCGCGTTGTTCTGGAAGGCCAGCATCACCTGGAACAGCGGGTGGCGGGCCAGCGAGCGGACCGGGTTGAGCACCTCGACCAGGCGCTCGAACGGCACGTCCTGGTGGGCGTAGGCGGCGAGGTCGCTCTCCCGGACGCGGGCCAGCAGCTCGGCGAAGGTCGGGTCGCCGGTCAGGTCGGTGCGCAGCACCAGGGTGTTGACGAAGAAGCCGACCAGCTCGTCGAGCGCCTCGTCGGTGCGCCCGGCGATGACGCTGCCGAGCGGGATGTCGTCCCCGGCGCCGAGCCGGTGCAGCAGGGCGGCGACGGCGGCCTGGACGACCATGAAGACGCTCGCGTCGTGCGCCCGGGCGACGGCGGCGATCCGCTCGTGCACCTCGGCCGGCAGCGCCAGCGGGACGGACTCGCCGCGGTAGCTGACGTCGGCCGGGCGCGGCCGGTCGGCGGGCAGCGCGAGCTCCTCGGGCAGCCCGGCGAGGGCCTGCTTCCAGTGCTCGACCTGACGGGCCAGCGGGCTGTCCCCGTCGCCCTCGTCGCCGAGCACCTCGGCGTGCCAGAGCGTGTAGTCGGCGTACTGGACGGGCAGCGGCTTCCACGCGGGGGCGGTGCCGGCCCGGCGGGCGTCGTAGGCGGTGCCGAGGTCGCGGGCGAAGGGCGCGAGGGACCAGCCGTCGCCGGCGATGTGGTGCAGCACGACGAGCAGCACGTGCTCGGTGGCGGAGATCCGGAACAGCTCGGCGCGCAGCGGGGGCTGGGTGGTGAGGTCGAAGCCCGCGGCGATCGCCCCGGCCAGTGCGGCGTCCAACGCGCCCTCGCCGTCGGTGAGTTCGGTCAGCGGCAGGCTGAGCGCGGTGGTGCCGGCGGGCAGCACCCACTGGCGGGGGCGGCCGTCGAACTCGGGGAAGACGGTCCGCAGGCTCTCGTGCCGGTCGGTGACGTCGCCGAGCGCGGCGGTCAGCGCGGCCCGGTCGAGCCCGCCCTCCAGCCGCAGCGCGAGCGGCAGGTTGTAGGAGGCGGTGGCGCCCTCGAAGCGGTTGAGGAACCAGAGCCGGCGCTGGGCGGGGGAGAGCGGGACCTCCTCCGGCCGTGGTCGGGCGGTGAGCGCGGCGCGGGCGTGTCCGGCCACGGCGATCCGCTCGGCGAGCGCGGCGACGGTCGGCGCCTCGAAGAGCGTGCGGACGGCCAGCTCGACGCCGAACACCGGGCGGATCCGGCTGACCAGGCGGGTGGCGAGGAGCGAGTGCCCGCCGAGGTCGAAGAAGCTGTCGTCGACGGAGACCGCGGGCAGTCCGAGGATCCCGGCGAACAGTCCGGCCAGGATCTCCTCCTGCGGGGTGCGGGGGGCGCGGCCGGCCGAGGCGGTGAGCGCGGGCGCGGGCAGCGCGCGGCGGTCCACCTTGCCGTTGCCGGTCAACGGCAGCGTCTCCAGGGTGACGTAGGCGGACGGCACCATGAAGCCGGGCAGGCCGTCGGCGGCGTGCGCGCGCAGCTCGGCCGGCTCGATCCGGGCGCCGGGCGCGGCCACCAGGTAGGCGACGAGCCGCTGGTCGCCGGGGACGTCCTCGCGGACCATCGCGGCGGCCTGGGCGACGGCGGGGTGCCGGGCCAGGACGGCCTCGATCTCGCCGAGTTCGATGCGGAAGCCGCGCACCTTGACCTGGTCGTCCGTGCGGCCGAGGTAGTCGAGCGCGTCCGCCGCGTTCCAGCGCACGAGGTCGCCGGTGCGGTACATGCGCGAGCCGGCCGGGCCGTGCGGGTCGGCGGTGAAGCGCTCGGCGGTCAGGCCGGGGCGGTTCAGGTAGCCGCGGGCCAGGCCGTCCCCGGCCAGGTACAGCTCGCCCGCGACGCCGCGCGGGACCGGCCGCAGGGCGGCGTCCAGCACGTACGCCCGCATGCCGTCCAGCGGGCGGCCGATCGGGACCGCGGCCGGCACCTCGGCGGCGGAGCCGATCCGGTGGGTGGTGGCGAAGGTCGTGGTCTCGGTCGGGCCGTAGCCGTCGACCACGGTCAGGCCGGGGCAGGCCGCCAGGACGCGGCGCACGGCCGCGGCGGGCACGACGTCGCCGCCGGTCCACACCTGGCCGACCCGGGCCAGGCAGCCGGGGCCGTCCTCGGCGATCAGCCGGAACAGGCCGGCGGTCAGCCACAGCGCGGTGACGCCGTGCCGGGTGACGGTCTCGCGCAGGCGGACGGCGTCGAGGTCCCCGGCCGGGGCGACGACGACCTGGCCGCCGCCGAGCAGCGGCACCCACAGCTCGTAGGTGGAGGCGTCGAAGGCGGTCGGCGAGTGCAGCAGCACCCGCTCGTGGCCGGACTCGAAGCGGCGGTCCTCGGCGAGCGCGACGACGTCGCGGTGGGTCACGCCGACGCCCTTGGGCAGGCCGGTCGAGCCGGAGGTGAACATCACGTAGGCGAGCTGGCCGGGCCGGACGTCCACGCCGGGGTCGTGGGTGGGGCCCTCGGCGAGCGCGGTGGCGGCCTCCAGGACGGTCAGGTCCGCGTCCTCGTCGAGGTCGTACCCGGCCGCGTCGTCCGCCGCGTCGGCGATCAGCACGGCGGCGCCCGTCTCGGCCAGGATGTGCCGCATCCGGGCGGCCGGGAAGCGCGGGTCGAGCGGCACGTACGCGCCGCCCGCCTTGAGCACGCCGAGGATCGCGGCGACCAGCTCGGGCGAGCGCTCCATCAGCAGCGCGACCCGGTCCTCGGGGCGGACCCCGGCGGCGAGCAGCTTGTGCGCCAGGCGGTTGGCCCGGGCGTCGAGTTCGCCGTAGGAGAGGCTGCCGCCGTCCGCGACCACGGCCTCGGCGGCGGGGGCCCAGCCGGCCAGCTCGGTGAAGAGCCGGGTGATCACCGGCACGGCCGCGCCGGGGTTGCGCGGGGTGTCGTTCAGCCCGTGCACCAGCCGCTCCCGCTCCTCGGCGGCGAGCAGCGGGATCCGGCCGACGGGCGCGTCCAGCAGGCCGGGGGCGGCGGTGAGGACGCCGGCCACCCGCTCCAGCAGGGCGGTCGCGGCGACGGCGTCGAACGCGCCGGTGCGGTGGTCCAGGCGCAGCTGGAGCCGCTCGCCGGGCACGGCGGTGAGGATCAGCGGGTAGTGCGTCGCGTCGTGGCCGGCCAGGCCGGTGACGCGCAGGCCGCGGCCGAAGTCCAGCACGTCGGCGTCGAGCGGGTAGTTCTCGAACACCACCAGGGTGTCGAAGAGTTCGCCGAGGCCGGTGGCGTGCTGGAGGTCGGTCAGGCCGAGGTACTGGTGGTCCAGCAGGGCGGCCTGCTGCTCCTGGAGCCGGTCCAGCAGGGCGCCGAGCGTCTCGGCCGGGTCGAGCGCGACCCGGACCGGCAGCGTGTTGATGAACAGGCCGATCATCGACTCGATCCCGGCGACCTGCGGCGGACGGCCCGAGACGGTGCCGCCGAAGACCACGTCCGCCCGGCCGGTCAGCTGGCCGACGACCAGCGCCCAGGCCGCCTGGAGCAGGGTGTTGAGCGTGGTGCCGCGGGCCCGGCTCACCGCCGTGAGGCGGGCGGTGAGCTCGGCCGGCAGCTCGGCGGTGACGCGGTCGGGCGTGCCGGCGGCGCCGTCCCGGTCCGCCGGGGCGACCAGGGTGGGCTCGGCCAGGCCGTCCAGCGCCCGCCGCCAGGCGTCCTCGGCGACGGACCAGTCCTGGCCGGCCAGCCAGCCCAGGTACTCGCGGTGCGGGGTGACCCGGGGCAGGGCCGCGCCCTCGCCCCGGTAGAGCGCGAACAGCTCCTTGACCAGGACGGGCATCGACCAGCCGTCGAGCAGGATGTGGTGGTTGGTCAGCACCAGCCGGTGCCGGTCGGCGCCGGTGCGCAGCACGGCGAAGCGCATCAGCGGGGCGCGCGCCGGGTCGAAGCGCTCGGCCCGGTCCTCGGCGGTCCAGGCGTCGGCGTCCGCTGGTCGGCCGGTGAAGTCCAGCTCGCGCCACGGGAGTTCGACGGCGGCCGGGATCACCTGGAGCGGCGTCTCGAAGCCGTCCTGGCGGAACGCGGCGCGCAGCGTGCCGTGCCGGGCGAGCAGGGCCGTGGCGGCGGCGCGCAGGGCGGGGATGTCCAGCGGGCCTTCGATGTCGAGGGCGAGTTGGACGGTGTAGACGTCCTGGCCGTCGGTGTCGTAGGTGGCGTGGAAGTAGAGGCCCTGCTGGAGGGGGGAGAGGGGGAGGAGGTCGGCGAGGGGGCCGTGGTCGGCCTCCAGGCGGTCGATCTGCTCCTGCGAGACCTCGACCAGCGGGCGGACGTCGGACGGGGTGAGGCCGCTGCCGTCGGTGGCGGCGAGGGTGCGCAGGGCGGTGAACCAGGCCTCGGCGAGCTCGTGGACGCGGTCCTCGGTGAAGAGGCCGTCGGGCCAGGACCAGTCGGCGGTGAGCTGCGGGCCTTCGGGGGTGTCGAGGGTGGCGGCGTTGAGGTCGATGGCGTGGGCGAGCGGCATGGCGGGGTCGCGGCCGTCGCCGAGGTCGGCGTCGGTGCACAGCGCCCAGTCGGCGTCCTCCCCGGCGGCGGTGAAGCGGCCGAGGTAGTTGAAGCCGAGCTGGGGGCGCGGGGCGTCGGTCAGGGAACCGCGCAGCAGGCCGTAGCCGATGCCGTTGTCCGGGAGGGCGTGCAGTTGCTCCTTGACGGCCTTGAGTGCGCGGGCCGGGTCGGTGGCCGTGCCCGGGTCGAGGTGGACGGGGAACATGCTGGTGAACCAGCCGGCCGTGCGCGTGGTGTCGGCGTGCTCGACGACGTTCTCGCGGCCGTGGCCCTCCAGGTCGACGAGCACACCCGTCCCCTGGCCGGGGCGCCAGGCGTTCACGGCGAGCGCGAACGCGGTGAGCAGGACGTCGTTGACGGTGGCGCGGTAGCGCGCGGCGGTGTCGGTGAGCAGGGCGGCGGTGACGTCCGACGGCAGGGTGAGGTTCAGGTGCCGGGCGGTCGCGGCGGTGTGCACGGCCGGGTCCAGGACGGCGAGCGGCGCGTCCTCGCCGGCCGACTGGGCCTGCCAGAGCGGGAGTTCGGCGGAGCGGTCGAGCGCGGTGAGCTGCTGCGCCCAGCGGCGGAAGGACGTGGGGACGGGCTCCAGAGCGGTGCCCTCGTACGCGTGGGCGAGGTCCGGGAGGACGATGCGCCAGGTGACGCCGTCCACGACCAGGTGGTGGGCCATGACGAGCAGGCGGGCGGTGTCCTCGAACCAGACGGCCTGGACCATCACACCGGTGTCCGGGGCCAGCCGCAGTTGGGCGGCGCGGGCCTCGGCGGCGAGGTCGGCGGTCTCGGCCCGGCGCAGGACGTCGGCGGCGCGGACGGTGCCCGGCTCGGGGACGTCGAGGTTCCACGCGTCGGCGCCGCGGACCAGCCGGGCGCGCAGCACGTCATGGTGGTCGAGTACGGCCTGGAGGGCGTCCGCCAGGCGCTCGAAGGTGGCCGCCGCGGGGGTGCGGACCAGCATCGCCTGGTTGAACCCGTCGATCGGGCCGTCCACCTCGCGCAGCCAGCCGACGATCGGCGTCTCCGGCACGAGCCCGAGCCCGGCGCCCGCCTCCTCGGTGGGCAGCACGGCGGCGGTGGTGGCGACCGCGGCCAGGGCCTCCGGGGTGCGGTGGGTGAAGACGTCGCGGGCGGTGAGGACCAGCCCGGCCTTGCGGGCCCGGCTGACCAGCTGGATGGAGACGATGCTGTCGCCGCCCAGCTCGAAGAAGCCGTCCTCGACGGACACCTCGGCCACGCCCAGCAGGTCGCGGAAGATCCCGCAGAGGACCTCCTCCGCCCTGCCGACGGGCTGCCGTCCCCGAGTGGTGCCGGTGAACTCGGGGGCCGGGAGTTGCTTGCGGTCGAGCTTGCCGTTGACGCTCAGGGGGAGGGCGTCGAGGGTGACGAAGGCGGACGGGACCATGTAGTCGGGCAGGCCGGCGGCGAGGTGGGCGCGGAGGGCTTCGGTGTCGAGGGTGGCGGGGGTGGCGGGGACGATGTAGGCGACGAGGCGCTTGAGGCCGGGCTGGTCTTCGCGGACGACGACGGCGCTTCGGGCGACGCCCTCGTGGCGGGCCAACACGGTTTCGATTTCGCCGAGTTCGATGCGGAAGCCGCGGATCTTGACCTGGTCGTCGGTGCGGCCGAGGTAGTCGAGGTGTCCGTCGGGGG
>NZ_JBHVOL010000046.1:0-11198 GCF_042887925.1 Kitasatospora sp. NPDC057904
TCTACCGCCGTTGGCGCCCACCCGTCGAACGCGCCGTCGCCTGGCTCGTCGCCCACGGCAACCGACGCCTACGACACCGCGGCACCATCAAGAACAACACCTGGCTCCACACCCGCGCCGCCGCCCTCAACCTACGAACCCTGATCAACCTCGGACTCACCCACAACGGCACCACCTGGCAGATCGGGGCTGCCGCCTGACAGCGGCAGCCCGGATCACACCAAGATCTTCATCAGCCTTCTAGCGGCTCCCGAGCGCCGTGTCCGATCCCCGCCAGCGCGCGCGGCGGGGCGGCGGCAGAGTCGGGGGCATGCACAAGGTCACCGCGAGCACTGGAGGATGCCATGGGGGTACCCCGGCCGAAAGCTGGGGCAAGGATAGCCGTTTCACCGTCAAGGCGGACCGTGTCTCGGGAGTGACGGTGCTGAGCGCGGGCCCAAGCAGGTGCAGGATCTCGGAGTTGATGGGCCGCTTGTCGGTGGCGGCTTGTACGGTCGGCCGTGGATGGAGTCCGTCGAGAAGTCTGAGCGCGAAACGGATCGCAACATCATGGCGACATTGAAGCCGGCGGCGGAGGAGATCGGGCACGCCCGGTACACCTACCGGCTTCGCGTGTCGTCCACCGCACTCGCGCTGCTTGAGGCCGAGTGGGGCCGGTGCCGTTGGATCTGGAACGAGTGCGTCCACCAGTCCCGCAAGACCGCCGCCGCGAACAAGGCCCTGCCGGATGGCGCGGAGAAGGTGACGTGCGGTCCGGCGCAGCTGGACAGGATGCTGACGCAGGCCCGCGCCGCCATGGTATGGCTGCGTGAAGGCGCTTCGGTTCCGCAGCAGCAGATCATCCGGGATTTCGCGAAGTCCCGCGCGAAGGCGCTCAAGGACATCAAGGCGAAGGTGCCGCAGCACCGCCGGGCGGGGATGCCGAAGCCGAAGAAGAAGCGCGAGGCACTGCCCAGTTTGAACTACACCCGGCGCGGCTTCTGCCTCAGGGACGGCCGCCTGCGCCTCGCGGGCGGAATCGCGCTGACGGTGGCGTGGTCGCGCGACCTGCCGTCCGCGCCGTCGTCGGTGCGCGTGTACCAGGACGCGGCAGGGCACTGGTGGGCGTCGTTCGTCGTCGCCACCGCCACCGCGCCTCTTCCCGCCACTGGCAAGGTGATCGGGATCGACTGGGGGGTCGAGGAGACCGCGACCACCACCAGCGACCCGCACGACCTCCCCCATCCGCAGCACGGCAAGAAGGCCGCCGCCAGGCTTGCCAGGTACGACCGGATGATGGCCCGGCGCAAGCCCAAGAAGGGCCGGCCCGGGTCCAAGGGCTACAAGCACGCGAAGAAGCAGCGCGCCAAGGCCTACCGGAAGGTCGCCGACCAGCGGACCGACACCGCCCGCAAGTGGGCCAAGTCCGTGGTCCGCGACCACGATCAGATCGCGGTGGAGGACTTCCGGCCGAAGTTCCTCGCCAAGACCACCATGGCCAGGAAAGCCGCAGACGCCGCCATCGGCGCGACCAAACGGGCCCTGATCGAGATGGGCCGCAAGCATGGGCGTACCGTGCACCTGGTACACCCCGCGCACACCACGATGGACTGCGCGCACTGCATGACGAGAGCCAAGCATGCACTGCCGCTGGGAATGCGCACCTACACCTGCACCGTATGCGGAGTCTCCTCCCCCAGGGACAAGAACTCCGCACACGTGATGCTCATCCGGGCTGGGCTCGTACCCGGCTGACGTTGAGGGCATAAGACATGGGCGTCCGCAGGGCGACCATGCAGCCCGAGTCAGAAATCCCCCAGACGAAGGCGGAATCCCCCGCCTTCAGGCGGGGGAGCAGTCAACGATCTCAAGGTCCTCTACTTCTTCGCTTCGGCACCCCCGTGGTGCTGATCGGCTCCCGAAACGCGGACGGCAGCGCGAACCTGGCGCCGATGTCGTCCGCGTGGTGGCTGGGCCACTCGTGCCTGCTGGGGCTGGGCAACAGCGCGCAGACGTCCGCGAACCTGCGGCGCGAGGGCGAGTGCGCGTGCTCAACCTGCCCTCGTCCGCGATGGTCGACGCCGTCGACCGGCTGGCGCTGCTGACCGGCAATCCGGTCGTCTCCGACTACCGGCGGGAGCAGGACTACCGCTACGAGCCGCGCAAGTTCGAGGCGGCGGGGCTGACCGAGCTGCCCGGGAAGCTGGTGCGGGCGCCGCGCGCGGCGCAGTGCCCGGTGCAGCTGGGGTGTCGGCTGGCGGCGGCCACGCCGCTGGCGGGCAACGAGCGGTGCACCGCCGTCGAGGTGGAGGCGGTGCGCGCGCACGTGACGAGCGGCTGCTGGTGCCCGGCAGCGACCACTACGTGGACCCGGTCGGCTGGGACCCGCTGATCATGAAGTTGTGCGAGTTCTTCGGCAACGGGCGGCGCCTTGCGCCCTCGCGCCTGGCGGAGGGCTGGCAGATGCCGGGCCGGCTGGCGCCCACGCGGGCCTGACGGAAGGTCCGGGACGGAGAGTCCCGGGGTTGACTTCAACAGCTGTTGAAGTTGTCGAATGGGCCCCGGCACCACCGCACGGGCGCCAATGTCGATGCCCACCCGTGCCGGGGGCCGGGGCCGCCTTCCATCCGGTCGTGCCGGAGGCGGCCCCGGCCCCCGCCGCCGTTCCAGGGACCGCTCAGGCGCCGGCGGCGACCGCCCTGCCGCCGCGGAACATCTCGACCACTCGTCGCCGACGAAACAGCCGTCACCGTCGAAACAGTAGACACGCTGGCTGCCGATGGTGAGCTGTGCCGTGCCGACCTCCGTACCAGCCCAGCCGAGGCCGAGCGCGTCCATGTCGGCCGTTCGTCGACTCCCATCGGGACACCGGCTGGGCGCCAGCGGTCGAGGCAGTGGCTGCGGCATGCGCCGCCTTTCCCTGCGGCCGGGCTGGCCCGATTGGGCCAGCCGCCGTGACGAACACCGCCCAGCGCCGACCGGGCGTACCGATGCCCAAGCCGTCCAGCTCGGGCGGGCGATAGTGAAGACCTTCACGGAGGCGATGGTGTCCGCGGATGTCGACCGGGCCGCCGCAGGCAAGTACGGCCACCCGGGTGAGGAGCTGGCCAACTCCCGTAACGGGCACCGCAATCGGGACTGGGACACCCGCGTCGGCACAATCGACCTGGCGATCCCGCAGGTCCGCTCGGGCTCGCACTTCCCGAGCCAGCTGCTGGAGCGCCGGAGCCGGGCCGAGCAGGCCCCGATCTCAGTGGTCGCCACCTGCCACCTGCTCGGCGTCTCGACCAGACGGGTGGAGAATCTCGCCGAGAACACGCGCTACCCAGCTCTCGAAGTCCCAAGTCTCTTAGATAGCGCAGCACTTGGACGAGATGATCACCGAGTTCCGAGGCCGTTCCCTCGACCAAGACCCCTACGCCCTCGCCCGGGTCGAGGCGCTCACCCGGAATGTCCGCGAAGACATCCGGGTCGTCAACGTCCACTGCCTGGTCACCGTCGGGGTCAACAACGAGGGCTGGCACGAGGTCCTGGGCCCGGACGTCGCCACCAGCGCAGACGGCACCGACTGGCGCACGTCCAGCGGGCAGGGCACATCCCCGGCGAGCACGCGCGAGTGCCTTGCGACGCTTCCGTCGCACTGTCTTTCAAATCTTTCAGATACTCACCAATGTTACCTGCCGCAGCTTCGAATCCGTTGACATGCTGATCAGGTGCACGTCAGGATGGCGGCATGCGGGGCGATTGAATCCCCGCCGCAAAGCTACATGGCTATCATCGGATGGAATGATGCTGCAGTATGCGAAATTACTGGAGCCACGCCAGCTCTGGATTCCACAGCGACCCCGGCCCACGGCATTCCCGATCTACTCAGTGATCATGGACCGATAGATTTCAAATGGATTCGCCGAATTATCGACCACGGAGCAACGGGCCCTTCTCAAACAGGTGCTTTCGGTGACACTGGGTACAGAGAGCGATTCAGCCGAACGGCCAGCTTCAGCGTCTTCCGCACCAAGAGCCCACTCCGCGGGCCGACAGCAGAACCGCAGACCTGCTCCATCCGACCTGGTTCGATGGCCGCCTGAGGCTGACCTCCGCACTACCCCCATTCTCTCCACATCCGGAGGCCTTCTACCAGGCCCGTCCGGCGCTGCCGGACGGCTGGTTGACGGACGTGGACCAGGGGACGCCGATTGACCGCTTCCCCTCGGCAGTCTGGAGTGCCAGCTGCAGGACGGGAGAGGACGGGAGGCTAGTGGGCCGTCATCGTGGCCGCCCCAGGCTCTCTGGTCGACTCTCGCAGCTGGTCCATCCCAGCTGGCGCTGTTGCCGCCGGCCGCGCACCGGACGGCGAACATGCCAGCCGCACCCGCCCCTCGCCGATGCGACCGTGCCCCGCCCGGCTGCTTGCGCTGATCAGCCTCCGCCCGGAACGCGAGTGGCTGGAGGACGTCGCGACACCCCTGGCCGCCACACAGGCGCGCCGAGGAACAATGCCGCCCTTACCCAAGCCGAAAGGACCAGAAGCCCGATGGGCACCATGAACGACTTCAGTTTCGGCTGGCTGACACCGATAATCTCATACTTGATCGCCACGACTGGTGCAGCAATCGGCCTGCACTGCACCGTACGAGCACTGGCCGCGACCGGCACCGGGCGCCGGAACTGGTTGCTCACCGCGGCTGCCGCGATCGGCACCGGAATCTGGACCATGCACTTTGTCGCCATCCTCGGCCTCACGGTGGATGGGACCGAACTGCGCTACGACGTCCCGCTCACTATGCTGAGCCTGGCGGTGGCGATCATGGTGGTCGGCGCGGGCGTGTACGCCGTCGGATACGGCCGGCAGCGAGCCCTCGCGATCCTGCTCGGCGGCCTCGGCACCGGACTGGGCGTGGCCGCCATGCACTACACCGGCATGGCGGCGATTCGCATCCATGGCACCTTCAAGTACTCCCCGGTGGCCGTCGCACTGTCTGTGGCGATAGCGATCCTGGCTGCGACGGCCGGCCTCTGGGCGGCTGTGACGGTGCGGAGCAACACCTCGATCATCGCCGCCGCCCTGGTCATGGGCCTCGCCGTCAGCTGCATGCACTACACCGGCATGGCCGCGGCCCACGTCGACCTGCATCCCGTCCGGACCGGTCTCGACGGTGCCGGGCCCATGGAGTTCGTCCTCCCGCTCTCCGTCTGCCTCGGCTCCTTCCTCCTGATCACCTACGCGTTCGTCGCCCTCACGCCCACACCGGCCGAACGCGCCGCGTACCAGCATGCGGGCGAAGGTCCGGGAGAAACCGCCCTCGACCCGAAGGGACGGTGATCTCATGGGAGTTCGTCACGCCACACCCGTTCCTGGGCCATCCCGCCCGGTGCCGCGACGGCTACGCCCGCACAGCATCCGGGCCCGCATTCTCGCCCTGCTGATGATCTCGGTGGTCTCCGTACTCACCCTCTGGGCCTTCGCCACCGTCAGCACGGCACGCGGCATCTGGGAGCTCCACCAGCTGAAGGACATCCAGAACCGCCTGCTCGACCCGATCGACGCGGTCGTCACCGGCCTGCAGACCGAGCGGGACATCGCAGGCCAGCTGCTGGCCGCACCCGGGCCGGCTGCGGAGGACCGGCTGCGGGCAGCCGCCGCGATCACCAACGGCGCGGCAGCGGAACTCCGCTTCGGTCACCAGTACAACGTCGCCGACGCCGAAGGCCTCGGCGAAGCCGCCGCCACCCGGCTCGATACCCTCGACCAGGCGATCGCCTCACTACCCGGATTGCGGGACCGGATCGCCACCGGCCAGGTCGACTGGACCGAGAGCTACCGCGTGTACACCTCCGCGGTCGAGGATGCCCTCGACGTCCTGGGAGCTGTCGCGCCGCCGTGGGACAACCAAGTCACCTCGAACTCACGCGTACTGCTCGAACTGGCCCGCAGCCAGGAACAACTGGCTCGGGAGGATGCGCTCCTGCGCGCCGGCCAGGCGGCCGGCACGCTGACCGATCAACAACTCCGCGACTTCGGCCGAGCCGTACATACCCGAAGGGCGTTCTTGAGCGCCTCGGCCAACGATCTGCGGCCGGCTGATCAGCGGGCCCTGCACACCGTCATCAACAGCACCGGCTACCAGCAGTTGCAGCGTCACGAGGACGCCATCGCCGCGGCTCCCGACGGCATAGCGGCCATCAGGGCCGGCGGCGCCGGTCAGTGGGCCGGTGTCGCCGGCCCGGTCTCCCTGGCGCTCCAGCAGGTACACACCACGGCCGGCTCGGCCTCCATCAGGCAAGCCGGCTCACCCGCCCTCGGGGCGTACACCGTCTCCGGTGCCGCGACGGCGCTCGGCCTGGTCGCGGTCGTCGTCTCGCTGATCGTCTCCGTGCGGATCGGCCGTGGTCTGGTCACCGAGCTGAACGAGCTTCGAAGCTCAGCGCTGGACCTGGCCAGACGAAAACTCCCTGAGACCATCCGGCGATTGCACAGCGGCGAGGAGCTCGACCTGGAGACGGAGGCCCCGCTGCCGGCGGAAGGTGACGGCGAGATCAGCCAGGTGCACCGTGCCCTCGCCATTGTCCAGCGGGCCGCCATCACTGCGGCAGCAGAGCGAGCCGCAGTCGCAGCCGCAGTCCAGCGGGCAGAGGTACTCTCCGGGGTCTCCGGCGTGTTCGTCAACCTCGCACGGCGCACCCAGGTGCTGGTCAACCGTCAGCTGTCGCTGCTGGATGCGATGGAGCGCCGTGCCGAGAACCCTGACGAACTCGCGGACCTGTTCCGGCTCGACCATCTCACGACTCGAATGCGACGCCATGCCGAAGGCCTGATCATCCTCTCCGGCGCGGCGCCCGGCCGGGCCTGGCACGAGCCCGTTCCGCTCGTGGACGTGGTCCGGGCCGCAGTCTGCGAGGTGGAGGACTACACGCGTGTCGAGGTGCACCAGCTGGCACCTGTCGCAGTGGCCGGGTCTGCGGTGGCCGACCTCATCCATCTGCTGGCCGAACTCGTGGAGAACGCCACCGCCTTCTCGCCTCCGCACACCAAGGTGCTGATCCACGGCGAGCGGGTGGGCAATGGTTTCGTCGTCGAAATCGAGGACCGCGGGTTGGGCCTGGGCCCGGACGCACTGGCCGACGCGAACCGCCGGATCAAGGCCGCTGAACAGGCCGACCTGCTGGACAACGACCGGCTCGGGCTGTTCGTGGTCAGTCGACTGGCCGGCCGACAGGGAGCCCAGGTCGCGCTGAAGCCATCGGTGTACGGCGGGATCACCGCGGTGATCCTGCTTCCTGACGCCCTGGTGATCGATACCGTCGGCACGCCCGGTCCGGCCACGGGTCTTACTCGGACGAGCGCTCAGCCGACCCCGCGCGCCCGTCTACACCCACTCGCCGGGCCGGTCGGCCAACAGCCAGTGATGCCCGGTGAACGACTGGAGATGGAGATGCCTGATGAGCAGCCAGTGCTGCCCGGTGGCAGTGATGAACTACCGCTCCGGGTACGGCAGGCGAACCTCGTACCTCAGCTGCGCCACACGCCGCCCCCGATGGCGCCGCCCCAGGCCGCCGGACCCAGCCCGGAGCAAGCCCGGGCGGCGATGGCCGCCTACCAGCAGGGCTGGACGCACGGACAAGCGGGCCAGGCGGAGCGGAGTCCGCGTACTCAACGACCCATCCACGGCGAGGGAGAGTTCCGATGACCACCGCGACCCACTACTCCGGAGAACTGGGCTGGCTGCTCGACGAGTTGGTCTCCCGGGCGCCACAGGCCCGTTTCGCCGTGATTCTTTCCTCCGACGGCCTGGCCATGGCGACATCCACCGGAGTCCGGCGCGAGGACGGTGAACACCTGGCCGCCGTCGCGTCCGCCTTCCACAGCCTGGCCAAAGGCGCCGGAAGGCATTTCGGGGCCGGCGAAGTCCGGCAGACCATAGCCGAGTTGGAGCACGGTTTCGTATTCGTCGTGGCCTCCGGGCAGGGGACCTGCCTTGCCGTGTGCACGGCCGGCGACACCGACCTGGGTCTGATCGCCTATGAGATGGCCCGTTTGGTCCGTCGCGTCGGTGAGCACATGTACGTGGCACCTCGCGGCGCGGTCGGCGGTTGATCATGCCCCCCTGGGAGTTGCCGCGTCCGCGGTCCGACGCTGCAGCGGGACCGATCGTGCGCCCCTATGCGATGACCGGGGGGAGAACCACACCCAGTCGCAGCGGGCTCGACCTGGTCGCCTTGGTGGTCAGCGACGTTCCCGACCCGGCCGCCGTGAATGTCGGGCCGGAGCACGACCTGCTGCTCACGCTGTGCCGACAGCGTCCGCTGTCAGTAGCCGAGCTGGCCGCCGACACGGACCTGCCGCTCGGTGTGGTCCGAGTACTGCTAGGCGACCTGTTGGACTCCGCGTTGATTCGCGTCACCCAGCCCGCGCCTCCTGCATTCCTTGCTGACCCGCACGTCCTCCAGGAGGTCATCGATGGACTACGCGCACTCTGAGTTCTCTCGCTCCGATCCTTCTCACACCGGCTCTGTTCACTCCCCCCCGGCTCGCTCCGATTCACCAGGGCTGGCACTCAAGGTCCTCGTGGCCGGCGGCTTCGGCGCCGGCAAAACCACATTGGTGGGGGCGGTCAGCGAGGTCCGTTCCCTACACACAGAAGAGTCACTCACCGAAGCCGGCCGAGAGACCGACAACCTGGACGGCCTGGAGCGGAAGAGCACCACGACCGTGGCGATGGACTTCGGCCGGATCACCATCCACCAGGGGTTGTCGGTCTACCTCTTCGGGACCCCGGGCCAGGACCGCTTCTGGTTCCTCTGGGACGAACTGGCGCAAGGGGCTCTGGGCGCCGTGGTACTCGCTGACACCCGCCGGCTGAGTGGCTGCTTCCCCGCCGTGGACTTCTTCGAGCGCCGGGCCATCCCGTTCGTGGTCGCCGTCAACCGATTCCCCGGCTCCCGTGACTTCCAGTTGGGCGACGTCGCACGGGCACTCGACCTGGACGCCGGCATACCCGTCATGCAGTGCGACGCGCGGCTACGAAGCTCAGGCAAGGACGTTCTGATCGGTCTCGTGGAATACGCGAGCCGGATCCACGCAGACCGACTGCTCTCCAGGGCACGCGCCTGACAGCACGGGAGCCTGATTCTCTCGGCGGCAGCCAGCTACTTCAGGCAACGCTGCACTCCGACAGCACCACTCAGACGTCATGGACTCAAGCTCAGCGGCTGCAGCGACGAGTCGCTTCACAGGTTACCGGTGATTTGGCAAACCCGTGAGTAGAGATCAAGGGGCTGGCCGGTGGCCAACGAGGCCAGCATGGCCAGGAGTTCGGTGACGGGGACGTGTTCGACCAGGCCTGCCGGTAGCGGCGCAGGGCGCGCCAAGGGTCGAGCCAGGCACGGATTGCTCGGATGGGTCGTGGCCAGCTGGGCGGCTGCGGCCCGGGTCGGCGGCCCACCATCGGCCTGGCCACGGGCGACTGGGGCAAACTCCACATCACCCCTGCGCGGAGTCGGGCTCCTGCCCCGCCCCCGTTCCCAACCCCCGGCCCTGCCACGAGTCCTCCCCGGAGGCTAGCCCGATCTGGTACACATACGCGGTCCAGCGAAATTCCTCGTTCGAGACAAATTCATCGTAGGAGCGAGACTGGTAGCGCGGGGACGCCGGCCACGGGTCGCTGTAGTGGACGGTTTCGTCGGCGTCGTAGCCGTAGATGACGACGTCATGACCTCCGCCCGTGGCCCAGGCCAGCTCCGCGATGATTGGCCGATTTGCATCGATCTCCTCCTTGATGCTATCGAAGTCGAGGGGACCAACATCACCGGTACCGGGGAGCAGGCCGAGATTCTTCCAGCTCAGCTGCACCGCCCTCAGGAATCCGATCTCGTTAGGGACAGCGAGCGTGCCCAAAGGCAGCAACGCAGTTGCCCCGATGAAGCCCGACTGGCTCACGTTCATGTCCCTGCCGAGGAATCGAGCGATACTCAACCCGCTGGCGGCCCAGCACCACAGGGACTTCTCCTGGACCAACTGAGTGAAATTGAGTTTCGTCATCGTGTCACCCCGGGGGAGGCCAGTGCGGCACCGGCGGTCGCCACCACAGGCCATGCCACCGAAGCCAGGGTTCGGTCCTGCGGCAGGGCGCTCTCGCGCATAGCGGACCCCGATCGACTGGAAGTCGCTATCAGACCGTTCTTCAGCATCAATCCTCGCCCCTTCCAGGGAGTTTGACGGAGAAATCGCCAAAGCAGCCATGAACAGGCCTCATCTGACGATCCATGCAGGGCATGCAGCAAATAGCCGAACGGACGATACGGGGCCTGGGAGCTGATGTCCGCCGCACGGCCGTGAATTGAAAAGGATCGAACCATGACGAACGTTATGGATTCGACGCCCACGGCTTGCAGACAGTCACTCGCCGAGAGATATCGCAGGCGCGCGTTCAGCCGCGAGATCGCGGCCTGTTACAGGAACTACAAATGCCGTCCGCGCGTCTCAGCTTGTTGTTATAGCCCCGGTGGCTCGTCGCACTGGTACACCTGCGCAAGCACAACACCCTCGCGCAGATCACGGCTGGCCTCCACTCGGCGGTGATGTGGTCCTCGGCCAAGTGCCGGCGGTGGTCGACCTCGGCGTTCACCGCTTCCAGCTGACCAGGCATCAGCCGGAGCGCCAGGGCCAGGCCGTGGATGGCCTGCTGGTGCAGCACCCCGCCGCCGAGTCCTTCTTCGCCACTCAAAAGAGAGTTGCTCGGCGACCGCCCCTGGCCCAGCCGAGCCGCAGCGCGGACCGCGATATTCGAGTGGATCGAAGCCTGGTACAACATTCGCAGGCTGCACAGCAGCCTTGGCTACCGCAGTCCCGCCGAGTGGGAGACCGTACTGGCGGCCTGACCACCACACCGACGGTGTCCGTCAAAGCGGAGCAAGAGAGACTTGCCACTCGATCGGCAGACCGGCACTGTGAAGTGCGCCCCGGGCTGGCCGCAGCCGGGAACGTGTTGGCCACCAGCCCCCATGCTTCATCGAGGTCTAATACCGACCGGGCCGGCACCCTTCTCCGCACGAGCTACCAGCCGTTCCCTTCCGGGTCCTCACCTTCCGGGCCCTCGTCCCGCAGGTCCTCACCATCCGGATCCTCGTCCCGCAGGTCCTCACCATCCGGATCCTCGTCCCGCAGGTCCTCACCATCCGGATCCTCGTCCCGCAGGTCCTCACCATCCGGATCCTCGTCC
>NZ_JBHVOL010000046.1:11293-18747 GCF_042887925.1 Kitasatospora sp. NPDC057904
CGTCCCGCAGGTCCTCACCATCCGGGCCCTCAAGGAGCGAGCGGCGAGGACGAGAATGTCCGGATCCCGTGCCCGCCATCGCGACGGCGAGGATCGCTACGAAAGACTGAAGTCCACTAAAGGTGATCCCAGATACAGTCACTGGCAGGGATTGACGGCGGGGAGCAGCGTCATTAAGGGCCCGATGAAATGCCTGCGATATGGCCCTCCAGTTATTCTGGATGTCGATTAGGTTCGCCGGCAGGCGACGACCCTGCCCAATCCAGTTTTCCGTGATGGCTGCTCTAATCTGACGGAATCGAGTGGCCTCCGAAATCATCTGAGCCAACCTCAGGACACCTCGCGCCCGGATTTGGTCATTTTGGCCAAGCAGGTCCGAAACTGCAGAACTCATATCTTCCCGACTGAACGCCATATCGGATCGTGAATACCCAGAAATGCGTTCCACGTCTTGGTATGCGACGCCCATCCTTAGAATGGTTGGATCCAGGCCCCTATAAGGGGGGAGCACCCGCTCCTCGAGGAGATAGAGAGTACTGGGGTGCTCCTCAACGGGATTGTATCCCACGAGATACAGATTATCGTACCTGATATGAATATCTACGCGCCGTTCGCCGCTCGTGAGTCGCACAGCGAAAGTTGCAGGTGTCTCACTGGCGCGAGTGGCTCGCGCTTGTCGAATGGTGTCATAAATCGGGCTGCCTGCATGCGTTACGATGGACTCGATGAACGCGCTATATTTGCCCGCACTGGCGTGCGGGATATCGAGTTCCGCCACCACTTTCCGTCCCCACATGTCGTTCGTCATGCAATTATCTCCTTATTCGAAGTACCGTGACCGTATTGCCGGTTCCATTATCTCGTGATTCCGTCAGCGTTACTTGATCTTGCGTGGCAGGGTTGCTTGGCACGGAGCTCTTCGTGGAACAGGCCGCCGCATTGTGGCAGTTGGTGAACAGTCACGACATACCTGCCGATATAGCTACGCAAGGCCGGATCGTGCTATGGTCGAGCGAAGGACGTCGACGCAAGGACATTGCCGAGCTGCTTGGCGTATCACCACCGACAGTGGACCGCTGGAGGTAGCGTGAAGAAACTCGTCAATAGCAACATGAACTGGCATGAACAGGATCGCGAGACGCCAGGCTCACCTGCTCCTGGATCTGTTATAGCCCACAATCTAGGGATGGAAAGGAGTATTTGTTCCCTGATAACAAATACTTGGAACTCGTGACAGGATCTTGGGTGTTGGGGCTGGTCAGGCGTGACTGGTGTGACGCGGTGTGTGAGTACTCGGCCGTGGGATCATGGACGATGACGTGTGGGCACTCGTGAAGCCGCTGTTGCCGCCCCGGCCCGAGCGGGCGCCGGGGCCACGGCCGGTGGACGACCGGCTGCGTCCGCAGGGCATCCTGTACGTCCTCCACAACGACGTCGCATGGCAACTCCTGCCGCTGGAGTTGGGGGTCGGATCCGGGCAGGCCTGCCGGCGGTGCCTGGATCGCTGGCAGGCCGGGGTCTTCGACGAAGCTGCACGGCGGGAGAACCGCCGCCTGCGCGAGGACGTCGACATTCTCAAGCGTGCGACAGCTTTCTTCGCCCAGGAGACCCGGTGACGGTCCACCCGTTCATCGAGGCGGAGAAGCAGGCAGGCCACAGCGTCAAACGGGCGTGTGAGCTGCCGAAGGTCTCCCGAGCCGCCTTCTACGCCCGCCGCACCGCCGTGCCTGGTCCCCGCGCGGTGCGCGACCTGGACCTCACTGAGAAGATCACCGAGGTCTATGCCGCCTCGCGCGGCAGCTACGGCGCCCCGCGCGTCCGTGCCGCCCTCCAGCGCAACGGCCAGCGGTGCGGCCGCCGACGCATCGCACGGCTGATGCGCCAGGCCGGGCTGCAGGCCGACACCGCAGACGGCGTCAGCGCACCGCAATCCCCGACCCGCAGGCCGCCACCCGTCCGAACCTGGTCCTGCACGACTTCGAACCGGACCCCGCCGGCCTCGATACGCGCTGGTGCGGCGACATCACCTACATCCCCACCGGCGAGGGCTGGCTCTACCTGGCCACCGTAATCGACATCGCCTCCCGCCGCGTCGTCGGCTGGGCCACCGCCGACCAGTGCTGGGAAACGCACTCGCCGAGTCCTTCTTCGCCACTCTCAAACGGGAGTTGCTCGGCGAGCGTCCCTGGCCCAGCCGGGCCGCGGCACGGACCGCGATCTTCGAGTGGGTCGAAGGCTGGTACAACATACGCAGGCTGCACAGCAGCCTCGGCTACCGCAGTCCCGCCGAGTACGAAACCGTCCTGGCGGCCTGACCGCCACACCGACGGTGTCCGTCAAAGCGGAGCAAGCTCAGCCCTCAAGTGTCTGGCCAAGCGCTACCGGCACCTGAGCGAGGAGATAGCCGACGCGGACGCCGACCTGCGCGTCTTGATCACCCGCACCGCACCCGGCCTGCTCGCAGTGCCGGGTGTCGTACCAAGACCGCCGGGCAGCTGCTGGTCACCGCCAGCGACAACCCCGACAGGCTCGCCTCAGAGGCATCCTTCGCCCGCTTGTGCGCTGCCGCACCCGTGCCAGCCTCGTCCGACCGCACAGACCGCCACCGACTCGACCGTGGTGGAGACCGCCAGGCCAACCGCGCACTGCACACAATCGTGCTGGTCCGCATACGTCACGTTTCAGAGTCGAGCTCCTGGCGCCACGGATTGGGCGAAGTGGTGCGGTATGCCTGTACTCAGCTCCAACAGGTAACCCTTGTCTCGCACCGTCTTGATCAGGATTCCCATAGGTGCCACCCGTCGCCGCGTTCGAAGCACCCGTATGTCCAGGGCGTTCCGACGGCATTGTTCATTGCCCGGCCAGAGGTGCGCGGTGATTTCTGCCCGGGTCACCACGGACTGGAACGAGGCGAGTAGCAGCCGCAGCAGACCGGCCTCGCCGCCGGACAGCGGGAGCTGCCTTCCCCTGAAGTAGACGATGCCGGCGCGGTCGACCAGCGGCAGGCCGGCCAGAGCTCTGGCGCGCAAGGTCGCGCACCGAATACGAAGCTCGCCGTCGTCCCACGGAACCCGTATCCAGTCCTCCAGCGGGTCGACAGACGACGGCGGCAATGCATCAGGCCCGATAACGAGAAGCCGTGGGATACCGCGAGCTCGATAACGTCTTACCTCTGGTGCTTGATCGGGCCAGTACAAGACAGGTACCGCCGGGGTCGTCGCGATGCGCCGCGGGCAGCTTGTCGCCGAGCCATAGGGAACTTGAGGAGCCTTGGCAGACATATCGGTAAACTTTGGCGGCATCGTCGCCTCTTCGGGGAAATATAAGTTGAGTCGGTTACCAGCCGGTCGGGATGCGCCAGGAGTCCGTGCGCCGTCGTCGACTGCGCGGGGAGGGCACGGGAGCCGCCCGCCCCGTCACACAAATCGAACCTTAAACTACGGCGAGTTCCAAGACCTGCAGGGCGTGCCTCCACAGTGCCTGGGCCTCGGGGTGACGCTGCACCGAAAGTAGGGCCGCTGGACCGCTACGAAAGCGGCATGTCCAACACGGCGACGTCCGCCCTCAGTTCACAGCTCAGGCCGACGGCCCGCTGCCAGCCTTGTGCCCGGGCCACCAAATCCATGTGCGGCTGGAACGTGCCGGTCGTTTCCGGGGTTTCCGCGGACGAGTGACTCGTCGCCGGCGATCAGGAGGCGGGTCACGGTCGCTCCCTCCGGCCCCGACGTGGGCCCACGACGTCAGGTGACTTTCTGCCAGCCACACGGGGACACGGTCGTCGTGTTCGCGAGTCCGCAGTAAGCCCGGCGCATCCATAGGGTGCTGCCATGGTGGTGCTCGGGGAGCGCGGCGCGCGCCTCCTCCGCGGTGTCGAAGGCGTACTCCTTCCCTCTCGGGGTGCGGATCTTCCAGTCGTCCATGGGCATGCCTACCAGGCCCGGTCCTCTCGACATGGCGGTTTCCCTTCGTCGTCCGGGGTGAGTACGTGTCAAGACTGTCGGCGGTACTGCTGGGGTGCCAGGCCCAGGGCACGTTGGAAGGAGCGTCGCATCGCCTCGTAGCTGTGGTAGCCGGCTGCCCGCGCCACACGTTCCATGTCGTCCTCCGTGTCCTCGAGGAGGCGCCGCGCGGTCTCCAGGCGGGTCTGCGTGACGTAACGGCCCGGGGAGACTCCGGTCTGTTCGGTGAAGGCCCGGGTGAAATGGCGTGGGGACAAACTTGTCCGGCGGGCGAGCGCCTCGACGGAGAGGTCTGCGTCGGGGTGGTCTGCGATCCATTGCTGGATGTCGCGCAGGGACGTGCGGTGTGCGGCCTGCGCCTTCATCTGCGTGGAGAGCTGGCGCTGATTGGACTGACGACGCAGGAAGACCACCAGGTAACGCGCGACGACGTGGGCAGCGTCCGGTCCGATGTCCTCCTCGACCAAGGCGAGGGCAAGGTCGATGCCGCTGGTGACCCCGGCTGAGGTGGAGACTTTGCCGTCCCGGACGAAGACGGGCGTCGGGTCGACCGTGACACCGGGGTAAGCGGCGGACAGGGCCTCGGCCACGGCCCAGTGAGTCGTGGCCGTGCGGCCGTGCAGCAGCCCGGCCTCGGCAAGTAGGAATGCGCCCGAGCAGATCGAGGTGATCCGGCGGGCCTCCCCTGCGTGGAGGCGCAGCCACTGAACGACGTCCCGATCGAGGTTGCCCAGTGCAGCCATGCTCGGCCCTGGGACGACGAGGGTGTGCGGCGGCGGCGCGTTCTCCAAGGCCGTGTCCGGGTGGATCCGGAGCCCGCCGGTTGTGCGTACCGGAACGCCGCCCGGACTAGCGGTGCGCACCCGGTAGACGGGACCGTCGGGTGAGGCGTTCGGGCTCCGGGTGGCGTAGCCGTTGGCGCCGGTGAACACTTCCAGGGGGCCGGCGACGTCCAGGCCCACGACACCCTCGAACATCACGATCAGTACGTCGCGGGCTCTCATGCCCCCAAGCGTCTTGCATCAAGCCAACGGCGGCAAAAGGCCGAAGGTCCCATCACTCCAAGTAGTGACCGGCTGCCCCGCAGACCGTCCGAATGATGGCGTGAAAGCTGGCAATCTCGTCCTGTGTGTCCGGTTGTTCCAGAACCGTTCCTCGCCGTCCTCCAGCCGCTAAACCGCGCGATGCAGCAGGACCGGCCCGACACAAGCGCTGGGCGGCCCAAGCCGGCGTCGAGGGCACGTTCTGCGAGTCGCCCACGGCACGGCATGCGCCGCCGGCGCGGATAGGCCGAGGCCATCTGCAGCGGACACCCCGGAGCCCGTCTGCTGGAAGCTGCGCCGGAGGTTCCACTGGGGCGCACGCTTCCTGCCGCACCGCCGCGAGGATTCCACTCCCCGCTCCCGCCGAAGGTGCACAGCGGCCTGGGCGCCCGCAACAGGCTCCACGCCGGCTACCCGCTCCACAGCCTCACCACCTGCCGCCCGAACCCCTGGCCGCGACCCGCCAGGTGAAGCCCCGGCAGCGGCGGGCCGCGCAAACGGGGAGGTGGATGGTCATCTGATCAAAGCCGCCCCTCCTCCTGTGTCTCCCTTCCCCGGGTCCTCCGCTCCGGACAGAGCATCAGGCGCGGCGGCCCGGCGGCGCCCCGTGTACGTTCGCCGTGTGCAACAAATGCCGTGGTCGGCCGAACCACACACCGCGGGCGGACGCGCCCGACCGGTCTCAACAGGCCGACGGGTCTCGCGGCGGGCTCCGCCTCACCCGTTCTCTGGCGCACCGTCCGCAGCGCCTGCCCCGCTGACACGACAACGGCCACCTCAGGAGTCCCACGATGGAACTCTGGCTGCTGAACCACCAGATGGCCGACCGCAGGGACTTCCTGCTGATCGCCGACTCCAAACTCGTGTCCCACTCCAACGTCACCGCCCTGCTGGACGCGAAGGTCGTCTTCATCGCCCCCGCCCCGGCCGCGAAGGTCCCCGACGAGGTCTATACCGCCTTGAACCTCGAAGATGCGCAGGTCGTGGCCTACGTCCCGGACCGGGACGCGGCAAACCCACCGACCGGCGTGAGATCTACCGCGTGTTGGAAGACACCCATGCCCTGCCCGGGCGGCGCAAGAGCGACCCGGTGCACACCCTGCGCAGGATCCTGGTCCACTCCAGCGGCAATGCCCGCGGCCAGCAGGCCGCCCGCGCCTACTGACTTCGGCTTGTCAGGGTGGCGCGGGTGCGTCGAGGATCAGGCCGGTGCCGGCTATGAAGCCGTCGAGGGTGTCAGGCCGGTACTGCAGGCGTTTGAGCCGGTTGCGGACGAGGGCCTCGAGTCGGTCGCGGGCCATGACGGCGAGGTTGGCCAGGCTGCGCTTGACGTGTGCCCAGACCCATTCCACGGGGTTGAGGTCGGGCGAGTAGGCGGGTAGGAGGAACACCGTCAGCCAGGCACGCTGGGCGATCAACTCGCGCATGGCGTGTGAGATGTGGGTGTTCAGGCGGTCCCAGACCAGCACGATGGGCGCCTTGACCAGTTGGTGGACGCCGTCGATCAGTGCGATGAAGTCGCGCTCGCCCATGCTGCGGCGCTTGCCTCTGCCCGCGGGGTGGGTGCGCAGGCGGTGGCACAGCCGGGTACGGTAGCCGGGCCGCATGGCGATCATCCCGGCCACGGACAGGCGTCCCGAGCGTCTGCCGCTGACGGTCACGACCGGCGTGCGGCCTCGCCGGCCCCAGGTAAGTCCTTTGGGCAGACGACGGGTGAAGCCTGCCTCGTCCTCGAAGCAGATGTAGCCCCCGCAGGCCGCCCGAGCGCTTTTACCTCCGCTCAGGTCGCCTCCTTCCATGCGGCAACGGCCTGCTCGTCACGTTCGGCCACCCGCCGCGCGGGGACCTGCGGGCTGAAGCCGAGCCGGTGCATCAGCCTCGTGGCGCCCGAGATGCTGTAGGAGACGTGGAACTTCCGGCCGATCAGCGTGGCCACCCTCACCGCGGTCCACACCTGGTCCTCGATCCAGCCGTGTGCGGCTGGGCCCTGATCCAGGTACGCGCCAGTTTCTCCAGGCAGCTCGCGGATAGACGGCACCGCGATCCGCTCGGGCCGCGGGAGGCCAGTGCCGCGACCCCGCCCTCCCGCCACAACTGGTGCCACTGGTAGGCCGACTTCGGGCTCACCCGCAACCGTCGCGCGACCTCCGGCGGCTTGACCCTCTGCTCGAACAGCTCGGCCGCCTGGATCCGTACCACTTCCCGGCGCGCCCGTCCCGCGACGGTCAGCCCGCCCCCATCCGCATATCTCACACACCACCGGATACAGCCACGGCTCCAGACTCATCAGGGACTTCGCGAAGGTTCACCCTGACGAGCCGAAGTCAGTAACACGAGGAAAGCCGGGTCTGTCCATTGAACGGCTCTGGCCCGTATTCGGTGGTAACGAAGGGTGACGGTTGTCGTTGGCATGGTGTGCATGAGGTCAACGAGCTTGTGAGTGTGGTGTTTT
>NZ_JBHVOL010000047.1:0-11281 GCF_042887925.1 Kitasatospora sp. NPDC057904
TCTGTGGGTGGGGGGCTTGGATCGTTGGCAGTCTGAAAATCACCCGTCACGCCCCTCTCCGCGGCCACCCCCTCCGCCACCCCCTCCCGCAGCGCACCCTCTCGCTGGGGAGGGTTTGGGGGGAGGGGGGTGGTTGGGGTGGGTGCGTTGGTGCGGGGTGGTTCGGGCATGGGGATCGGTTACGGGGTGACGGCGATGGCCGTGGCCAGGAGGCCGTCGCGGACTGACCAGCGGCCCTCGAAGCCGTCTATGCGGCGGGTGCCGACGATCGGGCCGGGGACCAGGAGACGGGCTGTGAAGGTGCCGTCGGGGGAGAGGACGAGGTCGGCCTCGCTGGTGTCCAGGAACTTGCCGGTCAGCGGGAACCACGCCTTGTAGACGGACTCCTTGGCGCTGAACAGGATGCGGTCCCACGGGATGTCGGGGCGCAGCAGCAGCAGCGAGGCGATCCGCTTCTGCTCGTCGGGGAGGGAGATGATCTCCAGTACGTCGTCCGGGAGCGGCAGCGCGGGTTCGGCGTCGATGCCGACGGAGGCGAGGTCGGTGGCGCGGGCGACGACGGCGGCGCGGAACCCGTCGCAGTGGGTGAGGCTGCCGACGACGCCGTCCGGCCAGCTCGGCGCGCCCAGGTGGCCGGGGATGATGGGGCGGTAGGCGACGCCGAGGCGGGCGAGCGCGGCGCGGGCGCAGTGGCGGGCGGTGGTGAACTCGCGGCGGCGCTTGTCGACGGCCTTGGCGATGACGGCGGCCTCGGCGGGTTCGAGTCGGGCCTCCGGCGGGTCGTTGTAAGCGACTTCGGCCGCCACGACGTCCGGCAGCAGGTCCCCGATCAATGCGTCCTCCCCTGGGTCGGTCGCGCGGGCCCCGCCGCGTCCTGTCGAGCCTAACGCGGCGGGGCCCGTGGGAACCGGGACTTGGCGATCTTGGCGGCTATTCGAAGGCGGCTGCCGCCGCTTGCAGTGCCCGGGCGACGGTTTCCGGGTCGTACGGTGCCGGGTCGCCGGGCACGTAGGTCACCGAGTGGAGGGCGCCGGTGTAGCGGAAGGAGCGGTGGCGTTCGTGGACGGGCCAGGAGACCGGGGACTTGCGGTCGACGCCGACGCTGATGCCCTGGAACGGTGCCATGCCGATGAGTTGGTGGACGGGCCCGAGCCGGCCGGTCTCCGCGCCGTCGACGTGCAGGCGGAACAGCCACTTGAGGTCGGCGACGGCCTCGGCCGCGACGGTGACGAGCCGGCTGCCGGCCGGGAGCGGTCCGGCGTCGGTCTCGTGCAGCTCGCCGTACTGGTTGTAGGCGAAGCGGAGGCGGCCGTCCTCGACGTAGAGGCTGTAGCCGCCGCCCTGGTCGCCGTGGGAGACGAGCACGCCCTGGTCGCCGTCCCGGTGGTCGTCGAGGGCGACCTCGATCGTGAAGGAGCGGAAGGAGATCAGCCGGGAGGAGCGGTAGCGTTCCAGCTCGGGGGTGCCGGGCAGCAGCGTGACCGGGCGCCGCAGGCGTTCGGCCTCGGGCCCGCGCAGGGCGAGGGCCCCGCTGCCGTCGGCGAGCGGGAAGACGCCGTTGCGCCAGGCGGCGGCCTCCCAGGTCTCCGACAACTCCTTGACCAGGGCGGGGTGTTCGGCGGCGACGTCGTGGATCTCGGTCGGGTCGGTGCGCAGGTCGTACAGGGCCCACTCGCCGTCGTCGTACGGCGTGCCGGGGCGGTGCAGCGTCACGAGCTTCCAGCCGTCGCGGTAGTAGCTGCGGTTGCCGGTCATCTCGCAGTACTGCTCGGAGTGCGTACTGGCGGCGCCGCTGTCGCGCAGGACGGAGGTGAAGCTGATGCCGTCCAGGGACTGCACTGGTTGGTGGCTTCGGGTCGATGGCCGGTCTACGGCTGCGAGTTCGAGCAGCGTCGGCAGGATGTCGGTCACGTACTGGTACTGCGTGCGGACGCCGGTGTCGCCCTCGGTGCGGGGGAGGCCGGCGGGCCAGGAGAGGACGAACGGGACGCGGACGCCGCCCGCGTACGTCTGGCCCTTGTAGAAGCGGAACGGGGTGTTGGAGGCCATGCCCCAGCCGCGCGGGTAGTGGACGAGGCTCTGCGGGCCGCCGATCAGCTCGATCTCCTGCTCGACGTCCGGGTTCCAGTCGTCGGGGAGGTCCGGGTGGTGGACGAACCGGCTGAAGTAGCTGCGGGTGCCCTCCGGGCCGCCCTCGCCGGTGCCGCCGTTGTCGCTGGTGAACACGATGATGGTGTTGTCGAGTTCGCCGAGGGCGGCCAGGGTGTCGGTGAGCCGGCCGAGGTTCTGGTCGACGTTGTCGACCATCGCCGCGTACACCTCCATGTAGCGGGCGTACAGCTTCTTCTGGACGTCGGTGAGCTCGTCCCAGGGGCCGACGTCGTACCCGGCCTCGGAGTTGCGGTCGGGCAGTTCGGTGCCGGGCGGGAAGTGGCCGGCGGCGAGCTGGCGGGCGAAGCGGGCGGCGCGCAGTTCGTCCCAGCCGCCGTCGTAGTGGCCCTTGTGGCGGGCGAGGTCCTCGGGCTTGGCCTGGAGCGGGCCGTGGACGGCGTTGTGGGCCAGGTAGAGGAAGAAGGGCTTGTCCTCGTCGTGGGCGCGCAAGGACTTGACCATCGCGATGGCCTGGTCGGTGACGTCGTCGGTGTAGTAGTAGCCGTCGGGGAACTCGTCGATGTCCAACGGGCTGTTGTCGCGCACGAGTTGGTGCGGGTGGAACAGGCTGGTGAGGCCTTCGAGGACGCCGTAGTACTGGTCGAAGCCCTTCTGCAGCGGCCAGTTGGCACGGTCGTCGGCGGCGCTGGAGGCGGAGTCGCGGGTCAGGTGCCACTTGCCGACGGCGTAGGTGGCGTAGCCGGCGTCGTGCAGGAGTTCGGCGAGGGTGGGGATGTCGCCGGCGACCTCCATGCCGTAGCCGGGGAAGCCGGGGTCGGCGTTGGCGACGAAGGAGTAGCCAACGCGGTGCGGGTTGAGGCCGGTGAGCAGGGCCGCGCGGGCGGGCGAGCAGAGCGGCATGGTGTGGTAGCTGGCGAGTTTGACGCCGGTGGCGGCGAGCCGGTCGAGCGTGGGGGTGGGGATCTCGGCGCCGAACGGGCCGATGTCGCTGTAGCCCATGTCGTCGATGAGGACGACGACGATGTTCGGCGCGCCCTCGCGCGGGCGGACGCGGGCGGGCCAGGCGGGGGTGGACTCGCGGAAGGTGCGCCCGACGGTGCCGGGGAAGCCGGCGTACGGGTCGCGGCGGTGCGGGTCTGGAGAGGTGGTCACGCGGTGCTCCGGGTGGTGGGCCGGGCCTCGTCCGGACGGGGGACGGCGGCCAGGAGTTCGGCGGTGTACGGGTGTTCGGGGTTGGTGACGACGCGGTCGGCGGGGCCGGTCTCGACGATCCGGCCGCGGTGCATGACGGCGATCCGGTGGCTGACCCGGCGCACCACGGCGAGGTCGTGGGCGATGAACAGGACGGCGAGGCCGAGTTCGCGCTGGAGCCGGGTGAGCAGGTCGATGACCTGGGCCTGGATCGAGACGTCGAGCGCGGAGACCGGTTCGTCGCAGATCAGCACGCGCGGTTCGGGCGCCAGCGCCCTTGCGATGCCGATGCGTTGGCGTTGGCCGCCGGAGAAGGCGCGCGGGTGCCGGTCGGCCACCGCCGGGTCGAGGCCGACCTGGGTGAGCAGGTCGGCCACCCGGGCGGCGCGCGCGGCGCGGTCGCCGAGGCGGTGGGCGACGAGCGGCTCGGCGACGATCTGTCCGACGGTCATCCGGGGGTTGAGCGAGGAGTACGGATCCTGGAAGACCATCTGGATCTCTCGACGGGGCGTCCGGCCCAACGGTTCGCCGCCGTAGCGGATTTCACCGGCCGACGGGGCGTGGACCTGGACGAGCGCCTTGGCGAGCGTGGACTTGCCGGAGCCGGACTCGCCGACCAGGCCGAGCGTCTCGCCGGGGTGCAGCACGAGGTCGACGCCGTCGAGGGCGGTGACGGACCGGCGGCGGGAGCCGTAGGTCTTGCGCAATCCGTCGACGGTGAGCAGGGGTTGGGTGCCGGGGGTGCTGTTGGCGGCGGCCGTGGAGGGTTCATCGAGGCGTGGCACGGCTGACAGGAGTTGTCGGGTGTAAGGGTGTCGGGGGTCGGTGAGGATGTCGGCCGTGTCGCCCTGCTCGACGATCCGTCCTGCCCGCATGACCAGGAGCCGGCGGCAGGTGCGGGCGATCACGCCGAGGTCGTGGCTGATCACGACGAGGGCGGTGCCGCTCTCGCGGTTGATCCGGGCGAGCAGGCCGAGGATCTGCTGCTGGACGGTCGGGTCGAGCGCGGTGGTGGGCTCGTCGGCGACCAGCACCTCGGCGTCGTGGGCGAGCGCGAGGGCGATCATGATGCGCTGGCGCTGGCCGCCGGAGAACTGGTGCGGGTGGTCGCGCAGGCGGTCGGCGGCGTCCGGGATGCCGACCAGGTCGAGCAACTCGACGGCGCGAGCGGTGCGTTGGGCGCGCGGCAGCGAGCCGTGCGCGCGCAGCGCCTCGTCCAGCTGCCGGCCGATGGTGAGGACGGGGTTGAGCGAGGACATCGGGTCCTGGAAGATCATCGCGATCCGCCTGCCCCGCAGCGCCCGCAGCCCGTCCTCGGGAAGGCCGGCGAGGTCCTGCCCGGCGAGTTCGACCGAGCCCGTGGTGATCCGGCCGCCGGGGGGCAGCATGCGGAGCAGGGCGAGGGCGGTCGTGGACTTGCCGGAGCCGGACTCGCCGACGATCCCGAGGGTGTCGCCGGGGGCGAGGCCGAAGCCCGCGCCGTCGACGGCCGGGGGTTCGGCGGCGGTTCGGGTGCCGTCGAACTCCACGGTGAGGTCGGTGACTCGGAGCACGGGCGTCATCGGCGGATCCCCCGGTTCAGGGCCTCGGCGAGCAGGGTGAAGCCGAGCACCAGCGCGGTGGTGGCGGCGAGCGGCCCGGCGGCGAAGGCGGGGTGGGTGGCGAGGTAGGCGACGGACTGGCTGAGGATGCTGCCGAGGGTGGGGTCGGGCGGCCGGACGCCGAGGCCGAGGAAGCTCAGCGCGCCCTCGATGAACACGCCGACGGAGAGGGCGACGGCGGTCTGGACGATCAGCGGGTCCACGGCGTTCGGGACGACGTGCCGGAGGAGGACCCGCCGCCGGGTGGCGCCGCCGACGCGTGCGGCGACCGCGTAATCGCGTTCCCGCTGCACCAGGATCCCGGCGCGCAACTGGCGCCCGAAATAGGGGATTTCGGCGATCGCGATGATGACGACGACCGGCCAGCGGCCCGGTCCGAGCACGGCGGTGACGGCGAGCCCGAGGATCAGTCCGGGGAAGGAGAGCAGCAGGTCGAAGGCCCGCTGGACGGCGAGGTCGGCCCACCGGGAGGTGGCCGCGAGCAGCGCGAACGCGCAGCCGAGGAGCGCGCCGGCCGGCACGGCGAGCAGGACGATCCCGAGGTCGGCGGTGATCCCGTGCAGGACCCGGCTGAACAGGTCGCGGCCGAGGTCGTCGGTGCCGAGCGGGTGTCCGGCGCCCGGCCCGGCCAGGGCGAGCGGACCCTGGGCGTCCGGGTCGGCGTCGGTGAGCAGCGGGGCGAGCAGTCCGGCGAGGGCGGGCAGGCCGACGAGGGCCAGTCCGGCGAGGCCGCGCCAGGTCGACAGGCCTGTGAGGTAACGGTTTCGGCCAAGCGGAAGGGTGGTGGTGGTCATGGGGTCACTCCCAGCGGACGCGCGGGTCGAGCCAGGCGTGCACCAGGTCGGTGAGCAGCTGGACGGTGACGTAGACGGCGACGACGAGCAGCAGGAGGTCCTGCACGACGGGGTAGTCGCGGCGCGCGACGCCCTGCTCGATCAGCTGGCCGAGCCCGGGCCAGGCGAAGATGCGTTCCACCAGGACTGCTCCGGCGATGAGTTGGCCGATCTGGAGGCCCAGCACGGTGACCGCGGGCGGCAGCGCGTTGGGCAGGACGTGCTGCCAGAGGATGCGCCGGCGGGAGACGCCGAGGGCGGTGGCGGTGCGGACGTAGTCCTCGGCGAGGGCACGCTCGATGCCGTCCTTGAGGTAGCGGGCGAGGATGGCGGCGCTGGGCAGGGCGAGGCAGACGGCGGGCATGAGGAGGTACTGGACGGCCAAGTCCGGTGCGTCGAGCAGGGATTCGTGTCCGCCGGCCGGGAGGATCCGGAGCGAGACGGCGAAGACCAGCACCAGGAGCACGCCGGTGACGAACGGCGGGACGGCGAGGACGGCGGTCGTCACGGCCCGGACGGCGGCGGCGACCGGGCGGCGTCCGGTGGTGGCGCCGAGGACGGCCAGCGGCACGGCGATCAGCACGACCAGGAGCAGGGCCCCGGCGGTGAGTTGGACGGTCGCGGCGATCCCGTCGCCGATCAGGTCGGCGACCTGCCCGCCGATCGCGTAGCTGGGCCCGAGGTCACCGCTGATCAGGTGCCCGAGCCAGCTCAGGTACTGGCCGAACAGCGGCTGGTCGAGCCCGAGTCGGGCGCGGATGGCGGCGACGGCGGCGGGCGAGGCGTCCGGGCCGGCGAGCGTGGTGGCCGGGTCGCCGGGGATCAGCCGGAGGATGAGGAAGACGGGGAAGGAGGCGAGGACGAGGACGAGCAGCCCGCTGGGGAGCCGTTTGAGCAGGAAGGTGCGCACGTGCGGCTCCATCAGGCCGTGAGGTGGGCGTCGTCGAGGTTGAGGTAGCTGTACTTGTTGAGGGTCGCGCCCTGGACCTTGCGCCCGGCGACCTCGACGAGTCCGGCGATGGCGAGGTCGATGACGAACGCCTCGTCCAGCAGGACGTCGGTGATCTGCCGGTAGAGGGCCGCGGTCTCGGGGCCGTCGCCGGCGGGGCGGTTCCAGGCCTTCTGCACGATGTCGGTGTAGGCCGGCGAGGAGAAGTGCGAGCTGTTCCTGGCCTCGTTGAACGGGTAGGCGCTCACCGCCAGGGTGGCGGGCTGGAGTTGGGCGAAGCCGTGGCTGAGCGTCCACAGCGCGGGCATGGTCTGGGCGATGAGCTGCTTCTGCATGGTCGGCGAGTCGGTGGGCTGGAGGACGAGCTCGATGCCGACCTGCTTGAGGTCGTACTGGAGGATCTGCGCGATCGCGGTGGAGCCGGGGTCGGCGGTGTGCGCGAACGGCAGGGTGATCGTGCCGAGCCCGGCCTCCTTGAGCAGCGCGCGGGCCCGGTCGGGGTCGTGGTGGTAGTGGGCGGCGTCGGCGTCGCCGTACGCGGGTGAGGACTTGGGCCAGGGGACGGAGGAGACGGTGCCGTAGCCGCCGAGCGCCTGCTGGACGAAGCGGTCGCGGTCGATCGCCCATGCGATGGCCTGGCGGACGCGCTTGTCGCCGACGTGCTCGGCGGTGACGTTGGCGCCGATGTAGTAGGCGCCGGCGCCGGTGTCGTACTGCTTGATCCGGAACTGCGGGTCGTCCTTGAGCGTGGCGACGTCCTTGCCGCGGACGTTGTAGGACAGGTGGGTCTGGCCGGTCCTGAGGGAGGACAGCAGGGATTCGGGCTGCGGGATGATCCGGATCTCGACGCCGTCGAGGTGGGGCCGCCCCGGGTTCCAGTAGGCGTCGTTGCGGGCGAAGGTGAGCGAGGAGCCGGGTTTGCGGTCGGTGAGGGTGAACGGGCCGGTGCCGATCAGCTTCGCCCCGGCGACGGCCTCCTCGACGGTGTCGCGATCCGGGATGATCATGAACTCGAAGAGGTCGAACAGATTGCTCACCGGGTGTGCGAGGACCAGTGTCAGCTCGAAGTCGCCGTTCTTGCGGAAGTCGGTGACGGTCGCGGCGGTGGACCGCAACTGGGCCGAGCGGACCGGGTTCTGGAGGTTCTGCACCGCGAACACGACGTCGTCGGCGGTGAACCGCCGTCCGTTGTGGAACCGGACGTCCTCGCGCAGCCGGAGCGTCACGCTCGTGCCGTCCGGGGCGACCTGCCACGAGGTGGCGAGCTCCGGCTGCGGGCGCAGTTGGTCGTCGTACCTGGTCAGCGTGTTGAAGACGAGCCGCTGGACGAGCGTGTTGGCGCTCTGGGCGAAGAGCAGGCTCGGCGTGACGTCGACGCCGGTGCCCACCGTCAGGACGCCGCCCTTGCGCGGGCCGGCCGAGGCGTCGGCGGCCGGGGCCGCCTGGTCGGCCGCCGACCGGCAGGCCGCGAGGGCCAGCAGGCCGGCTCCGGCGGCGCCGCCGCGCAGCAGGGCGCGGCGGGTGAGGCCGGGGGCGGGGGGAGTGGTGGATGCGGTCATCGGGTGGGTCCTTCGGTGCTGGCGCAGGGACGGCGGTGGGCGTGGGCGCGGGGTCAGGCGGCCGGTTCGAGGTCCTCGCCGAGCTCCTTGTCGAGTTCCTCGTGGAGTTCCTCGGCAGGGACGAGGCCGGCCACGCGCGGCGGGTCGACGGGCGCCAGGAGCCGGCTCGGCGTGCCGTCGACGCCGATCGGGAGGTCGCCGTCCAGGGTGATTCGGCGCACCAGGCGGGGCTCGTCGCCGTAGTCGTTGACGGCGTAGTGCTGGGTCGCGCGGTTGTCCCAGATCGCGACGTCGCCGACCTGCCAGTCCCAGCGGACGGTGTTCTCCAGCCGCTCGACGTAGCGCTGGAAGATGCCGATCAGCGCCCGGCCGTCGGCGCCGGAGACGCCCTGGATGCTCTGCGCGAACGCGCCGAGCAGCAGGGTCCGTTCGCCGGTGACGGGGTGCACGCGGACCACCGGGTGCTCGGTCTTGAACGCGGTGGAGACGAACACCTCGCGGAACAGCTTCGCCACCTCGGCGTTGTCCGCGAGCTCGGGGCGCAGGGCGAGGTTCGCCGCGTAGTCGTAGTTGTTGGTGTGGACGGCGCGCAGGCCGTCGGCGAGGGCCTTGAGCGGCGCGGGGAGGTCCTGGTAGGCGGCGGCGGTGTTCGCCCACACCGTGCTGCCGCCGGCCTGCGGGAGTTCGAGCGCGCGGAGGATGGAGGCCTTCGGGTAGGAGGGGACGAACGTGACGTCGGTGTGCCAGTTGTTGGCCCGCACGCCCTTCGTGGCATCGAGCTCGAAGACGTACCGGCCGTCGGCGCTGGGCACGGTGGGGTGGCCGACCGGGTGACCCAACAGGCGGGCGAACGCCTCGTGTTCGGCGTCGTCGAGGTGCTTCTGGCCGCGGAAGAACAGCACCTTGTGCTCGTACAGGGCGGCTTCGAGGGCGGACACGGTGTCCGCGGGCAGGTCGCCGCCGAGGCGGACGTCGTGGACGATCGCGCCGATCCGGCCGGCGGCGGGGGTGAGGCGGAGGTCGGTCATGGTGGATGTCCCTTCGAATCCCCTGGCGGGGACGGGTGATGGCAGCAGCGGCCCGTGGTCCGGGCACGGCTCGGCCGGGGCGAGCGAGCGGGCGGGGTGGGGCGGCACGGCGGAGGGCGTGCGGGGAGCGGTCGGTGCGCTCGGGGGCCGGTGGGTGCGCCCGGAGGTGTGGGGCGGTCAGAGCGCCCGGGTGCCGCGACAACAGCGGCGGGCGGGGAGGGCGGCGGCGCGCGGGACGCGCTGGACGGCGGTGTGCACGGGCCCTCCTTCCGGCTCGCTGCGACGCGGTTCGGGGCTCATCGTGCTGAAGGCCGTGGGCCGATGTCAATCGGCATCTTGGCTGGTGGGAACGGGTGTTGCGGCGCTGTGACGGTGTGTTGCGGGATGTGTCGCGCGGTGGCGGGCGCGTGTTTCCGGGCAACGCGAAGCCGCCACCGGCGGTGTGTGCCGGTGGCGGCTTCGGTGGCGGACGCGGTCTACTGCCCCAGGAGCCGGGCGAAGTCCAGCCCGAGGCTGCCGAGCACCGGCAGTGCGCCGAGGTCGGTGACGGCGCCCACGGGGATGCTGTAGCCCTGGTTCACCTCGCGGACCTGGGGCGCGGCGGTCGCGGTCGCGGCGGTCGCGGCGGCGGGGACGGCGAGGGCGCCGAGGAGCAGGGCACTGAGCAGGGCGGTGCGCATGGGCGGGCCTCCGGAGGCTGGCGTGATGGCCTGACAACACCGGCGGCGGCGGTGCGGTCACGCGGCTTCGCCCCTTCGGCCGTATTCGTCATGATTCCCGACTTGTGTTCATGGCCGTACGGAGGCGGTTCGGTGAGGACCGTGCGCGCGTGAACCACCTTGCCCCCTGGGCACGTTGGAGCATAGTGAGAGCACCACTTCCTGCGGGCGCCCCGCCGGGCGCCCCCGAGTCCGGGAGTACGGATGAGCCTCATGCCCCGCCGCACAGCCCTGAAGGCCGGTGCCGCCGCGCTCGCCGCCGGCGCGCTGACCGCCCCCGCGACCGCCCCCGCCGTCGCGGCGGGCCGCGTGCCGCGCGCCGCGGAGGTCGACGACCGGGAGTGGATGGGCCGTCTCGACGACGGCGTCCCGCTGACCGGCCTGACCGTCCCGGGCACCCACGACTCCTGTTGCACGGACCCCCTCCACGGCACGGAGTGGTCGCACACCCAGAACTGGGGCATCCCCGACCAACTCCAGCGCGGCATAAGGTTCCTGGACATCCGCTGCAACGGACTCGAAGGCACGGCGAGCGAGTTGGGGATCTACCACAGCGACAACTACCAGTACATCCGGCTCCAGGACGTGCTCAACCAGTGCACCTCGTTCCTGAGCGCGCATGCGGGGGAGGTCGTGGTGATGCGGATCAAGAACGAGTACGCGGGCGGCAACCGGCTCGACGCGGCCGAGTTCCAGCGCCGGATCGACTACTACCTGGACGACTTCGGCTTCCGGCGCTGGTTCTGGACGGACGCCCGCTGGCCCGCCCTGGGCGAGGCGCGCGGGAGGATCGTGCTGGTGGCCGACTTCGAGAACCCGTGGTCCGTCATCCAGTGGTCCAGCGGCACCAACGACTGGTTCGACACCCAGGACCGCTGGGACGGCGTCGAGAACTCCCAGAAGGCGCGGCTCGTCACGGCCCAGTTCGACAAGGCCTTCCTGGACCCGGGCGCGACGCGGATGTTCGCGAACTTCACCAGCTTCTCCGGCGGTCTCGACTTCCCGCGGCACAACGCCCGGTTCATCATGCCCGAGGTGTTCGCCTACCTCGATGCGCGGAAGGCCGAGCGGGCCCGGTTCGGCATCGTCCCGATGGACTTCCCCGACCAGTACCCGGCGATCCTCCGGCTGCTGATCGACAAGAACTTCGTGTGAGGAGCCCGGGCCGCGGGTCGGGGCCGGTCCGTGGGGCCCCCCCCCCGGGCCGGGGGCGGGGCCCCGCGGGGGGGGACCGCCGCGCCCCCGGGCCCGGCCCCCGGGGGGGGGGGGGCACCCGGCGCCCCCGGGGC
>NZ_JBHVOL010000047.1:11291-18468 GCF_042887925.1 Kitasatospora sp. NPDC057904
TTTGTCAGTCCCCGCCCCGGCCCCCGGCGTCCGTGGGTCTGCTCACCGGGGCGGGGGGGGGGGGGGGCGGCGGGGGGGGGGGGGGGGCCGGGGGGGGGCCCCCCCCCCGGGGGGGGGGGCCCGCCCCACGGAGGTGAGTCACCGCAGGACGCCGTGCACGGCCTCCGGGTCGGTGGGCGACAGCGGCGCCGCCGGGGCCGCGGTCTTGGCGGTGAGGGTGGGCGGCGGCGTCACCAGCACGGGGGCCGGATCGGCCTCCGGGGCGCAGGTCTTGGCGACGCGGCCCTTGCCGTCGGGGAGGCTGCCGTCGCGCAGGTAGGCGGTGAAGGTGTCGTCCAGGCACGCGTTGCCGTGGAAGAGGATCTCGTGGAAGCTGCCGCCGTCCTGCACGACCAGCTTGCTGCCCGGAAGCGCGTCGTGCATCGCGAGGCCGCCCTCGTACGGGGTGGCGGCGTCCTCGGTGGCCTGGAAGAGGAGGACGGGCGGGAGGCCCTTGCCGGTGATCTTCAGCCGGCCGGCCTGGTTGCCCTGGTACGGCCAGAACATGCAGGCGGCGTTGTACCACATGTTGTTATACGTGTAGAACGGCGCTTCGGCGTTGACCTTGGCCTGGTCCTTCTTCCAGGTCTCCCAGTCGCGCGGCCACGCGTTCTCGGTGCACTGCGCGGCGTTGTAGGCGGGGAACGTGCCGTCGTCGGAGCCGGGCGCGGCGTACTTGTTGTAGGCGATGTTCAGCGGCCGGGTGTCGTGCTGGACGAGGTAGGAGGACAGGACGGTCGCCATCCGGGGCCAGCGCAGGAAGTTGTAGCCGCCGCCGTAGAAGGTGTCCTCGAACTCGGCCGGGCCGATCTTGCCGGGTGCGGGCGCGGCGTCGACCGGGTCCTTCCGCAGGGCGTCCTCGACCTGGGCGTACGCCTTCTCGACGGCGGCCCGGTCGGTGCCGAGGTGGTAGACGGAGTCGGCCTTGGCGGCCCAGTCGGCGAAGGCGTCGAAACGCCGCTGGTGCTCCTTGTCCTGCAGGATGTTGTGGTCGTACCAGCTGATGGTCGGTCCGACGATGCTGTCGAGCACCATCCGGCGGACGTGCTTCGGGAAGAGCTGGCCGTACGTCGAGCCCAGTGAGGTGCCCCACGAGCCGCCGTAGAAGTTGATCTTCTGGACGCCCAGGGCGCGGCGGATGCTGTCCATGTCGCGCGCGTTGTCGACCGTCGTCATGTGCGGCAGCAGCCAGGACCAGTCGGCCGCGCAGTCGGCGGCGTACCCGGCGGCCTTCTTCAGCCATGCCTTCGACGTGCCCTGGCTCACCTGGTAGTCGGGGCGCTCGGCGTCGAAGTAGTGGGCGTCGCAGACGACATGGGGGTCGCTGGCGTTGGTGCCGCGCGGGTCGAAGCCGATCCAGTCGTAGGTGGAGGCGACGTCCTTCGGGATCTGCCCGGAGATGTAGGCGGGCATCCAGAGGCCGGAGTCGCCGGGGCCGCCCGGGTTGAGCAGGATCGGGCCCTGCCGCTTGTCCTTGGGGGCGGTGGCGGGCAGCCGGTTCAGCTTGATCTTGATCTTCCGGCCGTGCGGGTCGGCGTAGTTCACGGGGACGTCGAGCATCGCGCACTGGAGCGCCGGCGTGGTGGCGTCGTTGCAGGAGCTCCAGACGAGGCTGCCCTGGCCGGTGTCCTCCAGGGCGGCGGTGTCGGGCTCGGCGGCGGAGGCGGCTCCGCCCAGGGCGGCGACGGCCGCGGCGGCCGAGAGGAGGGCGATGACTTTTCTCATGGGGAGCATGATGTGATACGTGAAATGGTACTGCCAGGGGCCCGACCGGACTTTACCAAGGCTTGACCGGCGTGGAGTCGGGTCGGAGTCGGTGTGGAGTCGGGTCGGAGTCGGTGTGGAGTCGGGTCGGATCTGGGCGGCGGGCCTGCGGGGTGGGGCGGCGAGGGTGCAAGGGGGGTCGGGCGACGGTTCGCACGCCCGTTCGGCTGCGTGTGCTGTGCGGCGGGCGCGCGGGCCCGGCACGGTGGTGGCGTGCCGAGGAGGACGCTCGTGGGCCTGTGCGCCCTGCTGCTCTGCGCGCCCGCCGCCGGGGCGTACGCGGTCGAGCCCGGCTGGGCGGTGGCCGTCGTCGACCAGGGGTCGCGGCGCGTGCTCGTCCTGCAGAGCGCCGAGGAGCTGATGGCCTACCGGGGCCCCGACCGGCTGCCCGTCGTCTGGAGCTGGAGCGCCGATCTGGCGCCCGACCTCGCCGACCTCGGGCCCGCCACCACGTGGACCGCTCCGGACGAGGCCAAGAGCCGAATACGCGGCGGCCGGCGCTTCCTGCTCGTCACCGCCTCCGGCGGCCTCGCCGCCGTCGTGGACACCACCACCGGCGCGACCCGCTGGGCGACCGACGCCGGGGCGGCGGCCAACCCGCACAGCATCGAGCTGCTCCCCGACGGCAACGTCGCCGTCGCCGCGAGCGAGGGCGGCTGGGTGCGCGTCTACGCCGCCTCGCAGGGGCCGCGGGCCACCGCGCACGCCGAGTACCCGCTCCCCGGTGCGCACGGCGTCCAGTGGGACCGGCGCACCGGCCTGCTCTGGGCGCTCGGCGACGACGAATTGACCGCCCTCCGCGTCGGCGGAACCCCGGCCGCGCCCGCGCTGACCGCCGTCCGCGCCGTCCCGCTGCCCGGCCGCGGCGGGCACGACCTCGCGCCCGTCCTTGCCGCGCCGGGACGGTTCTGGGTGAGCACCCTGACCGCGCTCTGGCAGTACGACACCGCCGGCGGCCGCTTCACCCCCGTCCGGCTCGCCGACCGCGCCGCCGAGCGCGACCTCAAGAGCGTCGGCGACGAACCCGGCACCGGGCGCCTCCTCACCGTCGCCCCCGAGCACACCGCGCCGTGCGACTGGTGCACCTCCGTCCTGACCTTCCACCGGCCCGGCGGCACCCGGGTCCTGCGCGGCACCCACCTCTACAAGGCGCGCTGGTGGGGCGGGGGTTGGTGACGGCGGCCGCGGCACCAGGGGTGGCGGAGGGTGGCGAATACACGCCCCGCGCCGGAGCATTCGGCTGATGCGGCATATTTTGTGCCCCGCCAAACTACTCCAATGGAAGTGAGTTTCCCTTGATCGTCCGCAAACCTGTCGCGGGCCGTGCGGGCTGGGATAGCGTCCGTTCCGCCCGGGGGTGGTCCGACCGTTCCCCCCGGCGTAATCCGACGCATTCGACCAGGGCCGGGCCCTGCCCTGCCGCGACTTTTCCGGGAGAAAACATGCGCAATTGCGTTTCCGAGCAGCAGCCCGCCGCGGTCGACGATCTGCGCCTCGCGGTCGACTCGCTGGCCGCCTTCCCGGCCCGCAGCGCGGCCGGCGGCTCCGACGTCACCGAGCGCCTGGCCGCCGTCGCCGAACTCTGCCGCTCGGTCGACGCGGTGCTCGACAGCCTGGTCGTGCAGACCGCCGCCGAGGCCGCCGAGGAGGGCTGGACCGCGGCCCGCATGGCGAGCGAACAGTCCGCCTACTACGCCAGGTTGCAGCGGGCGCTGCTCCCCGCCGAGACCGGCGCCGGGCTGACGCGGCAGTGAGCGCCCTGCACCCGGGCGCGCACGTGCTGGCCTGCCCCACCCGGTGGAGCGACGTCGACGAGAACGGGCACATCAACAACGCCCGGCTGGTCGGCTACGTCCAGGAGGGGATTTACGACCTGTTCCGCCACCACGCGACCGCCGTGCGGGAATCGCTCTTCCCGTCCGGATTCATCATCGCGCGGCACGAGATCGATTACCTGGAACAGTTGCACCACCGGCCCGAGCCATTGTCCGTCCGGATCTCCGTCGAACGGCTCGGGCGTAGTTCCGCACACGTCGAGGTGAATGTCTGCCGGGAACCACTCGTCTTTATGCGAGCCCGTACCGTGGTGGTCGCCAGGGACCGTGAATCCGGGCGCTCGCGGAAACTCAGCCAGAGCGAACGGCGTTTTCTCTCCGGGTTTATGCCGGAGTGCCTTCGGGCCGCCGAGGTCGCGCCGACGGCGCCGCCGTCCGGGCCGCCGCAGTGGGTCCCGGTCAGGGCCGGCGGGGCCACCTCGGCGCGCCGCACGCGCCGGCGGTGCCGGGCCTCCGCGGCCTGACGGACCGGGTCGAATTCGGGTGTGATCGACAATGGCGTCGGTCCGCCCGCCCGCCCTTCCGCAGTACGCTGAGCAGCACGGGCACCGGTACGTTCGGCGTCGGTGACGTGCTGCGTCGGTCCCCCCGCGCACGCTGGTCGCATTCCGCTCCCGGCCGCCGCGGCAGTCGTCGCCGCCGTTTTCCCGCCGGTACCCACCGGGCGGAAGGAGGACGCGATGACCATTTCCTCGGAGGACTTCCTCGACCGCGTCGTCGAACGCGGGGAGTACGGGGGCCGCGCGGAGGCCGACCACGCCACCCGCGTCGTGCTCGCCCTGCTCGGCGAGCACCTGGTCGGCGGCGAGCGGGGCGAGCTCGCCGAGGCCCTGCCCGGCGCCTATGCCACCCTCCTGCGCGACGCCGCACCGACCTGCGCACCGCTGACCGCCGAGCGCTTCGTCGAGGCCGTCGTCGGCTGGATCGACGGGGCCACCCCGGCGACCGCGCAGTGGGACATCGGGGCCGTCCTCAGCACCACCGTCGACCTCGCGCCCGGGGACCTCGTCGACCGCGTGCTCGACCAGCTCCCCGACGGCTACGACCTGCTCTTCGGCCACCCGCTGCCCGCCTGAGCCGGCGCGCCGGTGGTGGCGCGGAACACCTCGGCGCCCGGGCCGGTCAGCCACACCGGCCCGGCGCCCGGGCGCAGGTAGGCGGCGGCTCCGCGGGGGAGGTCGAGGACGGCTCCGTCGGGGGACCGGAGGCGGGCTTCGGCCTTCGTGCAGAGGAGGATCTGGGGGGTGGGGAGGTCGGCGCGGGTGGGGCACTCGGTGGGGTGGAGCCTGGAGAGGCTGAATTCGGGGGTGGGGGTTGGGAATTGTCCCTCGTCGGTGGGGTCGAGGACGTCTGCTTCGGACGGGTCGAAGCATGTCACGGCGAGGACGCCGTCCACGTCGACGTGCTTCGGTGTGAGGCCGCAGCGCAGCACGTTGTCGGAGTTCGCCATCAACTCCACGCCCGTGCCTCGCAGATACGCGTGGGGGACTCCGGCTCCGAGGTAGAGCGCCTGGCCGGGGGCCAGCCGGACGTGGTTGAGGAGCAGGGCGGCGATGAGGCCGGGGTCGCCGGGGTGCTCGTCGGCGGCGCGGGCGTAGGCGGCGCAGGCCTCGGCGTACGGGCTGTCGGTGGCGGCGATGCGGTGTAAATGTGCTGCGAGGGTGGCGAGTTCGGAGTGGGTGGGGCGGGTCTTGGTGAAGGCTTCGCGTAGCAGGTCGGGGAGGACCTCGGTGGCGGGGCGGCGGCTGCGGAGGGCGTCGGCCCAGGGCGCGAGCATCGGGACGTCGCGGGTGTCGCGGGTGTTGGGGGTGTCGCGGGTGTTGACGGTGTTGAGGGTGTTGGGGGTGTCGCGGGTGTTGACGGTGTTGAGGGTGTCGAGGAGGTCGGCGGTGGCGGCGGTCGGCCTGAAGCCGCACAGGGCCTCGAAGTCGGTGAGGGCGCAGAGCAGTTCGGGCTTGTGCTCACGGTCCTTGTACATCCGCTCGGGCGCGTCGAGCGGGATGCCGCGCGCCTCCTCGTCGTCGTACCCTGCGGCCGCCTGCGCCCGGGTGGGGTGCACCTGGATGGACAGCGGCCGGTCGGCGGCGAGCACCTTGAGGAGGAACGGGAGTACCGGGCCGAAGCGGTGGACGGTGTCGGGGCCGAGCAGGGTGTCGGGGGCGGCGGCGATCAGTTCGTCGAGTGGGCGCGGAGTGGTGGGGCCGTCGGGGTCGAGGAGGAGGGACGGGGCGGACGGGTGCGCGCCCATCCACAGCTCGGCCTGTGGCGCGCCGGTCGGTGCTGTGCCGGTCAGCTCGGGGATGGCGGTGAGGGAGCCCCAGGCGTAGGTGCGGACCGGGTTGTGGAGCAGGGCGAAGGGAGGGAGAAGGTGCATGGCGGGTCTCCCGGGGGTCGGGGGTGGTGCGTGGTGCGCGGTGCGTGGCGCGTGGCGCGTGGCGTGCGGGTCAGCGGCAGAGGGCGGCGGCGCCGATCAGGCCCGCATCGGTGCCGAGTTCGGCGTGGCGGACGTCGAGACCCCGGACGTACGGCAGGGCGGCGTACTCGTCGAGGTGCCGGGCGAGCGGGGTGAACAGCAGCTCCCCGGCGGTGGCGACTCCTCCGCCGATCACCACCCGGTCGAGGTCCACGAGCGTGGCGGTGGCGGCGATCCCGGCCGCCAGGGCCTTGGCGGCACGGTCGAAGGAGGCCAGCGCGATCCGATCGCCGGCGGTGGCGGCTTCGGCGACGGCGCGGGCCGAACGGTCCTCCCCGGTCGGCTGCCAGCCCTCGGCGAGTGCCCGGCGGGCGATCGCCGTGCCGCTGGCGATGCCCTCCAGACAGCCCCGCGAACCGCACGGGCAGGGCTCGCCGTCCAGGTCGACCGTGATGTGGCCGAGGTGGCCCGCGTTCCCGCTCGGGCCGGGCCGGACGGAGCCGTCCAGGACCAGGCCCGCGCCGACGCCCGTCGACACCACCAGGCACAACGCGTTCGCGGCGCCCCGCGCGGCACCCCGCCAGTGCTCGGCGGCGGCCATCGCGACGCCGTCCCCGGCCAGGTGTACGGGCAGGTGGCGGGCGGCCACGGCCGGGTGTGCGGCTGATTCGGCGACGAGCGGGAAGCCGCGCCAGCCGGGGATGTTGACCGGGCTCACCGTGCCCTGGACGAGATCCACCGGGCCGGCGCTGCCGATGCCGAGGGCGGTCACTGCGGCCCAGCCCGGTGATCCGGCCAGCTGGTCCAGCACCTTGTGCACGACGGCGAACACCGCCCCGGCCGGCTCCTGGGCGGGGGTCGGCAGCTGGACCCGATGGTGGAGCCGCCCGAGGTCGTCGACCAGCGCCCCGGCGATCTTCGTGCCGCCGATGTCGATGGCGGCGAACAGGGGGGCGGGGGTGTTGGCGGGGGCGGCGGGCATCGGGGACGGCTCCTGTTGGGGGGTGGGTGGTGGGGTTGTGGTTAGCGTAGTGGGGGCCGCTGCGCGGGGCTTGGGGTGCGGGGTGGGCTTTCGGGTGGGTGGGGGGTGCCGGGGGTGGCTGCGGGGGTGGCCGCTCCGGGGGCT
>NZ_JBHVOL010000048.1:0-16947 GCF_042887925.1 Kitasatospora sp. NPDC057904
CCCGGTACGACAAGCGCGCCTACGTCTTCCACGGCACCGTCACCGTCGCATCAATCCGACTCTGGCTCCGACGATGATCCGCCGTACAGAACCTAATGGACGTCCGCGGTGACCGCGTAGACGTCGGCGAGGCGGGCGTCGAACGCGGGCCGGGTAAACAGGTAGTCCTGGCTGCCCGCGGACTCCAGGGCGTACGCGGCCAGCACACAGCCGGTCCGGGCGGCCTGTTCGTCGTCGAGGCCGTCGGCCTTCGCGGCGAGGAAGCCGGCCCGGAACGCCCCGCCGCCGCCCGCGCCGTCGGGCAGCCGGGAGATCGGCGCGGCGGGGACGGCGATGGAGGGGCTGGTGGCGTAGTCGATCCAGACGCCCTCCGCGCCGAGGGTGGTGATCCAGGCGCCGACCCGGTTCAGCACGTCGGCCGCCGCCCAGCCGGCGTGCTCCAGGAGGGCGGCGCGCTCGCGGCGGTTGGTGACCAGGTAGGTGGCGCCGGCGAGGACGGCGTCGGCGCCGGCCCGGCCGAGCCGCTCGGTGCGGCCGGCCACGTCGACCAGGTACGGCAGGCCGCGGCGGCGGCACTCGGCGGCCCGCTCGGCGAGCACCTCGGGCTCGGCGGGGCCGAGGAAGACCAGGCCGACGTCCTGCGGCCAGCCCTCGGGGCCGGGCGCGTCGTCCTCGGCGAGGGCGCCGGGGTGGTAGGAGACGATGCGGTTGTCGTCGGCGTCGGTGGTGCGGGTGTAGCGGGCGGTGGCCAGGCCGGTGGAGATCCGGACCCGCGAGGTGTCGACGCCGACCTCCTCCAGCCGGGCCCGGTACTCGCCGAAGTCCTTGCCGGCCGCGCCGAGCAGCAGTGGCGCGCGGCCGAGCCGGCCGAGGCCGAAGGCGACGTTGGCGGCCACGCCGCCGTAGCGGACCTCCAGGTCGTCGACGAGGAACGACAGGGACAGGTGCTGGAGCTGGGCCGGCAGCAGCTGGCTGGTGAAACGGCCGGGGAAGGTCATCAGGTTGTCGATGACGATCGGGCCGGTGACGGCGATTCTCATGGGGTGCCTCACCTGGGGTGAATGGGTGTGAGCGGGACTGTGCCGGGGGAGGCGGGGGAAGGGGATCTCAGAGGGCCCAGAGGACCCAGGCCAGCAGGAGCAGGTTGGCGGTGCCCTGGGCGACGGCGCTCGCGAGCGCGGAGCCCGTCCAGGCGCGGCAGACGCCCAGGGCGACGCCCATCGCGAAGACGGACGGCAGGACGCCGCAGATCACCCGGGCGTTGAGCGGGTTGAGCCCGTAGTCGCCGAGGTGGACGAGGGCCCAGCCGGCCGAGGTGACGGCGATCGCGACGAGCGGGCCGCGGGTGCGGGCGACGGCGTCGTACAGCACGCCGCGGTAGCAGACCTCCTCGACCAGCGGCACCAGGAGGCCCATGCAGAGCACCATGGCGACTCCGGCGACGACCGGCTGCCCGGGGGCCATCTGCCGGAAGAGCTCGGGGACGAGGGAGGTCCAGTTGTCGGCGCCCCGGCCGAACGCGGCCCGGGTGGCGAACACGGTGTTGGCGTAGGCGAGCACCACGAGGCCCGTCCCGGCGAGGGCCGGGAGGAAGCGGAAGCGGCGCAGGCCGGCCGCCGCCCACTCGACCCGGTCCAGGACGGTGACGACGGCCGCGCTCAGGCCGACCGAGAGCACCATCAGCGGCATCGACACCGCGCCGGCGATCCGGACGACGGCGAGCACGGCGAACACCTTGGCGGCGGAGGAGGCCGGCGCCTCGCGGTGGTGCCGCCTGAGCCGGTGCAGGGTGCGCCGGCGCAGGGGAGTGCGAGCCCGCCCGGCGGTGGCGGGCGCGGGGGTGGCGGGCGCCACCGCCGGACGGTCCGCGGTCACGGGCGGCTCACCCCGCCTTCGCGGGGGCCGGGGCGGAGGAGCGGCGCAGGCTGGGCAGCCACCAGTTGTAGCGGCGGAACAGCAGCAGCGTCGCCGGGACGAACAGCATCCGGATGAGCGTGGCGTCCAGCAGGACGGCGAGGCCGAGGCCGGCGCCGTACTCCTGGAGCATGATCGTCGAGGAGAGCGCCATGGTGCCGAGGCTGCCGGCCATGACCAGGCCGGCCGCGTTGATCACCCGGCCGGTGTCGACCACCGCCCCGACGGTCGCGCTCTCCTGGTCGGCCCCGCCGCGCACCAGGTCGCGGACGCGGGTGACCAGGAAGATCTCGTAGTCCATGCCGAGGCCCATCATCAGCACGGTGAGGAAGATCGGCAGGTCGTCGATGATCGCCTTGTCGAGCCAGAAGTGGAAGACCAGCACGGTGATGCCGATCGCCCACACGTTGCTCATCATGATCGTGAGGATCAGCCGGATCGGGATCAGCAGCGAGCGCAGCGCGAACACCAGCATCACGAAGACGCCGACCGAGACGAGCCCGATCATCTGCCAGAAGCTGGAGTCGAGCGCGTCGCCGTACTGCCGGTCGACCTGGGTGGCGCCGCCGACCGCGAGCGGGCCGACGTCGCGGGCCGCGGCGGTGACGTCCTGGATCCGGTCGACGGTGTGCACCGCGGCCTCGGTGTAGGGCTTGTCGGCGAGTTCGACGACGATCCGCAGCGCGCCGTCGTCGGACAGGTAGTCGCGGCGGACGTCGGGGCCGAGCGCGTCGAGGTCGGCGGCGCTCACCGGCGTGCCGAAGGGCCTGGTCACGGCGGAGACCCGGGCGACGCCCGGCACCGCGGCCAGCTTGTCGGTGAGGTCGGTGACGGCCTTGCGCCCGCTGTCGGTGAGGTGGTGCTGCCCGTCCACCACACCGGGGTCCGGCCGGCCGACGACGAGCGTGGGCAGCACGGAGGCGTCGCCCCACTCGCGGGCCACGAGCTCGAAGCCCGTGCGCGAGTCGGTGGCCGGGCTGAGCGCGACCGGGTCCGCCGTGGAGCGGTGCTGGGCGGTGATCACCGCGAACGGGACCGTGACGGCCGCGAAGAGCAGCACGATCGCCACCTTGCGGCGGCGGGCGAGGTCGGCGGCCCGCTTCAGGTGGCGGCCGAGCGCGCTGCCGTGCTCCAGGTCGGCCAGCGGGTCGCGGCCGAGCCAGAAGAAGCGGTCGCCGAGCAGGACCAGCAGGGCCGGGGTGAGCGTCAGCGCGGCGAGCAGCACGATCGGGATGCCGATCAGGCCGCCGTAGCCGAGCGGCGGGATCCAGTCGACGGGCGAGAACAGCGTGGCGCCGAAGGCCAGCACCACGGCGACCGCGGCGAGCAGCATCGACTCGCCCGCGTGCGCGGTGGCGTGCACGGCGGCGTCCTTGGGCGAGCGGCCGGCCAGCCGTTCCTGCCGGTAGCGGGAGGACAGCAGCATGCTGTAGTCGACGCCGGCGCCCAGCATCACGAAGTTCATGATGGTGATGGTGAACTGGGTGAGCGTCACGCCGTGGCCGAGCGCGAACAGCGCGGCCTGGCTGACGGTCATCGCGAGGCCGATCGCCGCCACCGTGAGCACGGCCGGCACGACGGCCCGGAAGAACAGCAGCAGGACGAGGAAGATGATCGCGTAGGCGACCGTCTCCATCAGCGCGTTGTCGTCCTCGGCCTTCTTGTACGTGTCCTTGATCAGCGCCAGCTCGCCGGTGACGTGGGCCTCGACGTCCGGTCCGGCCCCGGCGGCGCGCTGGGCGCCGGCGATCGCCGAGCGGAGCCAGTCCACGTCCGGGTCGTGCCCGGCGCGCTTGGCGAAGCTGACCGAGACCAGGGTGGCCCTGCCGTCCTTGGCGACCAGCCGGTCCACGGCCTCGGCGGGCACCGGCACCGGGAAGGTGCGCCAGTCCGTCGCCCTGGTGAACGCAGCCGAGATCGGCAGGAGTTGGGCGTCGTCGGTGACGGCGACCGCCTGGCGGGCCGGATCGGCGAGGGCCGCCGGGACCTGGCCGGCCGCGACGGCGGCGTCCACCGCCTGCCGGCGGGTGTCGGGGGTCGCCGGCGTCTGCGCGGCGGCGAGCTGCTGGTCGACCTGGGTGCGCAGGCGCTTGAGGTACTCGGTGGTCGAGTCCCGGTACAGCGTGTACGCCGAGGTGGACTGCTGCACCTCGCCGGTGCGTACGCGGGTGGCGATCTGCTCGTCCAAGTCGGCCAGCATGGCGCGCAGTTGGGAGCTCCGGACGTCCGGCGCGCCGATCGCGACGATGGACTCGCGCTGCGAGCGGGCCGGGAACGACTCCTCTATGAGCCGGTCGGCCCGGGCACTGCTGGTGCCCGGCACGACCTTGGACGCCCCCTGTTTGGTGAGGACGTCGTTCAGCTGCGAGGCGAACGGGAAGCACGCCGCGATGACCAGCACCCAGATCACGAGCACGGTCTTCGGGCGGGCGGTGAGCCCCTCGGCGAGGCGCAGCAGCCGGTGCTGCACCGCGCCGTGGGTGGTCTCCGCCGCCGGTGCGGGTGTGGCGGTGGTGGTCATGCGCTGCGGACTCCCTCGCGGTGCCGGCCGCCCGGCCCGGTTCCGGTGGTGGTGCCCGGGTTGGTCCCGGTGACGACGACGAAGGTGTGGCGCAGCTCCAGTGCGCCGTGGCGGGCGACGTGTTCGGCGAGGCCCTTGCGGATCAGCTCCAGGGCGTGCTCCTCGCGGCTCTGGTCGACGGCGTCCTTGAAGCCGGCCGCCGCGCCGGAGCGCTGGACCCACTCCAGGGCCTCCTCCGGGGTGGTGGCGGGCAGCACCTGGTGGCCGTCGCGCTGGACGTCCACGGTGAGGCCGGCCTTGGTGAACCAGCGGGCCACGGTGGCCGCGTCCTTGGGCAGGTTGACCCGGATCATGCCGGTGAGCAGCGACGGGTCGGCGGTGAACACCTTCTCCAACTGCTCGATCAGCGTCTTGAGGGCGTCGCCGCGGGTCTCGATGACGACGATCCGGCCGCCGGGGCGCAGGACCCGCTTGATCTGTTCCAGCAGTCTGACCGGCTTGCTGTAGCAGATCGCCCAGCCGACGACGACGAGGTCGGCGCTGTCGTTCGGCCGGGTGCGCAGGAACTCCTCCATGTCCCCCTCCTCCAGGGAGACTTCGAGGTCCGGGGAGCGCATCGCCTCGGGCAGGACCTTGGCCTTGGCGACGGACAGCATGCCGGGGGACTTGTCGACTGCGTGGACGGAGCCGCGGCCCTCCAGCTTCCGGACGATGTCGTGGGTCAGGTGGCCGGTGCCGCAGGCGAGTTCGAGGACGTCGTCGCCGGGGCTGACGGTGACCTCGCGCAGGGCGGCGAGCGAGTGGACGCCCATGACCGGGCTGAAGTAGGTGTCGTAGCTGGAGCTCGCGGCGTCGTAGTCGGGCGTGGTGTCGGCGTTGGTCCGGCTCAGGGTCAGTCGCAGGGCGCGGGCGGCGAGTCCGAGGCGGCTCATGGCTGGCTCCTTGGGGTCGGGACGGGTGCGGGCATCGTGGTAAGGGGTGGTGCTCGGCTCGGTTCCTCTACGGGGCGGGGCTGGTCGCGGTGGGGCTATTCGTGGTGGGGCGTGGTCGCGGGGGTGCTGCTGTGGGCGAACTGTGCGGTGGAACCTGGACGTTGGACCGGGCGGGACAGGTCGGCGACGAGCAGGAGCCCGCCGGTCCCCGCGAGGGTGCCGAGCACGGCCGCCGTCGCCGCCGGGGCCGAGGCCGCCGCGACGGCCCCGGCGGCCAGTGCCGCGAGGGCACCCGCCGCGACCGCCGCGCGGGGCGCGGTCACGGCGGCGGTGAGGAGCGCGGCCGAGGCGGCCAGGGCCGCGCACCACGGGCTGTCGGAGGTCGCGGCGGCCGGCAGCGCGCCGCCGACCAGCAGCAGCCCGGCGGCCGGCGCCCAGGCGGGCCGGTGCCGGCCCGCCCGCCGGTGGAGCGCGGCGGCGAGCACGGCGAGCGCGGCTCCCACCGCCGCGGCGAGGCACCACGGCAGGTCGGGCGCGTGCCCGTCGCCGGGGGCCAGGCCCGCGCCGAGGACGGCGCCGGCCGAGGCCCCGGCCAGGGCCGCGACGGCCGCCCGGAGCGCGGGCGGTGCCGGACGGCCCGCGGTGGCGGGACGGCTGCCGGGTCGCGTGGCGGCCGCGGTGTTCACGGCCGGGCCGCGGCGCCGGAGTCGGCGAGTTCGGCGAGCGCCTCGACCGCGTACCCGTCGTCGGCGTCCGGTTCGTCGTCGGCGAGGAAGTGCTCGGCCCGCGCGCCGAGCGCGTCCAGCACCCGGTCGAGGTGGTCGGTGGTGTGGGTGGCCATGAAGCTGAGCCGCAGCCGCGGGGACGCGGCGGGCGGCAGGACGGGGTTGGTGTAGACGCCGGCGTCGATGAGCTCCCGCCACAGCAGGAGGGTCTCGATGGTGCCACGGGTGCGCAGCGGGATGACCGGGGTGGCGCTCTCGCCGGCGCTGATGCCCCGCTGGGCGAGGCCGGCCCGCATGTACTCGGCGTTCTGCTGGGCGCGTTCGGCCCGCCACGGCTCCTCGCGCAGGATGCGCAGGGCGGCCAGGGCGGAGGCGGCGCTGGCCGGGGTGGCCGAGGCGCTGAAGATCAGGCTGCGGGCGTGGTGCTTGAGGTAGTGGATGACGTCCTCGTCGCCGACGACCGCGCCGCCGAGGGAGGCGAGCGACTTGCTGAACGTGACGGTGATGAGGTCGACCCGGTCGGTGAGGCCGAAGTAGGAGCAGGTGCCGCGGCCCTTGTCGAGCACGCCGAGGCCGTGGGCGTCGTCGACGATCAGGCGCGCGCCGCGCCGCTCGCACACCTCGACGATCTCCGGCAGGGCGCAGAGGTCGCCCTCCATCGAGTACACGCCGTCGACGACGACGAGCTTGCCGGCGCTGTCGGGGACGGAGGCGAGGACGCGGTCGAGCGCGGCGGGGTCGTTGTGCCGGAAGCGTCTCAGCTTGGCGTCGCTGAGCCTGCCGCCGTCGACGACGGAGGCGTGCGCGTCGCGGTCGGCGAAGACGACGTCGCCGCGGCCCGCGAGCGCGCTGATGGTGCCGAGGTTGGCCTGGTAGCCGGTGGAGATGACGGCGGCCGCGGGCTTGCCGTAGAAGTCGGCGAGTTCGGCCTCCAGCTGGTCGTGCAGGGCCAGGTTGCCGTTGAGGAACCGGGAGCCGGTGCAGGAGGTGCCGAACTGCTCCACCGCCTGGGCGGCGGCCCGCTTGACGCGCGGGTCGGCGGTGAGGCCGAGGTAGTTGTTCGACCCGCACATGACCAGTTCGCGGTCACCGAGCGTGACCGTCGTGCCCTCGTTGCCGGTCAAGGGCAGGAAATACGGGTAGATGCCGGCCGCCATGGCATCGCGGGCGGCCGTGTAACCGGAGACTTTCGAGAATATGTCCACCATATTTCCCTCGAATTCAATGGGCGGTGCCCCGGCGGGCCCGGGCGCCGTGCTTTACCGGCGCGCCGAACACGAAATGTCATGGACACCCGGCCGCGGACGGGCAGGTGAAAGTGCCACGGGTGCGGGAGAGTGGCCCGGGCTGGGGACGGCGCGCCGTTGCGCTGTGCCCGGGCTCGGTGCACCCCGTCGTGCCGATGCTCGGCAGACGATCGACGAAGGATGGGTGTGCGGCGGTCGGTAGGGTCAACGCCCAGCGTGGGATGACTGCTTGGCTGCTCGCCAGTCAGTGCGGGAAGGGTCGTCCGCAGTCGTGCCGACCCTTGCCGGACCCGTGTGGGCGCAGCCGGAACCGCATGGCTCGCAATGATCCCCCGTGGATGTCGAAGAGCGTTCCCCCCGGCCCGGGTGAATTCCCGGGCCGCCTTTTCGATCATCGTGCGCAGCAAACATGAGGCCGCAGACCGGTGGAGCTTCCGCCGTTTCTCCGCCGTCGGCCGAGGAAACGAAAGCATGCGCGATGGAGGCTGTCAACAACCATTCGGCGGTGGCGTGTTGGGGTTTCTGTCTGGTACTCGCCGGTCTGCTAGGCTGCGTCCGACCGTCTGGACGGTTTGTAACACGGAGAGAGGGAACCACCGGTGCGTGATCAACTGCTCGACGCCGTCGAGCGGCTTCTGGTGCGCGGGGGTGTCGACGCGGTGCGCCTGGACGCCGTCGCCGTCGAGGCCGGCGTGAGCAAGGGCGGGCTGCTGCACCACTTCCCCAGCAAGCGGGCGCTCGTACAAGGTGTCGTCGAGCGCCTCGCGGACCGGTTCGAGGCCGTACTGCCCGGTCCGGACGCGCCGGCCGGCGCGTTCGCGCTCGCCTGGCTGGACGCCAGCATCCCGGCGGAGTCGCCCGCCGGGGACACCAGCGGCGCCGACCAGGTGCCGGTCGCCCTGCTCGCCGCGGCCGGCGGGCCCGAGGTGCTGGACGTGCTGCGGGAGCGCTACGACCGGTGGCAGCGGCGGCTCGTGGACAACGGACTGGATCCGGCCGTCGCGACGCTCGTCCGCTTCGCGGTCGACGGCTGGTGGACGTCCCGGCTGCTCGGCCTCGCCACCCCGCACGACGACCTGCACCGACGGCTGCGCGGACTGATCGTCGAACTCACTGGGCAGGGAGACGGGTTCACGCAGTTGGTGGCCCCGGGCAACCGGGATTTCACGTAGCGCACGCGCCGGCTTCACGCCGCACGGCCCGAATCCACCCTTCGCGAGTTCACGGCAACTTAACCGTGGGGCGGACGATTTAACACCGCATCAGCTGAGCACGACCCGAGTTCACACCGCACGGAGCCGGACGATCGAGGGGGTCGCCCGGCCGGTCGACCCGGACGGGACCATCCCGTCCGGCCGAGTCACCACGATGACGGGGGACGGACGGCATGACGGCATACCTTCTGGTCGGAGCAGCGATCTGCGCCGAGGTCACGGCCACCCTGGCGCTGCGCGCCTCGCACGGTCTCACCCGGCTGATGCCCAGCGTGGTCGTCGCGATCGGTTACATCGCGGCGTTCGTGCTGCTCGCGCAGGCGCTCAAGTCGCTGAACGTGGGCCCGGTCTACGCGGTCTGGTCCGGCCTGGGCACGGTCGGCGCGCTCGTCGGCGGGGTGGTCGCGTTCGGCGAACCGGTCAAGCCCGCGTCGGTGGCCGGGGCGGTGCTGGTCGTGGCCGGCGTCGCGGTGATGTACCTCGGCGGGGGAATGAGTCACGAATGACGGTATGACCCGCGACGGAGGAGTCCCCATGCGTGCCACGCCCGCCCCGAGCCCGGTGCTGCGCTTCACGAAGGCGTCGATGCTCGTCACCGACGTCGGCTTCCTGGTCTACTGGGCGGCCACGCTGCTGGCCCTCGTCCCGGCCGAGTACGCGTACAAGGACTACGACAACCCGGTCCTGAGCGACTGGAACTACTCGTTCGTGCTGCTCGACGTGCTCGCGAGCGCCACCGGCCTCACCGCGCTGCGGCTCGGCCGCTGCGGCGCGGCGGGCGGGGCCCGGCCGCTGATGCTGGTCTCGCTCGCGCTCACCAGCACGGCCGGGCTGCAGGCGGTCGCGTTCTGGGCGCTGCGCGGGGACTTCTCGGTGACCTGGTGGCTGCCGAACCTGTTCCTGCTGCTCTTCCCGGTGCCCGGAATCGTGCACCTCGTGCGGCGGATGGCGGTCGAGGCGGGCCGGACGCCGGCCTGAACCCGCCTGCCCGGTCGGCCCGTTGGACGTGATGACGGTGTTCTCCGCGGCACCGTCAGCCGTGCTTCAGGTAGTCGAGGGCGCGACGGATGGGGGGCTCCTCGCCGTGCGGGACCAGGTGGCGGTGGTACTCGCGGGCCAGCGAGGGCGGAAGCGTCCCCGCGATGTCGACGGCGCGCCGGACGGTACGGGCCGCGCCGTCGACGTCACCGGCGGCCAGGTGGGCCTTCATGCCGTCGAGCAGCCAGCGCCCGGTGAAGGTGGACGGGCCGCCGGACGGCGGCGCGGACCCGGCCGCCGCCACCGCGTCGAAGTGGTGCGCGGCCTCGTGCGGGCGGCCGAGGAACAGCGAGGCCGTGCCGTGCGCGGCGGTGAGGATGCGTTCCAGGTTCCTGGTCCCGGAGCTCTCGCCCGGCGCCGGACGGCCGCCGGTGGCGGTGAGGGCCCGGCCGGCGAGGTACAGCGCCCGGGCGACGTCGTCGGCCCGGCCCAGGCGGGCGAGGGCCAGCGCCTCCTGGCTGTGCAACTGGCTCGCCGCGGCAGGCCGGAGGCCGGGCCCGACGGCGCGGGCGGCGGCTATGGCGAGGAGGGCGTCGGCCGGATCCCCGGCGATGGTGTGGCAGTACGCCAACTGCCGGAAGGCCACGACGAGGAGGGGAGCGTCTCCGGCGGCTCCGGCCGCGCGGATCGAGACGAGGGCGTGGCGCTCCGCGCGGGCGGCCTCGTTGAGGGCGTTGCAGAGCCACGTGCAGAGCTGGGCGGTGCGGGCGGCGAAGCGGTAGAGCCGCCGACGGGTCCGGTGGTCGTGCTGCGCGGTGGCCAGCAGGTGGACGACCAGCCGGTGCTCGGCGTGGGCGGCGGCGTACAGGCTCTCGGCCGGCACGAGGGTGCCGCCGTGGTGCTGTTCGAGGGCGGTGACGCGGGTCTCGATCCACTCCAGTTGTTCGTCCGCCGGTCCGGACCCCGGCCGGTCGGAGTGTGCCGCGGACTCCGTCGACCGGGCGACTGCCGCGCGCAGTTGGGCTCGCAGGGCGGATCCGGTGAGGAGCAGGGCCGACGGCCCGGGCGTGACGGGGTGGTGGACGGAGCCTGCCAGGGCGAGCAGCGCCCCCTCGTCGGTGTGGGGCTGGTGGAGCAGGGCGGCGTCGCCGGTCGCCAGGTGGAGCCAGTGCGGCCAGCCGAGCAGGTAGATCTCGCGGGCCGGAATGCCGTGGATGCGGGCCATGGCCAGCTGGGCGGTGTGCTCGGGCACGGTGCGGCCGGACTCCCAGCGGGAGACCTTCTCCCGGCGGGCGGCCATCTGCCCGAGGCCGAGTGCGGCGTGGGTGCGTGCGACGAGGCCGGCGTACTCGGGCTGGGACAGGCCCAGCGCCGCGCGCAGCACGAACAGAGGGTGTGTCAACGAAGGCGTCCCTCGGAGGGGTCGGGAGCCGCCGGGGGCGGGATACCCCGGGCCGGGCAGTGGATCCTAGGCAGGTCCGTACGTGCGCTCCCAGGCGTGGAGGCACCCCCGGGGCATGGCCGACGGCCTTGCGGCGCACGGCCGTTGTGTGGCTGGCCGTGTGGCTGGTCGTGTGGCCGGTTGTGTGGTCGGCTGTGTGGCCGATTGTGCTCGTACGACGCGGGGTGACCGGCCGGTGGCAAAAGGAGAAGGAAGCGAACCGCCGCCGGCGTCCGCAAGGCGCTGTGAAGCGCTACTCGTCGTCGCCGTCGGCCGATTCGATGGGCTGGGCCCCGGCGTCGTCGCGGCCGGTTTCGACTTCGCTCTTCGTCATCGAACTTTCGTGCGGTGCGGTGTCCCGCAGGAATTCGAGGGCGCGTCGGACGGCCGGCTCCCGCCCGTGGGCGGACAGCCGGTCGCGGTATTGACGGGCGAGTCCCGGCGGGAGCGTTCCGGTGACGTGGACGGCGCGGTGCACGGCGACGGCCGCGGAACCGAAATCGCCGACGGCGAGATGGGCGTCGACGGCGTCGAGGAGCCAGGAGCCGGTGTGCGGTGACGGGGCGCCGGCCGGCGGTGCCTGGAGGGAGTCCACGAGGACGCGGAAGTGCGGCTCCGCCTCGTGCGGTGCGCCGAGGAGCAGTGCGGATCGGGCGCGGGCGACCGTGACGGTCAGCCGGTGCGGGGCCGCGCCGAACGGGGCCGTGCCGAACGGGGCTGCGCCGAACGGGGTGTCGCCGGCCGCCGGGGTGGCCGAGGCGGCCTTTCCCGCGCGGTCCAGCGCCCTGGCGCTGCCGGCGGCGTGCCCCAGCCGGGCGAGGGCGAGCGCCTCCGTGCAGTACAGGGCCGTCATGGTGCCCGGCGACGGCCGGGTACCGACGGTGCGGGCCGTTCGGACGAGCGCCAGCGCGTCGACCGGGTCGCCCCCGACGACGTGGCGCGCGGCGAGCCGGGCCGTCGCGACCGCCGCGAGGTCGGGCTCCGCCGCGGCGGCGGCCGCGCGGACGGCGGTGAGGTTGTGGCGCTCCGCGCGGGTCTCCTCGCCGAGGGCGCTGCTCAGCCAGGCGCAGACCAGTGCGGTGCGGGCGGCGAACCGGAAGAGCCGCCGGGCGGCCGGGCCGTCGTGGCCGTGGGCACCGATCAGGCGGACGACCAGGCGGTGTTCGGCGTGGGCCGCGCCGTACAGCGCGGCGGTCGGCAGGTACGTGCCGCTCTCGTGCCGTTCGAGTGCCGACGTGCGGGCCCCGATCCAGCGCAGCTGCTCGGCGGACGGGCCGGTGCCGTGCGGGCTGGTGCCGTGCGGGCCGGTGCCGTGCGGGCTGGTGTCGTGCGGGCTGGTGTCGCGTGGGCCGGTGCCATCGGGATTCCGGTCGGCGTCGGTGGTGGCGCGGACGAGTGCGGTCCGGAGGTGCGTGGCGAGCGCCGCGCCGGTGAGGAGGAGCGCCGCCGGGCACGGCGCCTTCGGCAGGTGCAGCGCGCTGTTCAGGGCGAGCGCGGCGCCCGCGGCGGTGTACGGCTGGTCCAGCAGGACGGCGTCCCCGATGACCAGGTGCAGCCAGTGCGGCCAGCCGAGCCGGTGCACCTCGGGGGCGGGGACGCCGTGGTGGTGCGCCATGGCCAGTTGCGCGGTGGGCTCGGGCACCGTGCGGCCCGATTCCCAGCGGTGCACCTTCTCCCGGCGGGCGGCCATCTGCCCGAAACCGAGTTCGGCGTGGGTCCGTGCGACGATGCGGGCGTATTCGGAAGGGGAAAGCCCTTCCGCGGCCCGGATCAGGGCGAGGGGGTGCGCCAAGGATGCAGGATTCAAGTGTTCAGGACCTCGTGGGGGAGCCGCTGCCCGGCTCCGGCAGGGGATTTTAAAAAGGTCCTTCAGGAATTGGCCACGCACCGAGGCAACCCGGAGGCACGCCCCTGGGCATTGCCGCACGGGAGGGGACCGGGTAGTGGAGTCCTCACGAACTGACCGGAATACCGGCCGATGCGATTCGGCCCGCCGCGATTCGACCGATGCGATCCGGCCGGACGCGATTCGGCCGGCAGCGGGCCGGCGCGACCCGGAGTGGTCGGGCCGCGCCGGCCGGGTGCTCAGGAGCGGTCGGCAGTGACGACGTGGTAGTCGAGCAGACCGTCCCGCCAGGCACCGACGAAGTTGCGCGACCAGTGCCCGGCCGGGACGGTGTCCGCCAGGTAGCGGTCGAAGCCCGGCCACACGTCCGCGCCGATCGACTCCGCGGTGACGCCGGTGAACCCGGCTGCCGCGAGGTCCGCCGTGAAGCCGTCGAGCGGGTGGGCCACGTCCAGCCCGTCGGCGAAGCTGCTCAGCAGGAGGCTCAGCCGCTCGGCGGCCTCCGGGCCGGCGGCGGCGAAGAACGTCGTCACCACCAGCCGCCCGCCGGGCCGCAGCACCCGGGCCGCCTCGTGGGCGAAGCCCGTCAGCGCGCGGAAGTGCTGGGCCGCCTCGACGGAGTAGAGTCCGTCCAACGCGTCCGCGGGGAAGGGCAGTTCCTCGGCCGCGCCGAGGGTGTAGGCGAGCCGGTCCGGGTAGGTGGCGAGCGCCTTGGCGTTCACCGTGCGGGCGCGCTCGATCTGGTCCGGGTGGATGTCGACGCCCGTCACGGCCGCGAATCTGAACTCGCGCAGCGCGAGCGCGGCGCCCAGTCCGCGCCCGCAGCCGACCTCCGCCAGCCGCAGCTGGTCGCGGGGTTCGGGGAAGGCGCGCAGCACCCTCCGGTACAGCTGCTCCTGGCTGTGCACCCGTTCCTCCGGCGTCGGCGCGGCGAGGTCGATCCCGTGCCAGTCGCCGAAGTTGATGAAGCCGCCCGCGAAACTGGCGGCCCGGCTCAGGTCGCCCGTGCCGTACGTCCGGTGCACGGTGGGAGGGATCCGGCTCTGGTCCATGGAGTCCTGCCTTCGGTGGGTCGTCGGTCCGCAGGGTCGTTGCGCGCGCCGCTCGTCCGGCGCGCCGCGGTACGTACCCAAACCGGTGCGGATGTGAACACGATGCAGTCAAGTCGTCACGGAGAGGTGTCGGAGAAATGCGGTGCCCGTGGGGCCGCCGTCGGCTACAGTCCGCCGTGATCTCGCGGACCGAGGAAAGAAGTGACGACGTGGACACCGACAACCGCCCCAAGCCCCCACTGGTCGGAGGCGAACGCGAGACGCTGCGCGCGTTCCTCGACTTCCACCGCGCGACGCTCGCCATGAAGTGCGAGGGCCTGACCGACGAACAGCTGCGCCTCCGGTCCAGCCCGCCGTCCACCCTCACCCTGCTCGGGCTGGTGCGGCACATGGCCGAGGTCGAGCGCACGTGGTTCCGGCGGGTCATCGGCGGCGAGGACGTCCCCTTGGTCTGGTCGCCGGAGGGCGACTACCAGGCCGCGTACGACGCCACCGGCGCCACCCGCGACGAGGCCTTCACCGCCTGGCAGGCCGAGGTCGAGCACGCGCGCCGGATCGAGTGCGAGGCGGAGTCCCTGGACGTGACGGCTTACCAGCCGCGCTGGGGGGAGACGGTCTCGCTGCGCCTCGTGATGCTCCACCTCATCCACGAGTACGCCCGGCACAACGGGCACGCCGACTTCCTGCGCGAGGGCATCGACGGCACCGTAGGGGCATAGGGGCGTAGGAGGGAAAGGCGTAGGGGGGAAGGTGCAGGGGGTAGGGGCGTACGCGGCGGTTCGCCGGAGTGGCGGGGATCACAGCGGCCTTCGCGTGTGCGGCGAAATGCGGCGGCCGTCGGGATGGTTGGCACGGGCAACCGTTCACGATTCCGTGCACACCCCCGGTACCCACGAGGAACCCCATGACCGTCACCGAGCCCGCCGCGTCCGCCGACCCCGCCGCCCGCGCCGCCGGGATCCTGTCCCGGCCCGTCACGATCAACGGGCTGACCGTGCCCAACCGCATCGTGATGGCGCCCATGACGCGCCGGTTCTCCCCGGGCGGCGTGCCCGGCGAGGACGTGCGCTCGTACTACGCCCGGCGCGCCGCCGCGGGCGTCGGCCTGATCGTCACCGAGGGCACGTACGTCGGCCACGAGTCGGCCGGCCAGGCCGACGACATCCCGCGCTTCCACGGCGAGGAGCAGCTGGCCGGGTGGGCCCGGGTCGCCGAGGACGTCCACGCGGCGGGCGGCACGATCGTGCCGCAGCTCTGGCACATCGGCATGGTCCGCAAGCAGGGTGACCCGCCGGTCGCCGGCGCCCCCGCCGTCGGCCCCTCCGGCATCCGCCTGGACGGTACCGAGGGCACCGGCCGGGCGATGACCCGCACCGACCTCGACGACGTGATCGGCGCCTTCGCCGAGGCCGCCGCGGCCGCCGAGCGCATCGGCTTCGACGGCGTCGAGCTGCACGGCGCCCACGGCTACCTGATCGACCAGTTCCTGTGGGCCGGGACGAACCGCCGCACCGACGCCTACGGCGGCGACCCGGTCGCCCGGACGAAGTTCGCCGCCGAGATCGTCGCCGCGGTCCGCGAGGCCGTCTCGGCGGAGTTCCCGGTGATCTTCCGCTACTCGCAGTGGAAGTCGGAGAACTACGACGCCCGTCTCGCCGGGACGCCGGAGGAGCTGGAGGCGATCCTCGCCCCGCTCGCCGAGGCCGGCGTGGACGCCTTCCACGCCTCGACCCGCCGCTACTGGGTCCCCGAGTTCGAGGGCTCCGACCTCAACCTGGCCGGCTGGAGCCGCAAGCTCACCGGCCGCCCGGCCATCACCGTCGGCTCGGTCGGCCTCGACGGCGACTTCGTCCGCGCCTTCATGGGCGAGGGCGCCCCCGTCCAGGGCATCGACGATCTGCTCGACCGCCTGGAGCGCGACGAGTTCGACCTGGTCGCCATCGGCCGCGCCCTCCTCCAGGACCCGGAGTGGGCCGCCAAGGTCCTCGCCGGCCGCTTCGACGACCTCCGCTCCTACGACGCCGCCGCGGTCCGCACGCTCAGCTGACCTCCGCGCACGGCACGAGGCCCCGACCGTTCGCGCGGTCGGGGCCTCGTGCGTGCGGACGGTCGGGGCTCCGTGTGTGCGGACGGCCGAGGCTTCGTGCGTGCGGACGGTCGGGGCTCCGTGTGTGCGGACGGCCGAGGCTTCGTGCGTGCGGACGGTCGGCGCTCCGTGTGTGCGGACGGCCGGGGCCCCGTGCCGCGGGCGGAGCTCACCAGCCGAGGAGGTGGGTGCCCTCGCCGAGCGCGGTCAGGATCGTTTCGGCAGCGGCCTCGGGGGTGCCGGGGGCGTCGGCTTCGAGGGCCACGTAGTGCAGGGCGGCGCCGGTCGTCCGGCTCTCGCGGCGGAAGGTGTCGAGGGCCGGCGGCGCGGCCGGGCACTCCACGACGACCTGGTAGCCGCCGGTCGCGTACGCGAACGCCGCCTGTGCGGCGGCCGCCAGCGCGGTCGCGCCCTGGCGCTCGGCCCCCGGCGCCCCGGGGGCGAGCCGGCCCCGGCGGATGACGCGCAGGAAGTCGTCCGTCCGCAGGTGGACGCTCGGGTGCAGCTCCTCGGCGAGCAGCGCGGCCACCCGGCTCTGTCCGGCGCCCGACGGGTCGACGAGGACGACGACACCGCCGGCGCCCCGGCCGCCCCCGAGCTCCGGCCCACCTACGGTCGTACGGTTCACAGCTGCTGATCCCTTCGCGGGCCGGGGACGGTCGGGTAGCCGGGGCGAGGCGGTCGGAGTGCGAGCGGGCCGGTCGGCCCGGATGCGGGTGACCACCCGGATCTGGACGGCCATTCGGATCCGGACGGTGGCCCGGATCCGGGTGGCGACCCGGATGCGGACAGCCGACCGCCTCGTCCCTACGACTGATGCTTTCGGGGATCAACCTAGTCCACCCGGGTGCCCCGAGTCGTCCCCCGTCCGGCCCGGGACCGCACCCGGACACGCCCTAGAAGGCTGATGAAGATCTTGGTGTGATCCGGGCTGCCGCTGTCAGGCGGCAGCCCCGATCTGCCAGGTGGTGCCGTTGTGGGTGAGTCCGAG
>NZ_JBHVOL010000049.1:0-15461 GCF_042887925.1 Kitasatospora sp. NPDC057904
CGTACATCCCGGCTGCGATGTCCGAGCTCGGCACCCCGGCCGTGCCACCCACGGGGCGCGGGCCGGACCCCGACGCGGCGCCGGACGCAGCCACGAGGGCCAGGCGTACGGCGCGTCGGGCGGCGGGGACGGGCGGGGCCGCGGCGCGCAGCAGCGCCGCCGGACGGTCCGGGCCGGGCGCAGCCGGACGTACGCGGTGCGGCCGACCGGGCTGGAGCCTCGGCCCGAGCGCCACTCCTACCTGCGGACGCACACCCGCCGGATCCGCCGCTAGTCCGCGGCTGGAATCGGTCGCCGATCGGATCATCCGATGCTCACCCGGCCGGCGGTGCGTATTCCGTGTGTGAACGACGGCGGACTTGAGAACATGAGCAGTGAGTGACCGCTTCGTCACGCACTGGACACATCGCCGGGCCGTCCGCCCGGCCGCATCCCGATCCTGCGCCGCCCGTCCGTCCGGCGGGCGCCCGGCAGACGGTCCGTCCGACCGCGTGACCCGTCCGACCGCGACGCGTCCGACCCGGGACCCGTCCGGTCCGTGCGAAAGGGACGTCCCGTGGTGCGCAGGCTCCTGCCGACCCTCCTGCTCTCCCTCACCGCCGTGCTCGGGCTGCTGCCGGCCGCCCACGCCGCCCGGGCCGAGCCGGAGCCGTACCCCTCCGCCGAGGACGTCGACCGGGCCAGGGCCGAGGCCGACCGCACGGCCGCCTCGGCCGGAGCCATCGAGGCCGGGCTGGCCGCCGCCAGGGTCGAGCTGGACCGGGCCGGACGCGGCGCCGAGCAGGCCGTGGAGGCCTACAACGGCGCCCAGCTCGCGCTCACCCGGGCCCGCACCGAGGAGACCGCCGCCACGCAACGGGCGGCCGCCGCCGAGACGGAGCGGGTCGCCGCCGTCGAGGACGCCGCCCAGCTCGCCGCCGAAACGTACCGGCAGGGCGCCGGCGCCGAACTGGCCGCGCTCAACGCCCTGCTCGGCGCGCGAGGCCCCCGCGAGCTCGGCGACCGCGCCACCGCGATCGGCGTCGCCAGCGGGCGCACCCGGCAGATCCTCGACGCCGCCACCGCCACGGCCGCCGCCGCGGGCCGCGCCTCCGACGCGGCCCGGACCGCCACCGAGGCCGCCGGGCGCGCCGCCGCCGAGGTCGGCGCCGCGCGCGGCCGGGCGGAGGAACGGCTGGCGGCGCAGCAGGGTGAGGTCCTCGCGATCGGCCGCCGCCGCGAGCAGCTGCTCGCCGACCTCGCCGCCGCCCGGCACACCACCGTCGAACTGGAGCGGCAGCGGCACGAGGCCCTGGAGGCGATCGCCGCCCGCGAGGCCGAGGCCGCCGCCCGGGCCGCGGCCGAGAAGGCGGCGGCCGAACAGGCCGCGGCGGAGGCGGCGGCCGCTGCGGCTGCGGCCCAGGCGACCCCGGCGGCACCGCCCGCCCGGCCGTGGTCCGCCGAGGGCGCGGCGGCCGCCGTCGCCTTCGCCCGCTCCAAGATCGGCCTGCCGTACATCTGGGGCGGCGAGGGCCCGGCCGGCTACGACTGCTCGGGGCTGACGATGATGGCCTGGCGCGAGGGCGGCCGGGAGCTCAACCACTTCGCCGCCGACCAGTACGCCCAGAGCACCCCCGTCCGCTACCGCGACCTGCGACCCGGCGACCTCGTCTTCTGGACCGACACCGGCCGGGCCGCCGACATCCACCACGTCGGGCTCTACATCGGGGACGACCAGATGATCGAGGCCCCGCGCGTCGGCATGCCGGTCAAGCAGGCCAGCCTCTGGATCATGGGCACCCCCGACTTCTACGCCCGCCCGTAGGGGCTCAGGGAGCGGCAGGCCCAGGACGGAGCCGCCGCCCGGCCGGTTCCGGCGGTCTTGTCGGTGGCCGCCGCTAGCGTGGCGTTCCGATCGTCGGCGAGGAGGCGTTGGTGCGGCTGCGGGATGTCGAAGAGGGCGATGCCGGGACGTACGTGCGGATGCGGTGCGACCCCGTGATGATGGCCGAGCTGGGCGGGCCGCTGCCGGAGGAGGCGGTGGCCGAGCGCCTGCGCAAGGACGTGCGGTTGGTCGCCGAGGACCGGTCGTGGATCAAGGCGATCGTCGTGCCGGACGGCGCCGGGGAGGTCATGGCCGGCGGGATCGCGCTCTGGTCGCACGAGGAGGACGGCGCCGCCCTCTCCGAGGTCGGCTGGATGGTGCTGCCCGAGTTCCAGGGCCGCGGGCTCGCCAAGGCGGCCGTCCGGGAGCTGCTGGACGCGGCGGCGCGGGACGGCCGCTGGGGCGAGGTGCACGCGTTCCCGGCCGTGACCAACGGGCCGTCCAACGGCATCTGCCGGGCGCTCGGGTTCCGGCTGCTCGGCGAGCGCGACGTCGACTTCGCGGACCGCGTGCTGCACTGCCGGCACTGGGCGGTGCGGCCGGGGGAGCACACCCGGTGAGCACGTCGGTGAGCACGGCGGTGAGCACGGCGGGTCGTGTACGGATCGGGCACGAATAAATGAGATGCCGTCCATCCGGGCCCGGTCGTACCGTGGCCCCATGGGCAACACGACCGACGAAGGGGCCGTCGAGACGGTCAACGGGATTGAGATCCGCGCGATTTCCGAGGACGAGGTCGCCGCGTGGGACCGCGCGCTCGCCCTCGGGTTCCTGCGCTCGCACGTGGAGAGCGCCGCCGACTTCCGCCGCCTGCAGTGGCAGCCGGGGCGGGTGCTCGGCGGCTTCGACGAGGGCCGCTGCGTCGCCACCTTCCGCAGCTTCGACGTCGAGCTGACGGTCCCGGGCGGCGCGACCGTCCCGGCCGACGCCGTCACCGCCGTCACGGTCAGTGCCACCCACCGCCGGCGCGGCCTGCTCAGCGCCATGATGCGGCGGGACTTGACCGCCGCGCGCGGGCGCGGTTGCGCGGTCGCCGTGCTGATCGCCGCCGAGTACAACATCTACGGCCGCTACGGCTTCGGCCCGGCCACCCGGGGCCACGGCTGGAACGTCGACCTCAACCGCACCCGCGGCCTGCGCGAGGGCCTGCCCACCGTCCCGGGCGGGCGGATCGACTTCGCCACCATGGAGGAGATCCGCAAGACCGGGCCCGAGCTCCACGACCGCTGGCGGCTCACCCAGCCCGGCGCGCTCGCCCGCGACGAGCTGTGGTGGAAGCGCAACACCGGCGAGATCAAGGTGCCGGGCTTCGAGTTCAAGGAGCCGTTCGTCGCCGTCCACCGGGCGCCCGACGGCACCGTCACCGGTGCGGTGGCCTACCGGGTCGACGACACCTGGGACGGCAGCTACCCGAACTGCACGCTCACCGTGGTCGACTTCCTCGCCCTCGACCGGGCGACGGCGGCCGAGCTGTGGCGGTTCGTGCTCGCCGTCGACTGGGTGCGCAAGGTCGTCGTCGAGAACATCGGCCCGGACGACCCGCTGCCGCTGCTCCTCCAGGACCCGCGCGCCGCCACCCCGTACGTGGAGAACGCCGACTTCACCTGGCTGCGGGTGCTCGACGTCGAGGCGGCCTTCAACGCCCGCACGTACGGCGCACCCGGGCGCGTGGTGCTGGAGGTCGAGGACCGGCTCGGCTTCGCGGCCGGCCGCTGGGCGATCGAGGTCGCCGCCGACGGCACCGGACGCTGCACGCCGACCGACGACGCGGCCGATCTCGCCCTCGGCGCCTCCGAGTTGGGCGCGCTCTACCTGGGCGGCGAGACGCTCCCGCGGCTGGCCGCGGCCGGTCTCGTCACCGAGTTGCGCCCGGGCGCGGCCGCCGCGGCCGACCTGCTGCTGCGCACCCCGCTGCTGGCCTGGAACCCGGACAGCTTCTGAGCCCGGGCGATCCGGGGCCCGGCCCACCTGCGAGTGGGCCGGGTCCCGGCATTCCCAGGCGCCGTGTGCGGCGCCCTACTTGATGGCGGTCTTCCCGATGGTGGGCAGGATGAAGTCCTGGATGAGGCCCTTGGCATCGCGGACGATCGGCCGGAACACCCGGTAGCGCGAGAGGTTGATCACCCGGGCCGCCATGGGGGTGGAGCGGCGGACGAACTCCCGGGTCCGCTCGGTCTCCTCGGTCCGGTCGAAGACCCAGTAGAGGACCACGACCATGAGGTGCAGCCAGAGCACGTCGGGCAGCAGCTCGACCAGCTCGGCGTCCAGCTTCGGCGCCAGGTCCGAGCCCTGCAGCACGTCGCGGAACAGTGCGACGGCGGTCGCCCGCGCCGGGTGCGACTCGTTGGAGAACGGGCTCAACGAGCTGGTCGGGTCGGCGGCCGTCCGGAAGAACTGCGCGGCGAACTCGTGGTACGGCGCGGCCGTGTCGAGCCAGGAGACCAGCGCGATCTCCAGGCGCTCGGCGAAGTCGCGCGTATGGGCCATGCGGTTCCGGGCGTCGGCCGCATGGTCGTAGGTCATCCGGTCGTAGAACCCTTGAATCAGGAATTCCTTGGCCGCGAAGTAGTAATAAGCGTTTCCGACCGAGACTCCCGCCTCGGTGGCGATGGCCCGCATGGTGGTCTTCTCGTAGCCGCGCTCCTGGAAGAGGCGCATCGCGGTCTCCAGGATCAGCGCCCTGGTGGCCTCGCTCTTGTCCGTCTTCGGCTGGGCGCGGCTGCCCCGCGACTCGGCGGTTGGTGCGGCGGCCGCCGCGGGGGCCGGCGCCGTCTCCTCCGTGCCGTCGGGGACTCTTGCTCCGGTCGTCCCGTCCGGTTCGTTGCTCGCTTCCAGGTCTGCCACGCCACGAGCCTAGCCGGAGACCAGGTTCCAGCCGGTGTCGGTGCACGCGGCACCGGATGCCCCCTCCGCATCCGGTGCCGCCGCTCCGCCCCCGCTCATTTCGAACGCGTTCAAAAGCATGCTCGAACTGTAGCGGGCTGGATTGAACATGTTCAACTCTGCGGGTGTGGGAGGCTCGTCACATGATCGGTTCCGAGCAGACCACCATCCGGCGCGGTGGGGCGGACGACGCCGGCGCCGTCGCGGACCTCCACGCGCTCAGCTGGCGCACGGCGTACCGGGGGATCGTCCCCGCCGAGGCGCTCGGGGACGGGCTGGCCGCCCAGCGCCGCGAGCTGTGGGAACTGCGGCTGACCGTCGACTACGGCGGCCCGGACAACACGCCCGAGCTGCTGATCGCCGAACGGGCCGGTGAGGTCGTCGGGTTCGCCTACCTCGTGCCGCAGCCCGACGGCCGGGTGCTCCTGGACAACCTGCACGTCCGGCCCGGCAGCACCGGCGGCGGCATCGGCCGCGCCCTGCTGGCCGAGGCACGCGCACGCGTCGCCGCACGGCACCCGGGGGCCGCGCTGTACCTGGAGGTGCTGCGGGACAACACCCGCGCGGTCGCCTTCTACGAGCGCGAGGGCGGCCGGCGGACGGCCGAGCAGGAGGGCGTGTTCCCGGGCGGCCACGTGCTGCCCGAATACGAGTACACCTGGCCGGTCGAAGCGCACCGCGTGGACGGCTCCGAGGCCGCTCAGTAGTCGTACACCGTCACCGGCACCCCCCGCTCCACGAGCCGGGCCCGCACCAGCGGCTCGACCCGCTCCCAGCGCCCGCCCGCCAGCCCGCAGCCGATCCTCGGCATGTGGACGGAGGCGCCCAGTCCGGCCGCCCGCTCGCCCAGGGCGGCCAGCGCGGTGTCGATGGCCTCGTACCGCACCGGCACCCCGGTGGAGCGCCCGGTCCGGATGCCGCGCTGGCCGACCATGTTGGCCACCCAGACGTACGGCTCGACCTGCACCAACTGGAGTGCGCCCAGCCCGAAGTCGTTCTTCGCGCGCTCCCGGTGCCAGCGCCGGAACGCGGCCTCGGGCTCCGGCCAGCGTTTGGACAGGGCGAGGACGAACCCCTTCCCCCAGCCGCCGAGGTCGTTGCAGACGTGTGCGATCACCTTGACGCCCTTGGCCTGGGGCGCCGTGGCGTCGCCGCGGACGTACGTGATGGTCGACATGTCCGAACGCTAGCCCGCCGCACTGACAGTCCGTTCGGAATTCTCCGCTGCCCCGGCCCGGCCGCCGGGCCGCGCCAGGTGGCGCCGCCCGGCGAGGGCGATCAGCAGCGCGAGCCCGGCCGCAGCGGCGGGCAGCGCGTAGCCCGTGCCGGGCGGGGCGTGCTCGGCGACCGTCCCGGCGATCGCCGCGCCCGCCGAGATCCCGATCACGATGCCGGACACCGCCACCGCCATGCCCTCGTTCAACTGCCGCTGCGGGAGCAGCTCCTGGACGAGCGTCATGCCCGTCACCATGGTCGGCGCGGTGCCGGTGCCGGCCGCGAACAGTGCGAGCCCGAGCAGGCCGAACCCGGCCCCGCCCAGCCCGGCGGCGAGCGGCAGGAGCAGCAGCGCCGCCATCGTGGCGATCCCGCGCAGGAAGCGCACGCCCGGTGCCGAGCGCGGCGCCAGCAGCCCGAAGAGCAGCCCGGCCACGCAGGATCCGGCCGCCACGAGGGCCAGCAGCCCGCCCGCGACCGGCTTGTGGCCGAGCGCGTCGGCGTACGCGACCGTGGTGATCTCCGTCGAGCCGAACACCGCGCCGGTGGCGAGGAAGGTCAGCACGAGGACGCGCAGTCCGGGCGTGCGCAGCGGGGAGCCGTGACGGGGTGCGGCCGGGCTCCCGGCCGCCAGGGGCGGCTCGGTGCGCCGCTGGGCGGCGAACAGCAGGGTGCCGGCGGTGCCGAGCGTCCCGGCGGTGAGCAGCCCCGCCTCGGGCGCGACGGTCGTGCAGAGCAGCATGCCGAGGACCGGCCCGGCCATGAAGCAGAGCTCGTCCAGCGCCTGTTCGAGGGAGTTGGCCACGTGCCGGGCGGCGGGGTCGTCGCGGTGCAGGTGCGCCCAGCGGGCGCGGGCCATGCCGCCGAGGTTGGGTGCGGCGGCGCAGGCCGCCCAGCACGCGTAGAGGGTCCAGTCGGGCGCGCCGAGGCGGACGCAGAGCACCAGGCCGAGCAGCGGCACGGCGTTGTACAGCGCCGCCGGGACGGCCACCCGCGCCTGCCCGTGGCGGTCGACCAGCCGGCCGATCAGCGGCATCCCGATCGCGCCGGTGGCGAGCCCGGCCGCCGCGACGGTGCCGGCCAGGCCGTAGGAGCCCCGCCGCTCGGCGATCAGCACCACGAGCGAGACGCCGGTCATCGAGAGCGCGAGCCGGCCGAGCAGCCCGGCCAGCGTGAACGCGGCGGCGCCGGGGGCGGCGAACAGGCGCCGGTACGAGGCGAGGAGGGACGGGCCGGGGGTGGACGCGAAAAGGGCGCGCGAGGCCATGGGGCTCCTGGGGAGTCGTGGGGGATTGCCCCCAGCCTCGCCCGGCGTCCCGTCCGCGGTCCAACACCTGTTCCGTCGCACTCACAACACGGTGTTGTTAATCTGCCGCCATGCCCGTCGATCTGCATCCCCGCCTGCTGCGAGGCTTCGTCGCGACCGCCGAGACGCTCCACTTCGGCCGGGCCGCCGGCCTGCTGCACGTGGCGCAGCAGGCGCTCAGCCGGGACGTCCGCACCCTGGAGCGGCTGCTCGGCGACGCGCTGTTCACCCGCACCACGCGCAGCGTCGAACTCACCCCGGCCGGGCGGAGGTTGCTGCCGCAGGCCCGCCAACTCCTCGCCCTGCACGACGAGATCGTCGCGGGCGCCGCCGAACGGCCGCTGCTGCTCGACCTCAACAGCGACGTCACCGGCCCCGACCTGACCGCCGGCCGGGTGCTCGCCCGGGCCCGCGCCGCCCGCCCGGAGGGCGAGCTGCTGGCCCGCTTCCACGGCGGCCTCGCGGCGGCCGCCGGCGAGCTGCTCGCCCACCGGCTGGACGTGTCCTTCGGCCGCTTCGCCGGGCTCCCCGCCGCGCTGCGCGGTCAACTCGCCCAGATCCCGGTCCGGTTGGAGCACGTCTCGGTGATGATGGCGGACACCCACCCGCTGGCCGGCCGTCCGGTGCTGCGCCCGGCCGACCTGGCCGGGCACCCCGTGGACATCTGCGCCGGCAACCCGGCCACCACCGAGTGGACCGACCTCGGCGCCCGCCTGCTGCGCGAGCACGGCCTGACGGCGGCCGCCCCGTACGTGCCACCGGTGGGCGTGGACGAGACCGCCCGCTACCTGGCGCGGCACGGCGACGCGATGCTGACCACGGTCGGCGGTCCGCGCATCCCGGGCGCGGTGAACGTGCCGCTGGTCGAGCCGGTGCCGCTCTGCCTGGTCAGCCTGGTACACCGGCCGGGCCTGCGGCACGCCGGCCTGACGGCGCTGGCCGGTGCGGCCTCCGCGCTCGGCGCGGCCGAGGGCTGGCTGCGCCGCCCGCCGGGCAGCTGGCTGCCGTCGCCGGACGCGGCGCTGCTCCCCGGCTGAGGCCTGGTGCGGTCGACCCGGCGCCCCACGGCCGTTGTGCGCGGGAACGACGCACCGCCCCTGCCGTTCGGGGGGCGGCAGGGGCGGTGCGGTTCCGGTCGCGCGGCCGTGGCCGGCGTCCTGGTCAGGCGGCCTTCACGGCGGAGATGTCGAAGCTGAGCTTGACCTTCTCGCCGATCAGCACGCCGCCGGTCTCCAGCGCCGCGTTGTAGGTCAGGCCGAACTCGGTGCGGTCGACGACGGCGGTGCCCTCGAAGCCGACCCGCTCGGCGCCGTAGGCGTCGGTGGCGCTGCCGGTGTAGTCGAGGTCGAGGACGATCGGGCGGGTGGTGCCCTTGATCGTGAGGTCGCCGGTCATCCGGTAGGAGTCGCCGCGCAGGCGCTCGGCGGAGGTGCTGCGGAAGCGGATCTCCGGGTGGGTGTCGACGGCGAAGAAGTCGCCGGTGCGCAGGTGCTCGTCGCGCTGGGCCTGGTTGGTGTCGATGCTGGCGACCTTGATCACCAGTTCGGCGCTGGAGTTGCCGGGGGTGGCGCCGTCGAGGTGCAGCTTGCCGTCGTAGTCGGTGAAGCGGCCCTTGACGTTGGTCACCATCGCGTGGCGCACCGAGAAGCCGACCTCGCTGTGCGTGGTGTCGACCGTCCAGTCGCCGGTCAGGTGGGCGAGGTCCGGCCCGGTCGGGGCCTCGGCGACGGCGGTGGCGGTCGTGGCGGCGGTCTTGGTGCGGTTGAACAGGCCCATGGCTCCTCCTCGGGTTCGAAGCCATTTGTTTAGGCTTCAACTTCTTCCTGGAACCACCATAGACCCGCCTCGTTCAAACTTCAACCACTTCGCCGTGTCGGTGGTCGCGATTACGCTTCCAGGGCGACCCCGGTCAATCCACGAGCAGCTCCGCCACCCCCGAGAGGCCCGCCCATGTTCGCCCTGCACGCGCTCTGGCGCGCGGACGGCAGGCTGGCGCTCTGGGCCGAGGACGCCCGCCGCCACCCCGCGGCCGCGGCCGTGGAGGCGCCCGCGCGGACGGCCCCGCGCGCCCACCCCTACGCCAGTCCGGCCGCCGAGGTGGCCGCCGTGCTCGGCGGGATCGGCCCGGGCCTCGGCTGGCTGGCCGGCCAGGCGTCCGAGCGCTGGGCCACCCTGCTGCTGCCGACCGCCGGCTCCCTGCCCGCGCCGTCCCCCGACCTGCCGGCCACCCCCGTGCGCGGCGCGGCGGTGCTCGCGCCGTGGCGGGTGCCCGCGCTGCTGTTCGACGCCGGGGCGGCGGCCCAGCTGCTGGGCGAGGTCTTCGACCCGCACTGGGCGGTGACCGGCACCGAACTGCCCGGCCTCGGGCGCGTCGACGTCGTCTACGGGCCGTCGCTGCGCTGGCTCACCGGCGTGCACGACCTCGCCTGGCGGACGGTCGGCGGCGGCCGGGTGCTGCCGCAGCTCCTGGCGGACGGCGTCCCGCAGGCCCGCTGGAGTCCGGACCTCACCGCCGACGGCCGCCGGGAGGCTGCCGCCCTCGCCGCCGGCTGCCCGCCGGTGGCCCTGGGGGAGTGGCCGCCCGCCGGTGTCACGGGCGAAGCGCTGGTCGACGCCGCGCTGAGCGCCCTCGTGGACGCCGAGGCGAGGTCCGCCCTCGCCGCCGCGCCCCCGCTCCTGCGCGGCGGCGACGCCCCGACCGGCGCGGCCGAGCAGTGGCTGACGGCCCTCGCCGCCCCGGACGCCTCCTTCGCCGCCGACCCGGGGGACCTGGCCGACCTGCACCGCCGGCTCTCCGCCTGGTGCGCCGCCGCCGAGCCCACCGACCCCGCCCTGCGGCTCTGCTTCCGCCTGCTGGAGCCACTCGGCCCGGACGACGGCGACCCCGAGGGCCGTCCGTCCGACGACGCCTGGCAAGTGGAGTTCCTGCTCCAGGCCGTCGACGAGCCGTCCCTGCTGGTCCGCGCCGCCGACCTGCACGAAGGCGGCGCCGCCCGCGCCGCGCTGGCCCGCAAGGCCGACGACCCGGCCGACGTCCTGGCCGCCGAACTCGCCCGCGCCGCCCACCGCTGGCCGGAGCTGGACGGGCTGCGCCACCGCTCCCGCCCGTCCGCCCTCCCGCTCGACCGCGCCGGGGCCCTGGACTTCCTGCGCACCGCGGCGCCCGCCCTCGCCGAGAGCGGGTTCGGCGTGCTGCTCCCGGCCTGGTGGCGCCGCAAGCCCCGGCTCGGCCTCGCCCTGCGCGTCACCACCCCGCCCGCGCCCGGCTCGCTTGCCGTCACGAGCCAGGTGGACCGGGACGCCGTCGTCGCGTTCCAGTGGCAGGCGGCGCTCGGCCCGGACGGCGATCCGCTCAGCGAGCGGGAGCTCGCCGAACTGGCCGCCGCCAAGCAGGGGTTGGTCCGGGTACGGGGCACCTGGCTGGAGGCCGACCCGGCGCAGATCGCCGCCGCGCTCGCCTTCCTCGACCACCGGCGGGACACCGCCATCGCCACGACGCAGGTGCTGCGGATGGCGCTCGACCCCGAGGCCACCGTCGCCGGCCTGCCGGTCACCGCCGTCCGGGCCGACGGCCCATTGGGCGACCTGCTCGCCGGGCGCACCGCCACCGCCCCGGCCCCCACGCTCCCGCCGGACTTCCGCGCGACCCTCCGCCCGTACCAGGAGCGGGGGTTGGCCTGGCTACGGGCGATGGCCGGGCTCGGCCTGGGCGCCGTCCTGGCCGACGACATGGGCCTCGGCAAGACCGTGCAGACCCTCGCCCTGCTGGCCGCCGAGCAGGCGGACGGCGCGACGGCCCCCACCCTGCTGGTCTGCCCGATGTCCCTCGTCGGGAACTGGCAGCGCGAGACCGAGCGCTTCGCCCCCGGCCTGCGCACCCACGTCCACCACGGCTCCGGCCGCCTCGGCCCGGACGAACTCGCCGCCGCCGTCGGGGAAGTGGACCTCGTCATCACCACCTACGGACTGGTTCAGCGCGACCTCGCCGCCCTGCGGAAGGTCCGCTGGCGCCGGGTCGTGGCCGACGAGGCCCAGCACGTCAAGAACGCCGGCACCGCCCAGGCCCGCGCGATCCGCGCCCTGCCGGTCGCCGTGCACCGGATCGCCCTCACCGGCACCCCGGTGGAGAACCGGCTGTCCGAGCTGCACGCCGTCCTGGACTTCGCCAACCCCGGGCTGCTCGGTCCGGCCGAGCGCTTCAAGGAGCGCTACGCGATCCCCGTCGAACTGCACCGCAGCCCCGACCGCACCGCCGAACTCCGGCGCCGCACCAGCCCGTTCGTCCTGCGCCGGCTCAAGACCGACCCGGCGGTGGCGGTCGACCTGCCCGCCAAGCAGGAGATGACCGTCTGGTGCAACCTCACCGCCGAGCAGGCCGGCCTCTACCAGGCGGTGGTGGCCGACCTGCTGCGCCGGGTCGAGGGCATCCGGGGCGTGGAGCGCCGCGGCACGGTGCTCGCCGCGATCGGCAAGCTCAAGCAGGTGTGCAACCACCCGGCCCAACTGCTGCACGACGGTTCGGCGTTGGGTGGGCGCTCGGGCAAGGTGGCCCGACTGGCCGAGCTCCTCGAAGAGGCCCTCGCCGAGGGCGACCGCACCCTGGTCTTCACCCAGTACGCCGAGTTCGGCGCGATGCTCCGCCCGTACCTGGCCCGGCGGCTCGGCGAGGAGGTGCTCTACCTGCACGGCGGACTCTCCCGGGCCCGCCGCGAGGAGCTCATCGAACGCTTCCAATCCCCGGACGGGCCGCGGGTGTTCATCCTCTCCCTGCGGGCCGGCGGCACCGGGCTCAACCTGACCGCCGCCAACCAGGTGATCCACCTCGACCGCTGGTGGAACCCGGCGGTCGAGCAGCAGGCCACCGACCGCGCGTTCCGGATCGGCCAGCGCCGGGACGTCCAGGTGCGCCGGCTGGTGTGCGTCGGCACGGTCGAGGAGCGCATCGACGAACTCCTCACCGCCAAGCGCGCGTTGGCCGACACCGTGGTCGGGGAGGGCGAGCACTGGCTCACCGACCTGCCCGCCGACGCGCTGCGCGAACTGGTCGAACTCACCCGCGGCGACGCGGTGGCCGAGGAGGAAGCATGACCGAACCCGACCCCGTCGTGAACGTCGCCGCCTACTGGCGCGGCGACTTCACCCTGAGAGCCGAGGACGACCGGGACACGGACGAACCGTCCCTCCGCCGCCTGGGCCCGTCCGGCATCACCGTGCGCGGACGCGACCTCGCCGCCGTGCTCGCCCCGGCCTACGACGCGTTCCGCGCCTGACCGGCGGCTACCCTGCGAAGGTGACCGAAACCCTCGAACACCCCGGCCTCGCCGACTTCGAAGCGCACCGGCGGATGATCTTCGGCATCGCCTACCGGATGCTCGGCAGCGTCGCCGACGCCGAGGACCTGGTCCAGGACACCTGGCTGCGCTGGAGCCAGGTCACCGGCCCGGTCGCCAACCCGGCCGGCTACCTCGCCCGGACGGTCACCAACCTCGCCCTCAACCGGCTCGACTCGGCCGCCATCCGCCGCGAGTCCTACGTCGGCCCGTGGCTGCCCGAACCCCTCGTCGGCGAGCCGGACGCGACCGAGGGCGTCGAACGCGCCGAGACCGTCTCGCTCGCCGTCATGGTGCTGCTGGAGAGCCTCTCCCCGCTGGAACGGGCCGTCTTCGTGCTCAAGGAGGTCTTCGGCTTCTCATACAAGGAGATCGGCGAGGCCCTCGACCGCGGCGAGACGGCCTGCCGCCAGGTCGGCAGCCGGGCCAGGGCCCACGTCCAGGCCGGCCGGCCCCGTTACGACGCCCCCGCGGACCTGCGCCGCCGGGCCACCGACGAGTTCCTCGCGGCCTGCGTCGGCGGCGACCTCAACCGCATGCTGGAGCTGCTCGCCCCCGACGTCACCTCGTGGACCGACGGCGGCGGTGTCGTGCGCGCCGCACTGCGCCCCGTCACCGGCGCCGACAACGTGGCCCGCTTCGTCCTCGGCGTCCTCACGCAGCTCGGCGAAGCCACCGCCCGCCCGGCCCTCGTCAACGGCCAGCCCGGCCTGCTGCTCGCGGTGGGCGACCGCGTCGACTCCGTCACGGTCTTCGAGTTCGCCGAAGGCCCCGACGGCGCACCCCTCATCGCCGCCATGCGGACCGTCCGCAACCCCCACAAGCTCACCCGGCTCAATCCTTGACCCTCCACCTGGTCGAGGAACCACAGTGACCGGCATGGAGAGCGACCTGCACAGCATCGGCGAACTGGCCCGCGCCACCGGTCTGGGCGTCGGCACCCTGCGCTACTACGACGGCGCCGACGTGCTCGCCCCCGCCCACGTCGATCCGCAGACCGGCTACCGCTGGTACGGGCCCCGGCAGCTCGCAGACGCCCGCCTGCTCGCCCGGCTGCGCCGCGTCGGCCTGCCGCTGGCCGGGATCCGCGCCGTGCTCGGCGCGGCCCCCGGCTCCGGCGCGGCCCATCGCGTCGTCGACGCGCACCTGCGCCGCCTGGAGGACGGCCTCGCCGACGCCCGCCGCGAACTCTCCCTGATCCGCACGCTGATCGACCAGAGGGAGAACCCGATGACCGCCGCCCCCGCCGAGCTCCGGCTCACCGTCCCGGCCCCCGCGCTGGCCGCCGCCCTGGACGCGGTCCGCTTCGCCGTCTGCGCCGACCCCGAACTCCCGGTCCTCGCCGGGGTGCTGTTCGAGGTGGACGGCGCCGCGCTGCGCCTGGTGGCGACCGACCGCTACCGGATGGCGCTCGCCGAGGTGCCCCTGCCGACCACGCCCGAGCCACGGGCCGGCACGATCGTCCCGACCGCCCTGGCGGACGCCCTGCGCGCCCTGCTCGCCGACGCGACGGAGGCCGAACTCACCCTCGGCGGCGGCTTCGTACGCATCGAGACCGGCGCCCACCGGATCGAGGGCGCCACCCCGGACCTCGACTACCCCGACTACCGGGTGCTCACCCGGCTCGACCCGCTCCACCGCGTCGACATCCCCGCCGCCGACCTGCGCGGAGCCGTCGAGTCCGGCGCCACCCACACCCTGCCGTCCGGCCCGGACGGCGCGGACTGCGCGGTCACCGTCCTCGCCGTCACCCCGGACGGCCGACTCGCGGTGCCCCCGGCCGACGCCGACCCCACCCCCGGCGAACTCCGGGTGGCGGTCAACCGGACCTTCCTCCTGGAGGCCCTGGACGCCGGCCGCCCCGACCAACTGGTCCTCGAACTCGGCGGCCCCATCGCCCCGCTGGCGATCCGCACCCCCGGCCGCGACGGCACCTTCTCCATGCTGATGCCGATCCGGGTGCCCGAACTCGTGCGATCCACCGAGTGATCGGACGACGCGAAGCCGCCTAGCCTCACCACCATGGGAACCCCACCGGACTTCGCCACCGCCTGGGCAGCACTCCCGCCCGCCGCCCGCCGCTGCCTCGAACTCGCCCACCGCGCCTGGCTCGACGACGGCCTGCCGGTGGGCGCGGTGCTCACCGACGAGACCGGCACGATCGTCACGGAGGGCCGCAACCGCGCGTACGACCCCCCGGGCGGCCCGGACCATCTCCAGGGCACCCCGCTGGCCCACGCCGAACTCAACGCGCTGGCCGCCGCCAGAACCACCTGGAACCTCGGCACCCACACCCTGTGGAGCAGCCACCGCCCGTGCGCGATGTGCACGGCCGCAGCGGGCTTCACCGGAGTCGGAACGGTCCGCTACCTGGCCGAGGACCCCTGGGCGGAAGCCACCGGCCACCGGCCCACCACCGGCCTCCCCCTCCTGGGCCCCACCGAGGACCACTGGGCGTCGGTGGTGGCCACGGCACTCTTCCTGGCCGACACCATCCGCAGGGCAGGCCCCACCCACCCCGTCATCCAGAAGGCCCACCCCGAGACCGCCACCCTGGCGAACACGTTCGCCCAGCTCAGGACCCCAGACCTCCGGACGCTCATCACAGAGACATGGCCCACCATCCCCAAGGCAGCAACACCCCCCTGAGCACCTCACCCCCACCCCACCTCACCCAACCCCCCCCACCCCCACCCCTCACCCCCACACCCTCCCCGCCGCACCAATGCACCCACCTCAACCCCCCCCACCTTCCCCCTCCCCCCACAGCGAGAGGGTCGGGCTGCGGGAGGGGGTGGCGGAGGGGGTGGCCGCGGAGAGGGGCGTGACGGGTGATTTTCAGACTGCCAACGGTGAGAACACC
>NZ_JBHVOL010000050.1:0-14439 GCF_042887925.1 Kitasatospora sp. NPDC057904
TCAGACTGCCAACGGTGAGAACACCCCACCCACAGAGTCGGCAGTCGGAAAATCATCCAGCCCCCGGAGCGGCCACCCCCGGAGCCACCCCCGGCACCCCCCACCCACCCGAAAGCCCACCCCGCACCCCAAGCCCCGCGCAGCGGCCCCCACGTTTGCTCCAGCTAGCACCCTGCTTGCATTTGCAAGCGCCATGTTGCACCCTGTGGACATGGCCTCACTGAACGTCGGCTCGCTCGGCGAGTACATCCGCGAGCAACGCCGCAACGCGCAGTACTCGCTGCGCCAGCTGGCGGAGGCCGCCGGCGTGTCCAACCCGTACCTCAGCCAGATCGAGCGAGGGTTGCGCAAGCCGAGCGCGGAGATCCTCCAGCAGATCGCGAAGGCGCTGCGGATCTCGGCCGAGACGCTGTACGTCCAGGCCGGGATCCTGGAGGAGCGGCGGGACGAGGGTCTGGAGCTGAGGGCCTCGATCCTCGCCGATCCGCTGATCAACGAGCAGCAGAAGCAGGCGCTGCTGGCGGTCTACGAAGCCTTCCTGAAGGAGAACGCCGCCCGCCGGGACCCGGCAGCCGAGGCCGGCACCAACAGCGGCACTTCGACGACACCCGCACAGCCGACGACACCCGCACAACCGACGACACCCGCACAACCGACGACCGACGGCCCAGCCGCCTAGACACCCACCGGGAGGACCGGTCATGCCGATCACCGACGAGCTCAAGAAGACCCTCACCGACCCGACCCCGCTGTACGCCCTCGCCGGCGCCGGTGACCTCGCCTACGAGAAGCTGCGCGAGGTGCCGGGCAAGGTCGAGGCGCTGGCCGCGGACCGCAAGGGCGCGCAGGAGATGGCCGGTGCCCGGCTGCAGGAGGCGCAGGCGAAGCTCGCCGAGGCGCAGGCCAAGGTCGCCGAGACGGTCACCACGCTGCCCACGGACTTCAAGGCGCTGCAGGAGCGGGCCCAGGACTTCGCCATCCAGCAGGTCGGCCGGGCGGTCGAGCTGGCGGTCAAGGCGAAGGAGACGTACGACGAGCTCGCCGAGCGCGGCAAGGTCGTGGTCGAGCGCACCCGCCCGGGCTCCCAGGCCGAGCCGACCGAGCCGACCGAGCCCGCGGTGATCGACGCCGAGGTCATCGAGGACGATGCCGCAGCCGCAGCCGAGCCCGCGCCGAAGAAGACCCCCCGCACCCGCAAGGACGCTCCCCGAGGAGAGTGAAGCGCCACCGAACGGGGCACATCCACCGATCGCGGAACGTTGACGGCTTGGCGGACGGTCGCCGTGCCAGGATGGACGGCGGCCCGCACACCGGAGCCGAGAGACAGAGGAGACCGCCATGGGCGGAGTGAACCAGGTTCTGGGCCTGTCCTATCTGAACCCGATCTGGTGGATGTCCGTCGCCATCCTGGGCTTCAAGCTGTTCGCCCTGATCGACGGCGCGTCCCGCCGGGAGGACGCCTACCGGGCCGCGGACAAGAAGACCAAGGGCTTCTGGCTGGCGATCCTGGGGATCGCGTTCGGCTGGGACCTGTTGTTCGGCGTGAACTTCTTCACCGGCATCGGGACGCTCGCCGGGCTGGTGGCGTCGATCGTCTACATGGTGGACGTGCGTCCGGCGATCCGGGAGCTGACCAACCGCGGCGGCCGGGGCGGTGGCGGCCGGAGCAACATGGGGCCGTACGGACCCTGGTGACAAAGCGCAGAAAGAAAGCGGAAAGAAAGCGGTGCTGCCCGGGAGAGGCCACAAAACGCCTCCCCGGGCAGCACCGTTTTTCGTGCACCAGCTCAAGCAGTGCCCCCAGAGCTCACCCCAGGATGAGCTGCACCGGGTTCCGCTCCAGCAACAGCACCGCGACGTCATCCGTCAGCGCGCCACCGTTCAGCTCCTCGACCTCGGCGATCGCGCTGTCGACCAGCCGGCCGCGGGTGAGCCCGGCGGACTGGTGGTCGCCGACCAGATCGGCGAGACCGTCCTGGCCGAGGCGTCGGGACCCGGCCCCGACCCGGCCCTCGATGAGTCCGTCGGTGTAGAGCAACAGCCGCCAGCCGGGCCGGAGTTCGATCTCGTGAGCGGGCCAGGCGGCCTCGCCGTCGTCGCACGGCAGCAGCCCGAGCGCCGGCCCGGCGAGGTCGGAGGGCAAGGTCAGCGGCTGGTGGTCGGCGCCGAGCAGGAGGGGCGCCGGGTGCCCGGCGAGGTAGAGGCGGGCCCGTTCGCAGGCGCCGAGCGCGTCGAGGTCGCCGCACTCGCCGCCGGGCTCGATGACGAGCATGCAGAGCGTCGCGAAGATCTCGTCGCTGCGCCGCTCGTGTTCGAGGACGTGCTGGAGGGTGGTGAGCAGGGCCTCGCCGGTGAGGCCCGCGAAGACGAGGGTGCGCCACGCTATGCGGAGCGCGACGCCGAGCGCGGCTTCGTCCGGGCCGTGGCCGCAGACGTCACCGATCACGACGTGGATGGTGCCGTCGTCGGTGCGGACGGCGTCGTAGAAGTCGCCGCCGAGCAGGGCGCGGCGGCGGCCGGGGCGGTAGCGGCGGGTGAAGGAGAGGCCGGCGCCGTCGAGCAGCGGGGTGGGCAGGAGGTGGCGCTGGAGGCGGGCGTTCTCCTGGCCGCGCAGTTCGGCCTCGACCAGGCGGCGCTGGGACTCGTCGGCGCGCTTGCGTTCGACGGCGTAGCGCAGGGCGCGGGCGAGCAGCGGGCCGTCCGTCTCGTGCTTGATCAGGAAGTCCTGGGCGCCGGCGGCGACCGCGGCGGCGCCCAGTTCGGCGCCGGCCGCGTCGGTGAGCACGACGACGGCGGTGTGCGGGGCCCGGCGGAGGAGTTCGTGGAGGCCTTCCAGCCCGTCGGAGGAGTCGGAGGGGTGGGGCAGGTCGGAGGGCGCGGCGAGGTCGAGCAGGACGCAGCTGAACTCGCTGCCGCGCGGGCGGCCGCGCCGGGCGCCGGTGGGCGGCGGGGCGAGCAGGCCGGTGGCCTGCTCCAGGCCGCGGGCCCAGTGCACCTCGATGGCGGTGCCGCTGTCGGCGACCGCGGCCTTGATCAGCTGGGCGTCGGAGGCATCGTCCTCGATGACCAGCAGCTTGAGCGGGGTGCCGCCGGCCGCGGCGTCACCTTCGCCGGCCGCCGACGGGTTTGCGGCCCGCGATCGGGGGTGAGGTATCGGGGGAGCGTCCGTGAGCGGGCCGACCGGGACGGGGTGGATGCGGGCACGGCGGGGGAGGGCGCCGTCGAGGGCGTCCGACAGGTCCGCGGCACCTCGTGCCCGCCCGTCTCCCGTTGCGGGCATCGGTGGTTCCTCCCTTTCCCCGAGTGCGTAACGGCCGGCGTCCGTCCGCAGTGCCCGCGTGGCACCCTGCGTCGGGGAACTTCTCGCGACCATAACGTGATCTCCGGGGATTTCTCTGGCCCGCCGGGGCCGTTGTGGCTATTGCCACGCCGGTGGCGGTGTGGTCATCGGACTCGGACGGCGACTCGGGCCCGGCCCCGGCGGGTGCCGGGGCGGGCGGAGAGGGGGGCAACATCATGGTGACGCGGATCACCCTGGTCGAGGGTGACATCACGGAGCAGCAGGTGGACGCGGTGGTGAACGCCGCGAACTCCTCTCTGCTGGGCGGCGGCGGGGTGGACGGCGCGATCCACCGCAGGGGCGGGCCGCAGGTCCTGGAGGAGTGCCGGCGGCTGCGGGCCTCGCACTGGGGCAAGGGGCTGCCCACCGGGCGGGCGGTGGCGACGACGGCCGGCCGGCTGCCGGCGCGGTGGGTGGTGCACACCGTCGGGCCGGTGTACCGGGCGGAGGATTACGAGGAGCGGGCGGAGCTGCTGGCCTCCTGCTATCGCGAGTCGCTGCGGACGGCGGCGGAGCTGGGCGCGCGCACGGTGGCCTTCCCGGCGGTGTCGGCCGGGATCTACGGGTGGCCGCCGGCCGACGCGGCCCGGATCGCGCTCTCCACCGTCGCCGAGGCGGTGGGCGGCGGCGACGAGCGGGCCGGGGCGGGGCTGGACGAGGTGCGGTTCGTGCTGTTCGGGGCGGAGATGTACGGCGTGTTCGAACGGGCGTGGGCGGAGCTGCGGTCGGACGGCTGAGCGGGACGTGCTGCGGACGTGCTGCGGGCGGGCGGCGGTGTGGGCGCCGCCCGGTGACCTCCATCGTGGCGTGACGGGGCGTCAACGCGCCAGAGGAATTCGATAACTCGTTCGAGTGAAACGCGGGTGTTGCCGCCGGTGTCCGGACGCCGCACCCCGCCGCACCCCGCCGACGTCCCCGCCGCACCGCCCCGACGTCCCCGCCGCAACGCCCCGCTACGGCGCACCGCCCCGCTACGGCGCGAGCGCCGTCCAGGGCACCGTGACCTCGCCCTGCCGCCACCGCCCGCGCGCGTCCACCAGCGGCCAGTCGCCCGCCAGGGCCGTGCACGCGGCCACCCAGCGCTGGCGCGCCCCGAACGCCCCGTACGGCGCCGCGGCCGCCCAGGCCCGGTCGAAGTCGGCGAGGAACCGGTGCACCGGCCGGCCCGGCACGTTGTGGTGGATGAGCGCCTTCGGCAGCCGCTCGGCCAGGTCGGAAGGCCGTTCCAGGCCGCCCAGCCGGGCCGCGAAGGTCACCGTCCGCGGGCCCTCCGGGCCGAGCGCGACCCAGACGTGGCGCCGCCCGATCTCGTCGCAGGTGCCCTCGACGAGCAGCCCGTCCGGCGCCAGCCGCGCGCAGAGCCGCTCCCACACCGCGCCCACCGCCGACTCGTCGTACTGCCGCAGGACGTTGGCGGCCCGGATCAGCTGGGCCGGCGCGCCGCCGTCGAGCGGCACCTCGAAGCCGCCGCGCCGGAAGGTGAGCAGCGGCGGGGCGGCGTACGGCAGGGCCGCGGCGACCCGCTCCGGCTCGATCTCGATCCCGACCACCCGGACGTCCGGCCGCACCGCGCGCAGCCGTCCGGCCAGTTCGACGGCGGTCCAGGGGGCGGCGCCGTAGCCGAGGTCGACGGCGACCGGCGGCCGGTCGGCGGAGCGCAGCGCGCGGCCGAGGGCGTGGGCGATCCAGCGGTCCATCCGTCGGAGCCGGTTGGTGTTGGTGGTGCCCCGGGTGACCGTCCCGACCGGCCGCCCGCTGCGTCCGCGGGCGGCCGGGGGCGAGGGGTCGAAGGAGGCGGCCATGTCCAGAAGGGTACCGAGGGGCCCGGCCCGACCCCTCCCACCTGCACCGTTGTCCGTCCATGGACCCGGTCGGCGGTCCGTGCAGGGACCGGTCGGCGGCCGATCCGGGGACCGGTCGGTGATCAGGTCGGCGATCCGGGAATGCCGGGCATCATCCGAGTGGTTGGCACACTGGTGGTGATGTGTGGGCCCGGACGGGGCAGCGCACACCGGACAGCAGGCGGGCCGGATGCGGGCCGCCGGAGACGGGCCGCACAGAGGAGGCTTCAGCCAGGTGATCCAGCACCCCGTCCGTTCGGTACGCCGCGCCCAGCCGGCCGCGCCCGCGCGCGGTCGTCTCCAGTCGTTGGTCACGGGCCGCCGCCGCCCCCGCCGGATAGCCATGCTCAGCGTGCACACCTCGCCGCTGCACCAGCCCGGCACCGGCGACGCGGGCGGGATGAACGTCTACATCGTCGAGCTGGCCAAGCGCCTCGCCGTGCTCGACGTCGAGGTCGAGGTGTTCACCCGGGCGACCTGCTCGGACGACGCCCCCACCGTCGAGCTGGCCCCCGGCGTCCTGGTGCGGCACGTCACCGCCGGGCCGTACGAGGGCCTGATCAAGGAGGACCTGCCGGCCCAGCTGTGCGCCTTCACCCACGGCGTGCTGCGGACGGAGGCGGGCCACCGCCCCGGCCACTACGACCTCGTGCACTCGCACTACTGGCTCTCCGGGCAGGTCGGCTGGCTGGCCGCCCAGCGCTGGGGCGTGCCGCTGGTGCACACCATGCACACCATGGCGAAGGTGAAGAACGCCGCCCTGGCCGAGGGCGACACTCCCGAACCCGCGGCCCGGGTGATCGGCGAGACCCAGGTGGTCGAGGCCGCCGACCGGCTGATCGCGAACACCACCGAGGAGGCCGCCGAGCTGGCCCGGCACTACGCGGCTCGCCCGGACCAGCTCGCCGTCGTCCACCCCGGCGTCAACCTCGACGTCTTCCGGCCCGACGGGCCGCGGGCGCGGGCGGCCGCGCGGGCCCGGCTGGGCCTGCCGCAGGACGCCGCCGTGCTGCTCTTCGCCGGCCGGATCCAGCCGCTGAAGGCGCCGGACGTGCTGCTGCGCGCCGTCGCCGAACTGGTCGAACGCCTCCCGGCCCTGCGCGAGCGGCTGGTCGTCCCGGTGGTCGGCGGACCGTCCGGCAGTGGGCTCGCCCGGCCGGAGAGCCTGCACAAGCTCGCCGCGCAGCTGGGCATCTGCGACGTGGTCCGGTTCCACCCGCCGGTCGGCCAGGCGCAGCTCGCGGACTGGTACCGGGCGGCGACGGCCCTCGTGATGCCGTCCTACAGCGAGTCCTTCGGGCTGGTCGCGCTGGAGGCCCAGGCCTGCGGCACGCCGGTGGTGGCCGCCGCGGTCGGCGGCCTGCCGGTCGCGGTGCGCGACGGAGAGACGGGCACGCTGGTCCACGGCCACGACCCGCGGGACTGGTCGCGCGCGCTGGAGCCGTACGTCACGGACGCCGGCCTGGTCGAGCGGCGGGGCGCGGCGGCGGCCCGGCACGCGTCCGGCTTCGGCTGGGACACGGCCGCGTCGACCACCGCCGAGGTGTACGCCGGCACGCTGGCCCGCCCGGCCGGCCGCCTCACCACGGCCCGCCGCCGACTGGCCTGACACGGCCCGCCCCCGCCAGGGGCGAGGCCCCGGCGCCGCAGGACCCCCGCCTCCTGCACGCCACCTGCTGCGCACAGCCTGCTGCGCACCGCCCGTACCGCCGAGTAACGTCACCCCCATGGCAACCCGCACCAAGGACGAGGCCCTGACCCTCCTGCGCACCGCCCTGGACGAGGCCGGCGTGGCCTGGGAACCGGCCGCCGCCGACCCGTACACGCTGGTGGCGACCCTCCCGGGCACCCGCAAGCTGAGCACCACCTGCGCCCTGCGGGTCGGCGACCACACGCTGTCGGTCAACGCCTTCGTGATCCGCCGCCCGGACGAGAACCACGAGGCCGTCTACCGCTGGCTGCTGGAGCGCAACACCCGCCTCTACGGCGTCGCCTACGCGATGGACGCGCTCGGCGACGTCTACCTGGCGGGCCGCCTCCCGCTGGAGTCGCTCACCCCGGACACCGTCGACCGGCTGCTCGGGACGGTGCTGGAGAACGCCGACGAGCCGTTCAACACCCTGCTGGAGCTGGGCTTCGCCTCGGCGATCCGGCGGGAGTGGGAGTGGCGGACCAAGCGCGGGGAGTCCACCCGCAACCTGGCCGCCTTCGCCCACCTGGCCGCCCGGAAGGCCGACTGACCCGGCCTCCGCGGCGGGCCTCAGGCGCCCGCGGGAGCCTTCGCGGCCTCGGCCGCCGCCCCTGCGACTCCGGCGCCTCCGGCCGCCCCGGTGGCCTCGGCGGGCGCGGCGGCCGGGACCTCCGTGACGTTCTCCGCCCGGGGCGCCCGGGGCGCCGTGCCGCCCGTCCGGCGCCCCAGCACCACGTACCCGAGCGCCGCGGCGCTGCCGAGGACCGCGCACACCCCCCACAGCACCGCCGGTCCGGCCCGGTCCAGCAGCACGCCGCCGGCCCCCGGGCCGAGGAACGACGCGAGCGCCCAGGAGAGCGAGTAGACGCCCTGGTAGCGGCCGCGCGCGTGGGTCGGCGCGAGCTCGGAGACGAGGCTCATCATCGTCGGCGCGTTGAGGATCTCGCCGATCGTCCAGACCGCGACGGAACCCGCGAAGACCCAGGCGGACGACCCGGCCAGGGCCGCGAGGCCGAAGCCCCAGCCGGTGAGCAGGCAGCTGGCGATGAGCAGCCGGGTCCGCGAGCGGCCCTCCATCCACCGGGTGAGCGGGATCTGCAGGACCACGATCAGCAGCCCGTTGAGGCCGATGACCAGCCCGTACTCGGTGGACGTGATGCCCGCGTGGCCCATGTCGACGGCCAGGGTGGTGCTGCCCTGCTGGAAGATCAGCGCGAGCACGAGGGTCAGCCCGACGGCCGACATGAAGCGGCCGTCCCGGAACACCGTGCCGAGCCCGACCGCCGGCTCCTTCGCCTCGGCGGCCGTCATCTCCGGCTTCGTCTCCGGGATGCGGACGAAGATCACCACGGCGCAGACCAGCGTGCTGAACGCGTCCAGCAGGAACAGCGTGAGGTAGCCGTGGGTGGCGATCAGGCCGGCCGCGGCGGCGGAGAGCCCGAAGCCGATGTTGATCGCCCAGAAGTTCAGCGAGTAGGCCCGGACCCGGTCCTCGGCCGGGACGAGGTCGGCGATGATCGCCGAGGTGGCGGGCCTGGTGGCGTTGTTGCACAGCCCCACCAGGAACGCCACCACCGCGATCGCCACCGGCCCGTCCGCGAAGCCGAGCACGGCCGTGAACAGCGCCGTGCCGAGCTGCGCGGCGACCAGCGTCGGCCGACGGCCGATCCGGTCGGTCAGCACGCCCGCGCCGATCGCGGCGATCGCCGAGCCGAGGCCGAACAGCGAGGCCACCAGACCCGCGTAGGAGTCCGAGTAGCCCCGCTCGGTGGTCAGGTAGAGGGCGAGGAAGGTGACCACGAAGGCGCCGAGCTTGTTGATCAGCGTCGAGGTCCAGAGCCACCAGAACTGGCGTGGCAGTCCGCCCGTCGTCTCCCGGACGACTCTCCGGATCCGGGCAGGGACGGGCGGTGCGACGGGCATGTGGGGACTCCCGGAGGCAGGCGTCCGGCGAGCGGCACGGGCAGGTCCGCTCAGCCGAAAGGTGTAAGTGTCAGAAGCGCGATGGACACATTACTCATGGACAAAGGTCCCGGCCAGGGGTTTTCGGAGCTCCACTAAGCTGGGCGCCATGGCTGACACGACGTACCGACTCATCCTGCTCCGCCACGGCGAGAGCCAGTGGAACCAGAAGAACCTGTTCACCGGTTGGGTCGACGTCGACCTCAACGAGAAGGGCGAGAAGGAGGCCGCCCGCGGCGGCGAGCTCCTGGCCGCCGAGGGTCTGCTGCCCGACGTGCTGCACACCTCGCTGCTGCGCCGCGCGATCCGCACCTCGCAGATCGCCCTGGACAAGGCCGACCGCCACTGGATCCCGGTCAGCCGCAGCTGGCGCCTGAACGAGCGCCACTACGGCGCGCTCCAGGGCAAGGACAAGGCCCAGACCCTGGCGGAGTTCGGCGAGGAGCAGTTCCAGCTCTGGCGCCGCTCGTACGACACCCCGCCGCCGGTCCTGTCCGACGACGACGAGTACTCGCAGGCCGGCGACGCCCGCTACGCCGACATCCCGAGCGAGCTGCGCCCGCGCACCGAGTGCCTCAAGGACGTCGTCGACCGGATGCTCCCGTACTGGTACGACGCGATCGTCCCGGACCTCGCCGCCGGCAAGACCGTCCTGGTCACCGCCCACGGCAACAGCCTGCGCGCGCTGGTCAAGCACCTCGACGGCATCTCCGACGACGCCATCGCCGGCCTGAACATCCCGACCGGCATCCCGCTCGTCTACGAGCTCGACGCCGACTTCAAGCCCCTGAACCCGGGCGGCCGCTACCTCGACCCGGAGGCCGCCGCGGCCGCCATCGAGGCGGTCAAGAACCAGGGCAAGAAGTAACCCCCTTGCCGATGCGGCCCCGTCTCCCGGTTCGCCGGGGGCGGGGCCGCTCGCTGTTCGCCCGCCATTCAACCATCTTGCCGTGCAAGGGAGTTCACGGGAACCGGTGGGCCGACCGAAAGTGGTTCAGACCATTGACGGGCGCGGGCGGGCGCTCCTACCGTGTGGGCATCGGGCTGGCGCAGGCATGCCAAGGATTCCCCGTCCGGCCGCGCACCCCCACGCGCGCGCCTGCGCTCGGCGCACTCTCCATCCACCCCCACGGAGGAGCACCATGCGCAAACGTCATCTCGTCGGGGCGGCCGTCGCCGCCCTGGCGATCCCGCTCACCTTCGCGCTCCCGGCGCAGTCGCACGGCTACATCTCCACGCCCCCGAGCAGGGCCGCGCTCTGCGGCGCGGGCGGGGTCCCGTGGGACTGCGGCGAGATCCAGTGGGAGCCGCAGAGCGTCGAGGGGCCGAAGGGCTTCCCGTCCGACGGGCCGGCCGACGGCACCATCTGCGCCGGCGGCAACGGGCGCTTCGCCGAACTGGACGACCCGCACGGCGGTGCCTGGCCGGCCACGCAGGTGACGGCGGGCCAGAGCCTCACCTTCACCTGGAGCTTCACCGCCCGGCACGCGACCTCGGGCTTCGAGTACTACCTGACCAGGCAGGGGTACGACCCGAGCCGGCCGGTCACCCGCGCCGGCCTGGACCTGACGCCGTTCCTCACCGTCCCCTACGACGGCTCCCAGGTGCCGCAGAGCGTCAGCCACACCGCCACCCTGCCCGGTGACCGGACCGGCCACCAGGTGGTCGTCGCGGTCTGGGACATCGCCGACACCGGCAACGCCTTCTACTCCTGCACCGACGTCCAGTTCTGACGGTCGGCGCCACGCCGGTCGGCACTGCACCGGTCCGCACTGCACTGGTCCGCACCGCACTGGTCGGCACCGCACGGGTCCGCACCACACCGGTCGGCGCCGCACCGGAACCGGACGGCCGAAAGCGCCCGGCCGCCTCGCATGAGCGGCCGGGCGCCCCGGTGCCTCCTCAGTGGCCGCCGCAGCAGCCGCCGGACGCGCCGCCGCACTGGCAGGGCGCGCCGGACTGGCAGCCGCAGCCGCACCCGGGGCCGCAGCCGCAGCCGGCCGCGAGGACGGGCAGCAGCTTCGCGGGGATCGGTTCGACGGTGTCGTGTGCCGGCGCCGGTCGGGTCGGGTTGGCCTTCATCGTGCTGAACCCTCCTTGTGACGGGCACACTTCCGGTGCCTACGGCTTCGAGTGAAGCCGCCGTTCGGAGGGAGCGTCAACGGGCGCGCAGTGGTGGGCCGCCCGGGAGTCCGTGCGCCCGCACCACCCTCGCCCGAGGTTTAGTCACCCCACGGGGTGAGCCCGACCGCTCCCGAACGCGGCTCACTCCGCGGCCGAGGCCTCCGAGGACGCGACGAAGTCCGCCACGTGCTCGCCCGTCACCAGGTACACGACGCGCTTGGCGACGGACACGGCGTGGTCCGCGAAGCGCTCGTAGTAGCGGCCGACCAGGGTGATGTCGACGGCGGTCTCGATGCCGTGGGCCCAGCGGTCGTCGATCAGGTGGGACAGGAGCTCGCGGTGCAGCGTGTCGATGGCGTCGTCGTCCTGCTCCATCTCCAGGGCCTTGTCGACGTCCTTGGTGGCGATCACCAGGCCGGCCTTGGCCACCAGGCGCTGGGCGAGCTGGCCCATCTCCAGGACGGTGGACTGCAGGTCGCCGGGCACCGCCGAGTCGGGGTAGCGCATCCGCGCGACCTTGGCGACGTGCCGGGCGAGGTCGCCGCAGCGCTCCAGGTCCGAGCTCATCCGCAGCGAGGTGACCACGATGCGCAGGTCGGTCGCGACCGGCTGCTGCCGGGCGAGCAGGTCGATCGCGCGGTTCTCCAGGTCGTGGTGGAGCTCGTTGACCTTCTCGTCGGCCGCGATCACGCTCTCCGCCAGTGCGAGGTCCGCGTCGAGGAGTGCGGTGGTCGCCCGGCCCAGGGCGGAGCCGACCAGCCGGGCCATCTCGACCAGGCTGTCGCCGATCGCATCGAGTTCCTCGTGGTACGCGTCGCGCATGCTCTCTCCTCAGTAGCTGTGTCGGTGGCGGTGCCGACCGGTCATCCCGTACGACCGTCGAGCCGGCGTCCGGGCGACCGCTGCTGGTGCGCGAATGGTACGCGCACCCTCGGGGCGGCGCCCCCGGTTCGGCACGCCACCCACTCCCACACGGGCTGCACGGCCAACTCTGTGCCGTTTGGGCGACCACGTCCGGCCGGTGCGGTGAATCGGCAGCTACGTGGAGGTGAATTCTCGGCAACAGCAGGTCGATGCCTTGATCCGACCCTTGGGGAACGCCGAGTACGTACGCTTACGCTGGCCACATGGACGTGAACGTGGCCGCCGCCGCTGCCTGCGCCATAGCCGGGCTCGGCGTCGGCCTCACGGCCTCGATCGCCTTCCGTTGGAGCGAGCGCGAGCAGGCCAAGGGGAAGTACAGCGGCACCAGTGGCAGGAACTACGGCCGGCACCAGGTTCTGGGTGCCGCCGCCCAGGAGCCCCCGCTCCCGCCGGGCGTGGACACCGTGCTGTCGGTGCTGCGCTCCTGCGCGATCGTGCTCGGCGAGGCCGACGAGGTGGTCAAGGCCAGCTCGGCGGCGTACGCGATGGGCCTGGTCCGCGGCGGTGCCGTCGCCGTCGACCCGATGCTCTCCCTCGCCCGCGCCACCCGCCGGGACGGCGAGATCCGCCAGGTCGAACTGGAGGTGCCGCGCCCCGGTGCGGCCCGCGCCGCCGAGCCGCTCGCGGTCTCGGTCCGGGTCGCCCCGCTGGGCTCCCGGCTGGTGCTGGTCCTGGTCGAGGACCAGACCGACCGCCGCCGGGTGGAGGCCGTCCGCCGGGACTTCGTGGCCAACGTCAGCCACGAGCTCAAGACCCCGGTCGGCGCCCTGTCCCTGCTCTCCGAGGCGGTCGCGGACGCGGCCGACGACCCGGAGGCCGTCCAGCGCTTCGCCGGCCGCATGCAGATCGAGGCCACCCGGCTGGCCAGCCTGGTCCAGGAGATCATCGACCTGTCCCGGGTCCAGGACGACCGGCTGATGGTCGACCCGGAGCCGGTCGCGGTGGACGAGCTGATCGCCGAGGCGATCGACCGCTGCCGCCAGCAGGCCGCCGCCAAGCAGATCCTGATCGCCGCCGGCGGCATCGCGGGCCTCTACCTGCACGGCAACCGCGGCCAGCTCGCCGCCGCGCTCGGCAACCTGGTCGAGAACGCGGTCAACTACAGCCCGCCCCGCACCCGGGTGGCCATCGCCACCCGCCGGATCTCCAGCGCCGCGGCGCTCGGCGAGGCGGACGGCGAGCTGATCGAGATCTCGGTCACCGACCAGGGCATCGGCATCTCCGAGAAGGACCGCGAGCGGGTCTTCGAACGCTTCTACCGCGTCGACCCGGCCCGCTCCCGGGCCACCGGCGGAACCGGCCTGGGCCTGTCGATCGTCAAGCACGTCGCCGCCTCGCACGGCGGTACCGTCTCCGTGTGGAGCGTCGAGGGCCAGGGCTCGACCTTCACCATCCGCCTGCCCGCCGGCCAGGCGCCCACCGCCGAGGACCTGGAGACCGCCCGGGTGGTCGAGGACGCCGACGACCTCGACGACCTCGACGACCTCGACGACCTCGAAGGCTTCGACGACCCCGAAGACACCGAAGACACCGACGCCGCAGCCGGCCACGCCGGCGACGACGAACCCGCCGTGGGCGGTGACCCCGGCGCCCGCGCCGAGCCCGCCGCGGCACCCCGAACCCTCACTCCGGACCGCGCGGCCACCACGGCCCGCCCGGGCCGTTCGCTCCCCGCCGGGGAGCGGGAAGAACCCCTGTCAAAGACAACCCAGCTTGCCCCGGAGGCCCGATCGTGACCCGAGTACTGGTGGTCGAGGACGAGGAGTCGTTCAGCGACGCCCTCTCGTACATGCTCCGCAAGGAGGGCTTCGAGGTGGCCGTCGCCGCCACCGGCCCCGACGCGCTGGAGCAGTTCGAACGCAACGGCGCCGACCTCGTCCTGCTCGACCTGATGCTGCCGGGCCTGCCGGGCACCGAGGTCTGCCGCCAGCTCCGCGTGCGCTCCAACGTCCCGGTGATCATGGTGACCGCCAAGGACAGCGAGATCGACAAGGTCGTCGGTCTGGAAATAGGTGCGGACGACTACGTCACCAAGCCCTACTCCACCCGTGAGCTGGTCGCCCGCATCCGCGCGGTGCTGCGCCGCCGCGGCGAGGACGGCGGCGCGGGCGACAACGGCGGCGGCCCGGGCGCCCTGGAGGCCGGTCCGGTCCGGATGGACGTCGACCGGCACGTGGTGACGGTGGACGGCGCCAAGGTCGACCTGCCGCTGAAGGAGTTCGACCTGCTGGAGATGCTGCTGCGCAACGCGGGCCGGGTGCTCACCCGCATGCAGCTGATCGACCGGGTGTGGGGCGCGGACTACGTCGGCGACACCAAGACCCTCGACGTCCACGTGAAGCGCCTGCGCGCCAAGATCGAGCCGGACCCGGGCGCGCCGCGCTACCTGGTCACGGTCCGCGGCCTGGGCTACAAGTTCGAGCCGTAAACCGGCACGGACACGCGGAAGGCCCCCGCCGGCACGGCGGATTCTTGGGGTCCTCGCAACACCTGATGGCTTACGTGGTCGTCAGTAGATCACGCAGGCGCTCGGCTGGGGTTCTCCAGCCGAGCGTTTT
>NZ_JBHVOL010000051.1:0-9525 GCF_042887925.1 Kitasatospora sp. NPDC057904
GGCCCGGACGGTTCCCCGTCCGGGCCCGCGGCCTCGTCGTTCCGTGCTCCTACCGGGCCGTCAGACCGCCCGGTTGCGGCGCTGGGCGAGCTCGTCCCCGGGGTCGTGCCCCAGCAGCGTCTCGCCGGTGTCCGTCCGCTCGGCGTGCAGCCGCCCGACGGTCAGCTCCAGCTCCTGCCAGACCGCCCCCACCGCGATGCCGAACACGCCCTGACCGCCCTTCAGCAGGTCGACGACCTGCTGGGGCGTGGTGCACTCGTAGACCGTCGCACCGTCGCACATGAGCGTCAGCCCGGCCAGGTCGCCCTGCTCGGCGGCCTGCAGATGGGCGACGGCCACCCGGATGTTCTGCAGCGAGACGCCCGCGTCGAGCAGCCGCTTGACGATCTTGAGGAGCAGGACGTCGCGGAAGCTGTAGAGCCGCTGACTCGTCGCCGGGTACGCCGAACGGACGCTGGGCTCCAGCAGCCCCGTCCGGGCCCAGTAGTCCAGCTGGCGGTAGGTGATGCCGGCGGCCGCGCAGGCCGTCGGGCCGCGGTAGCCGATGAGTTCGGAGGTCGGCGCCAGCCGCTCGATGGCCGGCTGGCCGGGCTGCACGGCCGGGAACCGGCCCACCCTGGGCAGGTCCGTCACGGTGCGAGCGGTGCGCGGCACGTGCACGGCGCACAGGCCTCCCACGGCCGCGTCATCGCCGGTGCTGCTCATGCCTACCTCCGTCCACTCGTGTTGCGGGCAACCCAGACTGCGGGCGTCGGTCACCCGGGCAGCCACTCCTGACGGTAGGCAGTCCCCTATGACCCGTCAACGATCGCCACGCCGAGCCGGACAAACCGCGTCACTCAGGAGAGTGGTTTTTCGTGCCCCTAGTGTGGGTAGGTGGACGGTTTTTGGCAAAACGACAGCACGGCCCGTACGCCGGCCGGTCCGCGCTACTGCGGACCACTGCCCCCGAAGTCCTCGGGCGACACCTGATCGAGGAACTCGCGGAACTTCTCGACCTCGTCCTCCTGCTCGTCCGGGATCGCGATGCCCGCCTCCGCGAGCACCTCCTCGCTCCCGAAGATCGGCGTGCCGGTCCGCAGCGCGAGCGCTATCGCGTCGGACGGCCGGGCGCTCACCTCGACCCCGCCGGCGAAGACCAGCTCCGCGTAGAAGACGCCCTCGCGCAGATCGGTGATCCGGACCTCGGTGAGCTGCTGGCCGAGCGCCTCCAGGACGTCCTTGAAGAGGTCGTGCGTCAACGGGCGCACCGGGGTCATCCCCTGCTGCGCGAAGGCGATCGCGGTCGCCTCACCGGGGCCGATCCAGATCGGCAGGTACCGGTCGCCCCCGACCTCCCGCAGCAGCACGATCGGCTGGTTGGAAGGCATCTCCACCCGGACACCCACGACGTCGAGCTCATTCACACAGGCAACCCTATGGCTCTGGCCCCGGATATGAAAGCGCAGACCCGACGCCGCTGGTCAGCGGGGTGGGGCCGTCACGGGCGGGTCCGCAGACCGGCCTGGACCATCGCCGCGTGCAGCCGCACCGCCAGCGTCGCGAGCTCCCGCGCGGTGGCCTCCGCATGGGCCCTGGTCTGCGGGTTGCGGTGCCGGCGCAGCGGCGCCACCACCTGCTCGACGAGGGCGACCTCCCGGTCGGCGGCGGCCTTCATGGCCCGCAGGTGCCGCGGTTCGAGCCCGTACCGGCCGAGCTCCGCGACCAGCCGGGCCACCTGCAGCGCGTCGCCGTCGTACCCGCCGTCCGGCCCGGAGGCGACCAGCCCGTAGGACTCCCACTCGACCAGGTCGCCGTCGCCCGCCCCGGCGGCGGCCAGCAGTTCGGCCCTCCCCAGCCGGACCCCGGACGAGGCCTCGGCGGCGGCGACCAGTTCCCGGTCCGCCTCCTCCATCGGCCCGGGCCGGGCGTCGGCGGGCGGCAGCGCGGGCGGCGCCTCCCCCCGCTCCATCGCGTCCAGGTGCTCGCGGATCACCCGCAGCGGCAGGTAGTGGTCGCGCTGCATCCGCAGCACGTAGGCCAGCCGCTCGACGTCGGCCGGGCTGAACTTGCGGTACCCCGAGGGCGTGCGCTGCGGCTCGACCAGGCCCTCCGCCTCCAGGAACCTGATCTTGGAGATGGTGACCTCGGGGAACTCGTCGCGCAGGTGGGCCAGCACCGCGCCGATGCTCAGCAGCTCGTCGCCGCGGCGCCGCGCGCCCGCACGCTCCGGCCGGAGCGGCTGCCTGGGGCCCGCGACCACCCCGCGCCCGTCCCGGTCCGTCTGCGGACCGGAGGGCGCGGGCGTGACCGCCCCGAGAGATGAATCGGAGGTATTCGTACTCACTCGGGCTCCTGCCGACGTTGGGTTCAGTACCCCCGGTTGTGACCGGCGAAGAAGACCAGCCGGTACTTCCCGATCTGCACCTCGTCGCCGTTGTTCAGCGGCACCTCGTCGATCCGCTCCCGGTTGACGTAGGTGCCGTTGAGGCTGCCCACGTCCGCGACGCTGAAGCCGGCCGGCGTGCGGCGGAACTCCACGTGCCGCCGCGAGACCGTCACGTCGTCCAGGAAGATGTCGCCCTGCGGGTGGCGGCCCGCGGTGGTGACGTCGGAGTCCAGCAGGAACCGGCTGCCCGAGTTCGGGCCGCGCTGCACGATCAGCAGCGCCGAGCCCGGCGGCAGCGCGTCGATCGCCGCCAGCACCTCGGCCGACAGGGCCGGCGTGGTGCCGGTGCCGGTCGTGGTGTTCGGGTCGTAGGACTCCAGGCCGGAGATCGAGATGGTCGACGTGGTCTCCGCCGGCCCCTCGGGCAGCGCGCCACCGCGCAGCGCCGTGCCGCAGTTGGAACAGAACCGGGCCGCGGCCGGGTTCTGGTTGCCGCACCGCGGGCACGGAGTGGGGCCAGCCATGTTCACAGCCTCCTGGCGCGGCACACCCGACGGGTTGTGCCCGGCGTACGGGTCCGGGGCAAACCCTCCACCAGAGGTTGAGGGTCCTGACGCGAAACCTATGCGCGGGTCGCCGGAGGGGTCAACCGACGCGCCGTAGCCCGCCGGATTCCCCGCGTACTGGGCGCCGCCGTCGCGGTACAGCTGCCGCTCCGCGTACTCCGCCGCCTCGGGGGCGGGACGCATGCCGGGCACGGCCGGCTCGTCGTCGGACCGGCGGTGACGCGCGGTCGGCGCCTCGACGGCCGCGTCGCGGCCCTTGTTACGACCGAACAACTTAGAGAAGAAACTCACGGGCGAATCCCCTTGCGTGTGACAGACCCGCCCGCGGGGCAGGGTGAGAACCTCGGACAGGCTGCGGGCCCGGTCGCGGATCGAGCCGGCTGGAGTGGTACTCCGACGGTTGGTGCGGCGGTTCTTGCTCCGTTGCGTGCTGGTATGAACCAGTCTCGCCCACGCCACGACGGCGCCCCGCACCGGGTGCCGCCCGCACGTGACGGGCCGTTCGCCAGGCGCCCCGTCACTTCGAAGCCGGCTTGGCGTACTGCGGCGTCCTCAAGTCGACGATCGCGTCGACGACGACCTTCTGCGGAGTGGTGATCGTCGCCCGTGCCTGGTGGCTCTCCAGCGTGCGGACGACACCTCCCGGGATGTTCAGCGCGGGCGTCAGGTCCTGCGGGTTCCCCACGACCGTGAAGCGGTACGGCTGCGAGACCTTCTTGCCGTCGATCTGCACACCGCCGCCCGTCACGTCCGTGAAGTTGGTGTTGACCACCACGCGAACATCGTTGATCTGAATCGCCTCCGCCCCCGCCGCCCGGAGTTCCTGCAGGGTGTCCAGCAGCATATCTGCCTTCACCTGCCCTTGGGGATCATCGACAGTGAGTACGATGCCCGGACCTGTGGCTTTGACGGTGCCGGCGAGCACGCCGAGCTCCGTCTCCTTCTTCCTGGTCTGCTCCTGGGCCTCCTTGGCCTGGTTGGAGCTGTTCTCCAACTTGCCCAAGGACTGTTCAAGCTCCGCCTTCTCCTGCTGGAGACGCTGCTGACGGCTGTCCAGTTCGTCGAGGATCCGAACCAGGTCCTCCTGACGGGCGCCGCGCAGCTGGTTGTGGTGGTCGTTCGTCGAGCGCACCTGGATCGCCAGCGCCAGGCCGAGCGAGAAGAGCAGCAGCGCCACCACGAGCTGCCCGCGGGACAGCCGCGGCGGCCACATCGCGGCCTTCAGGCGCCGCCGCCCGGCGCTCCGGTCGGTCGCCTCGGCAACGGGCCCGGCCGCTGCCGGCTCCGACTCGGACTCCGGCTCCGGCTCCAGCTCGGCCGCGGACTCGACCGAAGCCTTCGCGGCCGCTTCCGCGACGGGCTCGGGAGCCCGCTCCGGTTCCTGCTTCGCCTCGGGCTCCGACGCCTCCTCGACAGGCGCCTCCTCGACAGGTGCCTCCTCGACGGGCGCCGCCTCACGCTCGACCTCGGACGGCTCGGCGACGGCCGCCCCGGCCTCCTGCGCGACCGGCTCCTGCGCGACGGCCTTCTCCTCGGCCTGCTTCTTCTCGGCCGGCTTCATGTCGGCCGCCTTCTCCTCGGCGGCCGCCGCGACACCAGCGACGCGCTCCTCGTTCTCTTCCGCCGCCGGGCCGCGGCCCGGCTCAGGCACGGAAGACATGACGCCGGATCGCCGCCGCGTTGGAGAAGATGCGGATGCCGAGGACGACGACCACACCCGTGGACAGCTGCGAGCCGACGCCCAGCTGGTCGCCGAGAAAGACGATCAGCGCCGCGACGACCACGTTCGACAGGAACGACACGATGAACACCTTGTCGTCGAAGATCCCGTCCAGCATCGCCCGCACACCGCCGAACACCGCGTCGAGCGCCGCCACCACCGCGATCGGCAGGTACGGCACGACGGCGTCCGGCACCTCGGGCTGGACGAAGAGCCCGACGACCACCCCGATCACGAGACCCAGTACGGCAATCACGGTCTAGCTGCTCCTGTCGCTGTCGTGGTCTTCGTGGTCCCGCCCGTCGGGCGCCGTTTCGAGCTCGGATTCGCACCGGCGGCGGACGGTGAAACGGACGCGCTCGGGCTCTCGGAGGTTCCGCCCGTGGCCGACGGAGTCGGGCTCGGGCTCGGCGCGGCCGACGGCGTCGCCGTCGGCGAGGGTTCGGGGGTCACCGGCTGCGCCGTCCGCAGCGTCACGCCCACCGCCGCCGGCAGCGTCATGCTCTTCTGCGTCGAGAGCGTCGACTTGATCCCGTACTTCTCCTGGAGCAGCCGCAGGTACTCCCCGGCCATGTCCTTCTCGAAGGCGCCGAGGAGCTTCGGCCCGTCCCCGATCGCCTGAACGGTGTACGGCGGCACCAGCGGCCGGTTGTCCACCAGCACGGCCTCGCCCGCGGCCCGGATCGCCGACAGCGCCGTCAGCCGCTGCCCGTTGATCGAGACGGCCTCCGCGCCGTTCCCCCAGAGCCCGTTCACGACGAGCTGGAGGTCGCGGTCCCGCAGCCTGCCGCTGTTGGAGAAGCCCTGCCCGGCCCGCGGGTCCACATTGCCCCCGCTGCCCGTCCCGGCGGCGTCCTCCAGCACGAGCTTCATGCCCGGCCCGGTGACCTCGCCCAGCCCGACGAGGCCGGTCAGCGAGTCCGCGCCGTCGTCGCCCGCGGGGAGCGCCTGGCGCTGCGCGCTGTCCACCTTCTGCCGGAGGTCCTGGACCTGCTGCTGGAGGTGGTCGGCGGCGGTGTTGCTGTCGTTGACCCGGTGGATCAGCGCGTCCCGCTCCTTGGCGAGCGTCGGCTCCGCCTCGTGCGCGTTCACCGCGCCGATCGTCAGCACCGTCCCCACCAGCGCCAGCCCCGCGCCCAGCGTGACCAGCCCCCGGAGCGTCACGGGTATCCGGCTGTCGCGGTCACCGCCCCGCGCCGCGGCCGCTTCCGCGTAGCCCTCGTCGAGGCTGTGGTCCATCACGCTGGTCAGCAGGGACATCGAGGCGTCCGGACGGTTGTACCGCCCGTTGCTGGCACTCGGCGTCGCTGGCATGCGGACCATCGTCCCATGTCGGCGAAGGCCCTCGTGCACAGCCCCTGACCTGCGCACACGACATAGAGGAGCGGACCACCCCAAACGTCGCGAAACGGACAGCGGGGGCGTGCGAACCATCCGCACGCCCCCGCTGTGGCATCGCCTAACGCCCGGCGCCGTCGACCACCGCCGCCCACTCGTCGAGCAGCGCCTCGGTGGCCTCGTCGTTCGGGCCCTCCGCCCACAAGTGGGTGACGGCCTCCGCCGGGTCCGGCAGCACCAGCGTCCAACGCCCGTCCGCCTCGACCACGCGCACGCCGTCCGTCGTGTCCAGCCGCCGGCTGCCCGCGGCCTCGACGACCGAGCGCATCACCATGCCCTTGGCCGCCCACGGGGTCGCGATGTCCCGCCGCCGGATGTGCGCCTGCGGGATCCGCGCGTCGATCTGGCTCAGGGTGAGCTGCGTGCGCGCCACCAGCCCGACCAGCCGGACGAACGCCGCGGCACCGTCCAGCACGCCGCTGAACTCCGGCACGACGAACCCGCCGCGCCCGTCCCCGCCGAACACCGTGCCCTCGGCCGACGCCGCCTTCGCGAGGTCGTCCGGCGTCGTCGTGGTCCAGATGACCTGGGTGCCGTGGTACGCGGCCACCTGCTCCGCGATCCGGGTCGTCGTCACGGGCAGCGCCACCTGCCCGCTGCGCCGCTCGGCGGCGACCAGGTCCAGCAGCACCAGCAGCGCCCGGTCGTCGTCGATCACGCGCCCCAGCTCGTCGACGAACGCGACGCGCTCGCCGACCGGGTCGAAGCGGACCCCGAACGCCGCCCGGGACGACGCCACCAGCTCGCCGAGCCTGGCCAGCCCGGCCCGCCGCGTCTCCGCGTCCTCCGTCGGCCGCGCCTCGTCGAGCCCGCCGGAGACGGTGAGGGCCTCGACCCCGAGCCGGCCGAGGATGCTCGGCAGGACGAGCCCCGCACTGCCGTGCGCGGTGTCCACGACCACCTTCAGCCCGGCCTCGCGGACCCCCGTCGTGTCGACGGCCCGCAGCAGGTTGCCCGCGTAGGAGTCGAAGACACTGGACGGGAAGGTCAGGTCCCCGATCTCACCGGGGAACGCCCGCCGGAACTCCTGGCGCGCGTAGACGCGGTCCAGCTTGCGCTGTCCGGCCTGGGAGAGGTCGGCCCCGCGCTCGTCGAAGAAGAGGATGTCCAGCGAGTCCGGCACCCCGGGCGTGGTCCGCAGGAAGATCCCGCCCGCGCTCCCGCGCGCCGTGTGCTGCCGGGCGACCGGCATGGGCACGTTCTCCAGGTCGCGGACGTCGATCGCGGACGTCTGGAGCGCCGAGATCATCGCCCGTTTGAGCGCACGCGCACCACGCGAGTGGTCACGCGCAATGGTGACGGTGGCCCCCTTCTTCAGGGTCGTGGCGTAGGCGCCGGCCAGCCGGACGGCGAGCTCCGGGGTGATCTCGACGTTGAGGATCCCCGACACACCGCGCACGCCGAACAGGTGCTCCTGCCCGCGGGACTCCCAGATGACCGAGGTGTTGACGACGGCGCCGGCCTCGATCGTCTTGAACGGATAGACCCGGACGTTGGCCCCGATGATCGACTCCTCGCCGATCAGGCACTCGTCCCCGATCACCGAGCCGTCCTCGATCCGCGCGGCCCGCATCACGTCCGTGTTCTTGCCGACCACACAGCCGCGGAGGTTGCTCTGCGGCCCGATGTAGACGTTGTCGTGGACGACGGCGCGGTGCAGGAAGGCGCCCCGTTTCACGACCACGTTGCTGCCGAGCACGGTGTGCTCGCGGATCTCGACGCCGGCCTCGACCTTGGCGTAGTCCCCGATGTAGAGCGGCCCGCGCAGCACCGCCTCCGGGTCCACCTCGGCACCCTCGGCCACCCACACGCCCGGCGAGATCTCGAACCCGTCGATCTCGACATCGACCTTGCCCTCCAGGACGTCCGCCTGGGCCTTGCCGTAGCTCTCGTGCGTGCCCACGTCCTCCCAGTAACCCTCGGCGACGTATCCGTAGACCCGCTTGCCCTCCTTCAGCAGCTGTGGGAACACGTCGCTCGACCAGTCCACGGACTCCCCCGCGGCGACGTAGTCGAAGACCTCTGGCTCCATCACGTAGATACCGGTGTTCACCGTGTCCGAGAAGACCTGCCCCCAGGTGGGCTTCTCCAGGAAGCGCTCGACCCGTCCGTCGTCGTCGGTGATCGTGATACCGAACTCCAGCGGATTGGGCACCCTGGTGAGACAGACGGTGACCAGAGCGTCCTTGCTCCGGTGAAAGTCGATCAATTCGGAGAGGTTGAAGTCGGTCAGCGCGTCACCGGAGATCACCAGAAAGGAGTCGTCCTTCAACGCGTCCTCGGCGTTCTTCACACTCCCCGCAGTGCCGAGTGGCGTCTCCTCGTGGGCATAGGTGAGGTGCATGCCCAGTTCCTCACCGTCACCGAAGTAGTTCTTGACCAGTGACGCCAGGAACTGCACGGTGACGACGGTGTCGGAGAGGCCGTGCCGCTTCAGCAGCCGAAGCACGTGCTCCATGATCGGCCTATTGGCCACCGGAAGCAGCGGTTTCGGCATGCTGGAGGTCATCGGGCGGAGTCGGGTGCCTTCGCCCCCTGCCATTACAACGGCTTTCATTACGGGTGCGTCCTCCTTCGCGGTGCTGGACCTGCAGGCCCATCAAACCGTTCCAGAGGGTCATCTACCCGGAAGGCATCGTCCGACGCACCGGGGCGCCGTGGCACTTCTCTCAGATCACGTCTCAGACTGTGGACGCGGAGCCCTTCGCGCTCGCCCGCACGATCTGCCGCGCCTGAACGGCGTAGAGAATACCGGCCCACCAGTACAGCGCCGTCCCCCACCAGATGAAGGCCCAGCTCACCACCTCGGCCGGCCGCGCGATCCAGCTGTCCCCGTTACCGAGGAGGAGGAGCGGAAACGCGTACATCAGATTGAAGGTCGCGGCCTTCCCCAGGAAACTCACCTGGAGCGGCCCGTATCCGTGCCGGTTGAGAATGGGCAGGAGCGCGGCGATAAAGACCTCACGGGCCAGCAGGATGCCCGTCACCCACAGCGGCAGAATCCCACGCCACGTCAAACCGACCAGGGTGGACAGCACATAGAGCCGGTCCGCCAGCGGATCGAGCAACTGCCCCACCCGGCTGACCTGCCCCCACCGCCGGGCGAGCTTTCCGTCCAGGTAGTCACTGACCCCGCTCAGCGCCAGGATGAGCAGCGCCCAGAGGTCGTTGTTCGGCCCGCCGAACTTCGGCCAGAGAATGAGCCAGAGGAAGAGCGGAACACCCACCAGCCGGCCCATGCTCAGCAAGTTGGGGATGGTGAGGACGCGATCGGTCTGGACCCGCGTCTCCTGGACCTCCACCCGGGGGCCTCCTGTACCGTGCGATGACAATGCACAATGACCTTACAACAGAGAAGCCCCCGACCGGTTACCGGCGGGGGCTTCTCTTGAATGATTGTTCGGCGGCGTCCTACTCTCCCACAGGGTCCCCCCTGCAGTACCATCGGCGCTGTGAGGCTTAGCTTCCGGGTT
>NZ_JBHVOL010000052.1:0-9363 GCF_042887925.1 Kitasatospora sp. NPDC057904
GAGCCGCCTTCCAGCGGGCCCTCCGGGCGCTTCGTTCTTTCGTGTTTCCAGCTTATCAGATGTTTTCCGCTCCGTTTTCCGGGGCTTCGTCATCCGACTTGCTGCCGTCTTGACCGGAGCTTTACGCCCCGTCCGACGTCCTGAACTCTAGCCGATCCCCGCTCCGAAAAGCGAATCCGACCGAAGTCAGGCCACAATCCCGATAAACACACATGCCAAATACGCACCGAGCCGCGACAGGACGCGACCCGGCCCGGACCGGGAAGTGGTGTTTCAGAGGATTGGCCGCCCCGGGACCGTCCGCGCCGATGCGTGTCCGGTGCTCCCTGCCAAGCGGCTGACTGACAGTACTCCTACTCCGCGTCGGACACAAAATGCCCAGCTCGCGGCCGGTCCGACCACGCGACCCCGGAGCGGCGGCCGCGGGGCGCCGACCGTGCCACCCGGCCCGGGTCCGGTCGTGGCCGGCTCCCTCACTTATTCGCAACACCCGACCGGTTAGCACGCCTAGGATCTGCCCGACCTACCGGATCGGCCGGAACACGAGGTCACGTTTATCGGGGGGCATCGTGGGTGTCGTCGTGGGTGGAATCGTCGCCGTACTGGCAGTGGCGCTGGTGTGGTGGGTGGTCCGGACGTACAACCGGCTGGTCCGGCTCCGGAATCAGACGCAGGCGTCCTGGGCGCAGATCGACGTCCAGTTGAAGCGCCGGCACGAGCTGATACCCAACCTGGTCGAGGGCGCCCGCGGGTACGCGGCGCACGAGCGGGCCACGCTGGAGGCGGTCGTGACCGCCCGCGGGGCCGCGACGGACGCCGGTCTCGGGGTCGCCGGCAAGGCGGCCGCGGAGGACGTGCTGACCGCCTCGCTCGGCAAGCTGACCGCCCTGGGCGAGAACTACCCGCAGCTCAAGGCCGACCGCCACTTCGCCACGCTGCAGGCCGAGTTGGCCACCGCCGAGGACAAGATCGCCTACGCGCGGCAGTTCTACAACAGCGCCGTCCAGAGCTACCACACCGCGCTGGAGAGTTTCCCGGGCAACGTCGTCTCCGGGATCGGCGGCGCGCACGGGCGCCGGGAGTACTTCGAGGCCGGGGCCGCCGCCCAGGAGGCGCCGCGGGTGACCTTCGCATGAGCATGAGCCTTGAGGACCAGTTCTACTGGTCCGCCGCCGGCCTGTTCGTGCTCTGGCTCGCCGCCTTCGGGCTCGCCCTCGTGGCCACCCGGAACGGCGCCGTGCACGCGGCCCCCGCCACGCAGGAGTTCGGCCCCGAACCGGAGCGGCCGGCCGTCGTGGCCCTGCTGACCAACCGGTGGCGCTCCGTGGACCACGCCGCCGTGGCGACCCTGCTCGACCTCGCGGCGCGCGGCCTGGTCGAGGTGCGCCAGCCCGCGGACGACCCGGCGCAGAGCACGGTGCACGTCACCGGCACGGAGGCGGACACGGGCGACCTGACGCCGTACGAGCGGCGGGTCCTCGCCCGGATCACCGAGCAGGCGGGCGCAGCCGGCGCCCCGATCGGTGCGATCGCCTTCCGCGCGCAGGAGCGCGCGAGTTCGTGGAACGGCGCGCTGCGCAAGGAGATCGTCGCCGAGGCCCGGCTGCGCGGGCTCTCCCGGTCCCGGTTCGCGCCGCTGCTGTCCGGTGCGCTGGCCGTCGCCTCCTTCGGCCCGGGGGTGCTCCTCGGGCTGGGCGGCCTCACCGGCGGCCACAACATCCGCGCCGCGATCGTGGTCGGGGTCCTCCCGTCCGTCCCGCTGATGTACCTGCTGGCCAGGGCGCTCGGCGAGCGCGCGACGCGGCTCGGCCTGGAACGGGCGGGACACTGGGCCGGCGTCCAGGCCTGGCTGCGGGCGCACGAGGACTTCGCCCCGCTGCCGCCCGCGTCCGTCGCCGTGTGGGACCGCTACCTCGCGTACGGCGCGGCGCTCGGCGTGACCACCCGGACCTCCCGGCTGCTCGGCTTCGACGCGGGCGACAAGCGGCGCGTCTGGTCCTCCTACGGGGGCGCCTGGCGCCCGGTGCGGATCCGCTACCCACGTCTTCGCCCCGGCTTCGGCGCGACTCCCGCCCAACTGCTCCGACTGGCCGGCGCCGCAGCGGTGGTGGCCGTCGGCCTGGTCCTGTTCGCGGCGCTGCGCCGGCCCGAGTGGGCCGTCACGTCCGGCCCCGACGCGAGCCACTCGCTGCGCCGCCCGGGCCTGCTGCTGACCCTCGGCTGGGTCGGCATCGGGCTGCTGGCGATGGCGGCGGCCGGCCGCTTCAGCCGGTGGACGCTCTTCCTGGCGTTCCTCGCGACGATGCCCGGCAACTACGCGAGCGGCCACGGCTGGCTGACCCACGGCATGGACGGTTCGGGCCCCCTGCCGGGCGAGACCGCCGCGATCGCCGTCTTCGGCGCGGTCACCGGCTACTACCTGGTCCTCGCCGTCCTGGAGCGCCGCGCGCCGCTCACCGTCACCGGCGAGGTGCTGCGCCTGGAGCCGCGCAAGCGCGAGAAGGCGCCGCGGTTCCTCGCGGTGGACACGGGCGACTCGGACCGCACCGTCGCCTGGGCCCTGCCGGCCGGGGCACCGGAGCTCGCGCCGGGAAGGGTGGTCCGTCTGTCGGTGTCGCCGGGCACCCGGGCGGTCAGGTCGGCGGAGCCCGCCGCCACCTGACCGCGACCCACCCGCCGGCCGTGGTCAATCCGCGCGGCCGCGCGGGAGAACGGCCCGGACGACGGCGCCGGCGGGGGCGTTGGCGGCCGTGAACGTCCCTCCGAGTTCCTCGGCGCGTTCGGCCATCGAGCGGAGGCCGACCCCGGCCGTCGAGTCGCCGCCGGCCGTGGAGCCACCGCCGGGGAAGCCGGTGCCGTTGTCGGCGACCTCGACGGTGACCCGGTCGGCCGGGGCGTGGAGCGTGAGCCGGGCGGAGGTCGCACCGGAGTGACGGACCACGTTGTTGAGGGCCTCCCCGCTGATGCGGTAGACGGCGACCTCGACGGCGGCCGGGAGCGCGGGCAGCGGGTCGGGGCGCAGGTCGAGGGTCACCTTGAGCGACCGGCTGCCGAAGGTGTCGGCGAGCTGCCGCAGCGCGCCAGCCAGGCCCTCGCCGTCGAGGCAGGCGGGGGCCAGGCCGTCGGTGATCCGGCGCAGTTCGGTGATCGCCCGGCCGATGCCCGTGGACGCCTCGGTGAGCGAGGTGGCCGCGGTGGAGCCGCCGGGCAGGCCGGAGAGGGCGGTGTCGATCCGCAGGCGCAGGCCGGAGAGGGCGGGGCCGAGACCGTCGTGGAGGTCGTGGCGGAGCCGGCGCCGCTCCTCCTCGCGGGCCAGCACGAGCCGCTCGCGGCTGGCCCGGAGGTCCTGGTAGAGGCCGAGCGAGGCGATCGCGGGCGAGGCCTGGTCGGCGAGGAGGCTCAGCACCGCGCGGTCCTGCCGGTCCAGTTCGGTCTGCCCGGGGCGCGGTGGCACCAGCAGTTCGCCGATCCCGGCGCCCTCGTAGGTGAGCGGGAAGGCTTCGTACACGGGGGGAACGGCCTCACCGGGCAGGTCGGGCGTCCCGAACCGGGCCAGTTCGCGCGGCCCGCAGCGGGTCCGGACCCGGACGGCGGCAACGGGAAGCCCGAGGGCCTCCACGACCGTGCGGCACAGCAGCGGCGGCGCGTCCGCCGGATTGACGGCATGGCTCATCCGCTCCGCCAGCTGCCGCACCAGCTGGTACGGGTGGGCCCGCTCGCCGTAGTAGTACCGGTCCACGGCGCGCTCCACACCCCGGGCGGCCGGTCGCAGCAGCACACCGATGACCCCTGCCGTGGCCAGCTGCCACCACCGGGCGCCGGTGCCGGTGCCGGGCAGGAGGCGGTGCGTCAGGTAGACGGCGAGCAGCACGACGACGAACAGCAGCGTGCAGAAGGCGTAGGCGGTCAGGTAACGCCGGGTGACCCGGTCCAGGGAGAGCCGGCGGTCGCGCCGGAAGGCGGCGAGCGGCACCAGCATCCAGGCGGCCTCACCGGCCACGATGACCGCGTACGGCAGCCACGCGGGGTAGTCGCCGAGGTAGTGCGGGACGGTGGCCAGCGCGGCCCACACCCCGTAGACGAGCGTGACCTCGAACAGGTGCGGGTGCGATCCGGGCGAGCGCCACCAGCGGACCCCGGCCACCGTCAGGGTGAACACGAGGCTGCCCGCGAACACGTCCATGCCGTGCGGGCCGAGCCAGCCGTCCAGCCAGGCGAACAGCGCGGTGCCGTGGAGCGGGTTGGGCAGGGTGTCGAACGCGGGCACCCGGGCGGTGTTGGCGAACGCGAGCACCGCGCTCCAGGCGGCCACCAGTACGGTGATCGAGCGCCAGATCCCGCCGGGCAGCCGGGCGTCGGGGAGCCAGAGCGGGAAGCCGATCACCAGGAAGGCGTTGACGATGTCGGCGGCCAGCACGAGCGCCATGACCGCACCCGTGACCGCCGGACCGGCACCGGCGAGCGCGGCGGCGAGGAGCACCACCATGCGCAGCGACTGGAGCAGCCCGCTGACCACCAGGAGCGTGCCGAGCGCCCGGCTGTTGCCGTTGACCACCAGGAACAGCCCGGCGAGGGTGAAGATCAGGCCGAGCGCGACCCAGACACCGTCGTAGAAGTAGTGTCCGCCGACGCCCTCCGTCCCCGGGTGGGTGAGTGCGAGGAGCGACCACACCGCGGCGCTCGCCAGCGTGCCCGCGGCGACCGCCAGGGCTCCCACGCCCAGGCCACCACCGCTCCCGAACCCGCTCATCCGCTCACCGCCTCCCTGGTCCTCCCCATGGTCTCCGCGCCCGTGTCCCGACCGCACGGGCCACCGGTCCCGGTTCCTACGGGACCGGTGGCAGCCGCTGCCCGGCCCCCCTACTCCCGCGGGCCGGTCGCCGCGTACAGCGTCGTGCCGAGGGCCAGCAGGGTGAGGGCCGTCGCGGTGGAGGCGGGGGTGTCGGGGGGAAACGTCATCCAGTGGAGCACCTCACCTGCGGTGCCGCGCGGGGATGGGGTCAGGAGGGTGAAGGCGAGCCAGCCGACCGGGAGGGTCCAGGCGAAGTGGGCTCCGCACAGGACCGCGCCCAGGGCGGCCAGGCCGGTCAGCCCCGCTGCGGCGCGGACGACCACCGCCGTGGGGGCCAATTGTGTTCCTGCCGCCTGGACGGCCAGCAGGGCCGCGCCGGTGAGCAGGCCGATGAGCAGGACGTGAGCCGCCCGGCGGGACGCCCAGCGGATCGCGGCCGTCCGTTCCAGGGTCACGTCCCGGCCGCCGAGTCCGACGGAGGCGGCGGCGACGTTCGTGGTCAGGACGAGGATCGCCGTCCCCACCTCCGCGTGCTCCGGACCGTCGAGGGCCCAGAGCGCCGCCGTGACGAGGGCGATCGCGGCGGCCGACACGGGCACCTGGCGCGAACGGGCGTACAGCGTCAGCCACCTCATCGGGCCGCCTCCCCGGTCAGTGCCCGGAGGTGGCCGTAGCCCGAACAGGAGACGGTCGCGGCACGCAGTTCCGCGATCCGGGAGCGCTGCTCGGCCGGCGGCAGTGCTGTCAGCCTCTGCCAGGCGTTCTCGGCCTCCGCCCAGGTCGTGAGTTCGTACGCCTCGGTGCCGCGGTCCTCCAGCGGCTGGAACCGTGCGTCGTGGAGGGCCCAACTCACGGCGATGCTCTGGACGGCGACGCCGAGGCGGCCCCCGCCCTCCCGGTCGTTGTCCCCGTGGCAGGTCGGTGCCAGGCCCTTCCCGATCAGCACGCGGGTCAGCTGCTCACCCGTCGCGTCGCGCAGCAGCCGTTCGTCGAAGTCCACCATCACCACGTCGGCGGAGAGGGCGCGTTCGGCGCCGAGCGCGTAGAGCGCGGTGTCCTCCCGCACCGAGGTCGGCGCCGTGTCGCCGAGGACGTCGTGCAGCACGCGCAGCGCCTCCTTGCCGCGCAGCGAGAGCTCGGGCAGGCGGTCGCGGTTCGCCTGCGTCACGCACACCGGCCCGTCGCAGACGAGCGCGGCGGCCGCCTTGTCGACGACGTAGGTGTCGCGGGCCTCGGCCGGGAGAACCGCCAGGGCCAGGGCCGCGCCGGTCAGGACGGGAACCACCCCGAGCAGCCGGCTCCGGCGCGTCGTGGCGGCCAGCAGGGCGAAGCCGGTGCCCAGCAGACCGAGCAGCCAGAGCGTCTGGCCGAGGTGCACGGAGCCGGACAGGGTCAGCAGCATCTGCCGCGGATCCACGGTCACCGGGGAGAACAGGGCGAGCCGGTTCGGCGCCAGGCCCGACGGCAGGGCCCCGTCGCCGCTCTGCCGCAGCAGGAGGCTCCCCAGCATCAGGAAGGTCACCACCAAGGCGGGCGGCGTGAGCACGGACGGGAGCGCCCGCGCGACGCCCATGCCGAAGACCGCCCCCGCGACGAGGGCCAGCACCGCCACGAGAGAGATCGGCAGCCAGCCGAGGGACATGTACGTCGTCCGGCCGAGGCCCACTTCGACCCCGCCCACGATGAGCAGGAGCCCGAAACCGCAGGACACCCCCAGCGACATCGCGCCCGCCGGCAGCGCCGCGCGGCGCCAGGCCGGACTCGGCGTGGTGCTCAGCAGCTCGCCCATCCGCGAGCGGGAGTCGCGCAGCCCGTACGCCGCCCCCAGGCCCACCACCAGCGGCCACCAGAACCCCAGCAGGTACCGGGTCCACATGGCCATGGTGGTCCACTGGGCCGTCCACCCCGCGTTGCCCCGCCACCAGATGCCGTCGATCAGGAAGAAGACCGCCAGGCTGCCCAGCAGCACGACGCCGCCGGCCCACGGCGCGGCCGAGCGCTTCAGCTCGGTCCGCAGCACCCGCCCGTTCACCACGTACCCCCCGGCTGCCCGGAGTTGCTCAGCAGCGCCGAGTAGCCGCGCTCCAGCGGACTGTCACCCGGGTGCTCGGGGCCACCGGCCGCGGCCAGGGCCTCGGGCGTGCCCTGGAACACGAGGCGGCCGTCGGCGAACAGCACCACGTCGGAGCAGGCCGCCGCGACGTCCTCGACCAGGTGGGTGGAGACGATCACGCAGGCCTCGCGGCCCAGTTCCTGCAACAGCTCGCGCAGCCGCAGCCGCTGCGCCGGGTCCAGGCCGACCGTCGGCTCGTCCAGCAGCAGCACCGTCGGGTCGTTGACGATGGCCTGGGCGATGCCCGCCCGCCGCACCATGCCGCCGGACAGCGTCTTCATCCGGTGGTCGGCGCGATCGGCGAGGCCGACCCGTTCCACGGCCCGCTGGACGGCCCCGGGAATGTCCGCCTTCGGCACCTCCTTCAGCCAGGCCATGTACTCGACGAACTCGCGCACCGTGAAGCGCTTGTAGTAGCCGAACTCCTGGGGCAGGTAGCCGATCCGGCGCCGCAGCGCCCGGTGGTCGCCCAGCGCGCTCACGGGGGTGCCGAGCAGCTCCAGCGAGCCGGCGGCGGGGCGGAGCACGGTGGCCAGGGCACGGATCAGGGTGGTCTTTCCGGCGCCGTTGGGCCCCAGGAGGCCGTGGGTGCCGGTGCCCAGGGCGAGGTCCAGCCCGTCGACGGCGAGCTTCCGCCGCCCGGCGCGCACGCTGAGGCCGGTGGCCCGGACCTCCCAGGCGTAGGTCTTCGGCGCGATGTCGACCGCGCTCGTCACAGGTGTCATGGATGGTCCCTTTCGGGGGCATCGATTGGGTTTCGAAGGTCTGGGGTTTCGAGGCTCTGGGTTTCGAGGCTCTGGGTTTCGACGCTCTGGGCTTCGACGCTCTGGGCTTCGAGGGTCAACGAGGGCTTCAGAGAGCCGAGTAGACGTTCCGACGGGCGACCACGGCGCCGACGCCGAGCGCGAGGAGCAGTCCCCACAGGGGCAGGACGTTCGCCTCCAGGACGACGGGAACGCGCTGGGTGAACCAGGCGGGTGCCACGACGGCGACGCCCCACACGGCGGCCAGTCCGGCGGCGGCGCGGGTCACCCCGACGACGCTGCCCAGCGCCAGGGCGGCGGAGGTGAAGGCCAGGGAAGGCAGCAGCCATTGCGCGGCCGTCATCGCCCCGGTCAGCCAGCCGTGCACCAGCAGCCCCGGCAGCACGACGCCGAGCACCGCCGCGGTGCGGCGGAGGAGCAGGGGCAGTCCGGCGCGGGCGGTCGACGCCGTCAGTTCGTGCGCCGGATCCAGGCCGCGCGACCACGACACCGCCACACCGCACAGCGGCAGCACGGGCGCGACCAGCAGCAGGAGCGAAGGGCTGCCGAGGGTGGCCGACGACGCGCCCCCGTCCAGCAGCAGAGCGGCCAGTGTGACGGCGGCGGTCATGGCCAGCCAGGGAGCCATGACGGGCGTCAGCCAGGCCGTCACCCAGCGGGGCCTGCGTCGCCGGGCGGGCGCCCGGACGGCGGCGGCCAACTGCGGTTCCAGACCGGCCCGGACGGAGTCGACGAGCGCGGCGATCCCGGGTGCCTCGCCGGGGACCGCGGCCGCCAACCGCCCGCGGCACGGCGCGCACGTCTCCAGGTGGGACTCCAGCGCCCACAACGTGTCCGCGGGCAGTTCGACGTCACCGCGCGCGTAGTCGGCGATGAGCCCCGCCGACGCGTGTTCCGGGCTCATGCCACCTCTTGTGCCAGTGCTCATGCCAGTTCCTCCCGCATCGCGATCCGGGCCCTGCGGGCACGCGTCTTGACGGTCCCTTCGGGCAGCCTGAGCAGGACGGCCGTCTCCCGGACGGACAGCCCGTCGAGCACCATGGCCTGCAGGACCTGCCGCAGTTCCGGCGCCAGCCGACGCAGCGCATCGCCGACGTCGCCGCCGACGGTCCCCGCGAGCGCCTCCTCCTCCGCCGCCGGCACCACCGCCGACTCGGCGGCGGCGACGGGCGGTTCGGCGTGGTGCGCGCGACGCCGGAAGGCGTCCACCAGCCGGCGCGCCGCGATCGTCCACAGCCACCCGACGGCCGTCCCGCCCACCGCGCTCCCGGCGAAAGCGCCGGCCGCGCGCCACACCGCCAGGTACGTCTCCTGCATGACCTCGGCGACGATCTGCTCGTCCGAACAGCGACGGCGCAACCGCACCGCCAGCCACGGCGACGTCCGGCGGTACAGCTCCTCGAACGCCCCGCGGTCACCTCTGGCCACCAGGCGGAGGAGTCGCTCCTCGTCCAGCTCGTCCAGTGCTCTCCTGCGTGATCTCACACCAGCCAGACGCCGGATGCGGCGTGCAGGTTCTTGATTCGGCGTGACCTGCGTCACAGCCGGCGGCGCTCGGGGTGTCCGGGCGTTGTGTTCGGGGCCTTCGGAGTGTTCGGGAAATGCGAAAAGCCCCTGATCCGAATGGATCAGGGGCTTTTCTTGAATGATTGTTCGGCGGCGTCCTACTCTCCCACAGGGTCCCCCCTGCAGTA
>NZ_JBHVOL010000053.1:0-7171 GCF_042887925.1 Kitasatospora sp. NPDC057904
CCAGTTTTGTTTGTGAGGTCTTTTAATTTAAAAAACGACCTTATGGAAGGGGATGTCCTTAAAATCGAATATAAGGGCATTTAAAGCATTTTAAAATAAAAAAGCAGACTTCTGAGAGTCTGCTTTTTTATTTTTAGCCCAGTGCACCATTTTCAGCAACTTGAAAATCCTTTGATATGCCTAAATATCCGTTTTCCTTGGTCCCGAAATGGTTGCTTGATACAAGAAGCAGTCCAAGGATGGCAGCGGTAATTAAGACAGTACGTCTTTTCATAATAACGCCTCCGATAGTGTGGGATTTAAACACTTTTAGATGAATTTGATTCATTGTACCAATCCCGATGTTCTGGGTTAGAACGGTCTAAAAGGATAACCCCGTCTTTATTTGATTTTAATTTGTCAGCTGAAGTCCAGACTTTTTGACGGTCTATTTTCAGCTGCGGGAACGCTTTTTCAAGAGTTTGCATGTTAGATGGCTACTGGTTGTTCTTGAATGGAGACTCCACCTTCAGCAATTTTGCTACTGCTCGTTAAGGCGGGAGAAGCCAGCAGTAATGCTGAAACAGTTAGCAGACTGAACAAAATCGTTTTTTTCTTCACAATAACACCCCCGTGTTAAATGGTTACTGCCCCTTCGGCAATTTTAATGGGGTTACTCAAAGAGGTTGTATTGTTTACTAAAGGAGTGGCCAGCAATAATGCTGAAACAGTTAGCAGACTGAACAGAGCGGTTTTTTTCATAGTAACGCCTCCGATATTTTGAGAATTTTGTTTTTGACAAAATGCCCGTGTTTAAAATAATATGCGGCTTTTTCAAAGTCATCCTTACTCTCATAGTATACAGCAATTTCCATTGAGAGATCGGCTGTTTCTGTCCAAAGCTCCATTTTTTCGAGGATATCGATATTTTTCCTCACCTCTGGGTCATTTTGTTCTGCATACAAAGCGTATGCAAGTTTTAATTTCGCCAAATACTCCTTTTCTCCTTCGTCTTCGGCCTTTTTCAGAGCCTTTTCATACCATGTCAGGGCAACATCGAAAGCCCCTAATTGAAACAGAACTTTGCTTAACATATAAGTGGAGCGGACGGCGACAAACGACTCTAAATGTTCAGGGATTTTCAAGGCCTGTTTGAAGCAGTTCGAAGATTCGATGAACATTTTTTGTCGTTCAAAACAGACACCAAGGTTAAAAAGAGCCAAACTTTCGGTGTATCGGAAGCTGTTTGCTTTTGCTGCAGTTTGCGCGTTCTCATAGTGTTCCTGAGCTTGTTCAGGAAGCATCAAGTCAAGCTTATTTGCTCCTAACATCATTTCACAGTTAATCGTTTTTTCTTTATAGGTCTCATGCGCTTTAAATGTGTCGTATGCGATTTTAGCGTGGGTCATCGAGAAAACATTTTGCTTTATTTTGTAGTACGCCTTACACAGATAGTAATGAAATTCAGCTTTTTCAATTTCATCAGGTATCTTTTTCAAGCGTTCTTCAGCGATTTTATAGTACATGATGGCTTTGACATAGCGCTTTTGATGAAATTCATACATGCCGGAGAAAAAATAAAAATAATAGTGAATCATGTCATCGGTGTTATCTTCTAAGGCTTTGGCTTTCAGATTGTCCAGTAATTCGCCGGATTTGTTGTAATCCTCTGTCATGAGCTTATAACGAGAGTCAATCAGGTTGAAGTACAGTAATACGGTTTGATTCTCTTTCATGTTTGGAAACGTGTTTTCGATCTCTTCCCTCATGGCTGCGGCTTTAGAAAAGTCATGTTGTTTGATGATTTTGTACCAATCGTTTATGGCTTGTCCGACTTCTTCGAATGCTATTGTACTCAACTTTCACCAATCCTTTCTTAATTCTTTATAACTGCAAGAAATGTAAACATTTGTATTCCGAATTATCTCAGACTGTTAAATGAATGTGAAGAATTTTCCGAAAAGTTAACCGGAGATAGAAATGTCACTGACTGGATGTGTTGACTGCGTGTTGAAAGAAAAGGTCATGTGTTGACTGTGTGGAGGTTCATGTGTTGGTCAGGTGGAGACGTGCGGCTTGTTAAAGATATTGAATATCTAAAATAATGCGCGGCTGCAGGACCGATTTTTTGAAAAAAAATCTCCCCCTACGGGGGAAGAATGGTTTTGATCTTAGGTTTTGGGTTTTAAAAAAAGACCGGCAATTCTGCCGGCCTTTTTTGCGATTTTGGCGGAGCCGAAATCGGGTCTTTTCTTATCTTGATACTATATAGAAACAACAAGATTTTTAAAAAACAGGTTCAGCCCTTGTCTGTCAAGGCTTTAAAGTGTTTTTGACAGATAAAAACTCCTTCTGCTATTATTAGGGTGTCGAAGCCAAATAATAGAACGCTAGATTACTAGCACAGAAAGGAGTTTTTTTCGTTTGAATTCAGTTGAACATAATTATAACATCCTTGAGGATAAGACCGCAACAGGTAAAAAGCGGGATTGGAAAGGGAAAAAAAGACGGACGAATCTTATGGCGGAGCACTATGAAGCTTTACAGAACAAAACAGGTATACCTTACTATGGCAAAAAAGCTGAGAAATTGTGTAGTTGTGCGGAATGTCTTTCGTTTAAAAGAGACCCGGAGACGGGCAAACTAAAGTTGTATCAAGCTCAGTTTTGCAAAGTGAGGTTATGCCCGATGTGTGCCTGGCGCAGGTCGTTAAAAATTGCTTATCACAATAAATTGATCGTAGAAGAAGCTAATCGTCAGTATGGATGCGGATGGATTTTTCTCACGTTGACCGTTCGAAATGTTAAAGGTGACAGTCTGAAACCTTCGATTTCGGACATGATGAAAGGGTTTAATCGACTTATGAAATACAAAAGGGTCGATACAGCGGTACTTGGCTATTTTAGAGCTTTAGAGATTACTAAAAATCATGAAGAAGATACATATCATCCGCATTTTCATGTGTTATTGCCTGTAAAGAAAAGTTATTTCGGCAAAAATTATATCAAGCAGACGGAATGGACAAGCCTTTGGAAAAAGGCGATGAAATTGGATTACACCCCAATTGTTGATATTCGTCGGGTGAAAGGTAAAGCCAAGATTGACGCTGAACAGATTGAAAACGACGTGCGGGAAGCGATGATGGAGCAAAAAGCTGTTCTTGAAATTTCTAAGTATCCAGTCAAGGATACGGATGTTGTGCGCGGCAATAAGGTGACGGAAGACAATCTGAACACGGTGTTTTATTTGGATGATGCGCTGGCAGCCCGTAGGTTAATCGGATACGGCGGTATTTTGAAGGAGATACATAAAGAGCTGAATCTTGGTGATGCGGAGGACGGCGATCTGGTCAAGATTGAGGAAGAAGATGACGAGGTTGCGAATGGCGCATTTGAGGTCATGGCTTACTGGCATCCTGGCATTAAGAACTACATAATCAAATAGAAAAGCAGATTCCCTTGTGGAATCTGCTATTTTCCTTTTGGAAGAGTGTAATAAAGAACGACGCTTAAAACCAAAAAGATGATAGGAATGATAACTAAATTGCTGGCGAGCAGACTTTGATCAATCGTGCTTTCTTCTGTATCGACTGTTGAAGCAATCAGTATCACGTCTTTGAGACGGTCAAACACTTGAAGCAAAAAAAAGGAAAAAAGACTTAAAAACAATGAGATGACCGAGTATTTAATACGCACAATTACACACTTCCTCCTATTTTTTTGAAAAATTTTCTGAATTTCCAGTCAATTACATGTATAATAGCATGGAATGCCAAAATAAAGAAGGAGGATTTATGCTTTGAAAGTAGGACAAAGGAAGCGTTTTAAAGGGCTGTTTAGCAAATTGTTGGTGCTGAGTTTGGTTTTTGTTTTGGCTTTACCGATTTACTCAATATCTGCATCGGCTTCAGAATCAATTGACACCGAGAATGTACATCCTGAATTCGATGGAGCTACTGAGGGGAGTGTTCTTCAGCAAGCTGTATCTGGCAATGAAGACTATGAGGTAGTGGACGTTACTTATATCCCAGAATCTCAAAATGATGAAAAAGCATCTACACAAGCTGTTTCAACTTGGTGGGAGACAACAAGAAAAGACTATCAAGGTATTAAATATGGCGGTTGGAAAACGCTAGTTGAACGGAACTCAGGGAATTCCGGTTCAATTACAATTAAGTTCACTAAAACCCGTTCAAACTCATATTCGGGTCAATTAAAGGTTGCTAAAAAGGTAATGGATGCTTTTGTGGGTTTTGACATAAAGAAAGAATATCAGGTATCTGTTGACGATCAGCATACTGGGCTAAGCAAGAAAAAAACGTATTTGGCTCAATACAGAACAAGAAATAAAGAGTGGAAAGTTACACAAACACAGTACGAGTTAGAAAACTGGACTGGGAAGAAACGAAAAGTAGGAACGAAAGTTATCACTGTGAAAAAGCAGGACGGTTTTAATACTCGGGTAAAAGCAAAATAAAGAAAGAGAGCAGGCTTGAAGCCTGCTTTGTTATCGTTCCATTTCGTAATCACGGCGCCGTCTTTGAGGGCGCTGTTTTTCTTCTTGTTGCTGTTCTTGCTCTTTAGTCCGGCGGCGTTTCTTTTCTGTTAATGGGATAGATGGTTCAAGCTCGATCTCCTCTGCAAGCTCCTTCAAAAAATCGCGGCTTTTGCTTCTGCCTTTGGATCTCTCAAACTGTCGTTCTTTCTCCTGTTCAGCAAAGCTCTGCAGATCCTTCAAGTGTGACGGATACAGGCCGACTTGTTTGCCGTCCTGGTTGTATCCTCGGATGACAATGTGAGCGTGAGGGTGTCCTTTGTCATCGTGTACGGCAGCTATCCAGTCCAGTTTGACGTTGTGTTTACCCTCAAAGCGATTCATCGTATCTCGGACTAATTCTTTTAAATCGGTGGCGAACCGTCCCTGTTCATCTTCGCTTAATGAAATGACGAGTTTATGACCGACTACGCCACGCTTTGGCTGTTCATTCAGCTTTTTGAAAAACTCAATCCGTTGAATTTTATCTTGCGCAGCTGTAAACAGTTCCGGCGGTGTCCGGTGATGATCCCGGTCAAGTTCTATGTACTTGATATGCTCTTTGATATGGGTGATCGGCTTTCCGCCTTTGCTATGACTGGCGAATCCGAGGGATTTCACATGAGCGACCATTATCTTCGCCCCTGCTTATACTCTTCAAGTAGCTTTTCATTGCTTTTGAGTCGGTTGTAATTGGCAACAAGAAAGTCCACTTGATTCTTATATTCAGATGATTCTGCTTGCAGAGAGCGTACTTTTTGGACTAACTGGTCATTCTGTCGGTGTGCGTTACCGACCTGATTTAGTCTGCTGTTTGATTCTTCTTGGACGTCTTGATAGTCCCTCCGCAGTTCTTGATAGGCTTTTTTGTACTTCTCCAGTTCTTCTTTTTGTGCTCTGTTCATGTCGATTAACTTTTCCTGCATGACCTCTAGGTTTTTGTTTTCTTGCATAAGAGAGCTGATTTTTTCAGCTGATTCTTTATCTAGTCGAGTCCGCATTCTTTGGGCGGCAATGCTGCGCATCTGTTCCCGGAGTTGTTTTGGGTTGTGATCTTCGAAATAGTCATCAAATATGTGTTCCAAAACGATACTGCTGTATGTAGTTTCGTAACTGGATTTGGCAATGAGATTTCCGACTCGTTCAACGGTTTGCTTTCCCATGTCTTCAACTCGTTTTTCGATCCTGTCGATCAGAGCTTGCTCGGTTGCGGACAGCAATGAGCTTGCTTCGACAGGTTGGACTTGGTGAGCGTGATACGCCCGAATGGCGTGTTCGATCAGCAGTCCAAATTTGGTTTCCGATCCGAAGTCTTTTTTCGCGAGCTTGCGACCGAGCGAAACGACTTCTGGATCGAGTCGGACGGATTCTTTTTGACGTGCGACCATGGTTTTTCGACCTCCAAAAATTGAGTGATTAGCTCAATTTTAGAGTGTCGGACGGTGGGGGTCAAGGGGGAGGGCGTGCCATCCCAATTGCGGAGTGTGTCGGAAACATTGTGTCCGACACTTTTAACTCCGCCTCTCCCACCTAACAGGTGCGGGGAATGCCATTTTCCACAGATCGGGCAGGCTCCGAGCGAGGACAAAATGGCTTGCTGAAATGGAGGGCTGCGGGACGATCCGGCAGGGAGTCTCGCACCCGAAATGGAAGCAAAAAAGAGGGCTGAACAGGGAAGAGTAACGAGGCTCACCCTGTTCAGCCCTCTTGGGTTTTATGGCAGGCAATGGGCGAGTTCATTCGCCCGCCTGACATTGGCGGACTTGTCCGCCAACGGGTAGAATGGATAGAAAAAGGAAAGGTGGAGAATACATGACATATCGTATTGTGGGCGAGCTGGAAGGGACGGAAATTACGTTCACGAGCACACACCCAGACGGAGAGAAACGAGAGGATATATTTGAGACGCTTGAGGAAGCGGAGGATGCTTTGAATACCTTGAAAATGTCTCTGCCTGATGGAACAAAATTGACGATTGAACCTGCGGTATAGAGACAAATGATTGATTTTGAAACGGCTATGAGACAAGTGAGAGCAACCCTTTGCTTTGAGGGCTTAGTGCTGACTGAAGAAGAGGAAAAGCTTTTAGAAAGGCGGTTTCATGGAGAAATCACAGAAGAAGAATACATCCGAAAAGCGCTGGAGCTGTCTTATCTCTAAATGGGAAAGCGGGCGATTTTGGCGTGAGTCAACGGTAACCGGACCGTAGGGAGGATTAAGGAGTTGACTCATTCAGCGCCACCCGAACCCTTTCAGCACTCAAACAAACCCGTTTGTTTGACGCCAACCGGCGAGGGAGCCCCCCGAAGAATCGGGGGGTTGGGGGGATTGAAATATTGGCATCCAACGGCCGTCCGTTGGTGGGTTTGGGCAAAGCCCAATGAAGTCACTTTAATTCTTTGTGTAACTCGTTGTTTTGATCGAGCAAAATGATTCCTTTGAGGCTTCGTTCCGGATAATGCCGCGGTAAGTTGAGCTGCGGATCAGAGAGCAGTTCTTTCATTTTCTTTTTTGCTTCAGAGAGTGTTTCGATTTTCAATTTTGGTTCCTCCGGGTTTTTTATTAATACTAACATGAGGGATGAAATGAGAAATACCTCTGAGAATGCCCAGATTTGTTTCTGAGGGCTTTTAATTAAAAAAACGACCTTATGGAAGGG
>NZ_JBHVOL010000054.1:0-6493 GCF_042887925.1 Kitasatospora sp. NPDC057904
CTGTAGTCGGTCCCAAGGGTTGGGCTGTTCGCCCATTAAAGCGGTACGCGAGCTGGGTTCAGAACGTCGTGAGACAGTTCGGTCCCTATCCGTCGTGGGCGCAGGAAATTTGAGAGGAGCTGTCCTTAGTACGAGAGGACCGGGATGGACGCACCGCTGGTGTACCAGTTGTCTTGCCAAAGGCATAGCTGGGTAGCTACGTGCGGACGGGATAAGTGCTGAAAGCATCTAAGCATGAAGCCCCCCTCAAGATGAGATTTCCCATAGCGCAAGCTAGTAAGATCCCTGAAAGATGATCAGGTTGATAGGTTCGAGGTGGAAGCATGGTGACATGTGGAGCTGACTGATACTAATAGATCGAGGACTTAACCAACGCTTTTTAAAAATGAAATACCTTCTTATTATCTAGTTTTGAAGGAACAACGTTCCTTTTATGTTTGGTGGCGATAGCGAAGAGGTCACACCCGTTCCCATTCCGAACACGGCAGTTAAGCTCTTCAGCGCCGATGGTAGTTGGGGGTTCTCCCCCTGTGAGAGTAGGACGCCGCCAAGCAATTTCTAGTTTTAGGATTCATAACCCGAAGAATGCAGGTTCAAAATCCTATCTCTTTTCAAAAAAACCTTAGGATTTTTCCTAAGGTTTTTTTGTATATTTTTTCATCTGAAGCGTTTGGATGAACTCTAGGCGGGAGGATTTTTGATGAATAAAGAAGAAATCCGAAATACTGACCAAATCCTTCATTCTTTTGCTGAATGGTTAATGGATCAAAATAAATCAGACAGTACGGCTAAAACATATGTAGGTGTTCTCTCTCAATTTTTTCAATGGATGAAAGAAGAAATAGAAGAGATTGAATCGACCCATGTGCAGGCCTATCTTGATTATATGGACGATTCCAATAAAAGTGCCGGAACAATCGAAAAGCATTATACAGCCATCACTGTATTTTCCCGGTTTCTTAACAAACCAGAGATTATGGCCAACATTGACCGCAAAGCCAAGGAAAAGAAGGATGAACCACCAGAGTCACTGGAGCCAGCTGAACAGTCAGCACTAATAAAAGAAGTGGAAGACGAAGGAAATGTGCGGAACATTGCTATTGTTTATGTTCTTCTTCATACCGGGATTCGGGTCTCCGAGCTTTGTGAATTAAATCACACCGATATAAAAAAAGACGGTGAAAGAGAATCTATTCTTATCCGGGATTCAAAAGGCGAGATTGAACGGGTTATCCCCCTATCAAGAGCTGCCAGTGAGCATATTAAGCGTTATAAAGACTCTCTGAAGGCCGAGAATGAAGCAGTCTTCTTATCCAGTGTTAACCAGCGTATGACACCGAGGGCGGTTCAATATATGCTGAGCAAGTACGATGTGAGCCCGCACAAGTTGAGACATACTTTTTGCCAGAATCTTATCGATAAAGGAATTGAGATTCAAACCGTCTCAAAGCTGGTCGGCCATAAGGATTTAAATATGACTAAACGCTATATCAAAGAATCCGGACAGGGACTTGATGCAGCTATTCAAAATACATTTGATTGATAAAAAAGAAATACCCAGTTATTCGGGTATTTCTTTTTTATCGTGTTCATTTAAGATACTGTTCCAATGCTTCCTCGATCAATAGATAAATGTTCTTTTCCTGAAGCAGCGACTGCATTTTCAGTTCTTTATGAAGGTCCGTTCTTAGATCGAAGGATACCCGTTTTCGGTCTTTCTTCTTTTCTTCTTTTTTTCCACTGTTTAAACGTTCCTTGGTTTCTTCCGGTAATACTTCTTCGTTCAAGGCAAAACTGGGGCTAATGTGCTTTTGACTGCGCATTTTACTCTTGATGTCATTTACCTTCGACACGGCTGATCAACTCCTTATAGAATCCTTCGTATTGTCCCAATGCCTGCCGCAGTTCAGCGTTCTGGTTAAATCCATACAGAGATAATCTGCCAACAGGCGCCTTCCTGGTAATCACCGTATCAAATACCAGGTCCGGGTAATCTTCCGCAATTAGTTCATTAAAGGCCTTGGCATCGCTTCGCCTTACATCATTCATCGTGCGCAGCACGCCGATCGCCTGAGTATTTCTCTTTCCGAATTCATTGGCTCCATGGATAGAATCCATGAAATTCGGGATAGCTGAATAGCACCAATTTGAACATTCGAATAAAACAACCACGTATTCACTGGCACACAGTGCATTTGTTGTCTGTTCGCTTAAGGAGGGAGGAGTATCAATAACGATAAAATCGTATCTGTCCCTGACGGACTTCAAAGCATGATCTAAGACAGAACTTGGATTCCCGCTAAAAGGGATCGTATCGCCTTTATATGTTTTTCCCGTATACAGCCAGCGCGGGAAAGTTGCCAAAAAGTTGTTGGCAGGCAGAAGATCGAGGTGATCGTTGATATTCAGTATGTAGCCCTCAACATTATCTTCCTGCATCGCTTCCAGCACGGACTTGCCCATATACTCATTTGAAGGCTGCTCAGACAGAAGCTCTGTAAGGTTGCCCTGTGAGTCCATATCCACTGCAAGGACCCTATATCCATTTCTGCTCAACAAGTGCGCGAGAATGCCGGTTGTGGTGGATTTTCCGCAGCCTCCCTTTTGAATTCCCATTGTAATAGTAATCGCCATCCCTTTATCACCCTTTCTTCTTTTATTTTTTTCTTCTAACGTTGTTTTCTTCTTTTCTTCTTTTCTTCCTTTCTTCTAACGTTGTTTTCTTCTTATTTTATACGATGCCTTTGTCATCCAATTAAAAAAGGCACTCATTAATGGGTGCCTTTTTTTAATTTCTTAAGTTGCTTTTCGAACTTACGCTTGCGCTTTTCTAGCTCCTCTACTGAATCACTTTCAGCCTCCGGCTCCTGAATTTGCAGAACTTCAAATAATTCTTCTTTAATTTCTTCAAATGTAACTGCTGCTGATTCATGATCCAATTTCAGTACTTCCTCCATTTTTTCAATGGACTTTTCCCGTATATACCAAGCAGGCAGTACTTCTTTTGATTTTCTGAAGTCAGATACTAAGCGTATAAGGATGTCTTCTGATTCATCATTATCCTTGTTTGCTGCCTTTAAGACCTTGGTTATGTATCCGACGGGGTTTTCGATGTCCTTGCGGTCCTGTATTTTCTCCAGGAGGCTCATTACATTGTCCTGTCCATGCTTTTCCCATGAAAGAATGACTTCGTCCGTTAACCTTACCCCCATCTTTAAGCCGAGTTTTTTCACTTTCTCTATAAACGTATCGGCAAATTCCTGCAAATGATTTTGAAGCAGGTCCAATTGATCAGGTTTTCCATTGCTTCCTGAAGTAATGAAAAATTTGATTTTATCCACTCTTCGTCCTGTCCTGATTTCTTCTATTTCAAAGGATATATCCGTTTTAGCCTTCAATTCCTTCTGGGCTGGTACAAGAACACGCTGCTTAAAGTTTCCGTATGCAGGATAGATATCCTCAGCCCCGAGCATTTTGCGCAGGTCCTTCAGGTAAAAGGATCTTTCCTTCAGTCTTTCATATTGCTTCAGTAATTCATATATCCTTATGGCGTAGGAGCTTTTCAGCTTCACCACATTCTCAAGTTTGTAGCTTGTGAATTCCCTTTTCAGCTGAAGCAGGTACGGCCGCAGGAAGGGATCAAACCTTATGTCTACAGTTCCTTCCGTTTCGTTATACGCTACATAGCTGAGCCACGAAACCTGTATGACCTTTTTTTTAATCCGCACTTCAAATACCTTCTTCATCAAATCCTTCGTAATCTGCTTCAGTTCTGTATATTTGGGTGTTCCTTTTAAGCTTAGGAGATCTGAAAATTCCTGAATAGGCAGGGTGTAGGTTTTGAAATCTGAATCTGCAGGTGTAATATGGCTCGCCAGACAAAGGATGATTTTTTGTTCTACCACGCCTAATTTATAATTTGCTTCAATGAGCATATTCGACTTAGTCACCAAATGGTTGTTCTGTGTTTCGTTTTTTTCTAAAATTTTCATCACAATTTCCTCCCTTTCGAGCTTCTTCATTATGACAAAAATCCATCGATAACAAAAGGATTTTTTTGTTATAATTCGCACCAAAAATGTTATAGTTCGCACCAAAAATGTTATAGTTCGCACCAAAAATGTTATAGTTCAGGCACCAAAAATGTTATAGTTCGCACCAAAAATGTTATAGTTCGCACCAAAAATGTTATAGTTCGCACCAAAAATGTTATAGTTAGAGGTCTTGAGGCCAGTCATACCAATGGTTTGAGGCCTCCGAAAACAATTAAAACAATGTAAAACAATTAAAACAATATTAGTAAAACAAACACAACAGGGGGTTTTTTGTTGTGAAAATTCTGAAAACTTTAAGATAGAGTAAGTTCAAAACACTAATTTGTGTATCAAAGGTTAAAGACTATTATTTTTTTAAAAGGTTTTAATGATCTGTCTTTACACCTCTGATAGAGCGATAAAAAGAGAGAAATTATAAAGAATTCAATGTCTGGCTTTATTTCTGTCTTATTTCTAGCATGATCTTATACATATTCAGGATACCGGCCGGCTCATTCTTTTTCGTAAACGCCAGAAGACCTCACCCTGCCAACGTACCTTTTGGAATGCTGAGGTCTTCTGGCACTCTAAAGATATCGCCGGCCGGTAGGGAAAGTTTTCTGTCTTGATGTGAACAGTCAGGCAAGATGTGAGTTAAGAGAAAATAAATGCTTTAGAAAAAGAAAAAGAGAAAAATGAAAGTAGATAAAGCTACAGATGTAGGATTCGAGGGTTCCGAAAAGGAAAAATGAAAAACAGGCATAAAAGTGTATGATTCACCAAGAGGTTTTTAAAAAATACGCTGTTTAAGCTTTGTATTTGCCTTTCTAAGCTGTTTGATTTTTTTCCGAATAGGAAAATAAAGATAGGGAGTTCAAACCTCTAAAAACAGCCTTTATGGACGTCTGATAACGAGGGTCTTTCGGAAGTAAAAAAAAAGAACAGTCAAAGACTGCTCCTTCGTTCGGAACCGTTATTTAAACACACTGAAGGTTTTCAAGACATTATTGGTTTCTTCTTCTGTGATGCCGATATACCTCAGGGTAATCGAAGGGTCCGAATGGTGCAGGATTCCCTGCAGCATCGCAATGTCCTTTGTCGCTTTGTAAAACCAGTATCCGAACGTTTTCCGCAGGGTATGGTTGCCGACATGGTCGACACCAGCAAAGTCGGCGGCCTTATTTAACTGCCGGTATGCCTGGGTCGGCGTGATGGCGCCGTCCCCCTTCCGGGATGGAAAAAGCCACTCACTGTCCACATTGACGGCATAGCCGTAGACTTCCTGAAAACAGTTTTCAAGGTACATCTCCCTGATTTTTTGTGTTTTTCCCTCTTTGATGCGCAGTATCTTCGTGTACTTTCCTTTCAAATTCAGAATCTGTTTGGTTTTGAGTCGTAAAAGATCTCCAACTCGCAGCCCGGTTTCACAGCCAAGGACAAACAGAATGTAATCACGTTCCGAACAATGGCGTTTAAGCGCCCACTTCATATCTTCCAGCTGCTGCTGGTTCCGAATGGGCTGCACGTTCTTAATAGGGTTCATAATTGTGTCCCCTTCTTTTTCAAGACGTTCCGAAAAGGTTGCGAGCCCTTATAAAACGGATACTTGAATGTATGATTTTATGTATTTATCTTCATTATAAGGATTAAAAACGAAGGAAGTCAATGAAATCAAGGAAATGAATGTACGGTCGTCTACAGAATCATACATAAAGTAACTTGCTAAAAAAATCATTGACATCATGTGTAAACTCTTTTATCATAAGGGAGTTGCTTATTTAGCAAGCAAGGCATTTTTGATCTTAGAAATTATTGATAGAGCAGTAAAAACAAGATCGAACATGTTCTTGAAAAAAACTATTGACGTCTTATTGAAATAGTAGTAAGATTAGGTAGTCGCTAAGAAATAGCGATTTTAAAAATAACTAACATTCTTCGCAGAAGTTGACAACTACTCAACTTCGTGATATGATGATTAAGTTGTTAAAGTGATTGCTCTTTGAAAACTGAACAAAACTAAGCGCCAACGTTTTAAAATAGTGAGCACACACTCTAAAAGCAAATGAGCAAGTCAAACATTTCTTCGGAGAGTTTGATCCTGGCTCAGGACGAACGCTGGCGGCGTGCCTAATACATGCAAGTCGAGCGAATGGATGGGAGCTTGCTCCCTGAAGTTAGCGGCGGACGGGTGAGTAACACGTGGGCAACCTGCCTGTAAGACTGGGATAACTTCGGGAAACCGGAGCTAATACCGGATACGTTCTTTCCTCGCATGAGGAAAGATGGAAAGACGGTTTCGGCTGTCACTTACAGATGGGCCCGCGGCGCATTAGCTAGTTGGTGAGGTAATGGCTCACCAAGGCCACGATGCGTAGCCGACCTGAGAGGGTGATCGGCCACACTGGGACTGAGACACGGCCCAGACTCCTACGGGAGGCAGCAGTAGGGAATCTTCCGCA
>NZ_JBHVOL010000055.1:0-6487 GCF_042887925.1 Kitasatospora sp. NPDC057904
CGGCGGGCCTGCTCGGCCCAGAAGCCCAGGCGGTCCTCGGAGGCCTGCGCGTACGCGGCCGCGGTGACGTTGGCCGCTGCGGCGAGCTCTGCCGGAGGAGCGAAACGACGCTCCTCCTTGAGCAGGTTGGCCAGGCTCTCGTTGCTCAACGACTTTCTCCTCTTGCTTCTTCATTGCGTCTTCCGGCGTCCTCCGGCTCCTGCCGGATCGGACGTCGCCGGGGGTGGGTCCGTGGCGGTGGTCCCGTGGCGGTGGTGCGGGGGACGGAGGCGGGTCCGGCCGGCCCGTACGCGACACGCTCGGCACGCGGGCTCCCAGCGCCCGAACGGGCACTGACGGCGAACCACCCGGCCGCACCACGCTAGAGCCGCACCGCCCACCGGAACATGACGGGCGGTACCGAAAGGTCGGGCGGACGCGCCCCGCGCCGCGGGAGCCGCCCGGCCGACGGCGCCGGCGGGGTGCCGATGGGGTGCTGACAGGACGTTGACAAGACGTTGACGCGCACGGGTGAGAATCGACCCATGAGCGGCCCGGTCCGGTCGTGGTGGCGCGAGGTCCGCGTGGCCGCGTCCTCCGCCGCTCCGGTTCCACAGCGTCACCCTGCTCCTCCGCGGCCCTCCCGGCCTCGGAGGACGGCGGCGCTCCGCAGACGGACAGCCCTGGTGTGACATGGCGACAAGCCCAACAGTGATCGATCTCGGTGACGCGGCAGCGCCGCACGTGCCGGACGTGCCGCTCACGCTGCCCGTCCTGCCCGTCCTGCCCGTCCTGCCCGTCCTGCGCGGCCGCGCGCGCGAGTCGGAGGTGCTCCGGCACCTGCTCGCCGCCGGGGGAGCCGGCTGCGTCTCCGTCCTGCTCGGCGGAGCCTGGGGCAGCGGGAAGACGGAACTGCTGCGGGAGGCACTGGCCGGCGTCCGTGAGGACCCGGACGTCCTCGTGCTGTCGGCGGCGCTCGATCCGCTCGAACGCGAGCTCCCGTTCGGCATGGTCCGCCGGTTCTTCGACCACCTGACGCCGTGGGCCGAACCGGCACCGGCCGCGCTCTGGGCGTCCGCCCCCGAATCGGTGGCGCTCGACGACCTGTACCGGCGGTTGGTCCGGGCGACGGACGGCAGGCGCCTGGTGCTGGCCGTCGACGACCTCCAGCGGGCCGACGCCCGTTCGCTGCGCTGGCTGCGCTACGTGCTCCGGCGTGGTGCCGAGCTGCCCCTGGTCCTCCTCGCCACGCTCGGGGAGGAGGGGACGCACGCGAACACGGACGTCCTCGCCGACGTCGTGCCGCTGTTCCGGCACCGGATGACGCTGGGCGGCCTCGCCGAGGACGCGGTCGAGGCGCTGGCCGAGGACGTCCTCGGCAGGCACCCGGGCCGGGCCGTGACCACGGCCTGCCGGGAGGCCACCGGCGGCAACCCGCTGCTGCTCCGCGCCCTGCTGCGCGGACTCCGGGCCGCTGACCCGCATCACACTGACGTGCAGTACACCGGCCCGCAGCACACCGACCCTCGGCGCACCGAAGAGGACCTGGCGGCACGGATCACCGAGTACGTCCCGACCGACGTGGGCCCGGCCGTGCTCGCGCGGATGGAGGCACTGGCGCCGCATGCCGCGACGGTGGCGACGGCCGCCGCCGTCCTCGGCGTGGGCCCGATCGGCGGCCCGAGCGCAGGCCCCAGCGCAGGCCCGAGCACAGGCCCCAGCGCAGATCTGAGTGTCGACCTGCTGGTCGAGGCCACCGGCCTCGCCGAACCGCAGCTGGCGGACGCCCTGCACGCACTGGTGCGGGCCGAGTACCTGACCCGCGCCGGGGAGGAAGGGACGGCCTTCGGCTGCGCGGCCCTCGCCGCGGCCGTGGCCTCCACGGTGCTGCCCAGCCGGCGGATGGCACTCCACCGCGGTGCCGCCCGCTTCCTGCGGGCGCGCGGTGCCTCGGCGCAGCGGATCGCCGTCCACCTCCTGCCCGGCCCCCGGGGCGAGGCGTGGGCACCGGAGGTCCTGGCCCGGGCCGCCGAAGGGGCGGCCGAGGAGGGCCGGACCGCAGCGGCCGCGGCGTACCTGCGGCGTGCGCTGCGGGAGGAGACCGGCGAGGAGTCACGGGCCGGGCTGCTGGCCTCGCTCGGCCGGCTGGAGCTCGCCTCCAGCGTTCCGGTGGCCGTCCGAAGCCTGGAGAGCAGTCTCCGGCTGTCCCAGGACCCGGTCGAGCGGACCGAGGTGGCGCGCAGACTGGCCGGCGCGATGCTGGCCGTGGACCGCTACCCGGAGGCGCTGGAGGTCCTCCGGCGCACCAGCGAACACATCCGGGAGGCGGACCCCGCCGACGCCCTGCGTCTGGAGATCGACCGCATCCACATCGCCCTGACCAACCTGGCCTCCGCCCCGGACGCCGTGGAGCGGCTGATGGAGCTGAACGTCCTCGATGCGCCGGACACCGGCGTCCGGCGGCCGCTGGCCGCGCTGCTGAGCCTGCGCGCGGCGATGGTCGGCCGGTGCCCGGAGGAGGTCGTGAGCCTCGCCGAACTGGCCCTGGGGGAGGGGGCGGACCCGCTGTCGGACGAGTCCTTCGTCTACTACGACGCCCTGGTCGCCTTGCGGGCGGCTGGCGAGACGGTGGCGGCGCTGGAGCACGCGGACGCCGCCGTGCGGCAGGCACGGGCCCGCGGCTCCGCGCTCGGTCGCCTCCAGGCGCTCAGCGTGCGCGCGAACCTGGCGGGACGGGTGGGGCGCCTCGCGGACAGCCAGGCGGACGCGGCCTCGGCACTGGAGGAACTGCGGGCGATCGACATCGGGCCGGCGCACAGCGTCGCCGTCTTCGCGACCGCGACGTCGATGGACTCGCTCATCCGGCGGGGAAGGCCGGAGGAAGCCGAGGATCTTCTCCGACGTGCCGGGCTCGCGGGTGAGTTGAACGCCAACTGGGTCAACGACCACGTCCTGATGGTCCGCGGCCGGCTGCGGGTCGCGCAGGGGCGGCTGGACGAGGGCCTCGCCGACTTCCTCCGGTGCGGTGAACGAGCACTCGCCCGCGGGATGTCCGGCCCCGGCTTCCACACATGGCGTTCCGAGGCGGCGCTGGTCCAGGCGGCGCTGCGGCGCGGCGAGGCGGCCCGGTCGCTGGCGGAGGAGGAGCTCGGACTGGCGCGGGCCTGGGGAGTGCCGGAGACGGTGGGCACCGCCCTGACCGCGCTGGGCGTGGTCCTCGGGGGCGTGGAAGGGCTGGAACTGCTGCGCGAGGCGGTCGGCCTCCTCGAAGACGCGCCCGCACGCCTGCGGTACGCCCAGGCGCTCGTCGACTGCGGCATCCTCGCCCGGAAGGCCGGGCGACTGCCCGAGGCCCGCACCTGCCTGCAACGGGCCGCCAGCGTCGCCGACGAGTGCGGAGCGGCCCCGCTCGTGGACCTGGCACTCGCGGAACTCCGCGCCGTCGGCGACCGTCCGCGCACCCGCACGTTCCACGGGGTGAACGCCCTCACCCCGACCGAGCGGCGCGTCGCGGACCTCGCCCTCCAGGGCATGACCAACAGGGGGATAGCCCAGCACCTCTTCGTCGGCCTGCGCACCGTGGAGGTCCACCTCACCAACGTCTACGGGAAGCTGGCCATCGACGGCCGAGCGGGACTGGCCACGGCCCTGGCGCCCCCGGCTCCGGCGGACCCAGTCCCAGCGGACCCGGTCTCGGCGCCTCTGGTCCCGGCGGCGGACCAACGCCCCGGCCCGCCGCCGATCCGGCCCGAGGCGTCCGGCACCTGACGCTTCTCCCGTCCGCCCGGCGGCCCGGATCACCTGGCGGACGGGAGGGGGAATCGTCGTTCCACGGTCGTCTCTTGGGCAGCCCTCGTGCGGCTGCCCTCTGTCCATACCGCCCCGGTCACGTCCCCGGCCCTAGCCGGGGACGTCACACTCTCCCGACGGACAGCTGCTCGCCGACACCTTGGTGACTGCCCGGATCCGGGCGGCCGCGAAGGCGGCGGCCCGGGCGAGCGGGAGACCGGCCGGTGTGGCGAGGCGCCGGGCGAGCGACCGGTGGTCGGCCAGCGCCCAGAGACAGGCGACGAAGGCGTGGTGGCCGCGCCACACCTCTCCGGTGTCGCCCACCACGGTGATCTCGCCGAGCGACGCGTCGTGGTCGAGCCCGGGGAAGAGCTCGTGGGCCTTGGCGGAGGCGGCCGCGACGAACTCCAGCGGGACGAGTTGCCGCTGCCCGCGCAGCCAGGCGGTGAGGCTGCGACAGAGCGGGCAGGCGGGATCGTGGAGCACGGTGAGCCACCGCACGGGCGGCGGTGCGTCCTGGCCGGCGGTCACGCCGGGCCCGGTGTGACGTGGCCCTGCGCCGCGACCGGCGGGCGCGACGGCGCCATCGGCTCGCGCTCCTGCGTGCCCCGGCGGCGGATCCGGCTCAGCACGTAGACGTTTCCGAGGTGCATCGCCCCGAGCACCAGCAGCACGGTGCCGAGCTTGTACGAGAGCGCGTTGAAGACGCCCTGGACGTTGCCCACCTGTTCGTCGCTGCGCATCCAGAGCGCGACGAACCCGAGGTTGATCAGGTAGAAGCCGACCACGAGCAGGTGGTTGACGGCGTCGGCGAGCCGGTCGTCCCCGGCGAAGACGTCCGCCAGGAAGATCCGGCCGTTCCGGCTGAGCGTGCGGGCCACCCAGATCGTCACACCGGTGGCGATCGGCAGATAGACGGCGTAGCTGACGACTGTGTAGTCCACGGGACTACTCCCCTCCGCGTTTCGAACGCGTTCAAAACCTTGTCGAGGAACACTGTAGCGCCACTTTGAACGTGTTCAATGCCGGCGGGGGGTGATCTTCGGACGCTTGTGACTGCCTGAATGAGCGGATCCGACGTGACGGTGGTCGGCGCCGGGCCGGCCGAGGCCTCGGGAGCGTGCGGCCGGAGAGCCGATCGGGCTGCTCCGGCCAACCGCCTCGCGGATATGGTGTGGCGGGTCCACCGAGGCCATGAACGGGAGGGGCTCATGACGGTCGGGCATCGGTGGCTGCTGGACGAGACTCCCTGGCCCGAGCCGGCCACGCTGGTCTACGGCGAGATGGTGGAACTGGCGACGCCGCACCCGCCCGTCCCGGATCTGGGCCGGCTCGGGCCGGAGACCGTGGGCAGCCGTGGTGTGATCGTCGGGTGTGCCATTGCGCAGGACGAGCGCGACGGCCGGGTCGGACCGCTCTACTCGGTGGAGACCGAGGACGGCAGCCCCTGGAGGCTGCGGCCGGAGTTCCTGGTCTCCCGGGGAGGACTTCATCCCGGCATGCCGCCCCGTTATCGCAGCGACCTGCCCGAGGGAACCCGCGTCCGAATCCGTATGGAGTCGGACACCCCGGGCGCGACGGCGGATGCTGTCGGGGAGGTCACCGGGATCTGGTGGACGACGTCCTTGGAGCCCCCGAAGGGCTACATCGTGCAGGTCGGCGAGTACTCCCACTACGTGACCCCGCAGCAGACCGAGGTCCTCTGACTCGGCGAGGACCTGCCCGCGGTCACCTATTCGGATCCAGTCGCCCAACGGGAAGGACGGAGTCGACGTTCGAGGTCGCGCAGGTCCTTGGCGATGGACGAGCGGACCTTGCGCGCCATGATCGGCGCGGCCAGGCGGTAGTAGCCTCCGGCGTCGCCCCGCACCCGGATCCGGGCGAGGGTGCCGCCGGGGTGCGGGGCGAAGCGATAGGTGACGTGCATCGGCATCGGACCGGCGACCGAGACCATGTCCAGCAGCCGCAGCGGCTCGTACTCCGCCACGCGCAGCACGTAGTCGATGCGCTTGCCGAGGAAGTGCGCCGTACGGGTGACCTCGGCACCGACACCGAACCCGCCCTCGTCTGCCTCACGGGTCAGCCGGGCCTCGCGGATGCCCTGGGTCCACTCGGCGTCGTGGCGCCAGTCCATCGCATAGCCGGCCACCACGTCGGGCGGCAGCGGGATCACCCGTTCGGCGGTCTCGTCAATCGTCATGGTGCTGATCGGGCCCTCTCCGGATCTCGGCGCACTCAGGCCTCACAACCAGGGTTGCGCCGACCGGCCGCCGGCGCTCGGTGGAAGGCGCTCGCCCCGGCCGGTACGGCGACCGGCGGACCGTGGCCGCCGTTTTGCCTCGGGAGTGGAGGCGGAGTAGTGTTCCCGAGTCGCTCGACAGGGAGCACCGGACACGCATCGGCGCGGACGGTCCCGGAGCGGCCAAATCCACGAAAGACACCACGTCCCGGTACGAAGCGGGTCGGGCTCGCCATGTGCGCGTTCGGCTCGGTGCGTATTCGGTGTGCGCGTTTATCGGGATTGCATTCAGACTTCGGCCGGATTCGCTTTGCGGAGCGGGGATCGGCTAGAGTTTGGAACGTCGGACGGGGCAACAGCGCCGAAAGACACCAGCGAATCGGACGAATGAAACTCCGGAAAACGGAGCGGAAAACATCTGATAAGCTGGAAACACGAAAGAACGAAGCGCCCGGAGGGCCCGCTGGAAGGCGGCTCGAA
>NZ_JBHVOL010000056.1:0-6371 GCF_042887925.1 Kitasatospora sp. NPDC057904
AGTAATTATATCAAGGTTTTGATAAAAGTCAATACCGTTTAACAATTAATTATGTTAATCTCTTTTGCATCCTTGAAGAAAGGCTTCATCAGAAGACGCGCTAAATACCTATACCTTAACTGGTACAATCAGCAACAGATATTTACTGAACTAAACAAAAAATAACAGTTCCATAACGCGCGGAAACTGCTTCAGATCAACGTATTTAGATAAGCTTCCAAGCGGGCTCGAACCGCTGACCTCTTCCTTACCATGGAAGTGCTCTACCTGCTGAGCTATGGAAGCAATGGCTCCGCAGGTAGGACTCGAACCTACGACCGATCGGTTAACAGCCGATAGCTCTACCACTGAGCTACTGCGGAATATTATAAGCTTCATAAACAAAAACATGGTAGATAAAATAAAAAAGCTTGGCGGCGTCCTACTCTCACAGGGGGAAACCCCCGACTACCATCGGCGCTGAAGAGCTTAACTTCCGTGTTCGGCATGGGAACGGGTGTGACCTCTTCGCTATCGCCACCAAACCATTGAGAGTGTTCTCTCAAAACTAGATAACAGTAAGCATACATTCAAATTGGTTAAGTCCTCGATCGATTAGTATCTGTCAGCTCCATGTGTCGCCACACTTCCACCTCAGACCTATCAACCTGATCATCTTTCAGGGATCTTACTTCCTTGCGGAATGGGAAATCTCATCTTGAGGGGGGCTTCATGCTTAGATGCTTTCAGCACTTATCCCGTCCGCACATAGCTACCCAGCGATGCCCTTGGCAGAACAACTGGTACACCAGCGGTGCGTCCATCCCGGTCCTCTCGTACTAAGGACAGCTCCTCTCAAATTTCCTGCGCCCGCGACGGATAGGGACCGAACTGTCTCACGACGTTCTGAACCCAGCTCGCGTACCGCTTTAATGGGCGAACAGCCCAACCCTTGGGACCGACTACAGCCCCAGGATGCGATGAGCCGACATCGAGGTGCCAAACCTCCCCGTCGATGTGGACTCTTGGGGGAGATAAGCCTGTTATCCCCGGGGTAGCTTTTATCCGTTGAGCGATGGCCCTTCCATGCGGAACCACCGGATCACTAAGCCCGACTTTCGTCCCTGCTCGACTTGTAGGTCTCGCAGTCAAGCTCCCTTGTGCCTTTACACTCTGCGAATGATTTCCAACCATTCTGAGGGAACCTTTGGGCGCCTCCGTTACCTTTTAGGAGGCGACCGCCCCAGTCAAACTGCCCACCTGACACTGTCTCCCCGCCCGATAAGGGCGGCGGGTTAGAAGGTCAATACAGCCAGGGTAGTATCCCACCGATGCCTCCACCGAAGCTGGCGCTCCGGTTTCCAAGGCTCCTACCTATCCTGTACAAGCTGTACCAACATTCAATATCAGGCTGCAGTAAAGCTCCACGGGGTCTTTCCGTCCTGTCGCGGGTAACCTGCATCTTCACAGGTACTATAATTTCACCGAGTCTCTCGTTGAGACAGTGCCCAGATCGTTGCGCCTTTCGTGCGGGTCGGAACTTACCCGACAAGGAATTTCGCTACCTTAGGACCGTTATAGTTACGGCCGCCGTTTACTGGGGCTTCAATTCGCACCTTCGCTTACGCTAAGCGCTCCTCTTAACCTTCCAGCACCGGGCAGGCGTCAGCCCCTATACTTCGCCTTACGGCTTCGCAGAGACCTGTGTTTTTGCTAAACAGTCGCCTGGGCCTATTCACTGCGGCTCTCTCGGGCTTTCACCCTAACAGAGCACCCCTTCTCCCGAAGTTACGGGGTCATTTTGCCGAGTTCCTTAACGAGAGTTCTCTCGATCACCTTAGGATTCTCTCCTCGCCTACCTGTGTCGGTTTGCGGTACGGGCACCTCTCACCTCGCTAGAGGCTTTTCTTGGCAGTGTGGAATCAGGAACTTCGCTACTATAATTCGCTCGCCATCACAGCTCAGCCTTCACGGGAAACGGATTTGCCTATTTCCCAGCCTAACTGCTTGGACGCGGATATCCAATACCGCGCTTACCCTATCCTCCTGCGTCCCCCCATTGCTCAAATGGTGAGGAGGTGGTACAGGAATATCAACCTGTTATCCATCGCCTACGCCTTTCGGCCTCGGCTTAGGTCCCGACTAACCCTGAGCGGACGAGCCTTCCTCAGGAAACCTTAGGCATTCGGTGGAGGGGATTCTCACCCCTCTTTCGCTACTCATACCGGCATTCTCACTTCTAAGCGCTCCACCAGTCCTTCCGGTCTTGCTTCACAGCCCTTAGAACGCTCTCCTACCACTGTTCGAAGAACAGTCCGCAGCTTCGGTGATACGTTTAGCCCCGGTACATTTTCGGCGCAGAGTCACTCGACCAGTGAGCTATTACGCACTCTTTAAATGGTGGCTGCTTCTAAGCCAACATCCTGGTTGTCTAAGCAACTCCACATCCTTTTCCACTTAACGTATACTTTGGGACCTTAGCTGGCGGTCTGGGCTGTTTCCCTTTCGACTACGGATCTTATCACTCGCAGTCTGACTCCCAAGGATAAGTCATCGGCATTCGGAGTTTGACTGAATTCGGTAACCCGGTAGGGGCCCCTAGTCCAATCAGTGCTCTACCTCCGAGACTCTTACCTTGAGGCTAGCCCTAAAGCTATTTCGGAGAGAACCAGCTATCTCCAGGTTCGATTGGCATTTCACCCCTACCCACACCTCATCCCCGCACTTTTCAACGTGCGTGGGTTCGGGCCTCCATTCAGTGTTACCTGAACTTCACCCTGGACATGGGTAGATCACCTGGTTTCGGGTCTACGACCACGTACTCAATTCGCCCTATTCAGACTCGCTTTCGCTGCGGCTCCGCATCTTCTGCTTAACCTTGCACGGGATCGTAACTCGCCGGTTCATTCTACAAAAGGCACGCCATCACCCGTTAACGGGCTCTGACTACTTGTAGGCACACGGTTTCAGGATCTCTTTCACTCCCCTTCCGGGGTGCTTTTCACCTTTCCCTCACGGTACTGGTTCACTATCGGTCACTAGGGAGTATTTAGCCTTGGGAGATGGTCCTCCCGGATTCCGACGGAATTTCACGTGTTCCGCCGTACTCAGGATCCACTCAGGAGAGAACGAAGTTTTGACTACAGGGCTGTTACCTCCTATGGCGGGCCTTTCCAGACCTCTTCATCTACCTCGTTCCTTTGTAACTCCGTACAGAGTGTCCTACAACCCCAAGAGGCAAGCCTCTTGGTTTGGGCTGGTCCCGTTTCGCTCGCCGCTACTCAGGAAATCGCATTTGCTTTCTCTTCCTCCGGGTACTTAGATGTTTCAGTTCCCCGGGTCTGCCTTCTCATATCCTATGTATTCAGATATGGATACCACTCCATTACGAGTGGTGGGTTTCCCCATTCGGAAATCTCCGGATCAAAGCTTGCTTACAGCTCCCCGAAGCATATCGGTGTTCGTCCCGTCCTTCATCGGCTCCTAGTGCCAAGGCATCCACCGTGCGCCCTTTCTAACTTAACCGTTAAAAAGAATCACTACGTGATATCTTGCATTACTAATTGAATGTGAATTACTTCTGTTATCTAGTTTTCAAAGAACACGTTGGTGGAGCCTAGCGGGATCGAACCGCTGACCTCCTGCGTGCAAAGCAGGCGCTCTCCCAGCTGAGCTAAGGCCCCGTATTGGGTAAAGATGGTGGGCCTGAGTGGACTCGAACCACCGACCTCACGCTTATCAGGCGTGCGCTCTAACCAGCTGAGCTACAGGCCCATCTACCATATGAAAGAATCAAAGTTCCTTCAAAACTAAACAAGACAGGGAACGTTCTGTTTATAAGACCCAAGGTCTTATATTCCGTTAAAATCCTTAGAAAGGAGGTGATCCAGCCGCACCTTCCGATACGGCTACCTTGTTACGACTTCACCCCAATCATCTGTCCCACCTTCGGCGGCTGGCTCCAAAAAGGTTACCTCACCGACTTCGGGTGTTACAAACTCTCGTGGTGTGACGGGCGGTGTGTACAAGGCCCGGGAACGTATTCACCGCGGCATGCTGATCCGCGATTACTAGCGATTCCAGCTTCACGCAGTCGAGTTGCAGACTGCGATCCGAACTGAGAACAGATTTGTGGGATTGGCTTAACCTCGCGGTTTCGCTGCCCTTTGTTCTGTCCATTGTAGCACGTGTGTAGCCCAGGTCATAAGGGGCATGATGATTTGACGTCATCCCCACCTTCCTCCGGTTTGTCACCGGCAGTCACCTTAGAGTGCCCAACTGAATGCTGGCAACTAAGATCAAGGGTTGCGCTCGTTGCGGGACTTAACCCAACATCTCACGACACGAGCTGACGACAACCATGCACCACCTGTCACTCTGCCCCCGAAGGGGACGTCCTATCTCTAGGATTGTCAGAGGATGTCAAGACCTGGTAAGGTTCTTCGCGTTGCTTCGAATTAAACCACATGCTCCACCGCTTGTGCGGGCCCCCGTCAATTCCTTTGAGTTTCAGTCTTGCGACCGTACTCCCCAGGCGGAGTGCTTAATGCGTTAGCTGCAGCACTAAGGGGCGGAAACCCCCTAACACTTAGCACTCATCGTTTACGGCGTGGACTACCAGGGTATCTAATCCTGTTCGCTCCCCACGCTTTCGCTCCTCAGCGTCAGTTACAGACCAGAGAGTCGCCTTCGCCACTGGTGTTCCTCCACATCTCTACGCATTTCACCGCTACACGTGGAATTCCACTCTCCTCTTCTGCACTCAAGTTCCCCAGTTTCCAATGACCCTCCCCGGTTGAGCCGGGGGCTTTCACATCAGACTTAAGAAACCGCCTGCGAGCCCTTTACGCCCAATAATTCCGGACAACGCTTGCCACCTACGTATTACCGCGGCTGCTGGCACGTAGTTAGCCGTGGCTTTCTGGTTAGGTACCGTCAAGGTGCCGCCCTATTTGAACGGCACTTGTTCTTCCCTAACAACAGAGCTTTACGATCCGAAAACCTTCATCACTCACGCGGCGTTGCTCCGTCAGACTTTCGTCCATTGCGGAAGATTCCCTACTGCTGCCTCCCGTAGGAGTCTGGGCCGTGTCTCAGTCCCAGTGTGGCCGATCACCCTCTCAGGTCGGCTACGCATCGTCGCCTTGGTGAGCCGTTACCTCACCAACTAGCTAATGCGCCGCGGGTCCATCTGTAAGTGGTAGCCGAAGCCACCTTTTATGTCTGAACCATGCGGTTCAAACAAGCATCCGGTATTAGCCCCGGTTTCCCGGAGTTATCCCAGTCTTACAGGCAGGTTACCCACGTGTTACTCACCCGTCCGCCGCTAACATCAGGGAGCAAGCTCCCATCTGTCCGCTCGACTTGCATGTATTAGGCACGCCGCCAGCGTTCGTCCTGAGCCAGGATCAAACTCTCCGATAAAGTAGTTTGACTGACTACGCACATCGCTGTGCGATTTATTTAAAACTTTGAATTAACAGGTACGTTTTGTCTTGTTTAGTTTTCAAAGATCATTACCGCTTGTTGAAGCAGCTTTATTATCTTACCACTCAGCTTCTTTTATGTCAACAACTTTTTTTAAGTTGTTTCCGAAGCTTTTCGTTGTTGTCTGCTGTTCATCAGCGACGTTTAATAATATACCATGCATTCTTTAAATTTAGCAAGTGTTTTTTTCATTTTTTTTAAAACGTATTTCGTTATATTCATCTCCGCCGCGGCATACGATGTAATCAAGCATGGACAAGATAAGGAGGCGTCATCAGTGAATCACTTCTACGTGTGGCACATCAGAAGGATAAAACAGCTGCTTATTATTATCATTGCCGCATTTGCAGCAGCCAGCTTTTTTTATATACAGAGAGCCGTCCCCCTTCCTGTATTTTTAACTGATAGCGGCCCGAAGGCTATTTCAAAAGGGGAGACGAAAGCGGGCGAAGTCGCATTAACATTCGATATCAGCTGGGGCGACGAAAAGGCGGTTCCTATTCTGAACGCGCTAAAAGCAAACGGTATTAAAAACGCCACTTTTTTTCTGTCAGCTTCTTGGGCGGAACGGCACCCGGACACAGTTGAACGTATGGTAAAAGACGGACATCAAATCGGCAGCATGGGATATGCGTATAAGAATTATACCAACCTAGAGGACAATGAAATAAAAAAAGATATCCTCCGGGCCCAGACTGCATTTAAAAAGCTGGGTGTGAAGAATGTTCATTTACTCCGCCCGCCGACCGGACAATTTAATAAAAAGGTTCTTACCATTGCACAGAAGTACCACTATTCAGTGGTTCATTACAGCGTTAACTCGCAGGATTGGACAAATCCCGGCCCTGATAAAATCATTGAAAATGTAAACAGTCATATAAAAGGCGGCGACATTGTCCTGCTGC
>NZ_JBHVOL010000057.1:0-5813 GCF_042887925.1 Kitasatospora sp. NPDC057904
ACTCTGTGGGTGGGGTGTTCTCGCCGTTGGCAGTCTGAAAATCACCCGTCACGCCCCTCTCCGCGGCCACCCCCTCCGCCACCCCCTCCCGCAGCCCGACCCTCTCGCTGGGGAGGGATGAGGGGTGGGGGTGGGTGAGGGGGTGCGTTGGTGCGGCGGGGAGGGGGTGGCTGAGGACGGGATGGGGGGTGGTTGAGGGGATGCGTTGGTGGGGGGTGGGGGCGTGCGGGTTTCGGGGTATGGGCACCGCATGGGTTTTGTTGAGACGTGGGTGCCGGTGACCGGGGCCGGGCGGGACGGGGTTCGGGGGATCCTCGCTTCGCCCGGTGATGCCGTGGTCGCTCTGGACTTCGACGGGACGCTCGCGCCGATCGTCGCGGATCCCTCGCGGGCTCGGGCGCATCCGGGGGTGGCGGGGGCGCTCCGCAGCGTGACTCCGTTCGTTCGCTCGGTGGTCGTCATCACCGGGCGGCCGGCTGCCCTCGCGGTCGAGTACGGGGGGTTGGCCGGGCTTCCCGGGGTCGTGGTGCTCGGGCACTACGGCGCCGAGCGCTGGGAGGCCGGTGAGCTCTCGGCGCCCGACGTGCATCCGGGGGTGGCCGCCGCGCGGGGGGCCCTGCCCGGGGTGCTGGCCGCCGTGGGGGCGCCCGAGGGGACGTGGGTCGAGGACAAGGGGCGCTCGCTGGCCGTGCACACGCGGCGTACGGAGGTGCCGGAGGAGGCGCTGGAGCTGCTGCGGGGGCCGGTCGCCGATCTGGCGGCGGAGCACGGGCTGGTGGTGGAGCCCGGGCGGCTGGTTCTGGAAATCCGGCCTCCCGGGGTGGACAAGGGGGCCGCACTGATGGGCTTCCTGCGGGAGGTCGGGGCTCGGGCCGTGCTCTACGCGGGGGACGACCTGGGGGACGTCGCGGCTTTCGCCGCCGTCGAGAAGCTGCGCGGGGAGGGTCTCGCGGGTCTTCTGGTGTGCAGCGGCGCGGTGGGGGACGCGCCGGTGCGGGAGCTCGCCGACCGGGCTGACCTGGTGGTGCCCGGGCCGGCGGGCGTGGTGGAGCTGCTGGCGGATCTGGGCGAGGCGATCAGAGCGCGTTGAGCTGGTCCAGGAACCACTGCTGCGGCGGGAGCGCGGTGGCCGCCGCGGCCAGGCGCTTGGTGCGGTCGGCGCGCTCCTCGTCGGGCATGGTGAGGCCCGCGTGGAGGGCGTCGGCCGTCTCGATGACGTCGTACGGGTTCACGGAGATCGCGTCGTCGGCCAGTTCGCTGTGGGCGCCGGCCTCGCGGGACAGGACGAGCGCGCAGCCGTGGTCGGAGACCACCGGGACTTCCTTGGCCACCAGGTTCATGCCGTCCCGGATGGGGTTCACCAGGGCGACGTCGGCCAGCCGGTAGGCGGCGAGGGAGCGCGGGAAGTCGTCGTTGACGTGCAGGATCAGTGGTTGCCAGGTGGGGGTGGCGAATTCGGTGTTGATCGCTTCGGCGAGTTGCTCCACCCGGGCCGTGTAGTCGCGGTACTCGGCGAGGTCCGTGCGGGACGGGTAGGCGAAGGCGATGTGCACGACGCGGTCGTGCCACTCCGGGCGCGTGCGCAGGAGGTGGCGGTAGGCGAGCAGGCCCCGGACGATGTTCTTGCTGAGTTCGGTGCGGTCGACCCGGACGATCGTGCGCCGGTCGCCGACGGCCTCGCGCAGGGCGGCGAGGCGCTCGTCGACGTCCGGGCGGTGGGCGCGCTCGCGCAGGAAGTCGGCGTCGGCGCCCAGGGCGTGCACGCCGAGGCGGGTCGTGCGGCCGTCGTGGGTGATGGTGAGGGCGTCGTGGTCGACGGTCGCGTGCAGGATCTCCTCGCAGCACGCGGCGAAGGCCCTCGCCCAGCGTTCGGTGAGGAAGCCGGCCCGGTCGGCGCCGAGGATGCCGGTGAGGACGGCCCTGGCCACGTCGTCCGGGAGGAGCCGGAAGTACTCGGGCGGGGCCCACGGGGTGTGGGAGAAGTGGCCGATGCGAAGGTCGGGGCGGGCCGCGCGGAGCAGGGCCGGGGTGAGGGACAGGTGGTAGTCCTGGACCAGGACGGCGGCGTTCGGGGCGGCCTCGGCCGCGAGGGCGTCCGAGAAGGCCCGGTTGTACGTCTCGTAGGCGGCCCACTCGGTGCGGAAGCCCGCGTCGAAGGCGGGGGCGGTGGGCGTGGCGTAGAGCAGGTGGCTGACGAACCAGAGGGTCGAGTTGGCGACGCCGTTGTAGGCGCGGGCGAAGGTCTCCGGGTCGATGTCCAGCATCCGGACGGCCTGTCCGCCGACGTCGTGGCCGGCCAGGTCGAGGCGGCCGTGGGGGGCTTCGCGGGCGGCCCGGCGGTCCGCGTCGCCCAGGGCGGCGCACACCCAGACGGCGTTCGGGTCGTCGATCGCGGAGAGGCCGGAGACCAGGCCTCCGCCACCGCGTTTGAGGGTCAGCGTGCCGTCGTCCGCGGTGCTGAAGGAGACCGGTCCGCGGTTGGACGCCACCAGCACGGTCGCGCTCGAACGTTTGGTCGATGAATCGGCCATGAGTCCTCTTCTGGGTCTACCCGTTCACCCTTCGGGGTGGAATCCGAGCGTACGGCGGAGCGGAGCGCAGCGCGGCCGTACCGTCGAAGACCTGCGACATGCAGCGGTCAGGGCTTGGCCGCCATGAGGCTCCGCAGGGGTCGAGTGGGAAGCCTCCTCGTCGAGAGGGGGAGGAGTCACGGTTGGTACGTTGCCGGTCGGCAGACGTCGCAAACCAATCGCCGGACAACCGGCGAGATCGCAGCGGCCGCACTGTTCGGGTCTGTCACCCGTCGGTGCGGCGCTTCGCGTACTCGGGGACGGTGTGCATCGGGGGGCGTTCCGTGGCCGTCACGGGGTGCGTGTGGGCGGTGAACGCGCGGGTCTCCGGGTCGCGGGTGAACTGGGTGAGCAGCGGGTGGACGAGGTCGGCCGACGCCTTGAGGCGGTGGGCGCGGTCGAGGCGTTCCAGCGCGGTCCGGTAGATGGTGGCGGCCATCCGGCCGAGGGCCTGGCCGTCCTGGTGGCGGTGGTGGCGGACGCCGACGTCGACCTGGGCCAGGGCGTCGAGGCCGACGAGCTCCAACGCGTCGACCAGGAGGCCGAGTTCGACGCCGTAGCCGGTGGGGAAGGGCAGCCGTTCGAGCAGTACGCGGCGGGCCGCGTACTCGCCGCCGAGCGGCTGGACGAAACCGGCGAGTTCCGGCCAGTGCAGGTTGAGGAGGGGGCGGGCGACCAGTTCGGTCACCCGGCCACCGCCGGCCGGGAAGACCGCGTCGGGGTCCCCGGCGGAGCCGCTGACTTCGAGCGGGCGGTCGTACATGGCCTTGACCAGCTGGATGTCCGGCTCGGTGAGCAGCGGGCCGACGGTGCCGGAGACGAAGGCGGGGTCGAACTCGCGCAGGTCGGCGTCGACGAAGCAGACGATGTCGCCGCGGGTGACCAGCAGCGAGCGCCACAGCACCTCGCCCTTGCCGGGCACGGCGGGCAGCCGGGGCAGGATCCCGTCGCGCGGCACGACCCGGGCGCCGGCCGCGGCGGCCACGGCGGCGGTGTCGTCGGCGGAGCCGGAGTCGACGACGACGAGCTCGTCGACGAGGGGGAGGCGCTCCATCAGCTCGCGCCGGATCGTGCGGACGATGTCGCCGACGGTGGCCGCCTCGTCGAGGGCGGGCAGGACGACGCTGACGGTGTGGCCGGTGCGGCGCTTGGCCGCCAGGAGGGTGTCGACCGGCCGGTCGGCCGCACTCCACGAGCGGCGGCCCAGCCAGGAGGCCGCCTGCGGGAGGAGTGCGGGGGTCGGTTCGGCGGGCACGGGACTCTCCTCGGCGGATCGGGGTGGAACGGGCCATCTCGCGTGGCGGACGGTCCCTTTCGGGCTCGGCGCCTTCGGATACAGTCTTCGTACAGCGGTCGGACCTTCGCACGCCGGGGTCACCGCTGACGACAACTTCACATGCTCATCCAGAGGGACTGAGGGAACGGCCCGTTGACGTCCCGGCAACCTTCTCGCGCGGCTTTCACCAGGCCCCGGCGGGACAGGTGCCAATTCCGGCCCGTGGTGCGCCCGCACCACGGGGAAGATGAGGAGAGAGGCCTCCGCCATCATGGCTATCGACACAGTCGCACCCGCATCCGTGGATCTCGGCCCCGCCACCGCCCTGTCCTGTCGGGAGTGCGGCACCCGCTTCCCGCTCGGTCCGAGCTTCGCCTGTGTGGAGTGCTTCGGGCCGCTGGAGATCGCGTACGAGTTCGGGAGCGAGGCCGCCGAGGAGCTGCGCAAGCGCATCGAGGCCGGGCCCGCGTCGATCTGGCGCTACGCGCCGCTGCTGCCGGTGCCCGCGGACGTCGCTTCGAAGCCGAACCTGAATCCCGGCTGGACCCCGCTGGTCAAGGCGGACAACCTCGGTCGCGAGCTCGGGTTCACCGCGAACCTGTACGTGAAGGACGACTCGGGGAACCCGACGCACTCGTTCAAGGACCGCGTGGTGGCCTGCGCGATCGAGGCCGCGCGCGCCTTCGGCTACACCACGCTCTCCTGCTCGTCGACCGGCAACCTGGCCGGTGCGGTGGGTGCGGCGGCGGCCCGGGCCGGGTTCCGCTCGTGCGTGTTCATCCCGCACGACCTGGAGCAGGGCAAGGTCGTCATGGCCGGTGTGTACGGCGGCGAGCTGGTCGGCATCGAGGGCAACTACGACGACGTGAACCGCTTCTGCTCGGAGCTGATCGGCGACCCGGCCGGCGAGGGCTGGGGCTTCGTCAACGTCAACCTCCGCCCGTACTACGGCGAGGGCTCCAAGACGCTCGCGTACGAGATCTGCGAGCAGCTCGGCTGGCGGCTGCCGGAGCAGATCGTCATCCCGATCGCCTCGGGCTCGCAGCTCACGAAGATCGACAAGGGCCTGCAGGAGCTGATCAAGCTCGGGCTGGTCGAGGACCGGCCGTACCGGATCTTCGGCGCCCAGGCCGAGGGCTGCTCGCCGGTCTCCGCGGCGTTCAAGGCCGGCCGGGACGTGATCAAGCCGGTGAAGCCGGACACCATCGCCAAGTCGCTGGCGATCGGCAACCCGGCGGACGGCCCGTACGTGCTGGACATCGCGCGGCGCACCGGCGGAGCGGTCGAGGACGTCACCGACGCCGAGGTGGTGGCCGCCATCCGGCTGCTGGCCCGCACCGAGGGCATCTTCGCCGAGACCGCGGGCGGGGTGACCGTCGGCGTGCTCAAGAAGCTGGTCGAGACCGGGCAGCTGGATCCGGCCAAGGAGACCGTCGCGATCAACACCGGTGACGGCCTCAAGACCCTGGACGCCGTCGCCGATGCCGGGATGACCGCGGTCATCCGCCCGACGCTGGAGTCCTTCCGCACCGCCGGCCTCGCGTCCGCCTGATTCCCCCACGAGGAGAGCCACCCATGAGCGCCACCGTCCGCATCCCCACCATCCTGCGCACCTACACCGGCGGGTCCGCCGAGGTCACCGCCGACGGCGGGACCCTGGGCGACGTCATCGCCGACCTGGAGAAGAACCACGCGGGCATCTCCGCGCGCATCCTGGACGACACCGGCAAGCTGCGCCGTTTCGTGAACGTGTACGTGAACGACGACGACGTGCGATTCGCCGAGGGACTGGCGACCGAGATCAAGGACGGTGCCAGCGTCTCGATCATTCCGGCGGTGGCCGGCGGCTGCTGAGCCGCGCCCCGCTCCGACCGGCCGCCCGCGCGCACGGAATTCCGCATTCCGTGCGCGCGGGGGGGCGCGGGCCATTGGGCGGGCATAATTACCCGGCGAGTGGGGCGAGAGGG
>NZ_JBHVOL010000058.1:0-5372 GCF_042887925.1 Kitasatospora sp. NPDC057904
CAATGAAGACCGCCCCTGATCGAGCAGCAGCCCGCTACACTCCACCGCGCAGCCCTCTGAACAGGCAAAACGTCGAAGTCCTGCTGGAGTACTAGGCATCCGACAGGTCCCCACGCCCCACCCAGCGGGCATGGCAGTCGGCGCTCCGCACCCCGACGTCGATCGGCGAGGAAGGGTGCTTGGCGATCGAGAAGTCGGGGCGGCCGACCTTCTGTGCGGGTCAGCGGGTCAGGTGGTGTGGTCGGTGATGGCCGCCCAGCCGGGGGCCAGGGGCAGGTGGCCGGTGCGGTGTGCTTCGCGTTGGTCGGAAACCCATTGCTCCAGCTGGTCGACGGCGTCCGTGACGGGCCGTCCCGTCGTGTCGAGCCGGTGGGTGTGCCACCGGGGGTCTTCGGCGGTCCAGGTCGTCCAGCGGTGCCAGGCCATCTCCGGGCCGCTGCCGCCGGTGATGACGTCCGGCCGGTGGCGGGGATCGCGTGCGTGGCCGCTGTGCCAGGCCGCCCAGCCGAGGAAGGCGTCCACGGCGGAGGAGTCCCACCGGCCTGCGTCCCGTGCGGTGAGCCTCTCCCGGCGGACGTCGTCGGCGACGTCGACCAGGCACACCGCGATCCCGTCCAGCAGCGGGGCCGAGGGCGCCGCCAGGACCTCGCCCAGCGGGGACTGGCCGGTCAACAGGAGGTCGACGCCGCGGTCCTGGTGCTTCAGGGCGCGACGCACCCACAGTTCGGTCATCCGGTGTCGCCACTGGCGGTCGGCGTTCTCCGGCACCCCGACCTCGTCGAAGTCGTGCACGGCGACCTGCCGGAGCCGGCCGGCCACGGCGCGGGCGAGCGTGGACTTCCCGGAACAGCTGGAGCCGGTCAGTTTGAGCAGCATGCAGCGAGGATGACAGTCCGGCGGTGGCTTCCACGACCGGATTTCAACGCTCCCAGTAGTCGATGTCGGGCAGCCGAACCCAGATGTCGGCGGGGCCGGTGACGGCGCGGGCGCTGGTCGGTCGGAGGCCGGCGAAGTCGCAGGCGTAGGCGACCGCGTGGCGGCGGTAGAGGTAGCCGGCCAGGACCTCCTCAGGGGAGTCGCCGGGAACGGGGGCGCCGCCGGGGTGGAGGTCCCACCCCTCCTCGATGCCGTCGCGGACGATGCTGCCCTGGTTGCCGCTCTTCGGGTTGGCGAAGAAGCCGTAGCCGACGGTACCGGTGGTGAGGCGCCTCATCGCGACCGGAGTGGACGGGGTGTACCCCCAGGGCTGGGTGACGATGCAGCCGCCGGGGACCGTTGTGACGCCGACGATGAGCTCGCTTTCGTAGAGGTCGTACGAGCGGGGGTTGTTGAGCCGCTTGGCCGCGTACTTCTTGTCCACCGGTGCAGCGTCGAGCCGCCGGATCGCCTCGGCGGTGTCGATGGCGGCGATGCAGGCGAGTCCGGTGCCGTCGTAGTACAACGTGTCCAGGGCCTGGACGAGTTGCCGCCCTCGCTCGACGGTCGCCTGCTCGGCTGCCGTCAGGCCCGATTCTCCGATGGGGACGGGGAACAGCTCGGCGAGCGGCCCTGCCAGGGCGAGGCGCCCCGCTGACCAGCCGCCGAGCTGGGGCCGCCAGGGATCGGCACCGGCTGCCACGAGGGCGCGGGCGTTGTCCGGCCGGTCACTCATGACGGCTTCCCACAGTGCCGTCGTCCCGTCCTCAAGCGCGTCCACGTCCAAGACACGGCCGGCCAGTTCGGCCACGACCTCGGGAGAGCCCCATCCTGCGGCGTAGTGCAGTGGACGCCGGCCGTTCCAGGCGTTCGGATCGGCGCCTGCGTCGAGTCGTGCGCGGATGTCGCCGTGGTCCTGCCAGGTTTCCCGGGTCACACCGGTCCAGCCCGTCATCGTGTCCCTCCTCCTGCCCGCGATGGCGCGGGCGTCCGTTTCTCCGTGCACGATCGCATGAGGGTCTGACAGGACGGGTGCTGTGCGCACGGGGTGAAATCGAGGTGCGGTGGGAGGCGGCGTTCGTCCACACTGCGCGTCATGGGGGTGGACGATGCAGTGTGGTCGCCGCAGCGGCGGGCGCTGGCGCATGTGGCCGGGCTGGCTCGGGGCGGGCCGCTCGATCCGCGGCTGCGGCTGACCATGAACTTCCATCCGGACCGGATCGCGGGTGGCGAGCCGGTCCTCGTCAGGATGGCGTCGGACGGGCGTTACCACTCGCAGTTCGTGACGGGTACCAGCAACGGCGGCCTGACGGCCCGGCCGGGTGGGGACCGGTGGCACTGGGAGAGCCGGATCTTCGCGGGGGCCTACGACGATGCCCCGGCGCAGGAGCGCCCCGTCTACGGCGCTCTGGACTTCCGGTGCGAACCAGCAGGCGGCGCGCCGCGGTTCGGGTCCTCGTACTTCAGGCTCTCCGCCGCCACCCTCGCCCGCGCCACGTTCTGCTATCCGGACAGCTCCACGGACCCGTCGGCCTTCGGCGTCGCCTCGCGCTGCGCCCTCGTCGAGCTGGCCGAGGCGGACGGTCTCGATGCCGTGGACGGCCACATCGAGGCGCAGATCCACGGGCCGGTCCGGTTCGACCGGGACGTCGAGGCGCTGGTCCTCGATCCCAGTTATCGCGGTACGGCGGTGGAGCGCGCGGCGTGAAGGCTCCCGTGCCGGGTCGAGTGGCACCCCGGATTCCGGCTCTCCGTCGGGGAGTTGCGGCGCCACCCGGGCTACCGCGGGCAGGAGTACGTCGACCTGGGGGCCGAGATCGCGGTCGACGGCCGGCTCGATCCGCGGATCATCGGCGATGCCGTCCGGAGTGGGCGCTATGACCCGCAGGACCTCAAGAAGGTCTGGCACTGCCTTGCCCGTTTCGGCCCGCCGCTCCGCGTCGAGTCGCAGACGGGGAACCGCCGGGCGGACTTTCGCCGTCCGTAGGGGAGACGGGACTGCAGGCGATAGCACATGGTCAGAACCGTTGGCCGCACCCAGGATTGACGGCTTGGGAACGGGGGAAAGATGGCTCGGCGATTCATGCTGATCACGTCACTGCTGCTGTTCGCGATGGGTGTGTGGGCGGTGTTGCACACGCAGTGGACGCCTGCGGCTGCTGCCGCCGATCAGCCCGTCGCGGCGGTCACAACCCCCACGGCCACCGCCTCCGTCGCGGCTCCGGGCTCTCCCCAGCCGAGTGCGGCCTCCGCCACGCCCGCCGTGTGGACCCAGAGCAAGCTGCGCGACCACCTGGTGGCGGAGTTGAACGCCTCCGACCCTGCCCAGGCGCTCGCCGACCTGGCCAGGATCACCGACAGCCAGCCGTACGTCAGCCGGATCTGCCACCCGGTCGCCCACGACCTCGGGCATGCGGCCCTGCAGAAGTACGGCGACGACTTCGCCAAGGCCGCGTCCTTCCGCAACGACGTCTGCGGCTCGGGCTACCTGCACGGCATCGTCGAGGAGAAGCTCTCCCAGAGCCCCGACCCCGCCTCGGCCGTGACGAAGCTCTGCGCGCCCGACGAGTCGGCCTCGTGCATCCACGGCATCGGGCACGGCGCGATGTTCGTGTCGCGGCTGAAGCTGCCCGACGCCGAGCAGCTGTGCCGGAAGTTCTCGCAGACGTACCAGGTCGTGGCCTGCTCGGAGGGCGTGTTCATGCAGCTCTTCGAGCCGGACGAGACGGACCCGGCCGCCACCGCCCAGCTCCCCGCGGACAAGCTGGCCGCCGACCCGCTGTACCCCTGCCCCGAGCAACCGGACGTCTTCCAGGGCGCCTGCTACTTCTACGCGCCGGTCTACTTCCTCCAGAAGCACGACTACGCCGACCACCCCGAGAGCTTCGCCGAGGCCCTGCGCTGGTGCCTAGCCGCACCCACGTCGGACGGCCGGCAGGCCTGCACCCGGGGGACCGGCTCCCGGCTGATGAAGTACAACATCGACCGCCCGGCGTGGGTCGGCGACCAGTGCGAGGCGGCCCTGGAGGCGTGGCAGCGGCCGCTGTGCGTCAGTGGCATGACGAGCTACTGGAACGTCAACTACCACGACAAGTCGGCCAAGGCCCGGTTGTGCCCGCAGCTGTCGCCCGCCGCGCGCAACGACTGCCGCTCCGCGGCGGCCGGCAGCGGCTCGGCGGACTGAGCACCGTAGGTGCTTCACTGACCGGAGGTGTCAGTGGAGCACCCGTAGCCTGCGGCGCATGAGCATGAACATCGTCGAATTCCGCCAGTACACCCTGCACCCCGGCACGCGCGAGACCCTGATCGAGCTGTTCGAGCGCGAGTTCGTGACCGGGCAGGAGGCCGTCGGCATCACCCTCGGCGGCCGGTTCCGCGACCTCGACGACCCGGACCGGTTCGTCTGGGTGCGCGCGTTCCCCGACATGGCGCACCGCCGGCGCGCGCTGGAGGCGTTCTACACCGGCCCGGTCTGGCGGGCGCACCGTGACGCGGCCAACGCCACCATGGTCGACAGCGACGACGTCCTGCTGCTGCGCGGCCCTGGCTTCGCCCCGGAGCGGGGCGCCCGGGAGGTGGCCGCGACGGTCTGCGAGCCGTCGGACGCGGCGACCTTCGACGAATACGCGGCCCGGCACCTGGGCCCGCACCACGCGCTGCACCGCACCGAGCACGCCGAGAACGACTACCCCGCCCTGCCCGTCCGCACCGGGCTCGACGTCCGGCTCTGGTTCGGCCCGGCCGAGCCGGCACCCTGGCCGGTCCGGCGGCTGAGGCTGGAGCCCGTGGGGTGAATTGTCAGTGGGGTGAGGTGTAGTGGTGTCCTGTCCGATCCCTGTTGCGACCCGGAGGTGCCCATGGCTCGCTTGAACGTCCGCTCCGGTCTTGGGCCCGGCGATCCGGAGGTGCCGGTCGCCGTGCTGGTCATCGACTCCGACGGCACGCCCGGCGAGCGCGCGCTGAGCAGCTACAGCGCGTTCGGCCACGAGGGCGACCAGGTGTCCTACCTGCTGCAGACCGACGGCTGGGCCGAGCACTCGTACACGGGGGAGCGGCTGGCGGTCGACATCGCGCTCCACCCGGGCGGCCTGGAGCGGCTGGGAGTCGACCCGGCCGACTTCCCGGTCCGGTCGAGCTTCGACCCGAACTACGTCCTGGTCCTGCACGCCGAGACGACCGTCGATCCGGCGATGGCCGGCCAGGTCTGGGAAGGTACGGCGGTCTTCACCTCATCAGGAGAGGACTGGCCGCTCGTCCTCGCACCGCCGCCCGAGGAGCCCTACGGGGACGAGGAGGAGGACGACGGCCCGGTGAAGGAGTAGGAGGCGCCTTCGAGAGCCGTCGTGCCGATCGCCTCGGGCAGCCGTTACTGAGGTTTTCGCCCTGTTGTCGGTAGTGACGGATAGTGATCCCTGCGGTATGCCGGTGGTATGCGGTATGCGCAGGGTGGGGGCCTG
>NZ_JBHVOL010000059.1:0-5260 GCF_042887925.1 Kitasatospora sp. NPDC057904
ATCACCCTCGACGCCCGCCGCCGCGACAGCGCCAAGAGCGCCCTCATCACCCTCGTCGAACACGCCCTCCTCGCCCGACTCCGCTAGCCGACGCGGGGGTGCGAGCGACACCACCGCCCCGGCGGACCGTCCAGGCGACGGTCCGCCGGGGCGGGGCTGCTTACCGGCAGGTGTCCGGCGGGGGCACCGCGCAAGACCCGCTCATAAGCGGTGGATAACGGTTCGGTAGGCATTTTGTGATCAACAGTGACGCTACGTGGCCGAATCACGTCACTCAGCGCCAGAAGACCACGGTTTTGCGCCGTCATGTCGGCGAATGTCCAGATTGTGCCGACGCGGGCGGCATGCGGGGTCTGTTTGTCCCCCATCCCTGCACGTGCTGAAATTCCAGCTACCCCTGTCGCTTTTCCCGCCCGGCCCACCGGCGGCGGAGCGTGGCCCGGGGCAGCGCTGGATTGATCCATGGCCGGCTGTCGGCCGAGAGGTAGTTGTCGAGTGAGGCGTAAGCAGCAACCCGCCCCGCAGCGGCGCTCCGAGCCCCGCCAGAGCGAGCCGAACGGTACCGCGACGGAATCGGCCGGATTCTCCGCGTTCACCCCGACCGAGGAGCGTTCACAGGCACCACAGCCCGTGAAGCCCGCGGTCGGCCCGAAGGAGCCCCGCAGCGGCGGCTCCACGGGTTCGACGGGCTCCGAGAGCTCCAGCCGCTACGACTTCCTCAGGCCGCGCAACTGGCGCGTGCCGACGCGTCTGATCGCGATCCTCCTGATCCCGGTCATCATCAGCCTCGTGTTCGGCGGCCTCCGCGTGAACACCTCGGTCGACGGCTACATCAAGGCGTCCCGCGCCGAGAAGACCGCCGAGCTCGCCAAGGCGGCCACCGAACTCGCCGAGGCGCTCGAGAACGAGCGCGACAAGACGCTGATACCCCTCCTCACCAAGCAGGACCCGGACGGCACGGTCGCCAAGACCCGCGCCACCACGGACGCCGCGCTGAAGGCCTACAACGCCGCCTACGACGCGTCCGACAAGTCCGGCGAGCTCCCGCGCCGCCACCAGGCCTTCCAGGACCTCGTGGTCAACCTGCCGCACCTGCGCGCCAGCGCGTACGGCCAGGAGCTGTTCGCCAGCGCCACCGCGAACGCGTACTCGACGCTGTTCGCCCCGCTGCTCGCGTACGACAACTCGGTCGGCCTCGGCTCCACGAACGCGGCCAGCAAGGGCCGCGCGATCTACGCCATGTCGCTGGCCAAGGCCGCGTCCTCGTCCCAGCGCGCGCTCATGCTGCACCTGCTCGTGGGCATCGGGTCGAACTCGGTGACCCGCTACGAGAACCAGGACCTCACCCTGCAGGTCGTGGTCTCGGAGAAGCTGGAACAGACCGCGATCACCGAGTTCACCACCGGTAGCGACCCGGTCGACGCCAAGAAGTACGCCGACGCACAGGTCGCCCTGGCCACCGCGCAGGACCGCTCGGCGTACAAGATGCCCGACGGCCGCGCGCCGACCATGCAGTCGCTGCTGAACCTCGCCTCCGCCTACAGCCAGGCCGCCGCCGACGGCCAGACGAAGGGCAAGGCCGCCGCCGACGCCGCCTTCAAGGAGGCCAAGGACGCCGGTCTGACCCCGGAGAACTGGAACCAGGCTGCCGCCACGCACATCCAGGCGCTGCGCAACACCGAAGTCGCGCTCCTCGACGACGTGCTCACGGACTCCCGGAACCTCAAGGACAACGCGCTCTACGACGCCATCCTCAACACGGTCATCGTCGTCGCCGCGCTCATCCTGGCCGGGCTGCTCACCGGTTACGTCGCCCGCTCGATGATCCTCGGCATGCGCACCCTGCGCAGCGCCGCCCTGGAGATCGCCGACAACCGCCTGCCGGACCTCGTCGAGAAGCTCTCCAAGACCGACCCCGAGCGGGTCGACACCTCCGTCGCCCCGATCCCGCTGCACGGCAAGGACGAGATCGGCGAGGTCGCCCGGGCGTTCGACCAGGTCCACCGCCAGGCCGTCGAGCTCGCCGCCGAGCAGGCGCTGCTGCGAGGCAACGTCAACGCGATCTTCACCAACCTGTCGCGCCGCAGCCAGGGCCTCATCCAGCGCCAGCTGGCGCTGATCACGGACCTGGAGAACAACGAGGCCGACCCGGACCAGCTGGAGAACCTCTTCAAGCTGGACCACCTCGCGACCCGCATGCGCCGCAACGGCGAGAACCTCCTCGTCCTCGCGGGCGAGGAGGCCGGCCGCCGCTGGAACACCCCGGTCCCGCTGGTCGACGTGCTCCGCGCCGCCGCGTCCGAGGTGGAGCAGTACGAGCGCGTCGAGCTGTCCGGCATCCCGGAGGTCGAGATCGTCGGCGCCGCCGTGACCGACCTCGTCCACCTGCTCGCCGAGCTGCTGGAGAACGCCACCTCGTTCTCCAGCCCGCAGACCCGGGTGCTGGTCAACGCGACCCGCCTGCCGGACGGCCGCGTGCTGGTCGAGATCCACGACAAGGGCATCGGCCTCACCGCCGACGACTTCGCCGAGATCAACGAGAAGCTGGCCGAGCCGCCCACGGTCGACGCCACCATCTCCCGCCGCATGGGCCTGTTCGTGGTCGGCCGGCTCTCCCAGCGGCACGACATCCGCGTCCAGCTCCGCCCGTCCGGCGAGTCGGCCGGCACCACCTCGCTCGTCATGCTCCCGCCGTTCGTCACCAAGGGCGGCCCGGCGCCGGAGCCCGAGGAGCAGTTCACCGTCTCGCGGATCTTCGCCGAGCAGGAGCCGGCCTCCGAGTGGGCCCCCGACGGCCGCGCCCGCAGCGCCGCCGAGCTGGGCTTCGACGACCACCTGACCGGCATCGGCAACGCCGGCTCCTCCGGCTTCAGCCCGGCCCTGGAGTCCGTCCAGCGCTCCCAGCGCCTCGACCAGGTGCGCCGCGCCGCGCTGGAGGCCTCCCCGTACGGGGACGCCGAGCAGCCGGTCCTGGACGCCGAGGTCGAGGAGGAGTACCCGCAGCAGGGCTACGACCAGTACGCCCCGCAGCAGGGCTACCAGCAGCCCTACGCCGACGACCAGTACGGCTACGGGCAGCAGGACGGCTACGGCCAGGACGCGTACGGCCAGTACCCGCAGCAGGGCTACGACCAGTCGGGCTACGCGGACGACCAGTACGCGCAGCAGGACTACCAGGGCCAGGGCTACCAGGGCTACGACGACGGCTACGCCGGCGACCAGTACGCCCACCAGGCCCAGGACGCCCCGGCCGGCCACCCGTACGCCCCGGAGCCGCCCGCGCTGCCCGCCGCCGAGGCCCCCGCCACCCTGCCGTCCGGGCTGCCGCAGCGCCGCCCCGGCCAGCAGCTGGCCACCGGCGGCCCGGTCGGGACGCCCGCGCCCGCCGGGGCCAACGGCGAGACCCCGAACTGGTTCGCCGGCGCCAAGGACACCTCGTCGCCCGCCGAGTCGCGCGGACACGACGTGTCGGCGCTCGGCGGCTACGGCCCGACCGGCCCGACCGCCAACTCCGCCTGGCAGTCGCCGAACGACAACGCCTGGCAGCGGGCCGAGCAGCTGCGCGAGCCCTCGTCCGCCGGCACCACCCAGTCCGGCCTGCCGCGCCGCGTGCCCAAGCAGAACCTGGTGGCCGGCAACGCCAAGCCCACCCCGCAGGACGGGCCGCAGGTCTCCCGCAGCCCCGAGGAGGTCCGTGGCCGTCTCACGAACCTGCGCCGCGGCGTGGAGCAGGGCCGCACCGCCGGCAACACCGGAAGCTTCCGGATCGACCCCGATCAGGTAGACCAGTCCGGCAACGGACAGAACCGGAGCACCGATCTCTTCGGCGGCTCGAACCACCAGGAGCGTTGAGTTGACTCAGATGAGCCAGGCCGCACAGAACCTGAACTGGCTGATCACCAATTTCGTGGACAACACCCCCGGGGTGTCCCACACCGTGGTGGTCTCCGCGGACGGCCTCCTGCTGTGCATGTCCGAGGGCTTCCCCCGGGACCGCGCCGACCAGCTCGCCGCCGTCGCCTCCGGCCTCACCTCCCTCACCTCCGGCGCCAGCCGGATCTTCGAGGGCGGCGAGGTCAACCAGACCGTCGTCGAGATGGAACGGGGCTTCCTGTTCCTCATGGCCATCAGCGACGGCTCCGCCCTCGCCGTCCTGGCCGCCCCCGACTCCGACATCGGCCTCGTCGGCTACGAAATGGCCCTGCTCGTCGACCGCGCAGGCGCCGTCCTCACCCCCGCACTCCGCGCAGAACTCCAGGGCAGTCTCCTGCACTGACGGTTCGTCGGATACCGTCCAGGTATTCGAAGCACCTCCGCGTCCCTCCCGGGCCCGCTTCGGCGGGCTCGGGTTCGGACGTTGTACGGCCTTCGCACCACAGGCTCCGGACTCGTTCCGGGGCTCGCACCGCAACCGCCGCACCTTGTGAGGAGAGGAACCGTGACACCGCCCGACGACCGCAGCGGCCAGTACGGTGGCGTTCCGTACCCTGGCACGGGCCATGACGCCTTCGGAGCACCCGGCGTCGGCCACGGTCAGCCGTACGGCCGGCCGCAGTTCGGCCAGGAGTACGGCCAGCCGCCGTACGGTCAGCAGCAGGAGCAGTACGGCCGGCCCGGCCAGTACGCCCAGCCCGGCCAGTACGCCCCGCAGCCGCAGCCCTCCTTCGACATGCCGCCGCCCGGCTACCCGGTCCCGCCGGCCGGACCCGGCCACGCGCCCGGCCACCACCCGGCCCAGGACCCCGGGCACGTCGAGGAGTTCGAGGACGAACCCGACTCCGGCCCGCTGATCCGGCCGTTCGCGATGACCGGCGGCCGCACCCGGCCCCGCTACGAACTCGCGCTGGAGGCCCTCGTCTCCGCCGACGTGGACCCGCAGCGCCTGGCCACCCTGCTCCCCGAGCACCAGCGGATCTGCACCCTGTGCACGGAGGTCAAGTCCGTCGCCGAGGTGTCGGCGCTGCTCTCCCTCCCGCTGGGAGTCGCGCGCATCCTCGTGGCCGACCTGGCCGAGGCCGGCCTCGTCGCCATCCACCAGCCCGCTTCCGGAGGCGAATCCGGAAACCAGCCCGACGTCACGCTGCTCGAAAGGGTCCTCAGTGGACTTCGCAAGCTCTAACGCGGCCGCCCCCACCCGCGCCACCACCTCCGCGAAGATCGTCGTCGCGGGCGGCTTCGGTGTCGGCAAGACCACGCTCGTCGGCGCCGTCTCCGAGATCAACCCCCTGCGCACCGAAGCCGTCATGACCTCGGCCTCCGC
>NZ_JBHVOL010000060.1:0-4339 GCF_042887925.1 Kitasatospora sp. NPDC057904
GCCAGAAGAAGACCCGCCGCGCCCGGAAGGCAAGTTGATGAGCGACCCGTACGGCCCCCAGCAGGTCTACACACCTACACCGATCCACATCGGCCCCGGACAGGCCCTGAGCGTCCCTCAGAGCCTCCAGCAGCCCGCCCCGTACGTCATCGTCCAGCAGGCCGCCCCCGCGCCCTCCTGGCTCCGCCAGCACGCCGGACAGCTCGTCGCGGCTGGCGGGGCCGGAGCCCTCGTCGTCGCCGTCCTCCTGGCCGTCGCCGTCGTCGCGGTCGCGGTCGGCATCGGGGCCATCTCGTGCGCTCTCGGCTGGCTCGTCATCAAGAGCCTCATGGGGCCGCAGAAGCAGAAGTGACCGACCGGCGTGTTCCTACCACGCCGGTCAGCCACGGGAGACAGGATCACACGGAACGACGGAGGCCCGGACCGCTCGCAACGGCCGGGCCTCTGCTCTCCGCCACCTGGAACGCGAACGGAGAACGTCTCATGACCACGGTAGAGCACGGCGACGGCTCGGCACCACAGGTAGCCACCCCGCATGACGACGTGCCCCCGGTCCTCCCGCTGGATGGAGCACAGGCCGCGAAACACCTGCGGGCCTCGGGTGGCCGCCAGGTCTCCCGGCGCCCCGTTGCCGAAGGCCTTGAGGGGCGCCGGGCCGCCTCTGGCGGCCTGGCGGACGCCCCCCTTGGTACTACTACGGACTTTGTTTCCCCCCCTGCGGGGAAAACCGGGTCTGACCAGCACGAATGCGGGAAGGGCACCGATCCGTGTTGCCGTCGCCGCCGCCGCTTCGAGATCCGTCGGGCCATCTGGTCGTTCACGACGGTCAAGCGGCTCTCGGCCTGCGGACGGGTCATGGCTCAAGGCCAGAACGGCAAGGTCGACCGGGTCAAGATCCACGTCCGTGACGGGGTGGCCTACACCTCCGGTGTCTGCATCTGCGCGAACGGCTGGCTCTGCCCGGTCTGCTCGGCCAAGATCCGCGCCAAGCGGGCCAACGAGATCGCTGTCGGCGTCGCCAACCTGATCATGTCGGGTGGCTCTGCCTGGATGGTCACCTTCACCGTCCGGCATGCCAAAGGGCACGCGCTGGCCGAACTCCTCGACGCACTCAACGACGCATTCCGGAAACTCGGAAATGGCAACATGGCCAACCGTGAAAAGAAGCTCACCGGCAAGATCGGCACCATCAATTCGCGGGAAATCACCTACGGAAAGAACGGGTGGCACCCGCACCTTCACGTGATCGTCTGCTTCGACTCGGAGCCTGATGTCATCCAACTCACGTACATGATGGCCCGGTGGCAACGGCTCTGGATGGCCTGGACGAAGAAGCATGGATTCCCGGCCGATAAGACTCATGGGGTCAAGTGGGACAAGGTCATGACTGCCGAAGGTGCCGGGGAATACATCGCTAAGGCTCAGGACTCCGGACGCCACATCGGAAATGAGGTCGCTCGCGGTGATCTCAAGAAAGGCAAGCTGGGAAGTCTGACGCCGTTCGAAATGGTCGAGTACCTGCTTGCGACCGGGGACGCTGCGGTCGTTGACCTCTGGATTGAGTACGAGAAGGCGACCAAGGGCAAGTCCTGGCTTCGCTGGTCACCCAAGCTCAAGGCTCGGCTCGGAGTGGACGAGATCAGCGACGAAGAGCACGCCGCCGAAGAAGTGGCCGGCGGGGAGGTGGCCGAGCTGGCCGAGTCGGCCTGGAAGATGGTCGTCGCCCACGGCCTCGAAGCCCGAGTCCTCGAAGCCGTCGAACGAGGCGGATTTCCGGCACTCGTCAAGCTCCTCACTGCACACCAAATCTGGGCAGTCAAGAAACTCGCTCCTGACGACACGTCAGAAACCCCTGACGAACCGTCAGAAGACAATGTCGCCTAGGGTTGGAGAAGTGTTTGACCGTTGGTGATCTGTGGGGCGAGAGCATGAAAGGGGGCCATTACACTTGTACCAATGGAGAGGGCTGGATGCCCTCACCGCACGAAGTGGGCACTCGGCCCCCTTTCTTGCTCTCGGAGGGGCCCCACTGATCAGCAACGGTTAAAGACTTCTTCAGCCCGGAACCACAAAAAAAACTCGACCGCCTGCGGCGGAAGCTCCGGCCCCCGCCGGGAACAACGGAAAAGGCCCCCGCCGAATTCGACGGGGGCCTCTTCCAATTCCGCTACTCACGCATCCTCTTGTAGATCGCGGTCCGGCTGACCTTCGCAGCCTTCGAGACCTCTGTCGTGGTGAGGGCCTTCGATTGCACCGCGTGCACGGAGAGTTCGGTCTCCGCCGCCTTCGCCTCCTCCGCCAGATCCGAGAACGCCCGGATCAGGTTCCGATGCCACTCGGCCGGATCACGGGACATGGCCGCGTCGGCATGTCCGAGGTATCCGGCAAGCTCAGAGATCGCTTGCAGCCTCACCTGCATCTTTGTACGGATCTCGGCCGGTACTGACTCCGACATATTCGACCATCCTTGACTACGTCTGGCGATAACCTGGTTGACAACCCCCGTGCATGAGGTTCAGGGTAGAGCACGCAACACCCCGTAGACGAGCGATCGTCACCTGACGATCTGTCACAAGGAGAGATTCATGCCCGCGATCTTCCACGTCGACCAGGCCCGCACCTTCTCGATGGTCATGTTCCTCAGCTCCTCGCCCAAGATGCAGTTCGGCACCCAGCAGCAGGACACCGCCAAGGACGGCACGCCGAAGTGGGAGGTGCAGGTCGTCGCCTCCTTCACCCAGTTCGGCCGGACCGAGAACGAGATCCTCAAGGTCGGTGTCCTCTCGCACCAGGACCCCGCCGCCCCGCTCCAGGGGATGCCGCAGCCGGTCGAGCTGGTCGGCTTCCGGGTCGGTGTCACCCCGGCCGAGAAGCGGACCGACCGCAACGGCAACGAGAAGGTCGTCGGCGGCACTGCCTGGTACCAGGCCGACGAGATCCGCCCCCTGAACGCCGTTCCCACCTCCCGTAAGTCCGCCTCGCAGGAAGGCTGACCGTGTCTGTCACCGACTCCCTGAGCCTGTCTCCCCTGGTCGCCGTCATCGCTCTCGCGGTGCTGGCGGCCTGGGGGGCGGCTCGCCTCTTCATCGCCACCTACCGGTACATCCGGGCGACTCCCCTCCAGCGGGCTCGGATGCGCCATGCCTGGGCCGTCTCCCGCCGCTGGCGTCGCCTCGCCCCGAACGTCGGCCTCGCTCGCGTGGACGAGAACACCAAGGGCCGCAAGGACTGGCAGGGCAAGACCGCCAAGCCCGTCACCGTCGTCCCGAAGATCAGGGTGCTCCCCGAGCCGTGGGGCATCCGGGCCGTCATCAAGACGATCCCGAAGGTCGGGGTCGAGGAAGTCGAAAAGGCCGGCGGTTGGCTCGCGGACGCCTGGGACTGCCAGACCGTGGAAGTCCGCCGACTCAAGGCCGGACTCGTGGAGGTCCGGGGCATCGTCGGCAACCCGCTCGACGAGCACGCGCCGTACGCCTGGCCCGACGCTGACGACTGGGTCCTCCCGATGGGTCACAACCCCTGGATGCGCCAAGTCGCCATCCCGCTACGGCAGTTGAGCGGGATCAAGGTCGCGGGCCTCCCCGGCTACGGCAAGACCATGCTCATGCTCGCCTGGATGGCCTCGCTCGCGAATCGCGCCACCGTGCAGTTCGCCATCTTTGACGGCAAGACCTCCGACGCCCGATACGGCGACTGGGGCCAGGCCGGAGACCGCGCCATGTTCGTCGTCGGCGACAACCCGGAAACCGCCAACCAACGCCTGACCGAACTGGTCCGGCTGCTCAAGGACCGCCCGGCCGCCCTGGTCGAGGAACGGGGGACGCACAAGTTCTGGAAGCACGGGCCGACCGAGACCAACCCGCTCGTCCTGGTGCTCATGGATGAGTGCCACAACTACGCCGACACCAAGGGCCTGACCGGCAAGGACAAGCAGGTCATCGAGTCCAACCAGCGCATGATGCAGACCATCTCCAAGGAGGGTCGCGGGCTCGGCGTCATCGGTATCTTCGGCACCCAGAAGCAGACCGGCGACGCGATCCCGACCGCCGTCAGGGACAACCTGGAGGTCGGCGTCTGCTTCCCGACGTTCACCATCGATGCGGCCGAAGCGGCCCTCGGCTCGGGCATCCGCAAGGACGAGCCCAACGACCCCTCGAAGCTCGTGGACAAGGAGACCAACGTCGGCGTCTGCGTCGTCACCGGCGTCCCCGGCCTGGGCGGTCGATACGACCGAGTCCGCGTTGGCGACCTGGATGAAGACCAGCTCCCCGGCTTCATCGCCTCGACCGCGCATCTCCGCCGCGACGTCATCCCCGCGGCTGCCCCCACCGTCGTAGAC
>NZ_JBHVOL010000061.1:0-4276 GCF_042887925.1 Kitasatospora sp. NPDC057904
GAGCCAGTTCTGGACGAGGGTGAGGGCGTGGAGTGCGGTGTCCTCGGGGGTGGTGTCGGTGTCGAGGTGGACGATCACCGGTTCCGGGGTGTCGGAGTGACCCGAACCCCCACCGGACGCCGCGAGCGGAACCCAGTCGAGCTGGAGCAGGGAGTCCGCCGCCCGGCGGGTGGTGGCCAGCCGGGCCGGGTCGGTCTCGCGCACCGCGAGGGTGTCGACCGAGAGCACCGGTGAGCCGTCGGCGTCCGTCAGCAGGAGGGCGACGCGGTCGGTTCCCGTGGGGGTCAGTTGGACGCGCAGCGCGGTCGCGCCGGTGGTGTGCAGCCGGACCCCGCTCCAGGAGAACGGCACCCGCAGGCCGCCCGAGCCGTCCGAGCCGGCCAGTGCCAGGGGGTGCAGCGCGGCGTCGAGCAGTACCGGGTGGACCGAGAACTCGCCCACCCGGTCGGTGAGTTCCTCGGCCAGTGCGACCTCGGCGTGCCAGGTGTCGCCGTTCCGCCAGGCCGCTCGCAGCCCCTGGAAGAGCGGTCCGTAGGCGTACCCGGACGCCGCCAGCGTCTCGTACGCGTCGGCCACGTCGACCGGTTCGGCGTCGGCCGGCGGCCAGGGCTCCGGGTCGGGCGCAGGAGGTGCGGCGGCCGTCAGTGCACCGGAGGCGTGCATCGTCCACGGCGCCTCGGCGCCGTCCTCGCGGGAGTGGATCGTGACGGAGCGTCCGCCTTCCTCGTCGGATGCGCCGACGGTCAGCTGGATCTGGACGGCGCCCTCCTCCGGGACCGCCAGGGGGGCGTGCAGGGTCAGTTCCGTCACGGTCGGGCTGCCGGCCCGCAGGCCGGCGTGCAGCGCGAGTTCGAGGAGCGCGGTGCCGGGGAGGAGCGCGGAGCCGAGGATCCGGTGGTCCGCGAGCCAGGGCTGGGTGCGCAGGGACAGCCGGCCCGTGTGGACGGTACCCGAACCGTCGGCGAGCTCGACGGCGGCCCCGAGCAGCGGGTGGTCCGCGGTGCCCAGGCCGGCCCGGCCGAGGTCGCCGGTGGGCGCCTGCGGGACGTCGAGCCAGTAGCGGTCGCGCTGGAAGGGGTAGGTGGGAAGCTCCGGCCGGTACCCGTCGTGGTGGGCGAAGTACGCGGCCCAGTCGACCGGGGCACCTGCCGTGTGCAGGGCGGCGAGCGCCTGCGGGAGGGTGCGCAGCTCCGGGCGGTCGCGCCGCAGCGCGGGGAGCAGGAGCGCGTCCGGGAGGGTGTCGGCCGCCATGGTGGCGAGCACCGCGTCCGGGCCGAGTTCGAGGTAGCCGCCGATGCCGTCCTCGTCCAGGGCGCGCAGTCCGTCGGCGAAGCGGACGGTGTCGCGGACGTGCCGGACCCAGTGCTCGGGCGAGGCGAGCTCCTCGGCGGTGGCGATCCGGCCGGTCAGGTCGGACACCACCGGGATGCGCGGTGCGTGGAAGTCGAGTCCTGCCACGACCTTGCGGAAGTCGTCCAGCATTGGTTCCATCAGCGGTGAGTGGAAGGCGTGACTGACGGTCAGCCGACGGACCTTGGCGCCCAGCTCGGCGGCCCGGGCCGCGACCTCCCGCACGGCGTCCTCGGTGCCCGAGACGACCGTCGCCCGCGGGCCGTTGAGCGCGGCCGTCCCCGCGGCCCCGTCGAGGCCGGTGAGCAGCCCGGCGGTGGTCTCCTCGTCCAGGGACAGGGCGACCATGGCGCCACCGGGAGGCAGCTCCTGCATGAGCCTGCCGCGGGCGGCCACGAGGGCGGCCGCGTCGGGCAGCGACAGGACGCCGGCCGCGTGGGCGGCCGCGATCGAGCCGATGGAGTGGCCGAGCACCGCGTCCGGGCGCACGCCCCAGTGCTCCAGTAGGCGGTGGAGGGCGGTTTCGAGGGCGAAGAGGGCGGGTTGGGTGTAGCGGGTCTGGTGGAGGAGTGCGGCTTCGGGGGTGCCCTCGTCGGCGAAGACGATGGCGCGCAGCGGGCGGTCGAGGTGGGGGTCGAGGGCGGCGCAGGCGGCGTCGAAGGCGGCGGCGAATTCGGGGTGGGCGGCGTGGAGTTCGCGGCCCATGCCGGCGCGCTGGCTGCCCTGTCCGGTGAACAGGAACGCGATGCGCGGTGCGGCCTGCGCAGGTGTGCCGGCGCTCTGCCCGGTGGCGAGCACGCCGAGGGCGTCCAGGACCTCCGTCCGTTCCTCCGCGACGAACCAGGCGCGGTGGGCCTGCGGAGTACGCGCGGTGGCGAGGGTGTGGGCGATGCCGGCGAGCGGCTCCGCCGGCCGCTCGGCGAGGTGGCGGGCCAGCCGGTCGGCCCCGGCCCGGAGAGCCTCGGGGGTGTGCCCCGAGAGCAGCCACGGCACCGGCCGGGCCGGCGGTTCCACCGGCTCGGTGGTCGGGGCCTCGGCCAGGGCGGGCGCCTGTTCGAGGATGACGTGGGCGTTGGTGCCGCTGATGCCGAAGGAGGAGACGGCGGCGCGGCGGGGGCGGTCGTGTGCGGGCCATGCGGTGTTGTCGGTGAGGAGTTCGACGGCGCCGGTGGTCCAGTCGACGTGCGGGGTGGGTTCGTCGATGTGCAGGCTCCTGGGCAGGATGCCGTGGCGCATCGCCTGGACCATCTTGATGACGCCGGCGACTCCTGCGGCGGCCTGGGTGTGGCCGATGTTGGACTTCAGGGAGCCGAGCAGGAGGGGGTGTTCGGCGGGCCGGTCCTGTCCGTAGGTGGCGAGGAGCGCCTGGGCTTCGATGGGGTCGCCGAGGCGGGTGCCGGTGCCGTGGGCCTCGACCGCGTCGATGTCGGCGGCGGTGAGTGCGGCCTGGTGGAGGGCCTGGTGGATGACGCGCTGCTGCGAGGGGCCGTTCGGGGCGGTCAGGCCGTTGGAGGCGCCGTCCTGGTTGACGGCGGATCCGCGCAGGACGGCCAGGACCCGGTGGCCGTTGCGGCGGGCGTCGGAGAGGCGCTCGACGAGCAGCAGGCCCGCGCCCTCGCCCCAGCCGGTGCCGTCGGCCGCCGCGGCGAACGGCTTGCAGCGGCCGTCGGCGGACAGTCCGCGCTGCCGGCTGAACTCGACGAAGGTCGCCGGGCTCGCCATCACCGTCACCCCGCCGGCGAGTGCGAGGTCGCACTCGCCCTGCCGCAGGGACTGGGCGGCGAGGTGCAGGGCGACGAGCGAGGAGGAGCACGCGGTGTCGACGGTGACCGCCGGGCCCTCCAGCCCGAAGGTGTACGCCACCCGGCCCGAGGCCACGCTGCCGGCGCTGCCGCTCACCAGGTAGCCCTCGTAGCCGTCCGGAGCCTGCGGGGCCTGGTGCAGCCGGGCGCCGTAGTCGTTGTACATGACGCCGGCGAAGACGCCGGTGCGCGAGCCGCGCAGGACGGCCGGGTCGATGCCGGCCCGTTCGAAGGCCTCCCAGGCGACCTCCAACAGCAGGCGCTGCTGCGGGTCGGTGGTGAGCGCCTCGCGGGGGCTGATGCCGAAGAAGTCGGGGTCGAACCGGTCGGCGTCGTGCAGGAACCCGCCCGCGCGGGTGTACGACGTGCCGGGCCGCTCGGCGTCCGGATCGTACAGGCGCTCCAGGTCCCAGCCGCGGTCCGTGGGGAAGCCGGAGACCGCGTCGACGCCGTCGACCACCAGGCGCCACAGGTCCTCGGGTGAGCTCACGTCGCCGGGGAAGCGGCAGGCCATCGCGACGATGGCGATCGGGTCGGTGTCGGTCGCGGCGGTCGTGCCGTTGGCGACGGCGACGGCCGGTCGGTCGGCCCGCTCGCCCAGGAGCTCGGTCCGCAGGAGGTCGGCGAGTGACGCCGGGGTCGGGTGGTCGAAGACCAGCGTGGTGGGCAGCCGGAGGCCGGTGGCCCTGGCGAGCCGGTTGCGCAGGTCGACCGCCGCCAGCGAGTCGAAGCCCAGATCGGTGAAGGCGCGGCCTTCCGCGACGGAGTTCGCGTCGGGGTGGCCGAGCACCGTGGCCGTGGTGGTCCGCACCAGGTCGAGCAGCATGCGGTCCGCCTCGGCGGCCGGGGCGAGGGCCAGCCGCTCGCTCAGGGCCGGGCCCTGGCCCTGGTCCGAGGTGCCTGCCGCGACCCGGCGCGGCGAGGTCCGCACCAGCGAACGCAGGGGCGCCGGCACCGGGGTGTCCGAGGCGGCCAGTGCTGCGGTCGCGAACCGGGCCGCCACGAGCGGCGACCGGCCGGATCGCAGTGCCGTGTCGAAGTGGGTGAGGGCTTCGGTGGTGGTGAGGGGGGTGATGCCGGTGCGGGCGAGGCGGGCGAGGTCGGTGGTGGTGAGGGTGGCGGCC
>NZ_JBHVOL010000062.1:0-4250 GCF_042887925.1 Kitasatospora sp. NPDC057904
CCGCGGTGGAGGGCGGGGTGGTCCTGGTCGTTGGCGAGGGCGTCGAGTGCTGCGAGGGCTTCGTCGCGGTCGGCCGCCACCACCGCCGCACGGTGCTCCAGTGACGCTCGGTCGCGTGCGAGCGCGCCGCCGATCGCTCCGGCCTGCCCCTCGGCCTGCCCCTCGGTCTCGCGCACGAAGGCCCCGAGTCGACGGGCCTGTTCGCGCAGGGCTGGTGCGGTGCGGGCGGAGAGCGGCCACAGCGCGGGCCCGGGGTCCTCCGTCGTCGTGGTCGCGCCGTCTTCGGTGTGGTCCTGTTCGAGGATGACGTGGGCGTTGGTGCCGCTGATGCCGAAGGAGGAGACGGCGGCGCGGCGGGGGTGGCCGTTGGGGGTCCATTCCCGTTCGTGGGTGAGGAGTTCGACGGTGCCGGTGGTCCAGTCGACGTGGGGGGTGGGTTCGTCGATGTGGAGGGTGCGGGGCAGGAGGCCGTGGTGCATGGCCTGGATCATTTTGATGATTCCGCCGACGCCGGCGGCGGCCTGGGTGTGGCCGATGTTGGATTTCAGGGAGCCGAGCAGGAGGGGGTATTCGGTGGGTCGGTCCTGTCCGTAGGTGGCGAGGATGGCCTGGGCTTCGATGGGGTCGCCGAGGCGGGTGCCGGTGCCGTGGGCCTCGACGGCGTCGATGTCGGCGGGGGTGAGTGCGGCCTGGTGGAGGGCCTGGCGGATGACGCGTTCCTGGGCTGTGCCGTTGGGGGCGGTGAGGCCGTTGGAGGCGCCGTCCTGGTTGATGGCGGAGCCGCGGACGAGGGCGAGGACGTGGTGGCCGTTGCGGCGGGCGTCGGAGAGGCGTTCGACGAGGAGGAGGCCGACGCCTTCGGACCAGCCGGTGCCGTCGGCCGCCGCGGCGAACGGCTTGCAGCGGCCGTCGGCGGACAGTCCGCGCTGCCGGCTGAACTCGACGAAGGTGTCCGGCCGCGACATGACCGTGACGCCGCCCACGAGTGCGAGGTCGCACTCGCCCTGCCGCAGGGACTGGGCGGCGAGGTGCAGGGCGACGAGCGAGGAGGAGCACGCGGTGTCGACGGTGACCGCCGGGCCCTCCAGCCCGAACGTGTAGGCGAGGCGGCCCGACACGACGCTGGAGGTGTTGCCGGTGAGCAGGTAGCCCTCCAACTCGGCCGGGGCCTTGGGCAGTCGCGAGCCGTAGTCGTTGTACATGACGCCGACGAAGACTCCGGACCGGCTGCCCCGGACGGTGCCCGGTTCGATCCCGGCCTGCTCGAAGGTCTCCCAGGCCGTTTCCAGCAGCAGCCGCTGCTGCGGGTCCATGCTGGTCGCCTCGCGCGGGCTGATCCCGAAGAACTCGGCGTCGAACTCGTCGGCTCCGTACAGGAATCCGCCCTTGTGGGTGTAGGACGTGCCGGGGTGGTCCGGGTCGGGGTCGTACAGGCCGGAGAGGTCCCAGCCGCGGTTGGTGGGGAAGTCGCCGATGGCGTCGGTGCCGGAGGCGACGAGCCGCCAGAGGTCCTCGGGGGAGGCGACGCCGCCCGGGTAGCGGCAGGCCATGCCGACGATCGCGATCGGGTCGTCGTCGACCACGGTGCGTGCCTGCGGGGCCGGGGCGGCGCGGTCCGCGAGACCGCCGGGCAGTAGCGAGAGCACGTGGGCGACGAGCGCGGCCGGCGTCGGGTGGTCGAAGACCAGGGTCGTGGACAGCCGCAGGCCGGTGGTGGTGGCCAGCCGGTTGCGCAGGTCCACGCCGGTGAGGGAGTCGAAGCCGAGGTCCTTGAAGGCACGGTCGGCGTCGATGGTCGCCGGAGAGGCGTGACCCAGCACGGTGGCGACCGTCGTCCGAACCAACTCGCCCACGGCGTCCGCCCGTTCCGGCGTGGGCAGGGAGGCGGTGCGCTCCGCCCAGGAGCCGGTGGAGCCGGCGGTGGCGGAGGCGCCGGCACCGGCCCGTCGGCGCGGAGGCCGCACCAGGCCGCGCAGCGGAGCCGGCAGCGGGCCGGCCGTGGACCTGGCGCGCAGCGCGGTGAGGTCGAGCCGGACCGGGACGAGTGCCGCGGCGGGTGAGCGCAGGGCCGCGTCCAGGAGCGCGAGGCCGTGCTCGGTGGTGAGCGCGGGGAGTCCCGAACGTGCCCAGCGCAGCAGGCCGGCCGTGCCGAGGGCGCCGGCCATCCCGTCCTGTTCCTCCCACAGGCCCCAGGCGAGCGAGGTGGCGGGCAGGCCGTGGGCGTGGCGGTGCTCGGCGAGGGCGTCCAGGTAGGCGTTGGCGGCGGCGTAGTTGGCCTGGCCCGCGGTACCGGTGACCCCGGTGACGGAGGAGAAGAGCACGAAGGCGGAGAGGTCCGCGGTCGTGGTGAGCTCGTGCAGGTTGAACGCGGCGTCGGCCTTGGGGCGCAGGACGGTGTCCAGCCGCTGCGGGGTGAGGTCGGTCAGCACGCCGTCGTCGAGCGCTCCGGCGAGGTGGAAGACCGCGCCCAGCGGGCGGTCCGCCGGGATCGTGTCCAGGACGTCGGCCAGGGCGTCCCGGTCGGCCGCGTCGCACGCCGCGAAGCGCACCTCCGCGCCGGATCCGGCCAGTTCGCGGAGGAGGTCCTGGGCGCCGGGCGCCCGTTCGCCGCGGCGGCTGAGGAGCAGCAGGTGCCGTGCCCCGTGCTGCCGCACGAGGTGACGGACGAGCACACGGCCCAGGGCGCCGGTTCCGCCGGTGACCAGCACGGTGCGTTCGGCGAGCCCGGCGGGTGCGGCGTCGCCCGGTGCGATGTCGGCGCGGGTGAGGAGGGGCGCGAACAACGTCCCGTCGCGCAGGGCCAGTTGGGGCTGGATCGAGGCGGCCGCGAGGGCGGGAAGGTCGGCGGCGCCCAGGTCGGCGGCGGCGTCGTCCAGGTCGATGACGGCGAAGCGGTCGGGGTGTTCGGTCTGGGCCGAGCGGAGGAGGCCCCAGGCGGCGGCGGACCAGGGGTCGGGAACGTCGTCCGTCGCGGTGGCGGCGACGGCGCCCCGGGTGAGCAGGAGGAGCCGGGAGCCGGCGAACCGGTCGTCGGCCAGCCAGGCGTGCGCCAGGTCCAGTGCGTGGGCCACGGCGGGCCGGCCGCTCGGCACGGTCGCCGCGACCACGTCGGGCACCGGGGCGGTCCCGTCGTCCCCGTCGGTCCCGCGGAGCGCGCCGAGGTCCCGGAGTTCGCGGGGTCCGTCGACGAGGGTCACCGACGGCCGCCCCGACGGGCCCGGCGTCGCCGTGGGCCGCCAGTCGATCCGGTGGAGGTCCCGCGTCCGGCCGTCGGGCTCGTCCAACTGCTCGCGCCGGACGGGGAGCAGGGCGAGCTCCTCGACGGTCAGGACCGGCTGCCCGGCCGGATCGGCGGCGCTGAGCGACCGGCCGGACCAGACGACCCGCAGCTCGGCGGCACCTGCCGCGTGCAGTTCCACGCCGGACCACGAGAAGGGCAGCGGCAGTCCGTCGGCGTCCTCCGCCTCGCCGGCCACCAGCGGGTGCAGTGCGGCGTCCAGGAGGGCCGGGTGCAGGGGGAAGCCGCCCGCGTCGCCCCGTACGTCCTCGGGCAGCGAGAGTTCGGCGAAGAGCTCGTCACCGCGCCGCCAGGCCGCCCGTACGGCCCGGAACGCCGGTCCGTACGCGTAGCCGAGTTCGGCCAGGCGCCCGTACAGCGTCACGGTGTCGAGGGCATCGGCGCCGGCCGGCGGCCAGGTCGTCGGCGCGGCGGCGGCCGGCCGCCCGGCCGGGGTCAGCAGCCCCACCGCGTGCCGGGTCCACTCGTCGGCGTCGCCGGGGCGCGAGTGGACGGCGAGCGTGCGGGCTCCGCTGTCCGGGTCGGCCGCGCCGACGGTCAGCTGGAGCACCAGCGGGCCGGTGGTGGGCAGGGCGAGCGGCGCCTCCAGGGTCAGCTCGTCCAGTCGGGGGGTGCCCGAACGCTCGCCCGCCGCCAGGGCGAGGTCGACGAACGCGGTGCCGGGCAGGATCGGGCGGCCGAGGATCTCGTGGTCGGCGAGCCAGGGGTGGGTGTCGAGCGACAGCTGGCCGGTGAACAGCAGGCCGCCGTCGGAGGCGAGTTCGACGGTCGCGCCGAGCAGCGGGTGGTCGGTGGCGCCGAGCCCGAGGCCCTCGGGACCGGCCGGCGGGGCGGTCGGCAGGAGCCAGAACTGCTCGCGTTGGAAGGGGTAGGTGGGGAGGTTGGGGTGGGTGTGGGTGGTGGTGGGTGGGGTGGGGGTGTGGCCGTGGGTGTGGGTGGTGGCGAGTGCGGT
>NZ_JBHVOL010000063.1:0-4238 GCF_042887925.1 Kitasatospora sp. NPDC057904
TTAGGAATCACAAAATTCAGCTCAAGCCGAGTCTCTCCAGTAACTTGGTTCACCTTATCTTGGTGCTGTACCCATAGAACTTTATACTGATCTTGATCAAGGCCAGGAAAAAGACACTGCTCAAAATTCTGCATGATCTGCTGTTTATCCTGGTCAGATAAATCATGCTCGTAAAAGGATAAACAACCGCTGGTATATTTCTTGGCAAAAGGGCTGCTATCAATGAGTTGTGCTGTCAGCTCCACATCACCACTTAAAACCTGTGCATGTTCTCGCACTCGATCTTCACCAAGTAAATAATCTAGACAACCTTTGGATAAACCTGTGCCATGTCTAAAAAAATCAACGATCATCTGGACGTAACTCCCGAAGTTGCTGATCTATGGAAATCAACAAATGAAGTAACTTCACTTTGTCAAAAGTACCTGTCCCTGCAATATCCGTATTAATAGCCTTGGCAATCTGATTGACGTTATTACCTATGCGACCTAACTCTAAAATTAAAGAACGTTCTGTCTTGGTATATGAAGATTCAACAACGTTTTTTGCTTTAATTTTTTGGTCATCATCTGCTTTTGAATTATGAATCTGTGTTGCTTTCTCTACTGCCGATTGACGTAGCAACTTTGCGATTGAACCAAAAGGATTATTAGCATCAAGCAATTGGTACTCTGATTCTGAAAGTCTGACTTTAAACGTCCGTTCCCGAACCGCTTTCTGTTTAGTTACTGAATCTATTTCCATTTGATCAATCCAATTCTCGGTATGAAACCGGTTTAAGGGAAAATCTTTGATTTTTCTTTAAGCCGGTTTTCGGGGTATCGGGGGTGAAGCCCCTGATCAAGGTCACAGCTTAGCACTATTGAACATCGTGAAATAGGGGTAACTGTGTATCCTTGCTTATCAATTACGGACAAATTTGTTCTATAAATTATTAAATCAAATGACTCGGTATATAAACTCTAGAAAGTATTGGCATTAATCTTGTAAAACTAAAGACGCTCAACTCTTTCTCACCGCCACCACAGCCTTCGCTTCGCTCAGGCAGATGGTGGACGTTGAGAGAGTTTCGGCAATACTCTCCCTAAGGGCTGTCATTCAAAAAATGACACTTCCCTTAAGTATTGCCGATTTAACCTGATTAGGCTGACGGAGCCACGCATCGGTCGTATCCGCACCATGCTTTACATACATGGTAGACAAGGACTAAAAGTTTTGTACCTTCCCCCACGCGCTCCCTGTCGAAGTATGGTGGTATCTCTGCGAGGATTTCTCCAACATGCAACTTAACCAACCTATACAACTACTCTCAACGCTCCGCTTGTGTGGGATTCCCCTGTAACGGTTTAGCTCCAATCTCTCGATCTTCACTATCGCTACGATGCACCAGTGACACTTATTCCCTCCACATGCACCGCATATCTTCCTTTAAAAAAGGCGAACAGAAGCTGATAAGGCTCGAATACAGTCTATGTATTGCTTATTGGATGAACGAGAATCAAGTAACGAAAGACTTTTTACTGATACAATGCTTGCCATTTTTTATCAATTTGATAGAATCTGAAAAGCGGTACAAGCCGAAAGGTGAAATCAGTACGAGCGTCTAACTCTGCTGATCTTCGTTACTTGATGCTCTTAACATCAAATAACTGCGTACCACCAAATTTAAGACAAAACCCCTCTAAGTTGCAAGACTCAGAGGGGTTTTTCTTTAGGTTTTAACTACAACTTTTCATTAGAATTGTTGCAAGGACTCTTTTTTTATATATTTCAAATTTTTTAACAAGATTTTTATTTGTTTCTCCTACTCCTAACTCATGCCCGAAAAAGAGGTCAAGCATGTCCGAAACCTTGCAACTTGAACAGTTAACAGAATCTTTACAGCAGCTTTTGGGTGAATCCCTCTTTGCCATTTATCTGTATGGTTCAGCTGTTGATGGCGGGCTAGGTCCAGAAAGTGATCTGGATGTTTTGGTTGTGGTGAATCAAGCACTGACACTCCATCAAAGACAGCAACTGGCAGAAACCTTATTAAAAATTTCGTATCCAATTGGGGCTGCACAGCGTGCACTTGAAGTCACCATCGTACTTAAAGAGCAAATTCTCTCAGGCAGTTATCCACTCAGCTACGAACTACAATTTGGGGAGTGGTTACGGGAGGAGTTAAACCAAGGTGCTTTGCTCCGCGCACATACAGACCCTGATCTGAGTATTTTGCTGAAGAAAGCACAAATGCATCATCGTAGTTTGTTGGGGCCAAGTTTGACACAGTGGTCAACGGCAATTCCTGAACAGCACCTCTGGCAGGCAATGGCAGACACCTATCCCTCTATTGTGGCACATTGGGATGAGGATGCCGATGAACGTAATCAGATTTTGGCCTTATGCCGTATTTATTTTAGCTTGATAACGAATGAGATTGTGCCTAAAGACCAAGCCGCACACTGGGTGATAGCTCAGTTACCGTCGCTGCATCAACCCATTTTGCAGCGCATGATCCAAGAATATAAAGGTGAGATACGCAAACAAAACTGGCAACAACAGCATCAGGCTTTAGGCCCTGTTGTTGACTTCCTTAGTTCAAAAATTGATGAACAATTTAATAAGAAGAGTAGCCTAATCAAGTAATAGTGTTTTAACCAAGCATTTTGAGCTGACGGGCTTCTATAAGCCCTACATCCCCCAACTCATCCCTCGATCTTGCTTAGGTTGGGGCTGTTCCATTTCCATTTTCCGTTCCTTCATCTGGATGATATTCGCTTCAATAGTTCGGACGTTTCGAGCAAATTCTGCTGCGCTTTGGCTACTTCTGACGAGACTGACTGCTGTACGGTTGAGATTTTCTCCAGTACGTCCTCGTAGTTCGTTGTAATTTGGCTCATCTCTCTGACTTTGCCATTGATCTGCTCGGTATACGTTGCCGTACTTCTCTCTAATTCGTGAAATTGCGTCTGTGTTGTCGATAATGACTTTTGTGTTTGCACTAAGCCTTTCTGTACGCTCTCCATTGCCTTTGATTGTGCTGATAAGGCTTGGATAATTTTCTTTTGCATCACGTCTAAACTCTGCTGTTGCTGCTGCAATTGCGCTTGTTGTTGCTGTAATTGCTGCTGTTGTTCTTCGATGATTTTCAATAACTGTGTTTCTAATTCGGTCATCGTTTAATACCCCATCGGAATCATGTAACCGTTCTGCCATTCGCCTGCATTCTTGTTGATCTGAATACATAAGCGTTGGGCTTTGCTGTTTTGCTGTCTGCATGTGCTGAACGTCAAACTGCCCCCCGATCGGTTCAGGTGATCCACTCGCATTTGTTTCTCGTTGATCGTCATATTGAGCGTCTGAATCTCGCTGTACTTGCTTTTCCCCATAAAACTGAGCGCAATAATGAGAATAATCAAAATAACAGCGCCCAAAATCAGTGCCATATTCAAAGTAGTAAGCTGTTTCAGTAGGCTTTTGTTCTGAACTTGCTGTTCTTCTGTCTGTATCTGCTCGTTCATTTGCTTTAAACGGCTCAATTTGGACTGTAGCAAGGCTTGGTACTGGTCGAGCTGCTTTTCGATCTGCTGTGAGCTGTTCTGTAGGTTCTGCGCTAATTTCTCGTCTGACTGTTGGATAGCGGTCGCTGTGATATTGGCTCTTGTGCTTAAGTTGTCTTTGATAATCTGTGACGTTTGCTCGATACCGCTCAGAAGTTGTTCCTCGGTACGTTGCAATTCGCTGTTGTACTTCTTGTCGATATTCGCCAGTAGCTCTAAAGCCTTGCTCATAAACCTCTCCATTCAAACGGATAGGACGTGTTGCGCCCTCATATGGATTTTCAATTGATATTGATTTTTGGGTCTGTCGGGTGACTTTGACGTCATTGGACTCAAGCCATTCAACCAATTTTTGCCGATCGGCAATTTCACCATTGGCAACGGCTCGATAGATACGTTGATGTAATTGCGCTTTAAAGTCCCGAACGTCCTTTGGGAGGTTCTTCTTATTGATTAAAAGCTGCTGATTGTTCGGGTCATCAGGGTCATACAGTCTATGTTCCGCATTGGTAATCTGCTTAAACAGATCTACTCGATCGAGATCTACCGGTGCATAAAATGGCTGTAGCCGTTTGCCTGTCGAAAGTTCCACATTAGGAATCACAAAATTCAGCTCAAGCCGAGTCTCTCCAGTAACTTGGTTCACCTTTTCTTGTTTATTTAACCATAGAACTTTATACTGATATTGTTTATGTT
>NZ_JBHVOL010000064.1:0-3469 GCF_042887925.1 Kitasatospora sp. NPDC057904
TCTCCCCGGCCCATTCCCCCATCGCCACAGAAACGAGTCTGGCCCCACCGCTTGCGCGGTGGGGCCAGAACCCAAGATCTTCATCAGCCTTCTAGCGGTCCTCGGCGCGCAGCACGATCGGGTTGGTCAGGGCCGCCATCGGGCCCCACGGCAGGTCCTCGCCCATCGTGTTGCCACGGCCCGGCGACCCGTCCGCCCTCGGGTGGCGGACCTCGGCCCGGACGTACGCGGCGAGCGAGGCCGTCGTCCGCCACACCACCGTGCCCGAGCCGCCCGCGGGCAGCGACTCCTGGTGCATCTGGCCCTCGTCGGTCAGGAGCCGCACCGTCCCGCCCGGCACCCCGGACACGGCGAGCCGCACGTCCAGCGGCGCGTCCGCCGGGACGGCCAGCTCCTCGCCGATGCCGGCCTGCCGGCCGTCCCCGGTGACGGTGAACTCCAGCCGCACGGCCGCCGATTCGGCCAGCCAGCTGCGCCCGGCGCGCAGCCCGTCGAGGACCGAGTCCCGGGTGAGGTCCTCGGCCAGCACCACGTTGTGCGGCAGGCCGATCACCTGCGGGGCGCTGTGCGCGTCGCTGTTGCCCATCGCCGGCAGCCACGACCGGCCGTCCCGGAGGGCGACCGCGAGGCGCGCGTCCCAGGTGTCCACGGCCGACTCGTCGTCGTACGTCCAGGGCCCGTTCCACACCTCGACCGCGTCCGCCTGCTCGTAGCCGAACTTCCACTGGCACGCGACGTACGGGCAGTACGGGTGCGCGGGCACCACCAGGCCGCCGGAGCGGTGCACCTGGCGGACGAAGCGGGGGAAGGCCTCGTCGCGCGAGCGGTAGCGCCAGTCGACGAACTCGCCCGCGGGGAGACCGAGCGCCAGCCAGTGGCCGTTGCGCGTGGTGATCTCCTCGCCCGGGACGATCAGCAGGTCGGGGCCGGCCAGCGGGCCCCACACGGCGTGCGAGGAGCTGGTGTTGTGGTCGGTGGAGATGATGAAGTCCAGGCCGGCGGCGCGGGCCCCCGCCGCCACCTCCTCCGGCAGCCTTCGGCCGTCCGAGTGCACGGTGTGCAGGTGGCAGTCGCCCCGGTACCAGGCGCGGCCGCGGCCCCGGGCCCGCTCGGCCGGGTACGACGGCGTGAACTCCGGGCCCGGCTCGCCGAACCGGAGGGTGACGTCGACGCGGTAGTCGAGGCCCTGCGGCGCGACCTGGTACGGGCCGAGCACCACGTGCCAGGTGCCCGCGCCGATCGGGCCCGGCAGGTAGCCCGGGGTCGCGGAGTCGCTCGCGATGCGGAACTCCGTGCGGAAGCCGCCGGACCAGCCGCGGAAGCCCGGGCCGCCGAGGTCCGTGCCGCGCTCGTCGAAGACGCCGATGTCGCACGAGTTGCCCGGGGTGCCGGCCGGGACCGGGGGTTTGTCGTAGGTGTAGGACACGGCGATCTCGCGGACGCCGTCCGGCACTTCGACGGGGAGGTAGACGAAGTCGGGGGAGCCGGTGGGGAGGTGGCCGGTGAGGGTGAGGGTCTGATCGGTGGTCCGGGGCGCCTCTGCCGCTGCTGCGGCGGCTGGGGTGGCTGGGGTGGTGGCCGCGGCCGCGGTGGTTAAGCCGAGGGCGGTGGCGGCGCCGGTGGCTAGGCCGGTGCGGAGGACGTCGCGGCGGGCGGGGTGGCGGTCGGGCTCGGGGTGCTGGGGGTGCTGGGGGTGCTCGGGCTGTTCGGGGGTGGCGGGCATCGGGGTCTCCGGTGTCGGGCGGGGTCGGCTTTGCCCACGCCCCTACCCGCGGTGGTGAACCCCGGGTGAGCCGGGCCCCACGGCGGCGGGGCGGGCCGGTGAAAGCGGGCCCGGCCTCGCCCGGCGGGCCGTGTCGCTACGGCGGGGGCGGGTTGCGGCGGGCGAGGATCGACCGGTTCATAGAAGCAGACGGTCAGGCAGTCGGATCATCGTGGAGGTCGGTGTGTCACTCAGTCGGCGGGCCCTGCTGGCGGCGATGGCCGGGAGCACGCTGGCGGGGTGCGGGGCCGCGAAGGGGGGTGTGGGGGCGGCGTCCGCTTCGGTGGGGGTGGGTTCTGTGGGGGTGGGTTCTGTGGGGGCGGGCTCGGTGGGGGTGGGTTCGCCGTCTGCGTCCGTTGCTGTTTCACCGACGGCCACCGCCTCTGCCGTGCCGCACGAGCTCACCAGGGCGGAGGCCGTCGCCCGGTACGGCGGCGCGGCGCCGACCGAGTGGGGGCTGGACGTCGCCGGGGTGACGGGCGAGCTGCCCGCCGGGCAGCAGGTGACCGCGCTCACGTTCGACGCCTGCGGCGGCTCCGGCGGCAGCGGGTACGACGCCGACCTGATCGACTTCCTGCGCGCGCACGCGGTGCCCGCCACGCTCTTCCTCAACGCCCGCTGGATCGACGCCAACCCCGCCGAGTTCGAGCGCCTCGCCGCCGACCCGCTCTTCGAGATCGGCAACCACGGCACCGTCCACCGCCCGCTCTCCGTCACCGGGCGCTCCGCCTACGGCATCGCCGGCACCCGGGACGTCGGCGAGGTGTACGACGAGGTCGCCGGCAACGCCCACAAGCTCACCGACCTGCTCGGCCACCCGCCCCGCTTCTTCCGCTCCGGCACCGCCCACTACGACGACGTCGCCACCCGGGTGGTCGCCGACCTCGGGGAACGCGTCGCGGGCTTCACCGTCAACGGCGACGGCGGGGCCACCCTCACCGCCGCCGAGGTCCGGCAGGAGGTGGCGGCGGCCCCGCCGGGGTCGATCGTCATCGCCCACATGAACCAACCGGGCGGCGGCACCGCCCGCGGCTTCGCGGCGGCCCTGCCCGGGCTGCTGGCGGCGGGGCGGCGGTTCGTGCGGCTGTCGGACGTGTTCTGACGGGCTCGTTCTTTGACGGGCTCGTTCTCAGGTTCTGCCGGGCCCGTCCTCAGGCGAGGCGCAGGCCGTCGGGGAGTTCCTCCTCGATGATCCGCACCAGCCAGTCGAACACCGTCGGGCCGCGGCCCGCCCGGGCCTCGGCGAGTTCGGCGGCCACGTGCTCCCGGTTGGTGGGGTGACAGCGGGTGAGGCGGTGCTCCAGCTGGCGGACGGTCTCGGGGTAGCCGAGATTGCGCCGCGACACCTCGTGGTGCTGCCACTCGATCGCGTAGTCGCCGTCGTCGGGGGTGCCGAAGCCGCCGCGCAGGCAGTCGGCGAAGGCGTCGAGGTTCTTGCCGAAGTAGCCGCCGCAGCCGATGGATTCGCCCACGACCTTCCAGAAGTCGTCGAGGTTGCCGACCAGGGAGCCATCGATCACATAAGTCACGGTCACATGGCGAGGATAGTGCGGGGAGGGGTGGGGGGCGTGGGGGTTTTCGGGTGGGGGTGGGGGCCGCTGCGCGGGGCTTGGGGTGCGGGGTGGGCTTTCGGGTGGGTGGGGGGTGCCGGGGGTGGCTGCGGGGGTGGCCGCTCCGGGGGCTGGATGATTTTCCGACTGCCGACTC
>NZ_JBHVOL010000065.1:0-2970 GCF_042887925.1 Kitasatospora sp. NPDC057904
CAGATGTCACGAGCAACTCGTTTACAAGCACCGCATCTTTCCGAGTTTTTCTCGTACCTGTTTTTTGCGATTCAATGATTTCTTTGACATGCTGGTTATAATCAATTTTCCCATCATGGACCAAATCATAATTTTCATGGGAACGCTCTTTATCAATATCCGAATTCGTCCTGCTTTCTCTTTCACGCTGATTATGAAACTGAATTCCTTTCAAATCATGCGCCTTCATTTTCTGCATTCGGACGACCGCATAACTCATAAAATCAGCTCCGTTTCGGGGTCAGTTTTTCGGCAACACTTCCATGTAAAGTATAACACACTATACTTTACATTCGTAAAGTGTGTGCTCTGCGAGGCTTTTTCGGCTACCCGCCGAACCATGCTAACGCATGGGAAAACCTTGGGCTTTGCCCAAACCCACAAGGGGAAATGATTCCCCCTTGATCCCCCCAATAAAAACTCCCCCAACCCCCTCAATTTTGAGGGGACTCCCTCGCCGGTCGGCAGGAATCGAATGGGATTCGATTCAATGCCAAGAGGGTTCGGGTGTGGTGAGTCTGTCAATCGACTTTCGCGGCATATCCTCATTTCGCTATCGCTCATTCCGGTATTCCACGATTCTATTGACAGACGCCACGTGTCGCTTTCTCCTTCAAGCGCCCACCAGAACAAAATAAAAAAAGATACAGAAAAAGATACAGAAGAATCTTCTGTATCTCTTGTATCTCAATCCTTTTCTGTCGTTTTATGTCGATTATTTTAACTCTCCTGTTTCTCTATCAATATCGCCCCGACCATATTTCCGTTCTTGATAAACGGCATCAAAATACAGTCTAATCAATCCAGTATGCGAACGTAAAACAGAATTGATAATCTTCATGCTGGGTAAGTTATATTCTTCCCCACGAACCCTTACAAACCTTCTTAATTCACGAATATTAGCCAGTCCATGTTCATCAATCAAATCACAAAGATCATTCAGCATGTCGTCTTTTTCTTCAACATCAAGCGTTATGTATCTATCAATATCAAAATTGTTTAGTAGTTTAATATCTTTCTTGTCATATACATGCTTGTTTTTAGCGATAGCGTCTTTTGATTCGTGCGTTAAATATAAATACATATTTTCCATGCTTTGAACTACAATTTGCACCATGGAAACACTTTTATTACCCAATGCTCGTTGTATTCTTTTACGGACACTATCAGCAGTAACAGGATTTTTCGCCACATAAATCACATGATAATGGGCTTTTTTATATTTTTGTCCCTCAACTTTACTTAAATCTTTATCATGAAGTGGGCTAATCGCAATAGGAACACCGAGCGATTCCAATTTCGTTTCCCAATCTTCGGGTATGCTTTCAGGGTACAACAGAAACGTAAAGTATCTTGCCTTATCTTTAGCCATAATGTTATAATCACCCTAACAGAAACAAAGGAATTCCAAAAAGCGAACTCTTCCAGGGGGTCGCTTTTTTTGTGTTCATTTCTGCCCTTTCTTGTATTCTTCCAAAACTACTGTAATCATCGCAGACTTACTCAAACCCTTCTCTTTGCACAACTCCTCTAAATAAGCGTGAACACTTTCTGACATAGTGATTGTAAATCTCTTTTTATTTGTCATATCGTTCTCCTTTTTGCATGTTAAAAATAATATAACAAAGTGGTGTAATTTTTGCAATAAAATACACAAAAAATATGTAAAAGGCAAAATGTCGCTCAAAATGTCGCCGAAATGTCGCTCAAATGTCGCAAGCTTCAAACCCTTGTGGCTCTAGGGTTTGAATGGCTTTTTCTCTCAATTTGGCACTCGGCACTTAAAGGGGGGGTCGTAGTAGCCCCCCCTTTTTCCTCTCTCACCCCAAAAAATCCAAGTTCAAAAAACCAAAAAAAGCACCTTTTTCAGGTGCTTTTTATCTTTCAAGACCATTTTCTCTTTCACGACGCTTTTCAACCCTGTTTAAACGCTCAAATTCGCCCTCAGGGGCTTTTTCTTTAATTTTGCCTACCAAATCATTAAAAAGGCTCTTAAACGTCTTTAAATCGTTTGTACGGGCTTTTAAAAATTCTTTGGTGCTTTTATATATCAAACCAATTTCACGCTTTAAATCGCTTATATGGCTTTTTAATTTGCTATTCTCTCGAAGCAACTGCATATTTTCCTGTCTTAATTTTTTATTTGAATTGGCTTCTGTTTCCCACTCTTTATAAATCACTCTAAGCTTTTGACCCAAAGCTTTATTTTCCTTTGCTAAATCGGTGTTCAATATTTTTTCCATCTTGCCTTTTAGCTGTTTATTTTCTTTGGCAGCATGAACCAAATTTTTAAAGTCTTGTTCGGGAACAATCACATTTCCAGTCGGTGTCTTTTTCAACTCTTTTTTGGGAATCCCAAAAAGATTCTTTTCCTCGCTCTTAACCTCGATTTGCTGAAATTCCCTTTTGGCCCGAACTTTAATTTCATCTGGAACTTTTTCATTGAGGGCGAGCAATTCATTTTTCTTCTCCTGGAGATTTTTTTCTAGAAAATCAATTTCTTTTTCCAGCGTCTGCTTTTTGAATTCCCTCGTTTCCAAATGCTCACGAGTAGAACCTTTTTCTCCACGCTCCAAATCAAAGCCAAGCTTTTGCATATGCTCGGGAAACTTATCTTGCAACCAAAGCAATTCTTGACGATTGAACACATTTTTCCCTTGCAGTTTTCCATCACGCATTGGCACAACGCCAACATGCATATGGGGCGTTTTTTCGTCCATATGTACCGTTGCATAAGCAATATTTTGCTCGCCATAGCGTTCGGAAAATAATTTATAACTTTCCTCAAAAAATCGTTTTTGTTCTGTAGGATCCAGACGGTCAAAAAAATTTTTGTCAGATGTCACGAGCAACTCGTTTACAAGCACCGCATCTTTCCGAGTTTTTCTCGTACCTGTTTTTTGCGATTCAATGATTTCTTTGACATGCTGG
>NZ_JBHVOL010000066.1:0-2591 GCF_042887925.1 Kitasatospora sp. NPDC057904
TACTGAGGTTTTCGCCCTGTTGTCGGTAGTGACGGATAGTGATCCCTGCGGTATGCCGGTGGTATGCGGTATGCGCAGGGTGGGGGCCTGACCGCTGAGCGGCGGGCGTTTCGTGAACAGGTGCGGCTGGAGGCCGCTGGTCGGTTCGAGGCGGGTGACAAGACCGCGGCGATCGCCCGTGACCTGCGGGTGAGCGAGCGGTCGGTGGAGCGCTGGCGAAGGTCCTGGCGAGAGGGCGGGAGGGAGGCACTGCGCTCGTCGGGGCCGGCGAGTGTGCCGAAGCTGTCGGCGGCCCAGTTCATCGAGCTGGAAGAGGAGTTGGGCAGGGGACCTACAGCTCACGGGTTCGAGGACCAGCGATGGACCCTGGCACGGGTTCAGTCGGTCCTACGTTGTTGATGGGTTGGACGGGCCAGTCGTATGGTCCTGAGGCCCAGAGACGCCGGGTATGGCTTTCAGTCGGTTGCCCTCGATGGTTCCGGTCACCTGGCCGCCCGGCGTCTCACGACGACTCGGCCGCTGATTAGGAGCTGCGAGCCCCTCGGGTGCATCGCTGAGTAGGACCACGCTGGCGAGGTCGTCCGGAGCACTGAGCACGAGCGAGCGACCGGAGGAACAGGTGGCCCAGATCTGGGCGGGCACGGACATCGGCAAGACCCACCACCACTGCGTGGTGCTGGACGCCGAGGGTAGACGGCTGCTGTCGCGCCGGGTGCTGAACGATGAGCCGGAGCTGATGGCCCTGCTCGCCGACGTCCTCGCCCTGGACGAGGATGTGGTCTGGGCAGTGGACGTCGCAGACGGCATGGCCGCCCTGTGGATCAACATCCTGCTCGGCCACGGCCAGCAGCTCGTCTACATACCCGGCCTGGCGGTCAACCGGGCCTCGGCCGGCTACCGGGGCACCGGCAAGACCGACGCCAAGGACGCGACCGTCATCGCCGACCAGGCCCGCATGCGCCGCGACCTCACGGTGTTGCGGCCGGACGACGAGCACGCCGTCGAACTGCGGATCCTCACCGGCCGGCGAGCCGACCTGAGCGCCGACCGCACCCGCCGGATCAACCGCCTGCGCGGCCAACTCACCGGCATCTTCCCCGCGTTGGAGCGATCCCTCGACCTGGACAACCTGGGGCCGCTGATCCTGCTGACCGGCTACCAGACGCCCGCCGCGCTGCGGCGCGCCGGCCGCACCCGGCTGACGACCTGGCTCCGCAACCGCAAGGTCCGCGGCGCCGAGGCCCTGGCCCAGACCGCCACGGAGGCCGCCGAGCGCCAGCACACCACCGTCCCCGGGGAGAAGATCGCCGCACAGGTGATCCACACCCTGGCCAAGGAGGTGATGGGCCTCAACGAGCAGATCGCCGAGATCGACAAGCTCATTGCGGCCCGGTTTCGCGAACACGACCTCGCCGAGGTGATCGCCAGCATGCCCGGCATCGGCCCGCTGCTGGGCGCGGAGTTCCTGGCCGCCACCGCCGGCGACATGAGCCGGTACGGCAGCCCGGACCGCCTGGCCAGCCTGGCCGGAGTCGCGCCGGTCCCGCGCGACTCCGGCCACGTCAGCGGCAACCTGCACCGGCCACGGCGCTACCACCGCGGCCTGCAACGCGTGTTCTACACCTCCGCGCTGATCAGCATCCGCAGCTGCGAGGCATCCCGCCGCTTCTACGAACGCAAGCGCGCCGAGGGCAAGCGCCACACCCAGGCCGTGCTCGCGCTGGCCCGCCGACGAGTGAATGTCCTGTGGGCCCTGATCCGTGACGGACGGTGCTACCAAGGCGACCTCCCAGTCACATCAGCGGCTTGACAACAGCATTAGGAGGTGATCGGCCGCAAGTTCCGGATGAGGCTGTCGGTCGCGACGGTGTGGCGGCTGCTGAAGCGCCACGGGTGGTCCTGGCAGGCCCCGGCCCGCAGGGCGCTCGAGCGGGACGAGCACGCGGTGGAACTGTGGAAGCAGGAGGTGTGGCCCCGGGTAAAAGCACCGCGGCGGCGCTTGGAGCCTGGATCGTCTTCGAGGACGAGGCCGGGTTCGCGATGACGCCGCCGCGCGCTCGCACCTGGGGTCGGCGCGGATGCACGCCGGTCGTCCGTGTCCGGGGCCGCTCCCGCCGCAGGATCTCGGTGGCAGCCCTGTGTTGCTACAAGCCGGGTGAGAAGGGCCGGATGATCTACCGGCCCCGCTTCCATCATCCGCTCAAAGGAGCCCGCAAGAGCTTCGCCTGGACCGACTACCGCGACCTCGCCGTCCGCGCGCACATCCAGCTCGGCGGTCCGATCGTCCTGGTCTGGGACAACCTCAACACCCACTTGACCGCCGGTATGAAGCGGTACACCGCCGAGCACGACTGGCTCACCGTCTTCCAGCTGCCCTCGTACGCACCGGACCTCAACCCGGTCGAAGGCCTCTGGTCGCTTCTGCGACGCGGCCCGATGGCGAACACCGCCTTCACCGACGCCGACCACCTCGCCCACACCCTCCGCCGCGGGCTACGACATATCCAGCTCCGGTCCACCCTCATCGAGGGATGTCTGACGGGCACCGGCCTGTCACTCACCTCACCGACCCCACCTTGAAAACCTCAGTA
>NZ_JBHVOL010000067.1:0-1977 GCF_042887925.1 Kitasatospora sp. NPDC057904
CTCCTTGACGAATGGAAAGGAAAAACAATTTCTGTGCCGCGGGACAAAACGGTTCACCGTCTCTTTGAAGAAACGGCCGCCCGCTACGCGGACCGGCCGGCCGCGGCATACAACGGCGCGAAATGGACGTACGGCGAGCTGAACGCAAGGGCGAATCGCATCGCGCGCATTCTCATGGACTGCGGCGTCACGGCTGACGAGCGTGTCGGCATCCTGACGAAACCGTCCTTGGAAATGGCCGCGGGCGTACTCGGCGTCCTGAAAGCGGGCGCGGCATTTGTGCCGATTGACCCCGACTACCCGGAAGAGCGGATCAGCTACATTCTGCAGGACAGCGGCGCGAAGCTTCTTCTCACACAGGAAGCGCTGGGCGTGCCGGACAGCTACAAAGGAGAAACGATCCTGCTTGACGGCGGACGCTCCATTCTGAGCCTGCCGCTTGATGAAAATGATGAAGCGAACCCGCAGACGGAAACAACGGCGGATCATCTCGCTTATATGATTTACACGTCAGGAACGACCGGACAGCCGAAAGGTGTCATGGTCGAACACCATGCGCTGGTGAACCTGTGCTTCTGGCATCACGACGCATTCGCCATGACGGCGGATGATAAAAGCGCCAAATACGCGGGCTTCGGTTTTGACGCCTCCATCTGGGAGATGTTCCCGACATGGACCATCGGCGCGGAACTTCACGTCATTGACGAAGCGATCCGGCTGGATATCACCCGCTTAAATCACTATTTCGAAGAGCACGGCGTGACCATCACCTTCCTGCCTACGCAGCTCGCCGAACAATTTATGGAGCTGGAAAATACCTCTCTCCGCATGCTTCTCGTCGGCGGCGATAAGCTGAAGCGGGCGGTGAAACAGCCGTACACGATCGTCAACAACTACGGCCCGACGGAAAACACCGTCGTCGCGACAAGCGGCGTCATCAATCCGGAGGAAGGGTCGCTTTCGATCGGACGGGCGATTGCCAATACGAGAGCTTATATTCTCGGCGACGGCGATCAGGTGCAGCCGGAAGGCATTGCCGGTGAATTATGCGTGGCAGGCCGCGGACTTGCGCGCGGATACCTGAACCGTGAAGAAGAAACGGCGAAGCGGTTTACCGCCGATCCGTTCGTGCCCGGCGAGCGCATGTACCGGACCGGCGACCTCGTCAAATGGAACGCGCAGTGCGGCATCGAATACATCGGGCGTATCGACCAGCAGGTCAAAGTGCGGGGCTACCGGATCGAGCTTTCAGAAATCGAAGTCCGCCTCGCCCAGCTTGCGGACGTTCATGACGCAGCGGTGACGGCGGTGGAAGACAAAGCGGGCAATACCGCGCTTTGCGCCTATGTCGCGCCTCAGCAGGACGATATCGAAACGCTCAAAGCCGCGCTGAAAGACACGCTGCCTGACTACATGGTGCCGGCGTTCTGGGTGGAGATGGACGAGCTTCCGGTCACCGCAAACGGAAAGATTGACAAAAAAGCCCTGCCGGAACCGGACATTGAAGCGGGAAGCGCCGCGTACAAAGCGCCGGAAACGGAGATGGAGACGCTGCTTTCTGACATTTGGCAGGAAGTGCTCGGTCTTGACCAGATCGGCGTAAGCGATAATTTCTTCACGCTCGGCGGCGACTCGATCAAAGGCATCCAAATGGCGAGCCGCCTGAACCAGCACGGGTATAAATTGGAGATGAAAGACCTCTTCCAGCACCCGACCATCGAAGAACTCGTCTCTTATGTGGAGCGGACGGAAGGCAAGCAGGCCGACCAGGGCCCTGTCGAAGGTGAAGCGGACTTAACGCCGATCCAGCGCTGGTTCTTTGAGAAAAACTTCACGGACAAACACCACTGGAATCAATCCGTCATGCTTCACGCGAAAGACGGCTTTGATCCGGAGATAACAGAAAAAACATTACATGTCCTGACGGTGCACCATGATGCGCTCCGGATGATTTATCGTGAACAAAAACCGTATTAC
>NZ_JBHVOL010000069.1:0-1498 GCF_042887925.1 Kitasatospora sp. NPDC057904
ACCGCACTCGCCACCACCCACACCCACGGCCACACCCCCACCCCACCCACCACCACCCACACCCACCCCAACCTCCCCACCTACCCCTTCCAACGACGCCGCTACTGGTTGGAGGATCCGGCGAGGACAGCTGCGGCGGTGCTCGACGCACCGGTCGAACTCGCGGGTGAGGGCGGCCTGCTGTTCACCGGCCGGCTGTCGCTCGACACCCACCCCTGGCTCGCCGACCACGGCATCGACGGTGTGCCCCTGGTGCCGGGCAGCCTCTTCGTCGACCTGGCCCTGCGGGCCGGGGAGCACGCGCAGAGCCCGGTCGTGGACGAGCTCACGCTGGAGGCCCCGCTCACCCTGCCCACCACCGGCGCCGCGTCGCTCCAGCTCACCGTAGGGGTCCCTGCGGACGACGGCCGACGCCCGTTCGCGGTGCACGCCAGGTTCGGCGAGGACGCCGACTGGACCCGGCACGCCTCGGGCCTCCTCTCCGCGGAAAGCGGCCACACGCCCGTACCGGACACGACCTGGCCGCCCGCCGGGGCCGTCCGGACCGACGTGGACGAGGTGTACGACCGGCTCGCCGGGCTCGGCTACGGCTACGGCCCCGCGTTCCGCAACCTGCGCGCCGCCTGGCAGCTCGGCGACACCCTGTATGCCGAGGTCGGCGTCCCCGGGGAACCGGGCGGCGGAACGGACGAGTTCGCCCTGCACCCGGCGCTGCTGGACGCCGCGCTGCACCTCCTGCCGGTGCGCGAGGGCCTGGACGGCGTCCGGCTCCCGTTCTCCTGGAGCGGGGTCCGGCTGCACGCCACCGGCGCGACCGCGCTGCGCGTCCGGCTGGAGCCGCTGGCCGGCGAGACGGTGTCGCTGGTGCTGACCGATCCCGCGGGCGGGCTCGTCGCCGCCGTCGACGCCCTCGACCTGCGCCCGCTGCCGGCCGGTGCGCTCACCGCCGCGCCGCAGACCGGAACGGACCCGCTCTACGAGGTGGGCTGGACGGAGCTACGACCGTCCGGTGGGGGTTCGGGTCATGCCGACACCCCGGAACCGGTGATCGTCCACCTCGACACCGACACCACCCCCGAGGACACCGCACTCCACGCCCTCACCCTCGTCCAGAACTGGCTCACCCAGGACCACCCCACCGGCACCCGCCTCGCCCTCATCACCCACGGCGCACTCGCCACCCACCCCAACGAACCCGTCCCCGCACTCACCCAATCCACCGCCTGGGGCCTCATCCGCACCGCCCAATCCGAACACCCCGGACACTTCACCCTCATCGACACCGACAACACCCCCGCCTCACACCACGCACTCCCCACCGCCCTCACCACCAACGAACCCCAACTCGCCCTCCGCCAAGGCCACATCCTCACCCCCCGCCTCACCAAAACCACCCCCACCACCAACCCCACCACCCTCAACCCCAACGGCACCGTCCTCATCACCGGAGCCACCGGCGCCCTCGGCAAACTCATCGCCGAACACCTCATCACCCACC
>NZ_JBHVOL010000070.1:0-1468 GCF_042887925.1 Kitasatospora sp. NPDC057904
GGCGGGCTCTAGCGATCCCCGCAACACCCTGAGTTCAGGGAGTTGCGGGGATCGTGGATTTTGAGGGCTTGAAGGCGAGGTTCTTCGAGGCGTTGGATCGGGAGAACGGCAGCGTTGTGGGGGCGGCCCGGGCGGTCGGGGTGAACCGGCACACGGCGGCCGGGTGGGCGCGCAGGGCCGGTGTCCGTGGTCGTGGGAAACCTGGCGCGAGTGAGCACCCGGGGCGGGCGGAGTACGACCGGCTTCGTGCGTCCGGGGTGCGACGACGGGATGCTGCCGCGCGGGTGGGGGTCCACGAGCGCACCGCCCGGGACTGGGATCGCGGAATCCGGAAGATCGGCGACGCGCGTCTGCACCCCGATGGGCGCCGCGTCGACTACAAGACGGGTGTGACCACCCTTGTTGTTGATGCCCAGCCGTCCCTTGCGGCGGTCGAGGCCGGGCTGCACGCACGGTATCTGACGGTGACCGAGCGGGAGTTGATCGCCGACATGCGTCGTGAGCGCCGGTCGCTGCGGGCGATCGGACGGGCGCTCGGCCGGCCCGCGTCCACCGTCAAGCGCGAGATCGACGCCCGGGCAGTCGATGGCGTCTACCAGCCGCATCGGGCCCAGCGGGCGTGGGCGAAGAGCCGGTCGCGCCCCAAGGGCTCCAAGCTCGCCCAGGACGGTCCGCTGCGCGAGTTCGTCGCGGGCAAACTGCAGGAACAGTGGTCGCCCGAGCAGATCTGTCACGCTCTGGTCATGGAGTTCCCCGACGACGACAGCATGCGGGTGAGTCCGGAGACCGTCTATCAGGCGATCTACGTCCAGGCCCGCGGCGGTCTGCGTCGCGAGGTCGCACTCGCACTGCGCACCGGGCGCACCCGCCGCAAGCCACACCGCAGTCCACAGCAGCGCACACCGCGGTTCGTCGACGAGATGGTGATGATCTCCGATCGCCCTGCCGAGGTCGAGGACCGGGCGGTACCCGGCCACTGGGAAGGCGATCTGATCGTCGGAGCCCTCAACGAGAGCGCGATCGTGACCCTGGTCGAGCGCTCCACCCGCTACGTCCTGCTCGGGCATCTGCCCGGCGGGCACACCGCCGTGGAGGTCCGCGACGTGCTGGTGCCCCTGATCCAGACCCTGCCCGAGCACCTACGCGGCTCGCTGACCTGGGACCAGGGCTGCGAGATGGCCGCGCACAAACAGTTCACCGTGGCCACGGGAGTGCCGGTCTACTTCTGCGATCCGCACTCGCCCTGGCAGCGCGGATCGAACGAGAACACCAACGGGCTGCTGCGGCAGTACTTCCCCAAGGGCACCGACCTGTCCGTGCACAGCACCGAAGACCTCGAACACGTCGCCCAGAAGCTCAACGGCCGACCACGCAAAACGCTCGGCTGGAGAACCCCAGCCGAGCGCCTGCGTGATCTACTGACGACCACGTAAGCCATCAGGTGTTGCGAGGACCCCAAGAATCCGCC
>NZ_JBHVOL010000071.1:0-1457 GCF_042887925.1 Kitasatospora sp. NPDC057904
GATATGGTATTTACGGCGGACAAGTATTTTACCTTTATGCTGAATCTTACATTGCCGTTCGGATTTTTATTTGAAATGCCTCTGGCCGTCATGTTTCTGACACGGCTCGGAATCGTGAATCCAACCCGGCTGGCAAAGGCGCGGAAGCTTTCGTATTTTGTGCTGATCGTCGTCTCGGTGCTGATTACGCCTCCGGATTTTATGTCTGACTTTCTCGTCATGATTCCGCTGCTTGTCCTCTATGAAATCAGTGTGACGCTGTCCCGCATCGTTTACCGGAAGAAATGGGCCGAGGCGGCGTCTGCAGCTTAGTGAAGTTCGCCTCCGCCGGTCTCAATATCGTCCTCATGCGCCGCGGCGGTCACCGCGGCGATTTTGAGCGCTTTTGTCACGAGATCCAGGCTGAGGCTCGGCGCAGACTTCTGCAAAGTTTGCTCCGGTATGTACGGGATGTGTATAAACCCGCCGCGGATGTGGGGATGATGGCAGGCGATTTCATCCATCAGGCCGTAAAAGAGATGATTGCATACAAACGTCCCCGCCGTGTAGGATACAGCCGCGGGAATGCCTTCCTTTTTGATTTCCTCAACGATCCGTTTGATCGGAAAGCCGGTCCAATAGGCCGCGGGACCGTCTTGAGAAATGTTTTCCCCGGCAGGCTGGTTTCCTTCGTTATCCGGTATGCGCGCCTCATTGAGATTGATCGCAACCCGTTCCGGCGTGATCTGCATTCTGCCGCCTGCCTGTCCGACACAGATGATAATGTCAGGCTGATGCTTTTTGATCGCCTCGCGCAGCACGGCAAGAGACTTATAAAAAACGGTCGGCACTTGTTCAGATACGATAGAGGCGGGGCCCTCAGCGGCACCGTCCAGCCGTTTGACCGCTTCCCATGAAGGATTGACCGTTTCCCCGCCAAAGGGGTCAAAGCCTGTCAGCAATACTTTTTTCTCCATATAAAACCCTCCTTTTCTTTTTACCATACTCTATAATGGACATATATTCCTGCCGAAGGGGGAAACATGTCTTGAATTCGCCTCTGATGCAATACCGATCTTTATTTCCGGCGCTCCGCACACATACGATGCTCGCCAGCTGCTCTCAAAGCGCTCTTGCCCTGCCGGTTTCAAAAGCGATCAATGACTACCAGGAAAGCCTGCTTCAGCATGGGGGAAACTGGGAAGAAGCCATTGGACGAACGGAGCAGGCAAGGTGTGAATTTGCGAAATTGATCGGCGCCCATCCTGAAGAAATCGCCGTTTTACCTTCAGTAACGGCTGCTGTCTCTGCCGTCGTTTCTGCTTTACCGGATAGCCGAAAGAAACAGGCGGTGTATACGGAATTGGATTTTCCGGCGATCGCCCACATTTTGAAGGCGCAGACTGAGATGGAGCTTTCAGTCGTGCCGTCTGAAGATGGAATGATCCCGTTAGAGCGGTATGAGACATACATATCGG
>NZ_JBHVOL010000072.1:0-1451 GCF_042887925.1 Kitasatospora sp. NPDC057904
ACGACTACAACCTCAACGCCGGCCCCTGGCACGGCTGGGAATCCCTCGACACCAACAAGAAGTTCACCACCGGCACCCCCGCCGCCCTCTACAACCCCGACACCCAGACCGCCGAAGTCTTCGCCACCGACGACAAGGGCATCATCGCCCACAACTACTCCACCGGCGGCAACGCATACACCGGCTGGACCGCCCTCGGCGACTCCTACCGCTTCGCCTCCAACCCGGCAGTGGTCTACAACCCGGTGAACAAGGTCACCGAGGTCTTCGCCACCGGCAGTGCCGACGGCGTCATCTCCCACCAGTACCTGTTCAACGGCGGTACGTGGAGCGGCTGGAGCTCCCTCGGTGACGCGTGGAGGTTCAGCAGCAGCCCCGCGGCCGTGTACAACGCCACCACCAACGCCATCGAACTGTTCGCCATCGGCACCGACGGCGTGCTGAACCACGACTACAACCTCAACGCCGGCCCGTGGCAGGGCTGGGAGTCGCTCAACACGAACTGGTCGTTCACCGGCGTCCCCTCCGCCGTCTACGAGTCCGACAACCACGCCGCCGAGGTCTTCGCCATCGGCAGCTCCGACGGCCGGATCTCCAAGGCCTACACCGCCGACGGCCAGCCCATCGGCCCCTGGTACACCCTCGGCACCACACCGTTCAAGACCAGCTGAGCACTGCTCACCCGCCGGTTCCGGCCGCCTTCGGCCGGAACCGGCCGTCTGCCTGCCCACCTGGCCGACCACCCTGCCCAACCGTCGTTGCCCACTCCAGGAGTCAGACCACCGTGATCCGCCGCCTCCCACACCGTCTGTCCGCTCTCGCCCTCTCCGCCGTCGCGATCACCGGCACGATGACGGTCGGCTCCGCACCGGCCCACGCCCAAGCGAACCGCTCCTGCGGACCGGTGACCAGCGCCGACGCCGCCATCGGCGCACAGCTGAATCAGATACTCACCAGCAGCATGGCCCATGACATGGGCGACTACCACGTCTCGTGCGCACGGGCCATCGTCAACACCGTCCGGAACCTCGGCCTCCCGGACCGGGCCGCCGTCATCGCCGTGACCACCGCCATCGTCGAGAGCAGGCTGGAGAACAATCCGAACGTCCTGGACGCCACCAGTGTCGGACTGTTCCAGCAGCAGGAGTGGTGGGGAACGACCGAACAGCGGCTCGACCCGGTCTGGTCGACCACCGCCTTCATCAACGAGATGCTGCGGACCTACCCCAACAACGCCTGGCAGTCCCAGGAGATCGGCACCGTCTGCCAGGGCGTACAGCGGTCAGCCTTCCCGGGTCGCTACCAGCCACAGGCATCCGACGCCCAGAAGATCGTCGACGCGATCACCGGCAGCCGGGTGCCGGCCTCGTCGTTGGTGTCGGGCCGGGTCGCGACGGTGTACAACCCGGACACGAAGACCTCCGAGGCGTTCGCCATCGACACCGCCGGCA
>NZ_JBHVOL010000073.1:0-1406 GCF_042887925.1 Kitasatospora sp. NPDC057904
GAACAAAATTGCTTTAACAAAACAACGTTTCAAGCAAACGCAGCGGGATATGAGCGAGGTTGAAGAAATAGATGACAGGCTCCTATCTGGCCGTGAATTGCTTACCGATTTAAACAATAAAATCCGTAATCACAATTCACCATATTTGAAGTGGGTAGCGACTTTTGTTGTCAGCGGAAAGACTAAAAAGGAATGTAAGCACAGAGCAAGCGAAGTCATTAGGATCATGAAGCATTCACAAATCTATTGTGTGCGTCCTATCGCCGATCAGTTGCAGCTTTTCTATAAATTTTTGCATGGTGCACCGATGCAATTCGAAAAAAACTGGGTGCAGTCAACAACACATGAAGGCTTTGCAGAAAATCTTTTTGCCGTATCAAGCCGGCTTGGTTCGAATGTGGGGTTTTATTTCGGAAGAGTAGACAAATTTACAGAAAAAGTCCCGATCGACCAATCTATAGCCAGCAGTCGAGATATTGTGCTTTACCATCCGTTTATGGCTAATGAGGGAATCGCCGGTGCTTCTACCGACAGCCCACATGTAAATATTACAGGAGCAACTGGAAAAGGTAAGTCCTTTTTAGTGAAAATGATCCTGCTATATCTCTCTTTCTTGGATTGTCAGGTATTAATGACTGACCCAAAGGTGGAGGTACGAAAGTGGTTTACGAAAGCGATTAGTGATCCAGATGTACGGGTTAAGTATCCGATGTTTGTAGAATTGATTCGCTCATTCCACTACGTCACGCTTGATGCCTCTGATAAAAAGAATTTTGGCGTTTTAGACCCAATTATCTTCCTTGATGGATTTGAAGCGAAAGAGACTGCTCAAAACATCATTGAGCAAATTTATGATTTGCATGGGAAAGATGCTGTAAAAACCGAAGTTCTGAAAACTTTAGATGCGGTTATTGAGCGAAAAGCAAAGGGAGAAACCGTTGGGCTTATGCATGTTGTAGATCATCTAGCGAATAGTGAGGACCCAACAATTAAGAGTGCAGGCGAGCTTCTTGTCCAAATGGTTCAGAATAGCATTCTTCAATTAGTTTTCAGCTATGGGGATGCTGATGCCATTAACTTGAATCGCAAAGTAACTATTTTAGAAATTGCCGGTTTAGACTTACCGAATGAAGATGATGACCCACGTTATTACAGTGACAGCGACAGGAAAAGCCTTAGCATTATGATTGGCCTTGCAAAATTCTGTGAAAAATTTGGTCGCCGCAGTCATGATGATCCGACAGCAATCATTTTCGATGAAGCTTGGACGTTGACTAAAGCCCGCGGCGGTAAGCGATTAGTTAAGGATATGAAGCGTGTAGGACGTTCCTTTAAAAATCAGCTATATCTTGTTTCTCAAAATATGGCCGACTCCGAAACAGATGATGATAAGGGGAATTTCGGTG
>NZ_JBHVOL010000074.1:0-1404 GCF_042887925.1 Kitasatospora sp. NPDC057904
GTTTTCGGACATTTGACGGAAGCGGAGCGGGAACTCGTGAACCGGACGGTCGGCTTCCCGGATTCTGCGGTGGATCGGATTGTGCCGATTCAGCACCATGAAGATCCGCTGAAAGTATCCGTAGAACCGTTTTTTGAATGGGTCATAGACAGAACCGGCTTTGCCGGCGGCCAGCCGGTACTGGAAGGTGCGTTGTTTACGGATGATCTTACGCCTTTCATCGAGAGAAAGTTGTTTACCGTCAATACCGGCCATGCCGTTACGGCGTACGTCGGCTATCAGCGCGGATTAAAAACCGTCAAAGAGGCCATCGGCCATCCGGAAATCCGGCGTGTCGTGTACGATGCACTTTCAGAAACGGGCGAGTACTTGGTGAAAGCGTACGGCTTTAAGCAATCCGAACACGAGCAGTACATGAAGAAAATCATCGGCCGCTTTGAAAATGAATACATCACGGATGATGTGACAAGAGTCGCCAGATCACCGCTTAGAAAACTCGGAGCGAATGACAGATTAGTAGGGCCGGCCAAAAAAATAAAAGAACCGAACGCGCTGGCAGAAGGCATCGCCGCCGCCCTGCGCTTTGACTATCAGGATGATCCGGAAGCGGTTGAGCTGCAAAAGCTTATCGCGGAAAAAGGCACGAGCGGCGTTCTTCAAGACATTTGCGGTATTCAGCCGCATGAGCCGCTGCACGGCATCGTGCTCAAAAAGCTCAATCAATAAAAATGAACCCGCGTCGGGGGACGCGGGTTTTTTCTTGCGTTATAATGAGAGAGAAGGGAGGCTGCGTGATGAATCAGAAGCTATTGCCCCATCGTTTTCCGTTTCTTTTGATTGACGGCACGACGAACAGTGAAGCCGGAAAATGGGCGGCTGCTTACAAAAACATCAGTGAAAATGACTGGTTTATAACTGAATCCCAAAGAGAGATGCCATTTTCGTTCATCGTTGAAGCAATGGCCCAAACGGCGGCTTGCGCGGGAATTACCGGCGGTGACGGCCTCGGTCTCTTATCCGCGGTGAAGAAAGCGGAAAGGTTAGGTGCCGCTTTGCCGGGAGACCGTCTGGATCTTTTTTTTGAGGTCACGCGAATCAGACGCGGTTTTGTGTTCGGCCGGGCGAAAGCTTCCGTTGCCGGGAAGCCTGTGGCGGAAGCTGAGCTCAGCATATTTATCCAGCCATCGTAAAAAAAGCCGCCTCCAGCGGCGGCTTTCGGACAAGTCTGTTATTTTGTATCATAATCTCTTTCACTTTGTGAATTGTCCCTTTGGTCATGTTTGTGTTTTTCGTCATTGGCGTTTTCTTTCAGCTCTTCCAGCGGAATCGGATCGGTTAAATCATGATGTTCAGGATTTTCATTCGGTTTGTTCTTTTGTTTTCTTTCTTTCATCCTCCATCACC
>NZ_JBHVOL010000075.1:0-1384 GCF_042887925.1 Kitasatospora sp. NPDC057904
GGGTGTGTCCAGCCAACGGTGTAACTCAGGTTGATTTGTATTACCGGCGGCCGATGGAGAGCCGGCCGTCGAAGGTGATCTCGAAGGCGTTCAGTGCGGCCTTCCAGCGGGTTGTCCAGCGCTTGCGGCCAGCCCCGGTCGGGTCGAGCGCCATGATGGCCATGTAGACGCACTTCAACGCGGCCTGCTCGTTGGGGAAGTGGCCGCGGGCGCGGACAGCCTTGCGGATACGGGCGTTGACGCTCTCGATCGCGTTGGTGGTGCAGACGACCCGGCGGATCTCGGTGTCGAACTGGAGGAAGGGGACGAACTCGGCCCAGGCGTCCGACCACATCTTCACGATCGCCGGGTACTTGTCGCCCCAGGACTCCTGGAACTCCAGGAACCGGTCCTCGGCCGCCTTCGCCGTGGAAGCGGTGTAGACCGGCTTGAGCGCCTTGGAGATCTTGTCCCAGTCCTGTCGGGCCGCGTAGCGGAAGCTCGCGCGCATCAAGTGGACGACGCAGGTTTGCGTGATGGCCTGCGGCCAGACGGTCTCGATGGCGTCGGGCAGGCCCTTGAGGCCGTCGCAGACGACCATGCACACATCCGAGACGCCGCGGTTCTTGATCTCGGTGAGGACCTGGAGCCAGTACTTGGCGCCCTCGCCTCCGTCGCCGGCCCACAGGCCGAGGATCTCGCGTGTGCCCTCGACGGTGACCGCGAGCGCGACGTAGATCGGGCGGTTCGCCACCTGACCGTCGCGGATCTTCACGTGCACGCAGTCGATGAAGATCACCGGGTAGACCGGGTCCAGCGGGCGGTTCTGCCACTCGGCCATCCCGTCGAGCACCTTGTCGGTGATGGTGGAGATGGTCTGCTTGGACACGCTCGCGCCATAGACCTCGGCCAGATGGGCGGAGATCTCACCGTGTGTCAGGCCCCGGGCCGACAGGGACAGGACCATGTCGTCGACACCGGTCAGCCGGCGCTGGCGCTTGCGCACGATCTGCGGCTCGAAGCTGCCCTCCCGGTCACGAGGCACGTCGATCTCGACCGGTCCCACGTCGGTGACCACGGTCTTGGACCGGACGCCGTTGCGGGAGTTCCCGGAGCCGGCACCGGCCGGGTCGTGCTTCTCGTAGCCGAGGTGGTCGGTGATCTCGCCCTCCAGGGCGGCCTCCAGCACCCGCTTGGTCAGCTGCTGCAGGAGACCGCCCTCGCCGGTCAGCTTGACGCCCCCGGCGCGGGCCCGGTCGACCAACTGCCCGATCAACTGCTCGTCCAGCACATCCGGCGCAAGCTCGACCGGCCGGACTTCCTCAACCGCCTCAGCAGAGACGATCACGTCGCTCATCAGGTGTTCTTCCTTGATCGGGAGTTACACCGAAGACCGTACAGACCC
>NZ_JBHVOL010000076.1:0-1318 GCF_042887925.1 Kitasatospora sp. NPDC057904
AGCGTAACGAGTCCCGTATCATGCGGACGGGGAGACACCTCGCTGAAATATACTTTATCTTCAGTAAGGAAAAGCTCCACCCCGAACAAACCGTATCCGCCGAGCTCGTCCGTAATGCTTTTCGCAATGTGTTTCGCCTCTTCAATCTGCTGTTCCGTCATATGATGAGGCTGCCATGATTCAATATAGTCACCGTCTTTTTGTTCATGTCCGATCGGCGCGCAAAAGGACGTACCGTTCGCCGCGCGCACTGTCAGAAGAGTGATTTCTGATTCAAACGGAATGAATTCCTCAACGATGACCCGGCCGTTTTTCACCCGGCCGCCTTCCATCGCCATGTCCCAGCAGCTTTTCAGCCCGGAAGCCGAGCGGCACACGCTTTGCCCTTTTCCGGAAGAGCTCATCAGCGGCTTTACCACGCACGGAAAACCGATTGTTTCCGCCGCTTCTTTAAATTCTTCATATGTATTCGCGAATTCATAGCCGGCAGTCGGAAGATGAAGCGTCTCTGCCGCAAGCCGTCTGATGCCTTCACGGTCCATCGTCAGCTTTGCCGCACGCGCATTCGGAATGACGTGAAAACCTTCTTCCTCAAGCTTCAGCAGCTCATCCGTCGCAATGGCTTCCACTTCCGGCACGATCAAGTCCGGTTTTTCTTTCTCAATGACTTCTCTGACCTGCGCTTTATCAAGCATATCAATCACATAGCTTTTGTGCGCGGCCTGCATGGCGGGAGCATGCTCATAGCTGTCAACGGCTACAGTGACAACCCCGAGCCGCTGCGCTTCAATGACGACTTCTTTCCCCAGCTCGCCTGATCCTAATAACAACATCTTCTTCGCCTGATACATGTCCTTTGGCCCCTCCCTTTCTATACCCCACTCATTATAACGGAAATATTCAAAAAATAAAGACAAGATAGATGACAAGCTCTATCCTGTCTTTTGCGCTGATTCGAGCGATTCAATCGCAGCTGACACGTCCTTCTCGCGATATTGCCCCATTAAACATAACGATTCTTCCGCCCGGCAGGCGTGAGAAGCAATGCGGCGCTTGGCTTCCTCATGGTTGTCAAGGATGCCGAGATCACAGAGGCTGACAGGGAAACCGAGCCGGCGGTAAAACGGAAGCAGCTCTTCAATCTCAGGTCTCCGATTCTCGAGCGCGAGCTGCACCAATATGCCGTAAGCAACCTTCTGGCCATGCAGCACCTGATGTGTCTCCTGGAGAAAACTGAGTCCGTTGTGGACCGCATGCGCCCCTGCCATCCTGCACAAACGGCCGCCATACCCGCCGACCGTTCCCGCAAGCATAATGA
>NZ_JBHVOL010000077.1:0-1226 GCF_042887925.1 Kitasatospora sp. NPDC057904
AGCTTCGGTGTTCTCTCCATCAAAAGATTTCGCATGGAGCTATCGTATCCAGCTTCTCTTATCTTGTTTAGAATATGGATAGCCTTAATCGAATCTCCACCCAAATCAAAGAAATTGTCGTTTACACTTACTCTTTCCATACCAAGTACATGTTCAAATGCCTCTACTACCAATTTTTCCGTCTGGGTCTTTGGTGCCTCATAACCCCTTATCATCTTACTTTCTTCAATATATTTTTCCGGGTCCGGCAATAATTTACGATCTACCTTACCATTTGCAGATAGTGGAATCTCATCTACCTGTATGAATTGTGCCGGGATCATATAATCAGGCAGATATTTGGCTAACTCTCTTTTTATTTCTGCCAATTCTACTGCCTCATCTGCAACAATATACCCACACAGCTGCTTCTCTCCATGTGAATCACTATAATCAGCGACTACGGACTGGTGAATATTTGGCAAATGATTGATACAGTGTTCTATTTCTCCCAGTTCGACACGATGTCCACGTATCTTTACTTGACTATCTTTTCTTCCAAGGAAGTCTACATATCCTTCCTGACGCATGACACCATAATCACCTGTTTTGTACAGATACCCTAATCTATGGTTGATAAAGGCGGCCTTCGTCTTCTCTTCTTCATTGAGATAACCTGCGGCGACTCCTTTTCCACCAATATGCAGTTCTCCTGGAACGCCTACCGGGCATTCTTCTCCACAATCATCCAGTACGTAAATTTGTTGATTTTTCAACGGATATCCATAAGGGATACTTTTCCACTCTGGCTTCACTTCTGTGATTGGGAAATAGATGGACCATATAGAGCCTTCCGTTGCTCCACCTAACCCGATCACTTGTGCTTTTGGCATTCTTGTTTTGATTTTCTCCGGCAAACCAAGAGAAATCCAGTCTCCACTTAGCATCACCATACGTAAGCGCTCTGCTGCAGATCTCCGCACTGTGTCTTGTTTTGTGCTTTCCAGATACATATCCATAATGGCCGGAACCGAATTCCATATCGTGATTTCTTCTTCGATCATGATCTGGTGAATGCTGGCCACATCTAAGAGATCGGGAATTAATACTAACTGGGCTCCACTAATGAGTGCTCCAAAAATATCATAGACAGATAAATCAAAGCTCATCGATGATAGGGCAATGATTTTATCTTCGCTGCCTACTTTGAATCTCTCATTAATATCTAATAGTGTATTCACTACTGC
>NZ_JBHVOL010000078.1:0-1151 GCF_042887925.1 Kitasatospora sp. NPDC057904
GCCCGGTTACATTCCGAACCCGGAAGCTAAGCCTCACAGCGCCGATGGTACTGCAGGGGGGACCCTGTGGGAGAGTAGGACGCCGCCGAACAATTATTCAAGGCCGCGGCCCCAGCGATTTAGCGGGGGCCGCGGCCTTTTTGTGTTTTGCGAACGTGCACGGCCGGCAAGGCCGGGGCTTCCGCCCGGACGCGGAGTGTTCCCGGATGCCGGACAATGGAGAAGGCGTGCGGCCAGCAGGCCGGCACGCAGCCGCGTGAGGGCGAGATGTACGGCCCGGTCCGCGGCAGAGCTGAAGCAGGAGAAGGAGTCACCACGATGTCGAACCAGCCCCAGGACCGTCCCGAGCGTCGATCGGACGACGGCCGAGGCTACGAGCCCCGGTCCCGCGGGAGCTGGTCCAACGACCGTGGCGGCTCTCGCCGCGACGAGCGCCCGGGTGGCTACCGCCGTGACGAGCGTCCGCGCCGTGACGACCGTCCCGCCGGTGGCGGCTACGGCCGCGACCGCGACGACCGCCAGGGCGGCGGTTACCGCCGTGACGACCGTCCCTCCGGTGGCGGCTACCGTCGTGACGACCGCCCCTCGGGCGGTGGTTTCAACCGTGACCGTGACGACCGCGGCGGCTTCCGTCGCGATGACCGTCCGGCCGGCGGTGGTTTCCGTCGTGACGACCGCGGCGACCGTCCCTCCGGTGGCGGTTTCAACCGTGACCGTGACGACCGCGGCGGCTTCCGTCGCGATGACCGTCCCTCCGGTGGTGGCTTCCGTCGTGACGACCGCCCGTCGGGTGGTTTCCGTCGTGACGACCGTGACGAGCGTCCGCGTCGTGACGACCGCCCCTCGGGTGGCGGTTTCAACCGTGACCGTGACGACCGCGGCGGCTTCCGTCGCGATGACCGTCCGGCCGGCGGTGGCTTCCGTCGTGACGACCGCGGCGACCGTCCCTCCGGTGGCGGTTTCAACCGTGACCGTGACGACCGCGGCGGCTTCCGTCGCGATGACCGTCCGGCCGGCGGTGGCTTCCGTCGTGACGACCGCGGCGACCGTCCCTCCGGTGGCGGTTTCAACCGTGACCGTGACGACCGCGGCGGCTTCCGTCGCGATGACCGTCCGGCCGGCGGTGGCTTCCGTCGTGACGACCGCGGCGA
>NZ_JBHVOL010000079.1:0-1141 GCF_042887925.1 Kitasatospora sp. NPDC057904
GCGTCCACCTCCGGCACGGTGCGGCGTGTGGTCGCACCGTGCCGGAGGGCATGAGTTGTCAATGATATTGAGACGTCCTTGGGGGGAGAAATTTGAAAAATAAACTTGAAAAATTGCTTCTTGAAAAGGGTTTATGTGAATTTCATATTAAGGAAATGAAGGAAACCAAAAATATAAGTGAGTATCCATATGAATTGTATTATGATGAAGTCGGAAACAGCGAAAAACTATATCGGGATGTTCCGTTAAAAAAAATTAAGAGTTTAGGATTCAGGGGAACCAGTGGTGTGTCTTGGTTTGATCACGCGTGTTATAACGGTACAGATAATATTGACATTGGCCGATGTGAAAAAGCTTTTGAATTCTTGAAAAAACAAAGTCTAGAAGAATTTCACACTTATTATCAACACTCACCAGTGAAATTGGTTCATTATGAAGATGATGACTTTTATGCTGTTTACGGTGATGGAACACACCGTACAATTTGGGCCAAGATAACAGGAGCTCCAACAATTTATGCTCAAGTAACTAGAGCAAGAAAGAATCCTTCCTTATATAAATCATACTTAAGATTTAAAGAATTAGAATCACAGATTAATAGGTATTTTAAGGAGAATGACCTTAGCTGGGGAGTTAAAAAAAGTCAACACTATTCAGAAATCCTTTACAAAGGTATGCCAGTAACACTCTATTCTATAGATCCGCCTTACTCATTTAAGCGATCTTCCTACAGTCTCAATGATCAAAAGTTGGATACATGGAATAAGGAATTAAATGAATTTATGATTGAGTTTGAAGAGAGTTTACGCTATAGGAAAATCTTTCGCAATGTTATGAAGATTACGCCCGGAAAATTAGAGCACAAACTTTTTTCTTTTATTGAAAAGATAAGTGAAAGTTGGTCTGCAGCTAATGGAAAGGCAAGAATTATAAAACAAGGATTCGATATGTATTGTATCGATAAACAAATCATTTAAGTTACTTTAAAATATGTACAACAGCATGAGGGATGACGAAGAAACTAAAGGAGAAGTGATGAAAAAGTTAATAATTTTATGTTTGGGTATTATCGGGGTATTTCTTATAGTTCAGTGTAGTAAATTTAACAACAATACAGAAGTTTATGTGGATACTCAATTAG
>NZ_JBHVOL010000080.1:0-1088 GCF_042887925.1 Kitasatospora sp. NPDC057904
CGTTGGAAGGGGTAGGTGGGGAGGTTGGGGTGGGTGTGGGTGGTGGTGGGTGGGGTGGGGGTGTGGCCGTGGGTGTGGGTGGTGGCGAGTGCGGTGAGGAGGGTGTGGGTTTCGGGGTGGTTGTGGTGGAGGAGGGGTGTGGTGTTGGGGGTGTGGGGGGTGAGGGTGGGGTGGGGGCCGAGTTCGAGGTGGTGGGTGGTGCCGTGGGTGTGGAGGGTGTGGACGGTGTCGTGGTAGCGGACGGTTCGGCGGATGTGGTGGGTCCAGTATTCGGGGGTGGTGGGGTCGCCGTTGTTGGTGATGAGGGGGATTTGGGGTGTGTGGTAGGTGAGTTGGGTGGCGGTGCGGTGGAATTCGTCGAGGATGGGGTCCATGTGGGGGGAGTGGAAGGCGTGGCTGGTGGTGAGGCGTTTGGTGCGTCGGCCTTGGGTGGCGAGGGTGTCGGCGATGTGTTGGACGTGGGGTTCGTCGCCGGCGATGACGAGGGAGGTGGTGCTGTTGATGGCGGCGATGGAGACGTGTTCGTTGAGGAGGGGGAGGATTTCTTCTTCGGTGGCTTGGATGGCGGTCATGGCGCCGCCTGTGGGGAGTGCTTGCATGAGTCGGCCGCGGGTGGTGACGAGGGTGGCGGCGTCTTGGAGGGTGAGGATGCCGGCGGCGTGGGCGGCGGCGATTTCGCCGATGGAGTGGCCGGCGAGGTAGTGGGGGGTGATGCCCCAGGTGTGGAGGAGGTGGTGGAGGGCGGTTTGGAGGGCGAAGAGGGCGGGTTGGGTGTAGCGGGTCTGGTGGAGGAGTGCGGCGTGGGGGGTGCCTTCGTGGGCGAAGACGATGTCGCGCAGTGGGTGGTCGAGGTGGGGGTCGAGGGCGGCGCAGGCGGTGTCGAAGGCGGTGGCGAATTCGGGGTGGTTGGTGTGGAGTTCGCGGCCCATGCCGGGGTGCTGGCTGCCTTGTCCGGTGAAGAGGAAGGCGAGGCGGGCGGGGGTGGTGGTTTCGCCGCGGTGGAGGGCGGGGTGGTCCTGGTCGTTGGCGAGGGCGTCGAGTGCTGCGAGGGCTTCGTCGCGGTCGGCCGCCACCACCGCCGCACGGTG
>NZ_JBHVOL010000081.1:0-1033 GCF_042887925.1 Kitasatospora sp. NPDC057904
GGACTCGCTTTCGCTACGGCTACCCCACACGGGTTAACCTCGCTACACACCGCAAACTCGCAGGCTCATTCTTCAAAAGGCACGCAGTCACGGCCCACCAGTAAACTGGTGAACGACGCTCCCACGGCTTGTAGGCACACGGTTTCAGGTACTATTTCACTCCGCTCCCGCGGTACTTTTCACCATTCCCTCACGGTACTATCCGCTATCGGTCACTAGGGAATATTTAGGCTTAGCGGGTGGTCCCGCCAGATTCACACGGGATTTCTCGGGCCCCGTGCTACTTGGGAGATGAGCAAGCAAGCCGTACAGATTTCGTCTACGGGGGTCTTACCCTCTACGCCGGACCTTTCGCATGTCCTTCGACTACCCATACGGTTTCTGACTCGCCCAGCCGCCGGCAGACGACTGAAGCTCATTCCCACAACCCCGCATTGGCAACCCCTGCCGGGTCTCACACCAAACGGTTTAGCCTCATCCGGTTTCGCTCGCCACTACTCCCGGAATCACGGTTGTTTTCTCTTCCTGCGGGTACTGAGATGTTTCACTTCCCCGCGTTCCCTCCACACTGCCTATGTGTTCAGCAGCGGGTGACAGCCCATGACGACTGCCGGGTTTCCCCATTCGGACACCCCCGGATCAAAGCTCGGTTGACAGCTCCCCGGGGCCTATCGCGGCCTCCCACGTCCTTCATCGGTTCCTAGTGCCAAGGCATCCACCGTGCGCCCTTAAAAACTTGGCCACAGATGCTCGCGTCCACTGTGCAGTTCTCAAACAACGACCAGTCACACACCCTCCACGATCCGAAGACCACGTCAAGTGAGGCCGGCAACCACTGAGACAACGTTTCCGTTCCCTCAGGACCCAACAACGTGCCCGACACACCCGATACAGACTCTGTGTTCCACGCCGAAGCAGTACTGACAGGCCCTACCAAGTGTGCCGAATAGTCAACGTTCCACCCATGAGCAACCGTGCAGGACATTCGCCTGCAAGCGGCATATTGCTCCTTAGAAAGGAGGTGATCCAGCCG
>NZ_JBHVOL010000082.1:0-1032 GCF_042887925.1 Kitasatospora sp. NPDC057904
GTCCTTCAGTTTCTTGAGGAACAACATCACTGTCACTTTTTAACGTGAAATCAATTGGATCTGTTTTGCTTTCAAGCTCTCTTAGGTATTTAGATAATGAGTGAATGTGTATGCCATCACCTTTATGCTCAATAATTTGATCTTCATCAACATTTACAGTGCAGTTCTTAAAAGAATACTCTTTCTTCCCTTTAGCCAAATTAAATTCCTCCAATATGTGTTTTATTTACGTTCAATAAGCTCCTTCGGAAGCCCGATGATCCGAAGCATCGGTAACGTCCGAAAAGGGGATATAAGGAGATGAAAAGATAAGTCGGATAGGCGTTGGGGAAACGCCCGAAGGAGACTATTGATAACTTGCGTACCGGAAGGCTCGTAAGCACATTCCGGATGATCCATAGTAAAACGCAAGCACAAAAAGACCTCGCCACAGGGTGCGGAAGCCTCGTTCTGATTGCGTTATTTGTCGTCTACTAATTTAAATCCAGGCTCTAATACGAGCTCACCGTACATGTCGAGAGATGCGACAAATACTTCGCGACCTTCATGATCTTTTCCAAAATATTCTTCAGTGTCTTCGTTAAGGATAGCATCGATAATCTCGCCGGCATAAGTTTCATTAATAATCTCGCCCCACTTATTATATACCGTGTCATCATACATAACTTTAACGCGAATATTTGTGTCCATCTTTTTCGTCCTCCCTTGAAAATTATACGAAATTAGCGTTTCCTTACATATTATTCATTAACCCAAGTAGGTACGCAAAATCGACAGGGAATACGCTGATTACGGATTCATCGATCGAAATCTTTGTAAGTCGAAAATAACAAAAGACGCCAAATAACGTCTTCAGAAACTCCTTGTACATCAAGGTACATGAGCATAAAAACCGGTAATCGCTGTGCGAAAACCGGATTCTCCTTCTACACCTGGCAGATGAGCTATGACAACAAATATTACACGCTTTCCGGAACGTATTTAAAGTCCCCACCGGCGGAGAATTCACGGTTGTCTCGTGAACTGCTTAGT
>NZ_JBHVOL010000083.1:0-1030 GCF_042887925.1 Kitasatospora sp. NPDC057904
GGCGAAGCTGAGAACTTAAGCGCCAGTAAACGGCGGTGGTAACTATAACCATCCTAAGGTAGCGAAATTCCTTGTCGGGTAAGTTCCGACCTGCACGAATGGCGTAACGACTTCTCGACTGTCTCAACCATAGGCCCGGTGAAATTGCATTACGAGTAAAGATGCTCGTTTCGCGCAGCAGGACGGAAAGACCCCGGGACCTTTACTATAGCTTGATATTGGTGTTCGGTTCGGCTTGTGTAGGATAGGTGGGAGACTGTGAAGCAGCAACGCCAGTTGTTGTGGAGTCGCCGTTGAAATACCACTCTGGTCGTGCTGGATGTCTAACCTGGGTCCGTGATCCGGATCAGGGACAGTGTCTGGTGGGTAGTTTAACTGGGGCGGTTGCCTCCTAAAGGGTAACGGAGGCGCCCAAAGGTTCCCTCAGCCTGGTTGGCAATCAGGTGTTGAGTGTAAGTGCACAAGGGAGCTTGACTGTGAGACTGACGGGTCGAGCAGGTACGAAAGTAGGGACTAGTGATCCGGCGGTGGCTTGTGGAAGCGCCGTCGCTCAACGGATAAAAGGTACCCCGGGGATAACAGGCTGATCTTCCCCAAGAGTCCATATCGACGGGATGGTTTGGCACCTCGATGTCGGCTCGTCGCATCCTGGGGCTGGAGTAGGTCCCAAGGGTTGGGCTGTTCGCCCATTAAAGCGGTACGCGAGCTGGGTTTAGAACGTCGTGAGACAGTTCGGTCCCTATCCGCTGTGCGCGTAGGAGTGTTGAGAAGGGCTGTCCCTAGTACGAGAGGACCGGGACGGACGAACCTCTGGTGTGCCAGTTGTTCTGCCAAGGGCATGGCTGGTTGGCTACGTTCGGGAGGGATAACCGCTGAAAGCATCTAAGCGGGAAGCCTGCTTCGAGATGAGCACTCCCACCTCCTTGAGAGGGTAAGGCTCCCAGTAGACGACTGGGTTGATAGGCCGGATATGGAAGCCCTGTAAGGGGTGGAGTTGACCGGTACTAATAGGCCGAGGGCTTGTCCTCAG
>NZ_JBHVOL010000084.1:0-1018 GCF_042887925.1 Kitasatospora sp. NPDC057904
CTTTTATGCTGCGGTGTAAAAACGTGAGATGAACGGCCGGCAATCCGCGGCTTTCCGCTTCTTTTACAAGGTAGCCGATAATCGCATCAACCTCTGTCCGCCTGCCTGCCATGATATCGACGAGCATGGAAGAATGATTTTTTTCCGTCAGTCTGCACACTTCGCAAACCTTGTTCCACGCTTTTTCTCTATCGGCGAGGCCAAGAATTGTCTCCGCTTCTTCAAATACGTTTCTCATATACTTTTTGTAAGCGTCATTTCTTAACAGCTCTCCGTTTTTCACGCGCAGCAATGCAGTTAACGGGTTGATGCATACATTTATGATCAGTTTTCCCGTTAACAGCCGATACCAGTCGTTTTCATCATATACGGGAAAATCCCGATGCATGCCGGAAAAGATGCTTTTGATCGTTTCCGGCCGGGATGCGCTGAATACACTCCATCTTACGGCTCCCGCTCCCGTATGTTCAACGGCATGATCTGATATCTTTTTTGCTCCGTGCTCAACAGTGCCGACATAAAGCGAATGATCTGTTTGCCAATCTTTCATGTCGTGTATGTGTCCCATGCCGTTTTGCAAAAACAGCACATTCGTCTCTTTTATCGTCTCAAGATCCCGCAGCACAGCACTGAGCTGGTGCTGTTTAACGGCTGCGATTAAGAGGTCGAATCCGGAAGTGATGCCCGTTTGCGCTCTGCATGCCGCCGTACATTCTATTCCGTCTTTCACAAGCCGTATACCGCCTGAGTTAATCGCATCAGCCTGCTCCGTCCGCCGCGTAATGACCGTTACCTGATGGCGGGACGATAAGTAGTAAGCACATAAAAGGCCTACCGCTCCGCCGCCGATAATTCCGATTTTCACACTGTCACACCCTATATCTGCATTTTTCCATATTATCATAGCAGAAGCCGCCGCAAATTACTTCAATTTCGTTTTGAGCAAAAAGACTGGCAAGCATATTATAGTTGGAATTTTCAATTAAAGCGTTTACAATAATGGTAGAACACAACAAAG
>NZ_JBHVOL010000085.1:0-1013 GCF_042887925.1 Kitasatospora sp. NPDC057904
TGCAGGTCGGAACTTACCCGACAAGGAATTTCGCTACCTTAGGATGGTTATAGTTACCACCGCCGTTTACTGGCGCTTAAGTTCTCAGCTTCGCCTGGACGAATCCAAGCTAACCGGTCCCCTTAACGTTCCAGCACCGGGCAGGCGTCAGTCCGTATACATCGCCTTACGGCTTCGCACGGACCTGTGTTTTTAGTAAACAGTCGCTTCTCGCTGGTCTCTGCGGCCACCCCCAGCTCAAGGTGCAAGACCCATCACCAGGAATGGCCCCCCTTCTCCCGAAGTTACGGGGGCATTTTGCCGAGTTCCTTAACCATAGTTCACCCGAACGCCTCGGTATTCTCTACCTGACCACCTGAGTCGGTTTGGGGTACGGGCCGCCATGAAACTCGCTAGAGGCTTTTCTCGACAGCATAGGATCATCCACTTCACCACAATCGGCTCGGCATCAGGTCTCAGCCTTAATGTGAGGCGGATTTGCCTACCTCACGGCCTACACCCTTACCCCGGGACAACCACCGCCCGGGCTGGACTACCTTCCTGCGTCACCCCATCGCTCACCTACTACAGACTTGGACCGGCGGCTCCACCACTTCCCTTTGCCCGAAGGCTCCGGGACGGCTTCACGGCCTTAGCATCATCTGGTTCGACGTTGGCGCTTCAAAGCGGGTACGGGAATATCAACCCGTTGTCCATCGACTACGCCTGTCGGCCTCGCCTTAGGTCCCGACTTACCCTGGGCAGATCAGCTTGACCCAGGAACCCTTGGTCAATCGGCGCAAGAGTTTCCCACTCTTGTATCGCTACTCATGCCTGCATTCTCACTCGTATACCGTCCACGACTCGATTCCTCGGCCGCTTCACCCGGCACACGACGCTCCCCTACCCATCACAGCAGGCGTTGGCCCTATATGCTGCAATGACACGACTTCGGTGATGTGCTTGAGCCCCGCTACATTGTCGGCGCGGAATCACTTGACCAGTGAGCTATTACGCACTCTTTCAAGGGTGGC